>JBELAL010000099.1:0-4260 GCA_049508835.1 Holophaga sp. | reverse complement strand
CTGATTCACTCGAACCCCCTGATATGCCTCCGCCACCGGGGAACGAGGACGTGCCGCCGGCTGCGGACGGCGGGAAACCTGGTCCAGCCGAAGCGCAGGACCGCCCGGCCGTGAATGGCTTCGAATGGAGCGCCCGTGGGCTGATGCACGTAAAGATCACGAACAAGAAAGACGAGGACGGCAACCCCAAGCCGCCAGAGCGTATTTGGATCGCCCCGCCTTTCACACTCCCGGGCCTAGAGCGAGGTGAAGGCGGCCGGGGGTGGCGCCTGCTCATTGGCTGGCACGACCTGGACGGCACGCCGCACGAAGAAGCATTACCCTTCGAACTGTTGAGCGGTGAGGGACAGGAGTTGGCCCGGCTGCTGGCGCAGGGCGGGATGGTCCTTCCGCCTGATACTCCTTTGCGAAAATTACTCTTGCGCTATCTCTGCCAGGCCGCCACCAAGGTCCAGGCCCGGGTGCGCCTGGTGGAAACCCTAGGGTGGCAGAATGACGCCTTTGTCCTTCCCAACGGTGAGACCATCGGCCAGCCGGAGGAGCCGGTGCGCTTCGTCGGGGAGGTCCCCGGTGGCCATTCCCTCGCCGTTCGGGGTTCACTGGAGGGCTGGCAGGAGGGCGTCGCCCGGTTCGCCGTAAGAAATTCACGCCTGGCCTTTGCCATCTCCGCCGCCTTCGCCGGCCCCCTGCTGGGATTGGTTCGGCCGGACGGGGGCGGGGGGTTCAACCTCATGGGTTTTTCGTCCAAAGGGAAAACAACCAGTCTGGAGTGCGCCGCCAGCGGGTGGGAGGACCCTGACCGCATTCCCACTTGGCGGGCCACCGCGAACGGACTTGAGGGCATCGCCGCCAGCCGGAACGATGGCTTCCTGCCGCTGGACGAAATGAGCCAGGTAGACCCGAAGGAAGCCGGGGCGACGGCCTATATGCTGTCGAACGGATCCTCGAAGGTTCGGGCGAAACGGGAAGGCGGGGTTCGACCGATGCACCAATGGCGCCTGATCTTCCTGTCCAGCGGGGAGCAAAGCCTAGAAGACAAGGTGAACGAGGACGGTAAAGTGATCCGCGCAGGGCAGGAGGTGCGGGTGCCCGATATCCCATGCCCGCAAGAGGGCATGTTCGAAGACGCCCACGGACTGCCCAGCATGGGTGCGCTGGCGGAGCACCTCAAGGCCCAGGCCCGAAAGAACTATGGCCATGCCGCCCGGGCTTTCCTGAAAGGATTGTGCACCGAGTGGGACCGGCGGGAAGCCCTTCAGGCCAAGCTCAAGAGCATGGAAGCCGCCTGGCTCGCGTCTGTCGTTCCTGTTGGCGCTGACGCCCAGGTGCACCGCGTGGCTGGACGGTTCGCCCTGGTGGCCGTGGCGGGGGAGTTGGCCCGACACTTGGGTATCCTGCCCTGGCCAGAGGGTGAAGCGGCCCAAGCCGTGGCCACCTGTTTCCGGGCCTGGCTGGATCGGCGGGGCTTCACCGGCGCCTCCGAGGTTCACCGCGGCATCGAGGCAGTCCTTGGGTTCCTGGAGCGCAATGGTCAAGCCCGATTTGATGAATACGGCGATCACGGCGCCCATGTCATCAACCGAGCCGGAACCAAGAAGCGGGCGGAAGGTCCGGCGGACGGCTGGGACTTCTTCATCACCCCGGGTGCCTGGAAGGAAGCCTGCATGGGATTCTCCTCCGCCAGCGTGGCCAAAGCCTGCGCCGACGCCGGAATTCTGGAGTTGGGCCCCAAAGGGGAGCACTCCCGCACCGTATCTATCCCTGGGCACGGAAAACCCAGGTGCTACGTCATCCGCGCCATGGCCGTAGCAAGGATGAGGGAGGATGGCCAATGAGCCGCGAAAATACCAAACAAGATGTCCCATGTGTTCTGAATGTGCTAAAGCCGCACCAGCATTGGATGAAAGACGGGACATATCCAGGTGTCACCAAAGATGTCCCGAATGTGTCCCTTTCACCTTCTTCCCTTGGTAAGGGGGGACAGTCTGAAAAGCTGGTAACACCTGGTGACACCTTTGGATCAGGAAATGTGTCCCCCCTCAAAGCCGTTCTACCATTGGCTTCTGGTCCATTCGGGACACATGGGACACACGGGACACCTGCTTTGGCAGGACCAAGACCAGGGGGTGTGTCCATGACTTGGCTGGATACCCTCTTGGCCCAAAATCCCCGATCGGTGTTTGACTCGACCCTAGAAGCCCTGTGCTCGGGCCTACCCACCGACGACGCCCAGGACCTTCGGGAGGAGCGTGCCGCGTTCTTCGAATACGAAGCCGGTTTTCCCCGGAGGGAGGCCGACCTGCGGGCGGGCCTGACCCCAGAACATTCAATTTCCACCAGGAGCACGAAGAAATGAGAGTACCTACCGTCACCGGAAACAGCCGGGAGGAGATCCAGATTGCCCTGCAACTGATGGGGACGCTGGTGGAGCAGCATGTCAACCGGGTGACCGCGCCCAAGCCGGCACTGGTGGCACCGGGAGGCGGGGGAGCCGGGACGCCCTCCTACGCCAACGCCGCGCTGGTGGCGCAGGGTGGGGTGAACCAGCAGAACAGCCTCGATTACCTGACGAACAGCGACAAGATCACGCTGGTGGCCCAGTGGTTTCAGGAACTCGCCACTCAATGCGGATTTGAGGTGGAACTTGTGTCTGGGGGTTACGGGACCACGCCCTTCGGAATGTTGCCCTACGGCATGGGGAACGTATACGTGGGCGAGGCTTCGCCGGTCAACCCGGCCCCGGGGTCGCTCGACTGGCAGGCCAACCAGGTCGGGGTCAGTCACGCGGCGTACGACGGCGCCATCGAGGCGCTTTACAACGGCCTGATAGCGGCGGGGGCTCCGCAGAATTGGGATGAGATTTGGCCCGATGGGCAGACCTTTAAGGTGGCGGGAATCGAGACCGCGCTGGGGGGCTGGTGGCAGAACATCTCCCAGGCCCGGATCGCGTTACAGAATGCCATAGTCGGGGTTCCGGTCGCCGGCGTGAGCCAGCAGAACAGTACTTTGGTGCTGACCAACTCGGACCAGATCACCATCATGGGCCAATGGAATGCCGAACTGGCATTGCAGACCCAACTGGACGGCGAAGCGGTAAAGGCGGGCGTGAGCAGCGGGGCCTACGACACCGCCCTGTCCACCTATGAGGCCAACCTGATCACGGCCGGCGCCCCGTCGAACTGGACCACGACCTGGCCGGACGGAAACACCCTCACCCTGTTGGGAGGCACCACCACTACCACTATTGGCAACTGGTGGGCTGATGTGGTGAGCGCCCGCAAGGCCCTGGAGAACGCCATCCACTTGCCGGTGAACGGCCAGACCGGGGCAGGTGGCTTCGTCACCCTCCAAGGCGGCAGCGACACCACCGGCGCCAGCACCGAGTTCTGGGCCCTCCAGGTCGTCCTGACCCAGTTCGGCGTCACCAACTCCCTGCCGATCTGTTTCTACAACCCGACCATGGTCCTTAACCTGGCCACCGCTGGAGCGGGAGGGCTCCAATCCGGTTATACACTTACGGCCAACACCGTCTACGACGTTTACGCCATCGCCACCAGCCAGGGCGGTAACATCACGGCCTTCGCGGTCCCCACCGGAGTGACCCCGACCCTGCCGACCGGCTACAACTACAAGAAGCTGATGAGCTTCGTGCTGACCGATGCCAGCAAGAACATCGTCCCGTTCTGGCAGCAGGGGTGCGCCTACGCCTTCGACAAGCCCCAGCTAATCTGCTCCGGCACCTTGGGTACCTGGTCATACACCACGCCGACCTGGCAAGTCGAGTACGTGATTCCGACCTTCCTTCCCTACAACGCCGCCACCATCAAGCTCGGCCTGCAGAACATGGGCGGTTACATGATCTGCGCCGCGTCCGGAAATATCTACGGCGGACCCCAATCCACGACCTGTCCTAGCTGGGGCGTGCAAGCCCCCACCGGTAGTTTCGTCGGCGGACTCCAGTTCTACGAACTCGTTCTAGTTGGCACCCCGATCTATGTCATGTCCAGCGGCACCAACTGCTACGCCTGGTGCTACGGCTGCACCCTGAACCTCTAAGGAGGACCTCGTGCCTTGCTATGCCTACTCCAACCACGGAACCAGTTGCTCAGCGGTACCGGCGAACTATGTGCCGCAGCCCGACCCGACCGCCACTGACGGGGTGGAGGCGATCTTCCCCGACCAGGCCGCCGAGGCCGAGCTTCAGACCGCCTTCCCGCAGCGGGCCGCCCTGCTGCAAACGCAGGCGACCGCCGCCGCCAA
>JBELAL010000098.1:0-4352 GCA_049508835.1 Holophaga sp. | reverse complement strand
GCCGTGGGCGAAGTTGATGAAGCCCAGGATGCCGAACACCATCGTGTAGCCCAGGGCCACGAGCGAATAGACCGATCCGATGACCAGTCCGTTGATGATCTGTTGGACGAGCTGCTGCAGGGCCTGCATCTCAGGCCACCCTAGTTCTCGGCGAGCGCGATCTTCTGGTTCTTGATCTGCAGCTTGAGCCAATCCTTGTTCACGTCACCGGACGCCGTGAACCGGTTCAATCCGGTCGCGCCCTGGACCGACACGGAATGCAACTGGCTCCAGATGCCCTCGCGGGTGGCGCCGCCCTTCCGGATGCACTCGGCGATCACCAGCATGGCGTCATAGCCCATGGCATCGTACAGCGCCGGCTCGGCATTGTACTTGGCCCTGAAGGCCTTGCAATACTCCTGGATCTCCGGTTTCGGCAGATCCGGCACGAACATTCCGCATAGACGGAAGTCCTCGACGGCAGGCCCGCCCAGAGTGACCAGGGCAGGAGAGAGCACCCCGTCGGTGCCGAAGATCCTGGGCTTCCAGCCCATGTCGGCGGCCTGTTTGGCGATCAGGGCCGCCTCGTTGTACAGCCCGGCGATGAAGATGCAGTCGGGGTTCAGGCCGCGGACCTTGGTCAGGATCGGGCGGAAGTCCTTGCTCTCGCCCATGTAGTAGGATTCGGTCGCCACGCACTGCCCGCCGTCGGCCTGGGCCTCTTTTTCAACCACATCCTTCAGGCCCATCCCGTAGTCGTCGTTCTCCCACAGGATGGCCACCTTCTTGAAGCCTTTGTCCTTGACCATCCACTTGGCGACGAAGGCGCCCTCCATGGCGTCGGTGCCGATCACGCGGGCAATATAGGAGTTGGGCTTGGCGCCCTCCACGCTGATGGACGGGGCGCTGGAGGCTGGGCTCAGCTCGAGCAGGTGGCCCCGGGCATAGATGGGATGGCCGGCCAGGGTGCAGCTGGAATTGTAGTGGCCGATGACGGCAATGACGTCCTTCTCATTGGCCAGCTTGTTGGCCACGGTCGCGGCCTCCTTGGGGTCGGCCCGGTCGTCCTCGGAGACCACCTTGATCTTGCGGCCGTTGATGCCGCCCTTGCTGTTGATGATCTCGGCGGCGAGGATGGCGCCGTCCTTGATGGCGTTGCCGTCCTGGGCGCAGGTGCCAGTGAGCGGGCTGGCCGTGGCGATGGTGATGTCCTGGGCCGAAGCGGCGCCGCCGGCACCGATCAGGGAAGACAGACAGAAGGCTAAAGCGGTGTTATGGAATCGCATGTTGTCGTCCTTTTCCGAAGTGGGGGTACGCGTTGCGGTTGAAGGGAAATGATATGAATAGAAGGGACGTCTTGAATAATCCGAATTCGAAGATGTGACCTGCCCTAATAAAGAATCAACTTGAACGAAATTAGGCAGGATCCACGGTCCAATCATTGACTTCAATCTGGGTCTTGATACAGCTTTGGTTTTCGGCCTCACCTCCTTTTTTGTCCCATGTTTCATCGAGGTAATCAATCGCAATTTTGGCGAATCCTGCTGAAACCATGGAAAGATTCTTGTCCTCCCATTGAAACTTTGGATTGTGATGAAGGATGGGCACTTTTCCATCCTTGGCGATGCCAATGAAAATAAACATGGATGGAATAAATGTCCCATAATGGGAGAAATCTTCACTAACCATGGTCGGCTTGGGAATTACTTCAACTCTTTCCTTTCCGAAGAGTTCCGTGAACGACCTGGTAGCGAGTTCGGCCAGCTTGGGATCATTAATGACGGCAGGCGAAACTTTGTCGTACTCGAACTTGTAATTCGCATTTTGAGATTGGGTGATCCCCTTCAGGATGTTTTCTATATCCTTGATGATTCTCTCTCCCACCTGCTCGTTGAACGTTCGGATCATGCCTTCTGCTTCCAGCTTGTCGGGGATCACATTTCCCGTCTCGCCTCCGTGGATGGAGCCGATGGTAAGGACGGCCGTTTCCATGGGGTCGGTTCGCCTGCTGATGATGTTCTGTATGTAGGTAATGGCCTGGGCCCCCATGCTGATGGGGTCCAACGTCAGGTGCGGCAAGGCCCCATGTCCTCCCCTGCCCAGGATGGTGAACTTGAAATCCACGCAGGCCGCCATCATGGGACCTGGAAAGACTTGTGCGATCCCCTCCTTCAATTCGCCCCAGAGATGGCAACCGAAGGCCGCATCCACGTGCGGATTCTCCAGAGCACCGGCCCGGATCATCTGGGCTGCGCCGCTGTTGGTGACTTCCTCCGCGGGTTGGAAGACCAGTTTGACCTTGCCGTGGATCTGGTCCCGCAACTCGTTCAATATCATTGCGGCGCCCAACAGACCGGAAACGTGTCCATCGTGCCCGCAAGCGTGCATCTTGTTCTCGACCTGGGATGAATATTCCAGGCCTGTATTTTCCTGGACCGGCAAGGCATCCATGTCCGCGCGGAGCATGACCGTCTTGCCTGCAACGGGGCCTTCGATGATGCCGATGACACCGGTGCCGGCAAGACCCGAAGTATAGGGGATACCGATCGATGCTAAGGTTTCTTGGATGAGTCGGGAGGTACGATGCTCCTCATAGGCAAGCTCGGGCTGCATATGGAGCTGATGCCTGATTTTGGTCACTTCAGGCAGGAACTTCTCGGATAACTCTCTAATTTTCTGTGTCGTCAAGGCGAACCTCTCAATTCTTCAATCCTTCACAAACAGTTGCCGGGGAACGTGGCTGAGCGTCTCGACCCCGGCCTCCGTGATGAGGAGGCTTTCGGTGATCTCGATCCCCCAGGTCTTCATCCACAATGCGGGGATGAAATGGAACGTCATGCCCGGCTTGAGGATGGTCTTGTCTCCTGGACGCAGGCTCGCGGTGTGCTCGCCCCAGTCCGGGGGATAGGTGGTGCCGATGGAATAGCCACACCGGCTGGTCTTCTCGATGCCCCCCTTGTGCAGCACGGCGAGGAAGGCGTTGGCGATGTCCTCGCACTTGTTCCCGGGTTTGGCCATCTCCAGGCCGGCCTGGATGCCTTCCAGGGTCAGTTTTTCCGCCTCCATCAGTTCCTTGGGCGGCTTGCCGAGGTAGTACGTGCGCGCCGTGGGGCAGTGGTAACGCCTGTACGCACCTTCAATCTCAAAGAAGGTGCCGGCGTCCTTGCCGAACTTTTTATTGTCCCAGGTGAAGTGGGGCACGGCTGACTCCTCGCCGGTCGGCACGAAGGGGACCATGGACGGGTAGTCCCCACCCTCGCCATCCACGCCGGAGATGGCTGACTTGTACATCTCGGCGATCAGATCACTCTTGCGGATGTCCGGGTCGATCAGTTCCAGGATGGTGGCATGCATCTTCTCGACGATGCGGCCGGCCATGCGCATGAACTCGATCTCCCGCTTCGATTTCACGGCCCGCTGCCAGGTGACGAAGAGGTTCGCGTCGAGCAGGACCGCTTCCGGCAGATTGTGCTTCAAGGTTTCGAAGGCGGCGGCGGTGAAATAGTAGTTGTCCATCTCCACCCCAATCCGCAGCCTGGCCCAGCGCCCTGGCTTGATCACCTGGAGGCACAGGTATTCCATGGGATGGTGGAGCGGCGTCTGGATGTAGTACTCCGGGTAGCAGGTGATGTTCTCCGGCTTCATGAAGCAGGTCCGGAGGGCTCCATGGGCGTCCATTTCCCGTCCGAACCAGACCGGCTCGCCCTCCATGGGCAGCAGCACGCACTGGTGCACGTAGAACGACCAGCCGTCGTAGCCAGTGAGCCAGGACATGTTCGCGGGGTCGGTGACGACCAAGAGGTCGATGTCGGCGGCTGCCATGGCCTGGCGCGTCCGCTGGATGCGGGCTTCGAACTCGGTGCGCTCGAAGAACAGCTTGGGTGTCGGAACCTTGTCATGAGGCCCGAAAATCTCGGACATTTTCATAGCTATCTCCTTTTCGTTTTTTGAAGCTCAATTCTCAGGGGATTCCTCATATTCACAGGGTTCAGCGGAAGCCATGGGGCAACCATGGGTGCTTGCGGGAACAATGAATCACGTTCACGGGGGATTGGACGGCTGCCCCATGTTCTCGGAGGAGCGCCAGAAGCTGCTGAGCAGCAGCTGGCGCATGTGGAAGAACTCCTTGGGCAGGTGGTCGTAGAGCTTCTCGAACAGCTCCTCCTGGAGCAGCACCTCGTGGCGCCACTCGTCCCGGTGGATGCTCATCACCTCCTGGAACTTCTCGCTGCCGAAGTTCTCCAGGCCTTTCAGGTCCAGGTCCTGCTCCCGGGGCACCCAGCCCAGGGGGGTCTCGGCGGCGTAGCCGCGCCCGTGGACCCGGTCCACGATCCACTTGAGCACCCGCATGTTCTCGCTGTAGCCGGGCCAGA
>JBELAL010000097.1:0-4967 GCA_049508835.1 Holophaga sp. | reverse complement strand
GGAGAATGAAGACTGAGCCCTGGCTGCCCACAATCACGACAGCACGCTTGCCCGTACCTTCAATTGCTAATTCCTCCGGCGCCACCGTGGGTCAGGCGGAGCCAGAATTCAGCAGCTCTAGTGTGTAACAAACGTGTAACGCCCCATGCGGCGTCGAAGGTATCATAGCACATGGCGAACCAAAGGGATGATTCGGTCAAATTCGATTGATTTATTGTCCTATCAATTAGATGGCGACGATATGCAAGTCATCCCGGACCAACAGCTCGACGTGGCGAGGACAAATTGGGCGATTGCACAAGCACACTGGGGCATTTTTCCCACCTTACGATCCCCTCTCCCAACTTCCACACTTGAAGTGCTAAGTCTTGTTTTTTCAATACGGCCACGCCGAGTCGACAAGCAGGGCCGGACACGGCGCCCCCTCGGGCGGTGGAAAGTTCTGGGCGTGGAGGTCCGGCATCACCCCGATGCTTATCTGAAGCATCGCCTGGAATAGAAGCACTGGGGCATCCAACCGCGCTACTATCCCCTGCTGGGATTTGGCGCCTTAGCCTCGGCTCGACGATTCTGGCAGGCCTTCGATGAAGTGTGCAGCCATATCCGGTGGCGTCAACCCCCGAGCGAAGCAGTCGGACTAAGGCAGGGGCAAAGTGAATTTCTGACTCGGCGGGAGGGGCTTCATCGGCAATTTCTAGCGCGCTGAGCAGACAAGGTGGAGTCACAAACTCGGCCCGCATTAAGGAGGGGGCCAGGAAGCCGACCAAGTTTAATCCTTCCATGCACAGGCCAGTAAGGGTAAATTAGCGGTCGCCGGGGAAATCAAAACCCAAATCCCGGATGAGGGGGGAAACTCGGGTTTGATTCTTAGTGGGTTGGTATAGTTACGGTACTCTAAAGTCGAAAGAGGGACCTTTCCCGACGGAGGTAGTTTCATGGCATTCATTTCCAACCGGCGAACGTTCTTGAGGAATTCCGCTGCGTGGGTCATGGCGGTCCCCGCCCTCCCCAACCTGAGCAGCGCGCAGGCCCTGCTTCAGGCTGCGGAATATGGGAGTGTGCAACGGGAAACATTGGAGCAGGCATTTCTAGAGCCGCCCGATGCCGCCTGGCCGTGGGTCTACTGGTTTGTCTCAGATGGCAACATCACCAGGGAAGGCGTCACTGCCGACCTCGAGGCGATGCACCGGGTAGGCATTCGTGGAGTTTTGTATATGGAATGCGCCCTGTTTACCCCTAAGGGGCCTGCGCGCTTCTTGAGCCCCCAGTGGAGGGAGTTAATCCAGCATGCGGTGAAGGAAGCCACGCGCCTTGGCATCACCATGAACATGAACAATGATGGGGGTTACACCGGCAGCGGCGGCCCCTGGATAACGCCGGATTTATCCATGCAGGTGATGGTATTGAGCGAGACTGCCCTCGAGGGCCCGAAGCGTTTTACGGGAACGCTTCCACAACCGAAGACGGTTGAAGACTATTATCAGGATATCGCCGTGCTGGCCTTTCCCACGCCCCCTGCGGAGAGCGTGCGGATGGCGGAGCGTTCTCCCAAGCTGACGTATGGCCTCGAGCGGAAGAGTTTCGATGCCACCAAGCTCATCGACGGCAACCTCGCTACGGTTGCCCTGCTGCCACCGCCCGAAGCGGACCAGCCGCTGTACCTGAACATTGATTTCCCTGAACCCTTCACGGCGCAAGCCTTGACCATCGCTCTCGACCCTTGGAACGCGGAGATCACCGGGACGCTGGAGGCTTCCGACGATGGCCAACACTTCCAGACCGTTGGCCGGTTCAAGATGCGCTGGCCGGTTTCTTCGGTGAATTTCCCGAAGGTGACCGCCCGCTATTTCAGGATCGCCATGAAAGGGCCCCCGATAGAGGCTGACTGGCTCTTCCAAACCTTTGGCAAAGGGTTTCCACTCAGTGAGGTGGAACTTCATTCCGGCCTCCGGATCGAAGACATTCCTGGGAAAGCGGCCTACGTGCGTCAGGAGGTGTTTTCCGGGGAGCCCGCCCTGACCCCCGAGATGGTTGTCCGCCGGGACCAGATTCTGGATCTCAGCAACAAATTGGACAGCGAAGGGCGCCTCACTTGGGAAGTACCTGCCGGCAAGTGGACCGTGCTGCGCATCGGACACACATCCACCGGAAAAATGAATCACCCGGCGCCGAAAGAAAGCCTCGGCCTTGAGTGCGACAAGCTCAGTAAGAAGGCGGTGGAGGCGCACTTCGCGGGTTTGATTGGAAAACTGCTGGAGGACCAGGCGGCCGCTAATGGAAAAGCTCTGAAGATGACGCACGTCGACAGTTGGGAAGTCGGCGCGCAGAACTGGACGCCGGGATTCCGGGAAGAATTCCAAAAGCGGCGCGGCTACGACCTGCTCCCGTATCTGGCCGTCCTGACCGGCCGGGCCGTGGAAAGCCGGGAAATCTCGGAGCGTTTCCTGTGGGACCTGCGGCGGACGGTCGGCGATCTCCTGCTGGAGAACTACGCCGCACACCTGAGGGAGATCAGCCACCAGCATGGACTGACGTTGTCGATCGAGGCTTACGGCTCAGGGCCGTTCGACGACGTTGCCTACGGCGGTCGCGCTGATGTGCCCATGTGTGAATTCTGGTCGGGTGTACCCACGTGGTGGGATTTTCTTATGGGCTGGTGCAAAGCGATGGCCTCGGCCGGGCACGTCTACGGCAAGCCGATTATCGCGGCGGAATCCTTCACGGCCGAGCCGGATAGTTCAAAGTGGCAGAGCCATCCGTTCCGGATGAAACCCCTGGGCGACCTGGCATTCACGCTGGGCGTCAACCGCCATGTACTCGACCTCTATACCATGCAACCTTGGCTGGACCGGAAGCCTGGCATGACGCTTGGACCGTTTGGCATTCATTACGAACGCACGAACACGTGGTGGGAGCAGTCCCGAGCGTGGAATACGTACCTCGCCCGCTGCCAGTCCATGCTACAGAGCGGGCAGTTCGTGGCCGACGTGGCCTACCTGGGCAGTGAAAATTCACCCAACTCTTTCCCAAAACGCGAGTCGTTGGATCCCGTCATACCCCCCGGATATGACTTTGACGACCTGCCACCTGAAGTCCTGCTGAAGCAGATGACGGTGCGTGACGGCCGGCTGGTTCTTCCAAGCGGAATGAGCTACCGGATCTTGGTTTTGCCGCCGGGACGTACCATAACGCCTGCCTTGCTGGGGAAAATCAAGGAGTTGGTCGTCGCGGGGGCGCGGGTGGTCGGTCCGCGCCCCGCAAGTTCGCCCAGCCTGGCCGACTACCCACGCTGCGACGCCGAGGTGCAACAACTGGCCGCCGAACTGTGGGGCGACTGCGATGGCGTGAGCATTACCGAGACCCTCTATGGCAAGGGCAAAGTGGTGTGGGGAAAGCCTCTCGCGGACGTGCTCGCGGGAATGGATGCGCGGCCCGACTTCGCGTGTTTTGGTGTGACGCCGGGTGAGGAGATTCGCTACATTCACCACGAAATCGACGGCGATGACCTTTACTTTGTGGCGAGCGCCCTCCCGGAGGCCCGGAGATTTCTGTGCACGTTCCGCGTCGCAGGAAAGCGGCCGGAATTGTGGTGGCCGGACACGGGTCGGATTGAACCGGTTGCCGTTTACGACGAAAGGGCCGACAGCACGATGATCCCGCTCGCATTGGACTCCTGCGGGTCGGTGTTCGTGGTTTTCCGAAGCAGCGCCACCTCGCTGACGGACCGAGTGATTTCACTGCGGCGAAACGGTGTAGAACTTTCGGGACTCGCTCCCACGCCTGCTCCCGAAACGCAGCTCGGGCATGAAGCCGTTGGCGTGGAACACAGAGGCGCCACAGAATACCACATCAAAGTTGCCCAGCCTGGAACCTATGAGCTAAAGACCGCTGCCGGCCGTACCCTCAAGGCCGAGGTCCCGGCGTTGCCGAACCCCATCGAGATCGGGGGACCGTGGGAATTGGGATTCCCCAAGGGCTGGGGTGCCCCCGAACATGTGACACTGGAGCGACTCATCTCCTGGACGGATCACCCCAATCCCGGCGTGAAGTACTTCTCCGGCACCGCGACTTACCGGCGCCAATTCGAAGTGCCTCGAGAAATGCTGGCTCGAAATCTCAGCCTCTACTTGGATCTGGGGCGCGTCAGCGTCATTGCGCAGGCAAAGCTGAACGGGCGTGATCTCGGCATTCTGTGGAAGCCGCCCTTTCGTGCGGACATCACTGATTTCCTTCACGCGGGCGCGAATGAATTGCTGGTGAGCGTGGTCAACCTATGGCCCAACCGCCTGATCGGCGACGAGCAGTTGCCGGACGACTGCGAGTGGATACCACCTTCAACACCCGGAAATCCGACTCCCCCCAACTATGGTGCGGCGCTCGCCCGCTGGCCACAATGGTTCCTCGCGCAGAAGCCCAGCCCTACAGGGCGCCTGACCTTTACAACCTGGAAGTTTTGGACCAAGGACGATCCGCTCATGGAGTCGGGCCTGCTTGGTCCGGTTTTCATCGGCGCCGAAGCTATAATTGTAGTACACGAAGCACAGGGCCACTGACGCAAGGTGATTCTCGATCTTTTTCGAGAAGGCATTTGTCGGCCAGGTAAGGGGATCGCATCATCATTCGCATACTGGTGGTCTGACAGCTTGTCCATACTGACCATTGTGCATGAGATGCATACTTTGCCAAGAGAAATTCAATTGCATTCTTACTTGAAGTCGTATAATATAATACTTGAAGTTGATTTGTTACTGATTTTCCGACATGAATTTGCCGAATTGGGGGAGGTGGAACGTGCTATTCAATTGCCCTGAGCTCGACGTTGCGGAGCTTAGGGTAATCGATTCGATCAATAAGCTGCGTGAAAATCTCAGCTACGCCGTTGGGACATCTCGCAAGTGGACCGGTCTGCTAAGAAGGAACTTGTTCGCGCGCGCGATTCGTGGCTCCAATAGCATAGAGGGATATCA
>JBELAL010000096.1:0-5013 GCA_049508835.1 Holophaga sp. | reverse complement strand
CATGAGCCTGATCCACAGCGCCGAACTCAACGGGGCCAACCCCTTCGATTACCTGGTCACCCTGCTGCGTTACCACGCCTTCGTGGAAGAAAACCCCGAGGAGTGGATGCCCTGGAACTACCAGGAGACCGTGGTCGGGCTGAACCTGCCAGCCTGATCTCAGGGTGCCCAACCATCAGCCCTGGGCCGTCAAGCACGGTTGGCGGGCGCTCATGCGCACGCCAACCGGAAGCTCACGTTCCACCAGACCAAGGGCAGGCCTGGCAGCACTGACGGCATCGGCCAAATTTCCATGTGTGACCTAGGATGGGTTTTCGCCCCAGGGTGTCATCAGGGTGTCATGAAACAAGAAGGCCCACCTTTTGGTGGGCCTAAGTCTAACATTTTCTGGTGGTTCCTCAGGGACTCGAACCCTGGACCCTCTGATTAAGAGTCAGCGCAAGGTAGGGACTCCCAGAATCCCTTCTTGGATCTCACGCGGTAGGAAGGACAGTTTCACCAGCCGGGAAACCCGTTGGGGCGATAGCTTCATCCGCCGAGCGGCCGCGCTGAAACTCGCCACTTCCCGCGCCTCCACCGCCTTGCGGATCCGATAGCCAAGGGCCAGGGCCCGTGCCAGGGCGGTGGGTTTCCAGCCCGCGATGGCTTGGACGGGTTCCAGGGAGCTGAATCCTGCGGCCATCCCTTTCCGGACTCGGAACAGGGGGGCCTCGAACGTCAATTCCGCCTTCACCGATTGTTCATCGCTCATGCCGCCAGATCCCTTAGGGTCACCCGGAGCAGACCGTCACGCTCCGCCACCACCACTTCCTTCACGAGGTTCTGGACCAGCCGTTGCTGATTGCCCGGTGAGAGCAGATCCCAGAGCACATCGAAATTCCCAAGAATGCCGGCCACCCAGCGCAGTTCCGCCTCCTCCTCTTCCGACGACCGAATCTCCCGCTCCAAGTCGCTCAGGCACGGGTCAGAGAGGCCCGTGGCTTGCCCATTGAGCAGCAACTCTCGGGTCGCATGGTGTTGCCTCACTGATGAGGCGATCCGCTCGGCCTTCGCCGCCACGGACTCTGCACTGATCCTTCCTTCCCGAATGGCCCTACGCAGCTGATCCACCACGAAGGCCTCCAGCGCTTCCGCCGACAACTGCCGCGTGGGGCAGGTCTGCTTGCCCTTTTTCTCCCGGGTCGTGCAGCGGTAGTAACGGTAGGTTCGTCCCCGCCGTCGCGTTGAGGCGCTGGTCAGGGCGGCTCCGCAGGCACCGCACTTCAGGGTCCCACGCACCAGGTAATGCGCATTCCGGGACACCCCCTTGATGCGGTGGCTCTGGTGCGCCAGCAGCCCTTGGACCCGATCAAAGGTGGCGGCATCGATAAGAGTCTCATGCTGGCCCGGGTACCAACTTCCATGAGAGGAGATGCTACCGGTGTAGAGCCGGTTTCGGAGCAAGCGGATGACCGCGGCCTTGCTCCAGGGATCCGGCCGGGGTTTGAGTGCG
The DNA here is from genome assembly GCA_049508835.1 of Holophaga sp. GTDB lineage: Bacteria > Acidobacteriota > Holophagae > Holophagales > Holophagaceae > Mesoterricola. The sequence continues at coordinate 3,521 of JBELAL010000096.1, read as the reverse complement.
CTCTTGAACGGGACCTGCTCGGCGTTCAGGGTCTGGACCAAGTCCAAGACGGACATCCCTCCCAAGTAAGACTGGAACAATCGCCCCACCCATTTGGCCTCCTCGGGGACCACCACCAGCCGCTTCTGCTCCACCCGGTAGCCAAAGGGCACCATACCGCCCGTCCAGCAGCCCTTCCTTCGTTGGGCGGACACCTTGTCCCGGATCCGCTCGGTGATCATCTCCCGCTCGAACTCGGCGAAACTCATAAGCATGTTCAGGGTCAGGCGGCCCATGGCGTCCGCCGTGGAGAAATTCTGGGTGACGCTGACGAAGGCCACGCCTCGGGCGGAGAACCGTTCCATGACCCGGGCGAAGTCCAGTAAGGAACGGGAGAGCCGGTCCACCTTGTAGACCGCCACCACGTCCAGGACGCCGGCCTCCAGGTCGGCCATGAGGCTCTGGAACCCGGGGCGCTCCAGGGAGGAGCCGGAGAAGCCGCCGTCCTGGTAGGGCACGGGGCAGGGGGCCCATCCGGGTTGGTTCTGGATGAAGCGCAGGCAGGCCTCCCGCTGGGCGTCCAGGGAGTTGAAGGCCTGCTCCAAGCCTTGTGCCGTGGACTTGCGGGTGTAGATGGCGCAACGGAGGGGCTGGGCATCAGGCGTTCGGGTTGGCATCGGTGACCTCCTGGGTCATGCAGTGGAAGAACAGGAACCCGTTCCAGGAGGTCCCGGTGATAACCTTGGCGACGGTGGACAGGCTCGGGTAGCGGGTTCCCTGATAGAGGAATCCATCGGAGAGGACTTCCACCCGGTGAGTTGCACCTTTGAAGGCTCGCTCCAGGATGGTGCCCATGGCCGAGAGCCGTGGGTCGCGCGGCGGCACCGGCTTGGCCGCCTTCGGCGCTGGGGGCGTTTCCAGGAGAGCCTTAGGCTTGCGGACCGGCAACTCCTCGGGCATGAGGGCCTGGAGGCGGGTGGTGGCCAGTTCCGAGAGGCCGCCGTCGACCAACTCCTGCAGGCGCCAGGCGATGCGCCGACGAAGGTAGACGAGGTTCTTGGAGCGGGCCTCGAAGCCCAGAAGCCGGAGGTGCTCCGCCTTGAGCTGCTTGAGGGTGAAGGTCTGGAGCCGGTCCAGGGCGGCAGTGAGCTCTTTCAGGCGCCGGCCTTCCTGGGGCAAGGCTTCGCCGGGGTGAGGTTTCATGGGCATCGGGGCCTCCTTGAAGGGGTTCCAGCATGTCCGCTCCAATCTCCGGCGGCATCAAGTCCAAAATTGCGGTTCGGGGCAGAATTCGAGGGTTCTTCAACTCTCTGGCCGGGAATCGGCCCGGGAGAGTACGAGAATAGCGCCGGGAGAGCGGGAGTGGGCCGGGGAGAGCCAGGCCGGCAGGCGTTGGCCTCTGCCACGGAGCATCTTCGGGTGCGCCGGAGGCCCCACCCCGCGCGGTTTCCTGTAGCCGGGGCCTTTAACCAACAAGCCCGACCATTTGGTCGGGCTTGTGACTGGTTGGGGAGGAAGGATTCGAACCCTCGATACGCAGGATCAAAACCTGCTGCCTTACCACTTGGCTACTCCCCAGGGAACCTGGATTCTAGCGTGGGGGCGGGGTTTGCGTCCAGAAGGGGCAGGTCAGGGGTTGTTCTTGGGGGTGAAGCCGAACTCCTCGACGCCCAGCAGGTCGGCCCGCACCAAGGTGGCTTCGCCCCGCTCGAGACGGGAGACGGTCCGGGTGCCGGTGGCGGCCTCGTAGGCCAGGAGCACCCGCTCCTCGATGGCGTCGCGCACCTCGTTGGTCAGGGGATAGGCGATGTCCTTGAAGGACCCATCACGCTTGCGTTTGCTGGGCATGGCCACGTAATAGCCCTCGTCCCCTTCCAGCACCCTCAGGTCGCCGACCACGAAGCTGTCGTCGATGACCAGGGCCGCAAAACCGCGCAGCTTCTCGTCCCCTTCGACTTTGGTGATCCGCACATCGGTGATGTTGAGCATTGGGTTTCCTTGGGGGTTTCCCCGGACGTTGCCGCGTGTTGGCCGTTTGCTCGCCGGCTTCGCCCACGGCCGGCAGGTTCGTGAACGGTCCAGGGAAGCCCGGGGCCGGACGGAGCCATCTCCTTGATGAATTATAGGGGGTTTACGCATAGTCGATGAATGGTTGTGATATTTGAGACATGACTCCCGATCATCCCGGGCTCCATCCCCCCGGGGCAGGAAGATTGCCAGCCCGTCCGTCCGGGAGGTTCACCGGTTCCCGGCGGGCACGCCCCGGGGGCAGATGGCGTCCTGGCGGATGATCAAGTTGCCGTCGTCGGTGCTGATGGCGTCCTCGATCCGGCGCAGGATGGCCTCGTCCGTGGCCCGGTCCAGGGGCGGCCCCACGTGCTTGTCCTTGTAGGCGACCACCGGGACGGGGTCGGCGGCGAAGGGCACCGAGGCGAGGTACTCCACGTAGCTGCCGGCCTGGTCCTGGAGGATGAAGTCGTGGAAGAAGGTCCGGTTCTCCTCGGCGAACTCCACCAGGTACCGGGCCCCGGCGGGGATGACCAGGCTCTCCCCGGTCTTGTCCAGGGTGCCCACGGTCCGGCCGCTGAACTTGTCGATGATGCGCATCCGGCCCAGGTTGGCCCGGATCCTCTCCACCAGGGCCAGCCGCCACGGCTGCCCCGAACGGTTGAACAGCTCCCGGCGCAGTTCCGCCCCCGGAGCCGGGACGCCGCCCGCCAGCAGGAGGACGGCGAGGAGGGCGGAGCTGCGGGAAGGGCAGGGGCGGAGGGTCAAGGTGGGCAGGGCGTCCGTGGGCAGAGGTTCGCTGGGGCTCGCCCAGGGCCTTCCGGCCCAGGTCGGAACCGAGGACAATATGTATTACTAATTAATCAAGGCAAGCGCGGTTCCAGAATATTTACCAAACCGCCCGGGCCGGCAGCCGATGGATCTTGTCGATTTCTTGATCCCCGGACCTCGAACCTTGACGCTTTCCTGACGCCTTCCGCCTGAGCCTTGTGCCGGGCCGAAGGGCCCCGCCAGGGCGCGCTTCCCGTCCGGCCGGCGCCGGCGCGGGGGCAGGGCTTGGCGTTCGTTGCCGAGGATGCGATGAGAGACACGGTGCTAGGCATTCCGACCATCCGGCCCCAGTCCTGGCGGACCGCCGGGGAGTACGCGGACAACCTGCGCCGCCACGGCCACCGGGGCGTGACCCTCCTGGTGGCCGACGACGCCGCCCCCGGGACCGCCCCAGAACTGGCGGACGGCCTGGCCCGGCTGGCCACGGACCATCCCGGGCTGACCATCGCCTGCCTGGGCCCGCAGGAGAAGGCCTGCTACCTGGCCCGGCTGGAGGAGCGGGTCAAGGGCGCCGCCCTGCTCCTGGGCCAGGGCTACGGCGGCAACCGCAACTGGCTGCTGCTGGCCTCCCTGGGCCGGCACCTAGTTGTCGAGGCTAAACACGTTGTTCACCCTTGAGGCGGGAGGCCTGCCTCCCAGGGACGAATGCGGTCGATGGTTATTGTAGTAGTGAAGCCAAACCGCCAGGGCTTTGCTCCGCTCCT
>JBELAL010000095.1:0-5272 GCA_049508835.1 Holophaga sp. | reverse complement strand
TTTCAGGGCAGGTCCTTGCTTTCCTATGAAGGTTCACCCGAGCCCTCCTTATGCTGTTGTCCGCAAACAAAAGCATCCCAGGTTGGCTCGGGTGAACAACCTGTTTGGCAGCGACAGCTAGGTGCCTACGTCTTCCCGGGCCGGAAGCTTAGCGGTAACCCCATCGTTGGTCTCGCCAAAATGTGGGCGCGCGTGATGGATGAGGCCAAACTTGCCGATGTCACCCCCCATGACCTCCGGCGCACCTTCATGACCACCTGCACGGAACTGGGCTACCCCTTGGCTATCGGAGATGCACTACTGGGCCATTCCCTGGGCAAGATCCGCGACACCTACGTCAACCTGGGTAGCGAGGGCATCATGGCAACGGCATCGCAGGAGACAGCGGACTGGATCGCGGCGGCGATGGCCGGGAAGAAGGTGAAGCTAGGGGTGAAGGTGGCGAAGGAGACCCAGGCCGGGACGGCATCCTAGGGACTATGCGACATTCGTCTTGCAGCAAGAGTGTCGCAGCGGCATCCCAGTCGACCGGGCTAGCCAGGGCTGCCGGGGATCATTTCGATCAGGGCCCCTTGTGGTCCACAATTTTGCCCTCTGGATCATGGATAAACATTGACGGCCCTTCCCCATCCGCCCCGGATGACCCTGGATGCGGGGGATGGATTGGAACAGGATAGTCAATTCAAGATGGCGCCTCTTCGGCGGTTTCGGCGCAGGCCCAGGGTGCCAGCTTCCGCAGGTTTGGCAGAATTGATGTCTCGACGCAGGCGCGGCAGATTCTTCCAATTTCGGACATGAACTCACCCAATTCGTTGGGGCGGTACACCAGATAGATGCGGCGATAGATCGGCGGTGGCGGCAATGGCATCATGCCGATGTCCATCATTTGGCCATGCCCCTGCAACAGACACAGCGGGGTTGTGATCGTCCAGCCAATACCAGTCGCGACCATCCTCAGAACAGCCTCGCTGGCGTCGAATTCCAGGGTTCTATTAGGAGCGAGTCTGCGCTTGCTCAGGTAGTATTCTACCATTCGACCCATGCTGGACCGTCCACTGTAGCGCACCAGTGGCAGTTCGACGCATATCTGCTCGATCGAGAGCTTCTGGAAGCGTTGGTTCACCCCCTGTGGAACGACTGCCACCAAGGTCTCCCGAAAAATCAACTCGCGTGCCAATTCCGGGTGTTCCACCATAGGATCGATGGAAACGATGACGTCGAGAGATCGGTCGAGCAGGTCGGCGCAAAGTGATGGGGAAATCCCCGACCAGACGCGCAACTGCTCAACTCGACCCTGAAGAGCCTTGACGACGTCAGGTCCTACGGTAGTCGCGAAAGAGTCAACCATGCCAAGTCGAACAAGGCTGATCTTGGCGTTTGATCCTGCTCTTATCTCTTCCGCCGTGCCATTGACCATCTCTAATATGTCAGTCGCCCGATGCCACAGGATCTCCCCGGCGAGGGTAATTCGGATCGGCCGGTTGGAACGGTCCAGGAGTGCTGCCCCGAGCCATCTCTCCAACCGGGCCACGGATTGGGACACGGCCGATTGGGTAATGCCCAACCGTTCGGCCGCAATGGTAGCGCTTTTAGTTTCCGCGAGAACCTTGAAGAACAGAAGATCCCTCATGTTCACGCAAAGGCGGGAGTTCGCTAGTTTCGGAATGGTCATCGATGGCCTGTCGTCAGGTGAGCCAGAGTAGCACCGAGATGAACGGGAAGGCAGCGAGGAAAGTGTCAGCCAGATGCCGGTTCCCAAAACCAATTAGAACCATTCCAAGAGAAGGAAGGCACGGCTGTGTGGTCGCCCCGGAAAAATCCCATCCGGGCGCTGGGGCGACGGAAAGGTGTTGATGGTCTTCATGTGGATAAAGGAACTTCAGGCGGCCCGTGGGCAAAGAGATGGCGCCTGGAAGGGCATACAGTCCCTTCTGATTATTTTGTCTAATGGAGTAAATAAGAATTACTTCAAACCATTAAAAATATGCCATTGAGATTGACACCAATGTTTTTTAAACCTAAATATTCAGGAATACTCAGCAAGGAGACAGTCATGGTGGAAACACGCCTCGAGAAGGACAGCCTGGGGACGAGGGAATTGCCCGCGGCGGCGCTTTACGGCATCAACACGCTCCGTGGCATTGAGAACTTCCCCCTTACCGGCCGCACGATCGGAAGTGTGCCCGATCTCGTCTGGGCGATGGCTGCCGTGAAAATGGCCGCGGCGCGAGCCAACCAGGAGATCGGCGCACTTCCGGAGGATCGCGCGCGGGCCATTTACGATGCGTGCGAGGAAGTCCAGGCCGGAAAGCACAACATGCATCTCCTCATCGACGTCTTCGAAGGTTCTGGCGGCACCTCGCTCAACATGAATTTCAACGAGGTGATCGCCAACCTGGCATCACAGCGATTGGGCGGGCCGCTCGGCGACGGAGCGCTGGTCAACCCGAACGACGACGTCAATCTCGGGCAGTCCACAAATGATGTGGCTCCGACTGCGTTGAAACTCGCCGTCTTCCGGGCGTCGGAGGCCATGACCGCCAACGTGCTTCGGCTCGCGGAGGCTTTCGCCCAAAAGAAGGAGAAATATGCCGGACTCCTGCGGCTTGGCCGCACCTGCTTGCAGGACGCGCAGCCGATGGCCCTGGGCCAGGCGTTCGGCGGTTATGAAGCCGTTCTGAGACGGCATGCGCAGCATCTGAGTGACCTGCGCCAGGACTTCCTCGTCGTGCCACTTGGCGGCACTGCGATCGGAACCGGCTTCGGTGCCCGGGCCGGCTACAAGGATGCCGTGTTCCGCCATCTTTCCGGTATCGTTGGCATCGAGGTGAAACCAGCGGCTGATCCATTCGACGGCATGCAAAATCTGGATGTGTGCGCGAGAATGTCGGCCGAACTGCGCAATACCGCCAACACGCTGTGGAAGATCGCCAACGACCTCATCATCCTCTCCTCGGGACCGCTGGGCGGTATTGGAGAAATCACCTTGCCAGCGGTTCAGGCCGGATCGTCGATCATGCCCGGTAAAGTGAATCCGGTGATTCCCATGGCCGTGTGCCAGGCGGCGATGGCCATCACCGGGAACGACGCGGCGATAGCCCTGGCATGCCAGCAGGGACTCCTGGAGATCAACCATTACGAACTCCTGGTCTGCGACCGCATGCTTGACAGCATCGCCTTGCTCACACGTTCCACGGCTGTCTTCCTGGACCGGTGTGTGCGCTCGCTGGTGGGTAACGAGGAACAGTCCTGGCAGAACCTGCTTGCGTCCAGCGCCCTGGCGACGGCCCTGGTGCCCAGACTAGGCTACGCCAAGGTATCAGGCATTGTTCAGACAGCACTTGCGGAGCATAGGCCGTTCCTGGAGGTGGCGGTCAAGCAAGGGCTTCTGCAACAGGAAGATGTTCGTTCGGCTTTGTACCAGGCCGCCGTCGATCCGACCGGCAAGACGGTCTAGGTGCCACCAGCGGCTGCCGGGAACGTGCTCCAACCTGCAGGACAGTTCTGGTTCAACCATCGGCCAATCACCCATATCCACCCATTGGTGGACAATCCATGGAGGACTTATGATCAGCATGCGTAAGGTATTGGCGCGCCTGGCGCTGGTTCTGTGTTTCGCCGGCCCCGGCAGTCTTGTTCAGGCCGCTGCCCAGTACCACGTTGGCCTTCTCACCATGGGCATCAGCCAGGCTGAAGACGAAGTCCGCGGCGCAGAAGCCATGGTCAAGGAATACGGGAGCGTGGAAAACGGGGGCATGATCCAGCACCTGACCATCGCCACCAACTTCATGGCGGAACAGGAGACCACCATCGCCCAACTCCTCTCCCTGGCTAGCGATCCCCTCATGAAGGCGATTGTCATGAACCAGGCGGTGCCCGGTGCCGCCGAGGGGTTCCGGCGGGTTCGCGAAATCAGGCCCGACATCCTCCTGCTGGGCGCGGTGCCATTTGAAGATCCCATGGTGATCGGCAAGGTTGCCGACCTCGTCGTGCGCAACGACTTCGTGTCGGCCGGCTACCGGGTCATCTGGGCCTCCAAGCAGCTGGGCGCCAAGACCTTTGTGCACATCTCTTTTCCCCGGCACATGAGCGTCGAGCCGCTCGCACGCCGCAGGATGATCATGGAACAGGCCTGCAAGGACCTGGGCCTCAAGTTCGTGTTCGAAACCGCGCCGGACCCTCTCGGTGACGCGGGCATTTCCGGCGCCCAACAATACCTGCTGGAGAACGTCCCCAAGTGGGTGAAGAAGTACGGCAAGGACACTTCGTTCTATGCCACCAACGATTCCCAGTACGACCCTCTGGTCCGCCAGTTGCTGCAATACGGCGGCATCTTTGTGGAATCCGGCGCGCCGACACCCCTGATTGGCTATCCCGGCGCCCTAGGCCTCGATCTCAAGGCCGAGCAAGGCAATTTCCCCGCGATCATGAAGAAGGTCGAGGCTGCCGTGGTCGCCAAGGGCGGCGCTGGCCGATTCGGCACCTGGTCCTACTCGATCGGCTACAGTGCCACCGTGGGCCTGACCCAGCACGCCATGAACGTCGTCGAGGGCAAGTCCAAAGTGACGAACTTGAGTGATATCTTCAAGGCTTTCAGTAAATATACCCCGGGCGCGAAGTGGGCCGGCTCCTACTACGTCGATGGAGGCACCGGCGTCAAGCTCAACAGTTTCGTCATGCTGCTCCAGGACACCTACATTTTCGGCAAGGGCTACATCCACTCGATCGACCTAAACGTGCCCGAGAAGTATTTCAAGATCTCCTCTGGCCTGAATAAGAAGGTCTAGAGCCTGTCCCGGCGGGGGAGAAGGCCGTGCTCTCCTGCCGGGATGGCCACTTGACAAGATACGTCATCACCGGGCGACCCGGTCCAAAGGCGCGGCGGGGAGGCCGCCACCCAATTCCAGCAGAGAGGCCAACCCAGTGGAACCCATTCTGAGCCTGCGCGGCATCAGCAAGACGTTCTCCGCCAACCGGGTGCTGAACAAGGTCTCTTTCGATGTTGCGCCGGGAGAAATCGTAGGGCTGGTGGGAGAGAACGGGGCGGGCAAGTCCACCCTCATGAAGATCATTTTCGCCATGCCCGAAATCAAGGAGACCGGCGGCTTCGAGGGCACCATCCGGGTCGGCGGCAAGGAGGCGCGGTTCAAGGACTCCTTCGACGCCCTGGACGCCGGGATCGGCATGGTCCACCAGGAGTTCTCCCTGCTCCCCGGGTTCACCACCACCGAGAACATCCTGCTCAACCGGGAGTCGGTCAACCGCTCCCAGC
>JBELAL010000094.1:0-5331 GCA_049508835.1 Holophaga sp. | reverse complement strand
GTTCTCCAAAATCATCCTAAAGGGGTCTGGCCCGCACCTAAAATACCTGGCGCCCCAAGTTACCGGAGCGCCAGCATGTTTTCAGCCCTCGGGGTGCCCGCCAGGGCACCCAGTCTTGGACAATCAATGGCTACGACAACAAAGCCATGGGAAGCGAGGTGCGCGCAGAGATACCTGAAGTCCTCTAGACCGGTTCGCCAGTTGCGCACGAAAACGACCAGAGGATAGGGAGCGGCGGATGGATCCGGCGGTGCGTCGAACAGGCCAAGATAGTACTTATCCTCTTTCTCTCCCCGGGCGTTCAGCGCGGGGTACCACAAAAAGGCAAGGTAATCGCCACCGCCGAACCCGTGCGCACGGAATACCTGCTCCTGGGTGCCGACCCAGTAGGGTCCGTGCCGGGCGTAGGCCGGCGCATCAGGCGTCAGGCCCACCGCTTCCGGACGCAGGGCCTGGGCGTACGAAAAGGCGGCGAACCCCAGGGCCAGGACGAGACAGCCGAGGCATTTCGCCAACATGCGCATGCCACCCTCCTCCTCGGTGCCCACGCCTGATAATTCGCGAAGATGCCATAGAATATACATGCACAGGCCAAAATATCAGTGATTGTACTTTTCACGAATGTAATTGAGAATCGCTTCGTCCATCTCATACTGCCGGAACTGCGGCGCCTGCATCGAGCGCTGCCCGTGCGGGGCCATAACCCCCCAGGGCAAGGACAACCAGGTGTGCAAGACCTACCTGGACCAGACCCTGGCGCTCTACTCGCCGCCGTACGGCTGCGGCAAGTGCCAGACCCGGGTGCCCTGCGAAGGGCGGGTGCCGGCGGCCAAGGCCAAAGTGGAATCACCTCCTACTTTTTGAATTTAAATTCCAGACAATGAAGTCTGACTGGAGTACCTTTCTGGTCCTGCCCTTTGGGTATACCCCAAGCTTCATAAGTGAAACCGCCTTCGGTGGCGGTGATCGTCCAATAGCGGCTCGGTTCCATGCCGCCGTCGCAGTCGCCTGATTCTCTGTCTTTGCAATTGATGATATATTTACCATTTTCGTTCGTTGCTTCATAAGTTTTTGAATAATTTGGAGTTGTACCCCATGCATTAGATAAATTCTCTGTTTGGACGAGGGTTTGATCGTCCCAAACCCACAATTCTTTATATGGTGATTTCTGATTATCCGTTATTTCACACTTGGCAACATTTTTTCCGTTTTCCAGGGTGACCTGGGCCTTCCAAGTATGTCCATTCGCAGAGACCCAGGTTGATTTCATTCTAGCCAGGTAGAGACCGGGTTTGATCTGGTCGCCCCAGGCATTTGCCACAAGAGAACATGCCATCAAGGTGTATATGATCTGTTGTCGCATAATCCCTCCCTTGTTAAGTGATGAGTTCAGGTTGAACTTCTGTTGCGTCAGATCAGGGGATGTAGCGGGCCACGAGGAACTTGGTCACCCCGCCACTGGTGGACAGCCCGCCGCACACCAGGTTGCCGTCGCTCTGGACGGCCATGCGCCAGAGACCGCTGCTGTCAGCCCCGAGCGGGGAGACCGTGAAGCCGCTGGTGCCGAAGGTGGTGTCCACGGCCCCGGCGGGGGTGAGCCGGGCCAGGGTGGCCTGGCGGCTGCTGTAGGCGGTCCCGCTGGCCCCGGCGGACAGAACGCTGCCGTCGGTCTGGAGAGCTAGGTCGTTGAAGTGGAAAAACCCTGGTCCGTTGGGCGTCACGATGCCGTCGGTGCCGAAGCCGGTGTCCAGGTTGCCGCCGGCGGTGTAACGGACCAGGGCGAAGTTGGAGGGCGCGCTCCTGTAGTCGCTGGCGGTGTTAAGGTCGCAGGAGCAGATGGTGTTGGCGTACCCGGCGGCCAGAAACTTGCCGTCGGCCTGGAGGGTCAGCGCCCAGGGTTCGCTGTCATAGCCTCCGACGGCCGTTTCGCCGGCGGAGAAAGTGGTGTCCAGGGACCCGTCGGTGTTGTAGCGGGCCAGCCCGAACTCCCAGGTCCAGGAACTGACGTCTACGATGGGGCCGGCGACCGCCAACTTGCCGTCCCCCTGGATGACCAGGCGCCACCACCAGGAAGCCAGTCCCAAGTTCGTCGTCACGAAGCCGTTGACGCCGAAGGTGGTGTCCGTGGACCCGTCGGGGTTGAAACGGGCCAGGGCGTTGTACCAGGTGGCGGTTGTGCCTTGATACCCGACGGCCACTAGTTTGCCGTCACCCTGGAGGCCCAGGTCCAGAATCTCATTGTCGGTGCCCGGCATGGCTGTGGTCACGATCCCGCCGGCGCCGAAGGTGGTGTCCAGGGATCCGTCGGGGTTGTAGCGGACCAGGGCGAACTGGTTAGCGCTGCCGATGGAGGCGTAGCCGGCGGCCACCAGCTTCTTGTCGCCTTGGATGACGAGGGCATCGGCCATGCAGTCGCCGGTCCCGACCTTCGTGGTCACGATCCCCCCGGTGCCGAAAGTGGTGTCCAGGGACCCGTCGGTGTTGTAGCGGACGAGGACGAACTGGTTGACGCCGGAGCTGACCTGGCTCTGTCCGGCGGCCACGATCTTGCCGTCGCTCTGGAGCTTCAGGGCGTTGATCTCGTCGTCGCTGGTGCCGATGGCCGTGATGACGGCGCCCTTACTGCCGAACGTGGCGTCCAGGATGCCGTGGGTGGGCGGGGGGGGGGCGGGGGTGTGGGAGTACTGCCCCCGCCTCCCCCGCCGCTGCAGGACACCAGGGCGACCAGGATCAAGGCTGGACCCACTAATTTGAGCATAACTCCTCCTAAGGTTGGACCTGCTGGTTGATGACACCTCGCGGACGGCTCTCCGGGCCGGCGCGGGCATGCTGAAACAGGATTGGAAATGGGTAGCGTGAAGGTTGTGCGGGAACGTATTCAACCTCGGGTCGCACCCTGCCCACGACAACTTAATCCGGTCTTAACCCCATTACAGGTGTGTCTTAACTGGGTCTAAACAATAAGATAGATAAAATATTTATCTAAATTTAACATTTGGGGTTTAAAATCAAGTGCCAACTAGACCCCAGCCATGCATTCCCCTCCTCCGGCCACTCCTCAGCGCTACCGATTCGGCGCCTTTGAAGCGGACACCCGGTCCGCGGAACTCCGCCTGAACGGGGAGATCGTTCCCATCCAGGACGTGCCATTCCGGTTCCTGGTGGCCCTGCTGGAATGCCCGGGGGAGGTGGTGAGCCGCGAGCAACTCCGGGAGCGGATCTGGCCCCCGGACCTGCACCTGGACTTCGATAAGTCCCTGGACACGGCGGCCTTCAAACTGCGCCTCGCCCTCGGTGATTCCGCGAGAAGCCCACAGTACGTGGAGACCCTTCCAGGAAAAGGATTTCGGTACCTGGGGGAGGCCCTTGCGGAAACGGTCGCCCCGGCCGTCCCACCCCCGCGGGAATCGCCCCTGATTTTGGCCTTCCGCGCCATGGTCCAGCACTGGCGCATTTCCGTCCCTGCCTCGGCCTTGATCCTTGCCATGGTTTCCGGGCTTGCATGGCTCTTGGTCCATAAATCCCGGGTCCGCTGGGCCCTGACCGTTGCCCTGCCCGAGATGACCCAACTCATCGAACAGCAACGGATTCATGCCGCCTTCCGCCTGGCCCGGCAGGCGGAGCGCTACGTGTCCGAGGCCCCCCAGATCCAGGCCCTGCACCGGGATTTCTCGATCCCGGTGACGATCCGGACCACACCCGCCGGCGCCCAGGTCTTCATCAAAGACTACATGGATATGGACGGGGCGTGGGAGTTGCTGGGGCGCACGCCCCTGGAATCCGTACTTGTGCCCAACGGTGATCTGCAATGGCGGATCATCCTGCCAGGCTATGCCCCCATTGAATCTGCGTTCACCCCCCTGCGTTCCCCTCGATCGGAACTGGTCCTGGACCCCCTCGGCAGCGTGCCTGATGGAATGGTCCACGTGCGGGTCCGAGGTTTCGGCCTACAGGGAGGATCGCCGGATCCCCGGCTGACCGACTACTGGATCGACAAGTTCGAGGTGACCAACCGGGATTTCAAGGCCTTCGTCGACCATGGCGGCTACAGGGACCAACGCTACTGGCAACATCCGTTCGTCCGGGGCGGCCAGACCCTCTCCTGGGCAGAGGCCCTGGCCCAGTTCCGGGATGCTACCGGCAGGCCCGGCCCCGCTACCTGGGAACTGGGGACCTACCCCGATGGGCAGGCAGACTTTCCAGTGAGCGGGGTCAGCTGGTACGAAGCGGCCGCCTATGCCAGCTTCGCCGGCAAGGAACTGCCGACGGTCACGCATTGGCGCTATGCGGCAGGCCATGTTGCCGACGCGGGCATCCTCCAGCTCAGCAATTTCAGCGGCAAAGCCATGGCCAGGATCGGGACCTACCACGGGCTCGGACCGTTCGGCACCTTCGACATGGCCGGAAACGCCAAGGAGTGGTGCCTGAACGCAGTGGGGGAAAAGCGCTACATCCTTGGCGGAGCCTGGGATGAACCGCCCTATATGTTCCTGGATTCCGATGCGAGGGACTCCTTCGCCCGTTCGGCCAGCTTTGGTTTCCGCTGCGTGAAATACCCGAAGCCCCCGGTGGTGGAGTTGCTCGGCTCGATCGAGAAAACGGAACGGGATTACAGTCGGGAAAAACCGGTGGCCGACGACGTGTTCCACATCTATCAACGCCTTTACTACTACGCCCCCTTCGATCTGGACGCCAGGGTGGTCGCGGTGGATGCCTCCCCACAATATTGGCGCACGGAAACGGTCAGTTTCCGTGCCGCCTATGGCAACGAACGGGTGACGGCCCACCTGTTCCTGCCCGTCAACGCGAACCCCCCGTTCCAGACCGTCGTCTACTTTCCGGGCTCGGACGCTCTCCGGGAGTCCTCCAGCGAATGCCTGGATTCCGAAAGCATCTGGTTCTTGACCCGCAGCGGGCGCGCGGTGCTTTATCCCGTCTACCAAGGTACTTATGAACGTCGCATCCCAAATCTTGGTGACCCCAGGAGCATCTTCAATTCGGGCATCGTCATCCAGATGGCCAAAGACCTGAAGTGTTCCCTCGATTACCTTGCAATGCGGCCGGACATCGACCGGGAGCGCCTGGCCTTCTTTGGGCTCGGCCTCGGCGCATCGCTCGGGCCGATCTTCACCGCCGCCGAGAAACGCTTCAAGGCCAGCATTCTGTTCTACGGGGGGCTCAGAACCTTTTCGGCGCAGCCGGAGTGCGACCTGGGCGACGTCAAGGAACCTTGTGCGTCAGCGACAACTAACTTTGTGCATTTAAGGGGGCCGAGGCGAAGCCGATGGCCTTACCAAATTCCAGGCGAAGGTCCGGTCGAGCGTGGGTGAT
>JBELAL010000093.1:0-5512 GCA_049508835.1 Holophaga sp. | reverse complement strand
CCCGAGTGCATCTACTTCGGCGGCATGTTCGACCAGGCCGCGGTGCTCTACAAGCAGGCCCGGCAGAAGGGCTTCAAGGGCATGTGCCTGTCCGACGACGGCTTCGACTCCCCCGACGCGGCGAAGATCGGCGCGGACGCCCTGCTCCAGGGCGCCGGCACCTACTTCTCCACCGTGTCCGGCCCGGCCAACGTCTACCCCGACACCGCCAAGTTCATCGCCGACTTCAAGGCCAAGTTCGGCAACAACCCCCAGCCGTTCGCCGCCCAGTCCTATGACTGCGCCGCCATCCTGCTCAAGGCCATCGAGAACGCCGCCAAGGACGCCGGCAACAAGCTGCCCGCCCGCGCCGACGTGACCAAGGCCGTGCGCGCCCTGCAGAACTACCACGGCATCACCGGGACCATCACCTTCAACGCCAAGGGCGATCCCGCGAAGGGCAAGTACTTCATCATCCAGGTCTCCTCTGCCGACCCGTCCAAGTGGGCGGCGAACCGCATCGACCAGACCCTCGACATCGCTCCTCCCCAGTAGACGCACAGCTGCAACGCCACCCCCCCCTGTCGCCAAGGGGGGGGTTTTTTCAGGAGACTCCCTAATGCGCAAGTTTTTGGGCTCAGTCGACTTGCGGCAAATCTACACGCCCATCGGCCAGATGGCGGTGTTTGTCGCGGGCGCGGGCGCCCTATGTTCCGTGATCATGATCGTGCTCGCCCTTGTCTTGCAGGGTTCGGGCGCCGACCAACTCCTCCAGAGCACCCAAGGCGTCGGCATCTTCGCCTATACGGTCAAGAGCCTGCCCCAGGTGCTCATCGACGGCATGACCATCGGCTTCGTCTACGCCGCCATCGCCCTGGGCTACACCATGGTCTACGGCGTGCTGCAGTTCATCAACTTCGCCCACAGCGAGATCTTCGCGGTCGGCGCCTTCTGCGGCGTGGAAGCCCTGATCGCGCTCAACGGCGCCGGAATCCTGGCCAAGGCCGGGTACCTCGGTTCCTACGGCTACTTCGGCCTGGCCCTGCTGATCGGAATGGCCGCCGCCGGCGGCCTGGCCGTGCTGGTGGAGCGGGTGGCCTACCGGCCCCTGCGCGGGTCGCCGACCCTGGTGGCCCTGATCTCCGCCATCGGCGTGTCGTTCGCCCTGCAGGACGTCATCCGGCTGGTGGAGAGCCTCACCACCGGCCAGTTCTACCGGGTGTTCCCCACCTTCGGCGACTTCGACAACCGCATTCCCCTGTTCCACTTCGGCTCCAAGGTGATCGACATCCAGGTCAAGTCGGTGGTGGTGATCGTCGCCGCCGTGGTCATGCTGGTGGGGCTCAACTACCTGGTGCGCGCCACCAAGGTGGGCAAGGCCATCCGGGCCGTGTCCCAGGACAAGAACACCGCCGCCCTCATGGGCATCGGCGTGAACGCCATCATCTCCCTCACCTTCCTGGTGGGCGGTTCCCTGGGCGGCGCCGCCGGCGTCATGTATGCCCTCAAGTTCACCCGCATCGACCCGTTCGTCGGCTTCATGCCCGGGATCAAGGCGTTCGCCGCGGCCGTGCTCGGCGGCATCGGCAACCTCACCGGCGCCCTGCTGGGCGGCATGGTGCTGGGCATGATCGAAAGCTTCGCCGGGGCCTACCTGGACACCTACACCCAGGGCGCCTTCGGTGCGGAATACAAGGACATGGTGGCTTTCCTGATCCTGATCCTGGTGATCATTTTCCGGCCCAACGGCCTGCTCGGCGAGCAAGTCTCGCAGAAGGCGTGAGGAGGAACCCATGAAAGAGTACTGCAAGAAGTTCATGGCCTTCCTCAACCAGGGGAAGACCCCGTACGTGGTCTGCGTCGCCCTGATCGTGCTGAGCACCCTCCTGGTCTACTTCAGCCCCCGCTCCATCCCGGCCTTCCTCCTGTTCCTGTTCTCGGCCAGCTCCATCTACTGGCTCAAGCTCAACAAGTCGGTCCAGCTGGCCCTGGCGGTGGTCTTCGCGGTGGTGCTGGTGCCCATCCTGGGCGCCCGCAACGTGTTCTACCTGGAGGTGATCTTCCAGATCGCGGTGTTCTCGGCCCTGGCCCTGGGCCTCAACATCGTGGTGGGCTTCTCCGGCCTGCTCAACTTCGGCTACATGGCCTTCTACGCGGTGGGCGCCTACCTGTGGGCCTTCTTCGGCTCCCAGCAGCCGTACCTGCTGCATTCCACCGTCACCACCAAGGCCCTCCACACCCCGTTCTTCATGGCTCCCGACTGGTTCTACCTGTTCATCTTCCTGGGCGTGATCGTGGTCTGCATCGTGGGCCTGGTCCTCGGGCTGCCGGTGCTGCGGGTGCGGGGCGACTACCTGGCGGTGATCTCCCTGGCCTTCGGGGAGATCGTACGCCAGCTGGCCAACAACCTGGACAAGCCCCTGAACTTCACCAACGGACCCCAGGGCATCACCCCCATCCAGCGCCCCACCATGCCCGAAGGCGTGCTCAGGGCGTTCAATGCGGTGGTGCGGCCGATCGTGGGCCATCCGGTCACGGACAACCAGGCCTACAACATCCTGTTCTACCTCATCGCCCTGCTGGTGGTGGTGGCCGTGATCGTGGTCACCTACCGCCTGGACGATTCCAAGGTGGGCCGGGCCTGGACCGCCATCCGCGAGGATGAGCTCTCCGCCGGGGCCATGGGCATCAACGCCAACAAGCTCAAGCTCGGCGCCTTCGCCGTGGGCGCCTCGTTCGCCGGCGCCATGGGTGTGCTGTTCGCCGCCAGCCGAACCTTCGTCAGCCCCGAGACCTTCACCTTCCTGCAGTCGGTGGGCGTGCTCACCATGGTGATCCTGGGCGGGATCGGCAGCATCACCGGCGTGATCGTGGGCGCCACCCTGGTCACCCTGCTCAACATCCAGGTGCTGCAGAGCTTCTCCCTGTACCTCTCGGGGCTGCGCCAGAGCGGCGCGGTGATCCCCCTCCTCAACTGGCACTGGAGCAGCCTCTCCAACCAGCTGGATCCCTCCAAGTACCAGCGCCTGATCTTCGGCCTCCTCCTGGTCATCATGATGATCTACCGTCCCGCCGGCCTCCTTCCCGCCGCCCGCCGCAAGCGCGAGCTGAACGAGTCCTCCGGGGATGCTGAACCGGAAGCGAAAGGAGCCGAGCGTGTCTGACGACAAGTACATCCTCACGACCAAGGACGTGGTGAAGCGCTTCGGCGGCCTCACCGCCGTCAACAAGATGACCGTCAACATCGAGCGGGGAAGGATCGTCAGCATCATCGGCCCCAACGGCGCCGGCAAGACCACCTTCTTCAACGCCATCTCGGCGCTCTATCCGCCCGAAGAGGGGACCATCGAGTTCGAGGGCAGGCGCATCAACCGGCTCCGGCCGTACGAGATCACCGCCCTGCGGATGGCCCGGACCTTCCAGAACATCCGCCTGTTCGGGGGTATGACCGTGGTGGAGAACATCATGGTCGGCGCCTACACCCGGCTCAAGCAGAAATCCTGGCAGGCCGTGCTCCGGACCCGGTCCTTCCGGGAGGAGGAGGCCAAGGCCCAGGCCCGCGCCCAGGAGCTCATGGAGTACGTGGGCCTCAGGAACGTGGGCAACGAGTTGGCCGGCAGCCTCCCCTACGGCGCCCAGCGCCGGGTGGAGATCGCCCGGGCCCTGTCCTCCCAGCCGAAGCTGCTGCTGCTGGACGAGCCCGCCGCGGGCATGAACCCGGCCGAGAGCGAAGACGCCCTGAACCTGTTCCGGCGCATCCGCGACGAGCTGGGCATCACCATCCTGCTCATCGAGCACGACATGAAGGTGGTCATGAACATTTCCGAACACATCTACGTGATGGACCACGGCGAGCAGATCGCCGAAGGTTTGCCGGCCGACATCTCCTCCAACCCCCAGGTGATCGAAGCCTACCTGGGCAAGGGCGCCGCCGGCGCCCAAACCGCCCTGTCGGCGTGAGGAGGAGCCCATGAGCCTGCTCGAACTGCAAGACGTACACGCCTACTACGGCAACATCCACGCCCTGATGGGCGTCTCCCTCACGGTCGAGAAGGGCGAGATCGTGGCCCTCATCGGCGCCAACGGCGCCGGCAAGACCACCACCCTCCGGGCCATCTCCGGGCTGCTCCACCCCCGGAAGGGCAAGGTGCTGCTGGAAGGCAAGGAAGTGGGCCACCTGGCGCCCCACATCGTGCACAAGCACGGCCTGGGCATGGTGCCCGAGGGCCGGGGCATCTTCCCCGGCCTCACGGTCACCGAGAACCTGGAGATGGGCGCCTACATCGTCGATGACAAGGCCGAGATCGAACGGGGCATCGAGAACGCCTTCAGCCTGTTCCCCAGGCTGAAGGAGCGGGCCCACCAGAAGGGCGGGACCCTCTCCGGCGGCGAGCAGCAGATGCTCGCCACCGCCCGGGGCCTCATGTCCAACCCCAAGGTCCTGCTCATGGACGAGCCTTCCATGGGGCTCGCCCCGGTGCTGGTGGACCAGATCTTCGACATCATCAAGGAACTGAACGCCCGCGGGACCACCATCCTCCTGGTGGAGCAGAACGCCTTGATGGCGCTGTCCATCGCCCACCGGGGCTACGTGCTCCAGACGGGCAATATCGTGCTCACCGACACCGGGGCCAACCTCAAGGCCAACGACATGGTGAAGAAGGCCTACCTGGGCATGTAGACTGTTTTTTCCTTCCGGAAGGAACGGGGCCGTCGCAACGACGGCCCCGTTTTTTATTCCGGGAATCCAGCAATGAACCTGAGTCCGCGTTGCTCCGTGACTTCCATCAAAGTCCGCGCATATATCCCTTTCCTCCATGACACGGATGTAGTAAACCAATGACAACGAAATCGTCTTAATCGGGTTTTTTATAATGAATTAATCTTTCCGTTCCAGCCAACCGGAGCGGTTGAAATGCTGTCTTCGCCACGGCCACCGGGCGGCCATGCCCTCTGGCAAACAACCCCAATCCACTTCAGGAGGCAAGCCAATGCGTAAACCCGTTTCCATCCTCGCGCCCGCCTTCACGACGCTCATCCTGCTGCTGGCGGCCGGCTGCGAGAAGGAGAACAAGACCATCAAGATCGCCACCCAGAGCCCCCTCTCGGGGGCCATGTCGGTGATCGGCAGTGACATCAAGGCCGGGACCCAGCTTGGCATCGAGCAGCTGTCCGGGCCTCTCACCACGATGGGGTTCAAGGTCGAGCTGGCCCCCTTCGACGACCAGGGCAACCCCGACACCGGCGTCGCCAACGCCAAGGCCATCGTATCCGACCCGGCCGTACTGGGCGTGGTGGGCCACTACAACTCCGGCGTGCAGATCCCCTCCTCCGAGGAATACCACGCCGCCAACCTGTGCAACATCTCTCCCGCCAACACCAACCCCAAGGTCACCGACCGCGGCTACCTGGAAGTGAACCGGGTCTGCGGACGTGACGACGTGCAGGGGGCCGTGGGCGCCCAGTTCGCCAAGGCCAAGAACATCAAGACCGCCTACGTGCTGCACGACAAGACCGCGTACGGCCAGGGCAT
>JBELAL010000092.1:0-5651 GCA_049508835.1 Holophaga sp. | reverse complement strand
CCGGTACCCAACCCGCGAATATCAGACTGATCAACCGGCGGAATGCCGTCCGTTCTGCTCCCTATGCACTGCCGGACAAAATGGGCCTGCCACCCTTGACAGGCCGATACATATCAGGAACTCCGCCCGGGCCTGAAGTGGGGGTGTGGGGGGACGCAGAGCGAGCGAAGCGAGCGGAACCCCACCCCGGCGTACGCCCCCTCCGGAGCCAGGACTTCAGGCCCGGGCTCCGCCCGGGCCTGAAGTGGGGGTGTGGGGGGACGCAGAGCGAGCGAAGAGAGCGGAACCCCACCCCGGCGTACGCCCCCTCCGGAGCCAGGACTTCAGGCCCGGGCTCCGCCCGGGCCTGAAGTGGGGGTGTGGGGGGACGCAGAGCGAGCGAAGCGAGCGGGCGGTCCCCCCACAGGAGCATCAGCTGAGCCCGGCGCGCACCTGGCGCGCCAGCTCCGCCAGCACCAGGGCCGCGCCCTTCACCGCCATCCGCCGCATGCCCGCGGGCTTCCAGGCCAGGGGACTGAACGGCCAGCGGGGATGCGGCGCGCTGGGCTTCACGTCCAGGCTGCCGGTGCGGGCATGCACCAGGGCCTTCTGGTGCGCCGCCAGGGCGTAGCTGGCCCCGGCGGCGGCCAGCTGGCCCTCCCGGCGCTCCTGGTCGTCGTGGGAAGGTGTCCAGCCCTCCCCGTCCACCTGCCGGATCCGCTCCGCCAGCACCAGCTCGATGGCCTCCAGCTCCTCCTGCCCCCCCAGCTGCTCCAGGCGCTCCAGTTGCTGGTGGATCGTGTGCAGGCTCATGGGGTCCCCCGGGCGAAACGCAAGCAGGTTCCAGGATAGGTGGCTTATGCCTGGGCCTCCAGCCCCAAGAATTCTGCCTGCGGCATGAGCCTGGGCCGGGCTTGATTTAAAGATTCAAGTTTGCTTCAGGATGGTTCTCCCATGCGCACCAGCTTCTTGCCCGTCCACCGGAAGCGTACGGCGCCCACCGCCCGGGTCGCCAGGGTGACGCCCGCGGCCAGGAACCGGGCGACCCAGGTGCCACCGCGATGCCGGGCCGACGTATAGAGCAGGCCGTCGAGGCCTTCCTGGAGGGCCTTCCGGGCATAAAGGCGGGCAGCTCGATAGGCGGCCGGAGTGGCGGCCTGGAGGCCCCTGGGTGCGTCCCGGCGCCGCCGCAGGTCGTCGAAGGCGCCGGCGATGGGGATCTCCATCAACGTATAATGGAATTCCTTGGCCTGCCGGACGTGCTTACGGTCAAGGTAGTGGACTTTGAGGTGATGGGCGGTCTCTGCGGCACAAATGTCCGGAGATTCGGCCGCGTAGAGGACGGGGAAGCCCGGCGAGTCGAACCTCCCCGCGAACGATCGGCCGGGACTGGTCCCCTCCACCCGGTCGTGGGACTCCACGTGGGCCAAGCCCAGCGCGTCCAATGGATTGGCTTTGCGCCGGAGGGCGAGGCGGAAACCGAGGGCGGCGTAGAATCGGATCTGGCGGCGGGAGGTCAATTCAGGTCCAGGCCCCATGCAGGAAGTTCAAGTAGTCCCTGACCGAGAGCAGACCTTCGAAGCTTGAGGTCATCACCTCCAGGGGCGTGTGGCCGGAAAATCCGGGACCGTCCATGGGTTCATGGATCCACGAGTCGGCGTCCCGGTCGTCGTGGTGCAGGTCGGCGATGGCCTCGAAAATCCTCAGAAGGGCGATGGCACGGGTCCGCTGATCCCCGGTCAACCGGATTTCCTTGCTGTGGTCAAGGGCTTCCTGCCAGCGGAACCAGGTGGACCTGGACGTTCCGAGCAGGCTGGCGGTGGTCTCCGCATCCAGGCGCCAGCGAGCCTGGAGCTTCCTGCAGGCGGACAGCAGTTCCGGGACACCGACGTCCTCCAGGAAGATGGGCTTCGTCCGGCCCGGTGTAGGCTTGGCCCGGGTTCGTCCCTTCTTGTCCTGCCTGGATTTCTGAAGCAGAACCATGGTGCCTTCCCATGGTCCAATCTAATCTCAATTGGGACGGTTTCAAGTCTCAAGTGAAACATCAAGTCCCTGGTGCCCTGAAGCCCGTCATGAATTAGAATGGCTCATGTTCCGGTGATCCCAAGGCGCTTCCCCGGAGTTTCCTGGCCCGGCCGCTCCCCCTGCCGGTCTGTTTTTTTGCCGTCCTGCCCGGAGGAAGCCGCGCCATGCGCTGGATCCTGCTCATGTCCATGGCCTGCGCCTTCTGGGCGGGGGCCTTCATCGCCGGGAAGATCGGGCTGCGCACGGCCACGCCCATGACGCTGACCTACACCCGGTTCGTGCTGGCGGTGGGCTGTCTCTACCTGTACGCCCGGTTCAAGGGCATCTCCCTGCGCATCGGCCGGGGCGACGTCGGGAACCTGCTGCTGCTGGGCCTGACCGGGATGGTCGGCTACCACCTGCTGTTCTTCCAGGCCCTGAAGCACACCACGGCCATCAAGACGGCCATGATCGGGGCCACCAATCCCCTGATGGCCGCGGCCCTGGCCGCGCTGTTCCTGGGCGAGCGCCTGGACGGCGGGAGGATCCTGCTGATGCTCGCCGCCCTGGCCGGGGTGCTGCTGACCATCAGCAACTGGCACCTGGGCCTGCTGGTGCGCCAGGGGCCGGGGCTGGGCGACCTGTTCATGGGCGGGGCGGTGGTGTGCTGGTCCGTCTATTCGGTCCTGGTGCGCCGGATGGTCCGGCGCTTCGACCCCATCGTCACCACCTTCTACAGCTTCCTGACCTGCGTGGTGGTGCTGACGCCCCTGCAGGGGGTCGAGATCGCCCGCCATGGGCTGGCGGTGGACGCCCCGGGCTGGCTGGCCATCGTCTACATGGGCGTGTTCCCCACCTTCATCGGCTACCTGCTGCAGCAGCAGGCCATCAAGCACCTGGGGGTGAGCAAGGCGGCCCTGTTCATCAACCTGGTGCCGGTGATGGTGATGGTCCTGGCGGTGGTGGTGCTGGGGGAGACCTTCCTGCCCCTCAACCTGGTGAGCGCGGCCATGATCATCGCCTCGGTGCTGGGGTTCAGCCTGATGGCTGGCACAGCCGGGTCCGCGCCTCGGCCAGCCGCTGCCCCCGCGGCCCCGTCAGCCCTTCCACCGCCCCCCGCCCCTGGGGCACGGCCGTGACCGAGGCGCACCCGGCCAGGAATTCGTCCAGGTCCCCGGGCTGGTCCACCAGGGCCACGTCCGGGAACCGCTCCAGGCCGGCGCTCTGGGCGAATTCCAGCACCCGCACCTGGATCTCCTTCAGGGCCGGCTCCCCGGGCCGGCCGGACCAGGGCAGGACCAGGACCACCGGCTCGCCGGGCTTGAACGCCAGCAGGTAGCTGAGCAAGACCTCCACCCATTCGGGCCGGCTCCAGTCGGGGCGGTACAGGAAGGCTTCCGGGCCGGCCGGCGGCGGCAGGGGCGCAGGGGGGCCGAACCGGCGGGGCGGGCGCGAGGCCAGCTGGGCCAGGCGCTCCAGCACCAGGGCCACCGGCCGCTCCCAGCCCAGTTCCGCCAGGGCGTGCTCCCGGCCCCGGCGGCCCTTCTCCCGGCGCCCGGCGGGGTCGGCGCAGGCCCGGCGCAGCAGGTCGGCCAGGGCGTCCACGTCCGGCTCCTCCAGCCAGAACCCGGCCTGGCTGGGGGTGAACCCGGGGGGAGCCTGGACCGGCACCGTGCGGCTGGGGATCAGCCAGGCCCAGGGCTCGCGCACGAAGTCCATGGCCGCCCCGCGCCCGGTGACGATCACCGGCAGGCCGCTGGCCATGGCCTCGGCGATGGGCAGGCCGAAGCCTTCGCCCCGGTAGGGCAGCACCAGGACATCGCAGCTGCGGTAGAGGGCCGCCACCTGGTCCTGGCCCAGGTCGTCGGAGCGGTACTCCACTTCCGGGGCCTGGGGATCCTCGGCCCGGATCCGGCGCAGGGCCTCGGGCACGTCCTCGGCCCCGTAGATGCCGCCGCCCTGGCCCTTGATCACCAGGCACACGTCGTCCGCGGCGCGGAAGGCCTTGAGGTAGGCCGCCAGCAGCACATCGATGCCTTTGCGCCGGATGGTCCCGCCCAGGAACAGGAACTTGCAGCCCTTGGCGGTGCGCAGGGGGAAGCGCTCCCCGTCCGGACGGAACAGGTTGCCGTCCACGCCGTTGGGCACCACCACCACCTGCGCCTCGGGAACTCCGCTGCGCACGTAGCAGTCCTTGAGCCAGGCGGTGGGGACCCAGACCTCGTCCACCTGGTCCCGCATGGGGCCCACCCACTCCTGGGGGATGCCTCCGAACTCCCAGGGCTGGACCATGACCCAGGCCCCTTCGGCGGGGGGCTCGAACCGGGGCGGCCACTGGTGGCGCACGTGCACCTGGGCCGGGCGGCCCAGGTACCGGCCCAGGCAGGGGGCCAGGGGCTGGAAGGCCGGCACCGCGCCGCCTTCGAACTGGTCCGGCTCGTACGGGACCAGGCTCAAGTCCACCCGCCCGGAGCGTAGCAGGCCCAGGCAGAGCTGGCGGTTCACGTGGGCCAGGCTGTGCCAGACGAACTGGGACCCCTCCCAGCGCACCGCCAGGCGCGGCCCGGCGGCGGGCCTGCGGAAGGGCTTGCGGGCCCGCAGCACGATCTCGGTGGTCTGGACCACGTTGTTGCAGTCCTGCATGGCCCGGTCCAGCCTGGCCCGGGAGATCCGCCCGGAGCGGAACTCGGCGTCCCACCAGGGGTCCAGGTTCAGGGTGGCGGACTCGATCCGGAAGTCCAGCTCCAGGTAGAGGGCCAGGGGCGTGCCCGGGAGCCCTTTGCGGATCCAGTCCTGGTTGCAGTCCAGGGAGAAGTGCTCGAACATCTCCGCCAGCACCGGGCGCACGTGGGTGGGGTCCTGGAGGAAGTCCCGGTGCCGGGGATGGGGCACGAGGATCCTGACCCTGGCGTCCGGGGCGCACACCCGGTACAGCTCCTTCAGGATGCCCAGGAAGGTCTCGCTGTCCCGCCCCAGGTGCTCCAGGACGTGCTTGAGCAGCACCTCCTCGGCGCAGCCGTCCCGGAATGGCCAGGGGAGCCGCTCCAGGTCCAGGACGAGGTCCGGGCGGGCGGCCGGGAACTGGTCCACGTTCACCCATCCGGGGAGGTGCTCCTGACCGCAGCCCAGGTTCAGTCTCATCGGATTGTCCAGGAAACCCCGTCATTCAGGGCGGGGAGGAATGGATGCTTGACAGCCATTCGGGTTGGCGAAAAAAAACGAAATGAAACGGACCGGATCCTTTAAACTCTTGACGACACCCATGCAGGCTGAGGCGCTTGCGGCTCTTTCGAGGCTCTTTGCCGAGGCCTGCAATGCGATGGTCCCGTTCGTCCAGGAACATCGGTGCTGGAACCGGGTGGGGCTGCACCACTTGGCCTATTACCAGAGCCGGGAGATGTTTCCCGCCCTGGGCAGCCAAATGGTCTGTCAGGCCATCCACCGGGTGGCGGATGCCTACAAGGCGTTGCGAACCCAGGAGGGCATCCCCAAGGACCAGCCCGTCCCGGCGCTCACCTTCACGCCCACGTCCATCAGCTTTGATCACCGCACCTACTCGATCCAGGGGGAGGCCTACACCTCCCAGACCTGCAGCGTCTGTGGAGGGCTCGGCAAACGGGTGCAGCATCGCTTCGCCTGTTCCTGTGGGAACCTGGCCCACAGCGACG
>JBELAL010000091.1:0-6261 GCA_049508835.1 Holophaga sp. | reverse complement strand
TCTCCAAAATCATCCTAAAGGGGTCTGGCCCGCACCTAAAATACCTGGCGCCCCAAGTTACCGGAGCGCCAGCATGTTTTCAGCCCTCGGGGTGCCCGCCAGGGCACCCAGTCTTGGACAGGAGGTAGCGGATCCCGAACCGAGTCAGCGGGATGCCCCGGTGATTGCGGAACAACCGTTCCCGGCGGCCGGCCTCGATGCCAGCCTCGGCCAGAAAGGCCTCGAGCAGTTCGGCCGTCTGCGGCCATAAGGGGCAGATGCGCTCCTTCCGCCCCTTGCCGAATAGGTGTAGCTGAAAAGGCCGCTCCAATTGGAGATCGCAGGGCCGGAGGTCGAGGATTTCCTGGACCCGGGCACCGGTGTTGAACATCGTTGCCAGGAGGACGAAGTCCCGCCGGCCATCCGGGGACGAACGATCGATGCCAGCCAGGATCGCCTGGATCTCCTCGAATTCCAGGTAATCCACCACGCGAGCACCAGCCCGTTTGAAAGGGACGGCTAGGATCCGTTGGCACCCTTCCAGGCATTCGGGCCTACTGGTGGCGACATGACGGGCAAAGGCATGGATCGCTGCGAGCCGGACATTGCGCGTTGAGGCCTTGTTGTGGCGGCTCTCCTCGAGATGGTCGAGAAAGGCCATGACCACCTCGGGAGTGATGGCCTCCAGGCCAAGTTCGGAGACGGGGCGCCCGAGTTGGTCGGCCATGAACTTGAGCAGCAGGGCGAGGCTGTCCCGGTAGCTGAGGAGGGTGCAGGGGCTGAGACCTCGGGCCCTTGGAATGAACTCGGAAAAGAACTCGCGCAGGGCCATGGCCAGGGGGTTGGGTTTGACGTCCCTCATGGCGTCCCTCCCAGTTTCTGAAAGGAATCGAGCAGGGGCTTGCAGTGTTCCGCGAACTTCTCGCTCGCGGCGCCCGCCAGGGCAGCGACGAACGGCAGGTAGTACTCCGTGGATGCGGGCGAGGCATGGCCCATGTATGCGGACAGGAATGGAAGCTTGGCCCCGAGGTCGGCACCCTCCCGGTACCAGCGCAGGAGGGCGTGGACGGCAAAAGTATGCCGAAGGTCATGGACCCGTGGCGTGGCACCAGTTGTGGTGCGGACGCCGCCGGCAACGAAAAGATCTCGTAGTCCTTGGTAGATCCCTCCAGCCGAATATCCGGTCCGCTGTCCCTGGATGAGCAAGGGTGAAGCCGCGTTCATGGGAAGGTGGTGGGCCCGTCGGGCCGCCAGATAGACCTGTAGTTCTCGGACACCGTCGGGAGAAAGGGGGATCAGGCGCGATTTGAAAAACTTGGACTCCCAGATCAGGAGGGTCTGCTCGGTGGGCTCATGGTCGCCCAGGGTCAGGCGGAGCATCTCTCCCCGGCGCAGGCCGGTTGTATAGAGGAGAACAAGTGCGAGTCGGTAGACCTCCCGGCGAAGGGGGCTCATCACGTGGGGCTCCAGCTTCCCGGCGATATCCAGCAGGCGAAGGATTTCCTCCTCGGCAAAGATGTAGGGGCGAAGGTAGGGCGAACGCGGTGGGAATTGGGCCGGATCAGGCAGGAAGCACCCGGGGGCCGTTCTCCGCTGGTGAAGACAGAAACGATAAATGATCTGCATCCAACTCCGCCGAGTACCGGAACACATGTGCTCGAAGGTCCGGCCCCAGGCCACGAAGCAGCTGGTGTCAAATCCTTCAGCCTCCTCGGCGTTGGCAATCAGGAAACGGTCCAGGTGAAGAAGCACCCTGCATGCGGTATCGAACCTCAGCCCCACGGATACCTTGAGTTCCAGATACTGCGCCAGGGCGGGCCCCAGGCAGGAGGCGAAGCGGATTTCACTGCTCATGGCCGCCCCCCTGAACTGAAGGCAGGGAGAGGGCGACCTCCCGGAGGTCCTCCACGGCCAGGCGGATGTAGATACAGGTGCTTTCGGCATTCCGATGGCCGAGGACATCCCCGATCTCTTTGAGCGAGCCGCCCTGCCGCAGCAGGTGAACGGCGAGAGAATGACGCAGGCAATGAGGCCCCTGAAAGGGGATGGGGAGCCCGCTGCGCCTTATCCAGTTATCGAATGCGTCGGAGATAGCCGGAGAACCCAGTGGTCCTTCGGGTGCGCGTGCCCGGAGAAAAACCTCCCGGAAGGGCCAGTTGGGTCGTCCGTGCTGGAGGTAGTCGAGGAGGCTGGCGCCCACATCGTCGGTCAGCGGCAGGGTAAGGCCGCTTCCCGTTTTCGTCTGGACTAGTGAAATTCGCCCCAGACGCCATTCGACGTTCTCGAGCTTAAGGTTGCCCACCTCCCCTCGCCGGAGGCCGTAGGTCGCCATCAGAAGGAACATAGCGTAATCGCGCTTGCCCATGGGGGTGGACCGGTCGATGGCCTTGAGGAAGGCCTGCACCGTCTCCCAGGCAAGGGCGCGTGGCAGCCGTTCTCCGCGGTAGACCCGAGAGGAAATGATTTGGCCATCGAAGCCCGGGGCGACGTCCCCGGACATGGCCAGGAATTTGAGAAAGCCGCGGACCGCAGCCACGATTTTTTGGAGGTGGGTTCGACTCGCTCGCCGTCCCCGGAACTTGATGAAGGATTCGATCACGATGGCGTCGATGTTCCTCAGACTCTCAGCGCCACCGTCGAACCCGAGATAGTCCAGGAACTCCTGGCTGATCGATTCATACCGCTGGATGGTTCCGGGGGAGAATCCGCGGGCCTTCCGAAGGTATTCGCCGTAGGACATCGCCTTCGCGGCAAGGACCGTGGGTGTAACAGGATGGAACCGGCCATGTGCCAGGAAATACCGGTCAAGGCTGTTGACCAGAGTGGGCAGGAAATCTCCCACGATCGAAGCCTCCGGCCGACATGAAAGAAGGGCCTCCCTGGTCAGTTGGACATTGGCTGTCACGCCCTTGTCCAGGAGACGCTCTTCCAGCCGACAGATGGGCCGCAAGTATTCCCTGATCGTTTTTGGGGGATAGCCTCGCCCCAGCATCCACCCAACGTAATCGTCCAGGGATCGACCCAGGACCGGCAGGGACGAAACGGATACGCGCTGGCGTACAACGGGAAGCAATTCCATGAGCATCGGAGCCTCCAAAGGGTCTGTGCCACCGTCGGCACGGCCCCGATGCTAGGCGCATTAATGTGCAGTGTTCCTGGCGCCAACAGGCGATGACCGCCCGCCCCTGAGAGGGGCTCCACATTACGGAAGTCTCAACATAAATCGAACGTGAGCAGCTTGATCGAGGTGCCTGTCCGGCCTCGGAACACGAACACCGTGCCAGAGAAGGGATCCGCCGCCAGGGTTTCCCGGCAAGCCTGGGCCAGGCCATCGATCCCGCGCCGAAAATCCACGGGCTCTACGGCCACCAGAATCCGCATTTATGTGAAACCGCCGGTTATGTGAAGTCGGCCGGGACCGGCGGCCTCTATTTCTTGAAATCAGTTGGGCCATGGCATCGCCGCCAGAGAGTACCTCCACATATGTTCCCGACCCTCAAAGGTCCTCGAGCCAATCGATGATGTCTTGCCGACTATGCGAGGGGATTTCTCCTGTCGGCTCCGGGACCGGCGGAGTACAGCGCTCAATAGCCTCCCGTTTCATCGCCAAATCGATTTCGATGTACTCGTTCGTTGTGGTGACGCTGACGTGGCCGAGCCAAGACTTGATGACGTTGATCTCCACACCGGCCTGAAGCATATGCATGGCAGCGGTATGCCTCAGGGTATGGGGGCTTATGCGTTTGTTGGCGAGCGACGGTCGCTGCCTGGTGGCCGCAACGATATGGCGCCTGAGAATCGCCACGACCCCAAAGCGTCCTAGACGGTTGCCTTGGGCATTGAGGAAGAGAGGAGCGTCCAAACGGGCTCCGTCGTTGCGTTGTGTGAGGTATGCCTTCAGCACATCGACGGTTTCAGGCCAGATTGGGCACGTCCGTTGCTTGCGGCCCTTGCCGAGAATGTTGACCAGAGGCGGAGTCTCCAAGCGGACGTCCTTAATGTTCAATCCGACCGCCTCCGAAGCGCGCGCTCCGGTGTTGTACATGAGGGTGAGTAGCGCTGAGTCGCGAAGGCCATACCGTTCCGAGGGCCTTGGCACGTCGAGCAGCGCCTTCATTTCATCACGCTCAAGGTAGATCATGGTGTTCGAGACGACCTTCTTGATGGGAATATCGAAGACTCGACGACACAGTTCCGCATGCTGTGGTTCCATTTCTGCGACGTACGCGAAAAAGCGGTGGACGGCGATCAGGCGGCAATTCCTCGTGGCCGCGCAGTTCCTCCTTTCTGTCTCGAGGTAGGCGAGAAATGCGAGCACGGTATCGGATCCGAGATCGTCGACCTGGAGCCGGATCACTTGGCGACCGGCTTTACGCGCCGCATAGCGGAGCAAGAGCTTGATGCTGTCCCGGTAGGCGAAGATCGTGTTGGGGCTGACGTCGCGTTGTCCAGCGAGGTAGGTCTCGAAGAAGCCGTGGAGCAAGGTCGGCAGAGTCGTCTTGTTGCTCATCGCGCACCTCCCGCGGGCAGAATGTCCCGGGTGAAGGCATGGAAGCGGGTGCTCGCCTGCTGCAACAAGGCGGTAGTAATCGGCAGGTAGACCTCTGTGTGGCTGACGCGGGCGTGACCAAGGTACGTACTCAAGAGGGGAAGCCGGTTCAGAACGTTGTCCCCGTCTCGATACCACTGAAGAAGCCGCGTGACGGCGAAGGTGGCACGAAGATCATGCAGGTGGGGGCCGCGACCAGTTGGGCCTCGCAGCCCCGTCTTCACGGCGATGCTGCGGAACATCTGTTCGACCCATTCGATGCTGTAGGCTGTTTGTTGCCCCGAAACGAAGAATGCCTCGTCGGGACCAATGGGTGCCACCGCATCGCGAAGTTGACGATAAGATCGCATCACGTCCGTGGTGCCCTTCGAAAGCGGCACGAGGCGCGACTTACGAAACTTGGACTGCCGGATCGAAAGCACCCCACCGTCAAGATCCACATCCTTGATTGTAAGATGCAGCGCCTCGGAGATCCGCAATCCAGCCGTGGCAAGCAGCAGGATGATGGCGTGCATCGTTCGCGAGCGGATCGGGCAACGGTGACGCCCCTCCGAATCCCGCAGTGATAAGGCACCGTCGAGCAGCAACCGAATCTCCTCCCGCGAGTAAATGTGTGGCGGCGGTGCTGGGCGACGACGGGGCCGGAGCGATTCACCTGGGATGAAGGTCTGCGGGCGCCGTTTCGCCAGGAAGCGGCAAAAGCGACGCAGGATCTGGTAGCGTGCACGCCGGGTGTTTGGCCCCCGCGAGTCGCAGGGCGCAAGCCACGCCCTGACGAATGCCTCATCCAGAGTTCCGGATGTGAGTGTCCTCTCGTTGGAGAAGCGATCGAGCGCCCGGAGCCTGGTCATGAGCGTTTTGTTGGCCACAGCGCTGGCCTCGAGAGTGGCGGCGAAGTCCGTGAGCTCGGCGGTCAGCGGTCCGCTGAAGGGGGTCGCGTTCATGACACTACCTCCGGTTCAAGCGCCACCGTCCTCAGGTCCGCGACGTGAAGTTTGGTATAGATGAAAGTCGTCTCCGTGCTCCGATGACCGAGGATGTCGCCGATGCTCTTTAGTGTTTCGCCGCTGCGCAGCATATGGACAGCCAACGAGTGACGCAAGGTATGGGCGCCACGTCTGGGTGCCTTGATGCCCGCTTTGTCGAAGCAGCGCGAAAGCCAGGGGTCAATATTGCTGCGAAGGGGCCCATGGGGAGCTCTGCCGGTAAGGAAGATCTGGCGATGACGCGCAGCAGGTCGTCCTTCGCGCAGGTAATCCACGAGCGCTTCTCCTACCTGCCGGGTCAGAGGCAACTTGCGCCTACGGCCAGTTTTCGGAGAAAAGATCGTAATTTCGTCGTCGTCCCAGTGGATATCATCGATCCGTAACGCGCGGATTTCACAGCTTCGCAGGCCATAGGTTGCGGCTAAGAGAAGCATCGCGTAATTGCGAAATCCGTTGACCTCACGCCGGTCGACTGCCGCGAGCAACTGCTGCACCTGGTCCCAGCCCAACGCGCATGGCACATCCGCCAAGAGATACTTCCGCCGCAGTGGCACCGCGTTGATCAGGTGTCTGGTTTGTTGGCCGCGTAGGTCCAGCCACCGCCAGAAGGCGGACAAAGACAACGAGACGTGGTTCCAGGCTGTGACGTCGAGAGAAGCCCCACGCTCGCGACCGAAAGCCAGCAAGTCATCCGAGGTCATCCGGGCCAGCTCGTCCGCGCTGCTCCGGTCACCGCAGCTGATCAGA
>JBELAL010000090.1:0-6322 GCA_049508835.1 Holophaga sp. | reverse complement strand
ATGCCCTGGCCGTACGCGGTCTTGTCGTGCAGCACGTAGGCGGTCTTGATGTTCTTGGCCTTGGCGAACTGGGCGCCCACGGCCCCCTGCACGTCGTCACGTCCGCAGACCCGGTTCACTTCGGCGTAGCCGCGGTCGGTGACCTTGGGGTTGGTGTTGGCGGGAGAGACGTTGCACAGGTTGGCGGCGTGGTACTCCTCGGAGGAGGGGATCTGCACGCCGGAGTTGTAGTGGCCCACCACGCCCAGCACGGCCGGGTCGGAGACGATGGCCTTGGCGTTGGCGACGCCGGTGTCGGGGTTGCCCTGGTCGTCGAAGGGAGCCAGTTCGATCTTGAACCCCATCTGGGTCAGGGGGCCGGACAGCTGCTCGATGGCGAGCTGGGTACCGCTCTTGATGTCGCTGCCGATCACCGACATGGCGCCCGAGAGGGGGCTCTGGGTGGCGATCTTGATGGTCTTGTTCTCCTTCTCGCAGCCGGCCGCGAGGAGCAGGGCGAGGGTCGCGACCGACGGCGCGAACCAGGAAAGGTGTTTCTTCATGGGATTACCTCCAGGGGAAGGTTTTCCTTGATTAACCGGAAACAAAGGATGCTCCGGTGGGGTGGCAACGAAGGAACGAGGATGGGAAAGGTCGGGGCGCGCAGGCTCGATCACGGCGCGGTGGGCAGGGTGAGACCCACCGGAAAGGGGAGAGGAGTCCCGGTCCCGGGGGGTGGGGTTTCCAGGGAGCCTATTTCAAATGATCCGATCAGCTAATATGAACGATGGTTTGCACAACATTATAGGAATTTGAAGGGTAGTCAAGAAATATGTTTGTGACCAAAATCATTCTAGATATATTTATCGAATATTTTATAAATATATGTACCTGCAGGCGCGGATATGTTTAAATTATTCGGGCATCCAGGGTTGAAAATGGTGCATAACGGGACAAACCCCGCCGGAGGAATCAAGAACCTTGACGGACGGGATCGATCCCGAGCAAGCGGTCTCTGCAAGACACAACAGGTGATGATGAGTTTCCAGGGACCATGCTCTGGGGAGAAGTATAACCAAGTTGTGACCCGCTCATAATGTAAACTTGTATGTCCGTGGGTTCGCTTGCCTTCCAAGGCTAGAACTTGGTTATTTCCAACGCCGAGCAGACGAACAGGCGGTTCCATCCCGGGACTTTCCACGATCCCGAATCCGGGTTTGTCCGCCTTCCACCGGCATGGCCGGCGAGGACGGACAAGTCCGGAACGTACGGGTCGAGGTCAGCCCTTGGCCTTGTTCGGCGGCTCCTTGGTGAGGATGTCGCGCAGGTTGAGCTGGCCCTGGCGGCTGAAGTCGATGGCCTCGCCCAGCACCCGGGCGGCTTCCTGGGGCGCGTGGAAGCCCATGGAGTTCTCGGCGTTGATGCAGTCCACCCGCCACTGGGCCTTGCGCTGGAGCTCGAACACGCCCTCCAGCTTCGCTTCGGCCACCCCACCTTCCCTGGCCTTCTGCAGGTCGCCGATGAGCTGCACCAGGGCGTCCTCGGCCCGGTCCAGGAGGGCCTTGGTGCGGTCCTGGATGGCTTCCACCCGGGCCTTCAGCTCGGCCTCCGGGAAGCGGTGGCAGGTCTGGCAGGAGCGGGAGATGTCCAGCAGGGGGCTGCGCACGTGGTGGTCGCTGATCTTGATGGCGCCTTCCCGCAGGTAGGGCATGTGGCAGTCGGCGCAGTAGACGCCGGAACGGGCATGGATGCCCTGGCTCCACAGCTCGAACTCCGGGTGCTTGGCCTTGATCACCTCGGCCCCGGAGCGGGCGTGCTTCCAGTCGTAGAACCGGTGTCCGTCGGCGAACTTGTAGCTGTCGAAGGAGGCCTCCATCTCCTCGACCTTGAGTCCGTTGTTCCAGGGGAAGAACAGGGTGGTCTTGGGGCCGCAGTAGTAGGTCACGTGGCACTGGCCGCAGACCATGGAGCGCAGCTCCTGGCGGGAGGCGTCCCGGTTGGGGTCGTAAGCCTCCGTGCGGTCGCCCTTGCGCCACTTCCCGATGGAGGGCAGGTGGGGCACGGGCTCCTGGCTCCGGGCCAGGGCGTCGATGCCGCGCAGGAAGCCCGGCTTGGTGACCCGCAGCTGCATGTTCCTGGGGTCGTGGCAGTCGATGCAGGCCACCGGGTGCTTGGCCAGCCTGGTGGCCTCCTGGTAGGGGAGCTTGCACACGGCCTCGAACCCGGCCATGAGCTGGGCCCGGGCCTCGGGGCTGTCGAAGGCGGCCTGGAGGCCGCCGGGGACGCCCTTGGCGAGGCCCTGCTCCCGGTAGAGGACGGTGGTGGAGGCGTGGCAGTGGAGGCAGGAGCCGGTCTGGGGGCGCTCCGTAACCCGCTTGGTGGCGCGCTGGTCCTCCAGCATGTAGGCGTGGCCGCGCCGACTGCGGTAGTCCAGGGCGAACGCGTAGCCGTCGAAGATGGTCTTCAGGCGCGGGTCGGCCTCGATCTTCTCGGGGGCCAGGGTCTCGCTGCCCCCGCCGCCGTACTTGGTGCCGTTGCGTTCGGTGGTGCGCTTGTAGCCGTCGTATTCGCGGGGGAAGTCCTTGCCCCACTGGGCGGGATCGATGATGGTCTCGTCCAGGTCCACCAGGCGGGTGTAGGTCTGCTGGGCTTCGGCCTTGTGCCTGGCGATGCTGGCGTTCAGGGCCAGGACCAGGACCGTGGCCAAGGCCGCGCCGGCGGCCACCAGGCCCAGCATGACCACGGGGCGGGGGAACGGGGAGGGTTTGGGGTCAGTCATCGGGTGCCTCCTCCTCCGTGCGGCGCGCGCAGGATTTGGGTGGGGTTGGAAAGAGGGTCAACGCCGGGGGCCATGGCCCACCTCCTGGTGGCAGCGCACGCAGCCGTAGAGGTCGGCCCCCCGCTCCGGGTCGGTGGGGACCCCGAGGGTGCCGTGGGCGGTGATCTCGCTGGTGAAGTCCGCGTGGCAGCGCAGGCAGTTGGATTCCAGCACCGCCGCGTTGCCCGGCTTGATCCGGATCGGGTCCTGGAAATTCATGAAGGTGAAGGCTTTGGAATGGTGGTAGCCGTTCATGGCCTTGACGAAGTACTTGTGGATGATGTTGTCGTGGGGCAGATGGCAGTCGTTGCAGGTGGCGGCCGCATGGTGCGAGCTGTGCAGCCAGCCGTCGTACTGCTCGCGCATCACGTGGCAGTTGACGCACACCGCCGGGTCGTCGGAGAGGTACGAGTCGCCCCGGGCGGCGAAGAAGGTGAACGCCCCGGAGCCGAGCAGGACGCCCAGCAGGGCGCTGGCGGCGAGGCTCACCAGGATGATGGAACGGGTTCCGTTCACGGCTAGGTTGTCCGTCGAAGGTAATAGATAGATTCCAGGGGTGTTGGCCCTAGGCTACACCCCTGGAAAAAAGAGGGCAACCCTAGGCCAGCGCGGCGGCCATGTCGGCCTGGGCGTCCTGGCCGATCAGCTTGAGGCCGTAGGCGTCCTGCAGGACCTTGAACACGTTGGGACTGACGAAGGCCGGGGCGGCCGGGCCGATGGCGATGTTCTTCACCCCCAGGTGGAGCAGGGTGAGCAGCACCGCCACCGCCTTCTGCTCGAACCAGGAGAGGACGATGGTGAGCGGCAGGTCGTTGACCCCGCAGCCCAGGGCCTGGGCCAGCCCGGCCGCCACCTGGATGGCGCTGTAGGCGTTGTTGCACTGGCCCATGTCCAGCAGCCTCGGCAGGCCCAGCAGGGTGCCGTAGTCGTGGTCCATGATCCGGAACTTGCCGCAGCCCAGGGTGAGCACGAACGAGGACGCGGGCGTGTTCCGGGCGTACTCGCTGAAGTAGTTGCGGCCGGGCTCGGCGCCGTCGCAGCCGCCGATGAGGAAGAAGTGGGTGAGCTTGCCGGCCTTCACCGCGTCCAGGATGGCCGGGGCGGCGCCCAGGACCACGCTGTGGTGGAAGCCGACCGTGGCCTTGCCGAAGCCGCGCCCGGGCAGGGGGCCCAGAGCCTTGGCCCGGGCGATGACCGCGGAGAAGTCGTCGCCGGTGAGCCGGGCGCATCCGGGGACGGCGGTGGCCCGGGTGGTGAACAGCCGGTCCTGGTAGCTGTCCTGGGCTTCCTGGACGCAGTTGGTGGTCACCAGGACGGCGCCCCCGAAGGCCTCGAACTCGCGCTTCTGCAGCTGCCAGGCGCCGCCGAAGTGGCCGGCCAGGTTGGGGTGGTCCCCCAGGGCCGGGTACATGTGGGCGGGCAGCATCTTGCCGTGGGTGTAGACCAGCACGTCGGTGCCCTCCACCTGCTTGAGCAGGTTGGACAGGTCCAGCAGGTCGTGGCCGGAGATGAGGATCCCCGGCGCGGGCCGGGTGCCGATGGGCACCTCCTTGACCCGGGGCTGGCCGAAGTGGGCCACGTGGGCCTCGTCCAGCAGTTCCATGGCCCGCAGGTTGGCCTTGCCGCACTGGAGCGCCAGCTCGATCAGGGTGGGCACGTCGAAGTTGACGTTGGTCATGGTGGCGAACAGCCCCTCTTCCAGGAACGCGTCCACCGCCTCGTCCACCCGGCCCAGGCGCCGGGCGTGGTGGGCGTAGGCGGCCACGCCCTTCAGGCCGTAGAGCAGGGTCTCCTGCAGGGACTGGACGTCCTCGCTCTTCCCGCACAGACCGGATTCGGTACAGCCCTTCCCGTCCAGGGCCTGTTCGCACTGGTTGCAGAACATGGTTTTCTCCTCCACAGGTCGGCCCCGGAAGCGGGGCGCCATGGAGTGGAGTCTTACCGGCAACCCTCGGGCCCGCCTTGACGGACATCAAGGTCTTCTATTCCTTGTGAATTTGGTCACACGCCTCTACTTGAGGCCGTGGGTGGCCTTGAAGGTCGGCCAGGCGGCCTTGAGCCGGATGAAGGCGTCCACGTCCGGGCAGAGCAGGAAGGGGTTGGCGGCCTGCTCCCAGGCCACGGTGGAGCTGGGGCGGGCGCCGTAGTCGTGGCCGGGCCAGAGGGTGGCCTCGGGCGGCCACTCCCTCAGGAGCCGCTGCAGGCTGTCCCACTCGGTCCGGGCGTCGGCGTCGCTGCCGGTGCCGCCCACCTTGCCCACGAACAGCAGGTCGCCGGTGAGGCCGGCCTGGAGGGGCTCGGTGAGGAAGGCCAGGTGGTCAGGGCAGTGCCCGGGCACGTGCCAGACCTTCAGCGAGAAGCCGCCGAACGCCACCAGGTCCCCGTCCTTGAGGGTCCGGTCCAGGGGGCCGGGATGGCCGGGGCCGCCCAGCACCGGGGCCCCGGTGGCCTTCCGGGCCCCGGCGTTGCCGTTGCTGTGGTCCGGGTGGCCGTGGGTGTTCAGGATGGCGATGATGCGCAGGCCCTGGGCCTGGGCCCGGGCCAGGGGGATGCCCGGGTCGAAGGAGGGGTCCACCAGGATGCCTTCCCCGGCCTCCCGGTCCCCCAGCAGGTAGCCGAAGTTGCGGTCGCCGCCGACCCTCAGCTGTTCGAAGATGAAGCGCATGGGTGGCCTCCGGGGATCCAGGGTAGCGGAATGTCAGGGGGCCGGGTCCCGTCGTGCGGCCGCGGCGGCCAGGTAGTCTTCCAGGGACCGGCCCGGCTCCGGGGCGAACCGTTCGGCGGTGGCCGACACCTCCTGGATCCGGTCCGGCCGGAAGGTCCGGAAGTCCGCCCGCAGTTCGCACCAGGCCGCCAGGGCCCAGCGGTCGCCCCAGAAGGAGAGCCCCAGGGGCCGGATCAGCCGGTCGCTGGCGGCCCCCTGGGCGTCCAGGTAGCGGATCCGGAGCTTGCGGCCCTCCCGGATGGCCCCGCGCAGCTGGCCCAGGAAGGCGGCGGCCTTGGGCGGCACGTACAGGTCCGGGACCATCAGGGGCATCCGCCGCAGGCGGGGAATCCCCGCCGGCAGCACCGCCTCCACCTTCCTCAGGAGGGCCCCGGAGGCCTCCCGCAGCGCCGGGTCGGCCCAGGCGTCCACCATCCGGGCGCCCATCACCAGGGCCTCCAGCTCGTCCACGGTGAGCATGAGCGGCGGCAGTTCGAACCGCCGGGGCAGGCTGTAGCCGATCCCGGCCTCGCCCCGGACCGGGACCCCGGACCGGGCCAGGTCCTGGATATCCCGGTAGACGGTCCGTTCCGAGACCTCCAGCTCATCGGCGAGCCGGGCCGCAGTGGTGATCCCCTCCCGCCGGAGGATCTGCACCAGGAGGAAGAGTCGATCCGCGCGCCGCATCCTAGGAGTGTGTCTATGTATTATTCGGCCCCGCGCTGGTGGCAGCGGGCCCATCAAGACAAGGAACGCGAGGAGAGCCGATGCGGGACATCGGCCGACGGGCGTGACGCAGGATTGATGGGCCCGCTGCCACC
>JBELAL010000009.1:0-124278 GCA_049508835.1 Holophaga sp. | reverse complement strand
AAGCCCAAGCTGCTCATGCTGGACGAGCCTTCCCTGGGGCTGGCCCCG
Source organism: Holophaga sp. (assembly GCA_049508835.1). Taxonomy (GTDB): domain Bacteria; phylum Acidobacteriota; class Holophagae; order Holophagales; family Holophagaceae; genus Mesoterricola. The sequence goes on along the minus strand of JBELAL010000009.1, from coordinate 124,230 downwards.
GTCCTGGTGGACAACATCTACGATGCCATCCTGGAGATCCACAAGCTAGGCACCCCGGTCCTGCTGGTGGAGCAGAACGCCTTCCTGGCGCTGAACACCGCCAACCGCGCCTACGTGCTCGAGACCGGGCGGATCATGGTCTCGGGCGAGTCCACCACCCTCCTGGCCTCCGCCGAGGTCCAGAAGGCCTATCTGGGAGGATGATCAGCGTCTCGACCCCAGTATCACCTCAGGTGGTCATTCCTTGAGGGCCGCCTCGAAGGACCGCTCGAAGATCTCGCAGATCCGGTCGACCAGGTCCGGCGTGATGTTGAGCGGCGGCAGGAACCTCACGACATCGCTGCCGCGGCCGCCCAGCTCGATCAAGAGACCGTGCTTGAAGCACTGGGCGCGGACCTTGAGGGCGAGGGCTTCGTTCGGGGGTGGAACGCCACAGTCAAGCCGGCCGTCGGGGTCGACGATCTCGAGACCGATCATGAGCCCACGGCCCCGGATGTCGCCGATCCAGGGCCACTTGGCCTGCATGCGGCCCAGGTGCCTCTTGAACCGCTCCCCCATGGCGGCCGCGTTGGCCACCAGGTCTTGGTCGAGGATGTACTGGATGGTGGCCGCCCCGGTGGCGAAGGCCAGGGTGTTGCCGCGGAAGGTCCCGGTGTGGGCGCCGGGACCCCACTGGTCCAGGTCCTTGTGGTAGGCCACGATCGCCAGGGGCAGACCGCCCCCCACTCCCTTGGAAATGGTCATCACGTCGGGGGTGATCCCGGCTTCCTCGAAAGCCCAGAACTTCCCGCTGCGTCCCATGCCGGCCTGGATCTCGTCCAGGATGAGCGGGATGCCCAGCTCCCGGGTGACCTGCCGGACCTGGCGCAGGAATTCGGGGTGGGCGGGGTTGACGCCGCCCTCGCCCTGGATGGCCTCGATGATGACGCCGGCGGGCTTGGTGATGCCGCTCTTGGGATCGCGCAGGGAATTGCAGAACTGCCTGGCCAGGATGAGCGCCCCCGCTTCCCCGCCGATCTCGATCACGCTGCGGTACTCGCACGGGTAAGGGAAGAAATGGCAGTCGGGGGCCAGGCTCGGTACCTTGGGCCCGACAGCGCCCATGAGCGCCAGCGCGCCCTGGGAATGCCCATGGAAACCGCCCTGGAAGGCGACCATGGTGCCGCGCCGAGTGGCCGTCTTGCACAGCTTGATGGCCGCCTCGACGCAGTCGGTGCCGGCCGGGCCGCAGAACTGGAGCTTCGCGTTCCGGGCGAACTCGGGCGGCAGCACCGACATGACCTTCTGCATGAATTCGTACTTTTCGACGGTACGCATGTCCAGCATGTGCAGAGGCCGCTTCCGTGCGATCACCTGCTGGATCGCCTCGATGACCACCGGGTGGTTGTGGCCCAGCAGGAGCGTTCCTGCGCCGCAGAGGCAGTCGATGAACTGGCGGCCGTCGCTGGTGGTCAGGAACATGCCGTCGCCTTCGGTAAATACGACCCGGAACCGCCTGGCATAGGTGCGGGCATTGGATTCCCATTGATCCATTTGGTCGAGGGCCGCTACGGCATCAAATACTTCAATTTCGTTAATCATGTATGGAACCTCCTTCTTGAGCTTTGTCATGATGGCTAGAGACCGATGTTGGTTCGGCCGAGTGAAAGAATCACGGATGCAGGCGGAATGAACGCATACGGAAGACGCGACCTCGGCCACCGGCGGCTCGGCATCGAAGGGCAGCCCACCACACCTACCTTTGACATGCGGCTGGAAATATCAAACTTCCATTCGAGTATAACGATCCCTTATTGGCGTCGAGGGGCGAAATTTTGCTTTGAAATGTTTCCTGAATGGAAATCATCCAGGTCACCTTTCTACCCATGGACTTGCGCCGGGCTCGCGTGGCAGGCGGCTGCGCCCCGGGACCACCGAATCGTGGTTGTTCTTCCCTGAGGCCGTGCCCATAATGAGGCCGTTCCCTGGATAACCCAAAGGAGGACATCATGGCGATCCTGCTTTCCCGCAGTGACGTGGCGAAGTTGCTGGACATGTCCGAGGTCATCGACATCACGGCCAAGGCCTTCGCGGACTTCGCGCAGGGCCAGGCGGTGCTGCCCCTGCGCACGCCCATCCCAGTGCCGGAGCACGCGGGACTGTCCCTGACCATGCCGGCCTTCCTGAAGGGCATGGGCGCCCTGGGGCTCAAGGTGGTGACGGTCTACGGGGAGAACCCGGCCAAGTACCAGATGCCCACGGTGCTGGCCACCATCCTGATGCAGGACGAGAAGACCGGCGCGGTGGTGGCGGTCATGGACGGGGGCTACCTCACCGCCATGCGCACCGGCGCCGTGTCGGGCCTCGCCACCCGGCTGCTGGCGCGCAAGGACGCCAAGGTGCACGCCCTGTTCGGCACCGGCGGGATGGCCCGGGCCCAGGCCTGGGGCGTGAACTGCGTCCGGAAGATCGAGAAGCTGGTGCTGTACTCGGTGGACCCCCTGCCCAAGCGCGAGGCCTTCCGGGACTCCCTGAAGGACATCATCGCCTGCCCGATCGTGCTGGCCGAGGACCCGGCCAAGGCGGTGGCCGAGGCGGACGTGGTCACCCTGGTCACCAACGCCAAGACCCCGGTGCTGGAAGGCCGCTGGCTCAAGCCCGGCGCGCACGTCAACGGCATCGGCTCCCACATGCCCAAGATGCGCGAACTGGACACCCAGTCCGTGGTGCGCGCCGCCAAGGTGGTGTGCGACCTGGTGGACGCCTGCAAGTCCGAGGCCGGGGACCTGATCATCCCGGCCGAGCAGGGCGAGTGGAGCTGGGACAAGGTGTATGGCTCCCTGGGCGACGTGGTGATCGGCAAGCTGCCCGCCCGGGCGAACGACACCGAGATCACCCTTTTCAAGAGCGTCGGCCTGGCCATCCAGGACATCTCCACCGCCGCCTACATCTACAAGAAGGCGCAGGAAAAGAAGGTCGGGGTGGAATTCGATTTCCAGAAGTGATACTTCAATTTTATAAGGCATCAGGAAACGGCAGGGGGCATTGGCGAAAGAACAGCCCTTGCCAAAATGATACTTAAGTACCACTCTCTAAGGTGGAGGCCCGCCATACTGCCCGCCTTGAAACCCGTCACAGACATCAAACGCCACGCCACCGAGATCATCAAACAGCTTCGCGCCGACCGGGTGCCCGTGCTCATCACCGAGCATGGCAAAGAAGCCGCCGTCATGCTGGACATGTCAACCTACCAGGGAATGCTCCACCGCCTTGAACTGCTCGAGGTCATCGCCAAAGGGGAGCAGGCGTTCGCCGAGGGCCGCAGCAGCAGCCACATTGAAGTCAAGGCGCGACTGGTCAAGCGTTGGTCCTGAAAGCGCTCAGGATCCGGTGGTCGGAGCCCGCGGAGCGGGACCTGGATGCGCTGCTGGCCTATATCGCCCTGGACAATCCTGGGGCGGCGGGGAGGCTGCTGGGAAGAGTCCTGGAGGCCGTCGACCACGCAGGAAGGTTCCCCGAAATGGCGCGGCAGATTCCAGACCTCGGGCGGCCATACCGGGAACTCCTGAGCGTCCGTCCCTTCCGGGTGATCCATCGGATCGCCGGGAAGGAACTGTGGGTCATCGGGGTGATGAGGGCTGAGCAGATGTTCACCCCGGAAACCTATTCGGGCCTTTGAACGGGACGGTTCCCAATTGACCTTGACAGGCAGGACCCACGTTCCCGGTCACGCATTCAATCGGAAGTCCGATCCTGGTTCCGGGACCGGCGGGGACCCGGCGCCCAATTCCGCCCGGTAGCCTCGTCCACCTGGTCGATCCAGCCCGCCCGCGCATCCGGGAAGGCGTCGGCATACGGGACATACGGCTTGATGTCCAGGACCGGTGTGCCGTCCAGCAAGTCCACCCCCCGCGACCGCAGGCGGCGTCCTTCCACCGCCACCAGTTCCACACCGGCGGCGCGTACCTGGACACGGTCATGACTCCGGAAGCCCTGGAGCGGCGCATGGAGGCCATGGACCTGTTCGTGGCCCTGTCCTTAGACTTCGGTGGACGCATGCGTTCACCGAAGGACCCGGCCGGGCGGGCGGTGGGCACCATCGGCTGCCAGGCGGGCTTAGACGGCGAGGGCCACCTTCGGGGCATGGCCGTACTGCCGGGCTGGCAGGGCGCCGGCGTGGTCCAGGCGCTGCTGGAGACGGCCGAGGGAGCGTTGCGCGCCCGGCGGTGCGTCCGCATCACCCTGGACACCACCGAGCCCCTGCGGCGGGCCGTCCGCTTCTACGAGCGCAACGGCTACCGTCCCGCCGGCCGGGTCATGGACTTCTACGGCATGCCCTTGTACGAATACGCCAAAGGCTGACGGCCGCCTCCAGGAACCTGCCGGGAGGGTCCGGGCAGCCATGGGGTATTTACGGCGACCGTCCTCTTCCCTCCTCCCTCTCCGGGCCCCTCCTGGCGGTGCTCCTCCTGGCGCCGGGAAGCGCCGTCCCCCTGCACGGCGGGCGCAAGAAGGTCAAGCCGGCAGCCGCAGTCCCGGCGGAGCCGTCCCATCCGATCCTGAAATACAAGGTCGTCAACAGCCACAAGGTCAAGCCCGGCGCGGACCTGAGCTGGGCCGACCTGAGCTTCTGCGACCTCACCGGGGCCGACCTGCACCCGTTCTTCGGGCTGCCCCACCACGAGCAGGTGGGCGACCTGGCCTTCCTGCGCACGCGGGTGCCCGAGGATCCGGGTCCGGGACGGGTTCCCAGCGCCCTGGCCTGCAGCGCCGACGGCATCCTGTTCTGGCTGTCCGGCCCGGGCACGCCCCTGCGCCTGATCTCGCCCACCGGCGCCCGGTTCCTGTTCACGGAAGGCTTGGAGGAGGTGGTGGCCCTGGCCAAGGACACCCACGAGCGCCTCTGGTGCTTCGGGCCGAAGGGCATCCGGGTGCTGGACCTGCGCGCCCTGGCCAGAGCCCGCTCCTACTGCGGCTTCCCTTGCCATTCCTACGGCTTCCCGGTCAAGGAGCCGCCCGCGGCCCTGGCGCCCGGGGTCAAGGGCGGGGTCTGGGTGACCCTGCCGCCCGTCCTGGTCGGCCTGAGCCTGAGCAAGAAGCACGTCCTGGTCTGCGACCACTGGGACGTGGGCCCGGAGATCATGACCTCGCCCAGGACCGCATCCTGTTGCGCCGCCTGCCGGAGCTGGACGGCAAGCGCGAACCGCTGGCGGTGTGCACGGGGCCCGACGGCAACCTGTGGTACACCGACCCCCCCGCCGGACGGATCGGGCGGCTCACGCCGGGCGGGGAGGTGAAGGAGTTCCCCCTGCCCCGGGGCATGCGCCCCCTGGAACTCGTCCCGGGCCACGACGGCCGGCTGTTCTTCACCGTGGAGGGACGCGCCTGGATCGGGTCCATCGTGGCGGTGCCCCGGTCCCCCGGAGCGCCCCTCAAGGCGGAGGAGGCCAAGGCGGAGTCCGGAGGCCCGGCCAGCCGTGCCGAGCGGCGCAAGGCCCTCGCCCGGGCCGAGCGGCGCAAGCAGGTGAGGCTCCGGATCGAGCGGGCCGAGCGGCGCCAGCGAGCACGGCTGGAACAGGAGTCCAAGGCGGCGCCGGCCGGGGAGGCCAAGGAAGGCAAAGGGGAATTCCCGGCCGAGGCCAAGGCGTCGCAACCGGCGTCCGGAGAGGCTGAGCCCCAGGGGAAGGAACCCCGGCTGGAGGCCGTCGCCCGGGAAGCACCGAAGGTCGAGGACGCACCGCCCACCCCGGTGGAACGCCTGGCGGCCCTGGGGGTGAACCTGACCCCCGCGGTCACCCGCCACATCCTGGCCCGCCACGGCGTAGAACCCTTCGGCGGTGCGGGTCTCGCCCCGGAAGTGGCTGGTGATGTCCACCCGCTGGCCCGGGAGCAGGTTCAGGCGCTCCAGGTCGGTCTCGTTCACGAACACCGCCCGGCGCCCCTTGGAGACGCCCCGGTAGCGGTCCTCCAGGCCGTAGATGGTGGTGTTGAACTGGTCGTGGCTGCGCAGGGTCATGAGCAGCAGCCCACCTTCCGGAACCTCCACTTCCGGGATGGGGTGCACCGTGAACTCCGCCCTGCCGCTGACGGTGTCGAAGCGGAGCTGGTCCCGCACCGCGTGGGGCAGGTGGAAGCCCCCTTCCCGCAGACGGCGGTTGTAGCCCTCGAACCCGGGGACGACCTGTTCCACCAGGTCGCGAATGCGGTCGTAGTCGGCGGCCAGGGCCTGCCAGTCCACCGGCGGCAGGCCGCCGCGCCCGGCCAGGACCGCCTGGGCCAGCCCGGCCACGATGGCCACCTCGCTGCGCAGGTGCCGCGATGCCGGGGCCAGACGGCCCCGGGACCCGTGCACGTGGTCGAAGTCCTCCAGGGTCACCGAGCCCTTGCCCGAGCCCAGCACCTCCTCCAGGGCCACGCCGCTGGACTCGTGGCACATGTTGGAGCAGTCCGGCAGGTTGTTGGTGCCGAACATGCGCGCGAACAGCTGGTACAGGAAGGCGGCCTCGTTGCTGGCGCGGCCGGAGGTGTAGAACGCGGCGGCATCCGGGGACGGCAGGGCCCGGAGCTCTTCGGCCAGGACCGCGAAGGCCTCCTCCCAGCCCACCGGCCGGTAGTGGTCGGCGCCCGCCTCCAGCAGCATGGGGTGGGTCAGCCGGCCCGCCTTGCCCAGCTGGAAGTCGGACCACTTGGCCAGGCTGGACACCGGGTTCCGGGCGAAGAACGCCGGGGTCACCCGTTTCCGGGTCGCCTCCTCGGCCACGGCCTTGGCCCCGTTCTCGCAGAACTTCACCCGGTCGGGCCGCTCGTTGGCGTCCGGCCACGCGCAGCCCGGGCAGTCGAACCCGCCGGGCTGGTTCACCCTCAGCAGGCCCCGGACGCCCCGGACCAGGCCCATCTCCCGGGCGGTATGGCGCAGGGACTGGACGATGGCCGGCATCCCGCCGGCCACGGCGTGGGGGGGCGAGATGCGGGGCGGCTCGGGCTCCAGGGGAGGCAGTTCGGGTCGGTCGGTCACGGCAGGCTCCGGGAATCAGGTGAGGCGCCGGGCGCCGGTGTAGACGTTGAACCGCCCGTCCCGGAGCCAACCCACGAGGGTCATGCCCGCCTCCCGGGCCAGGTCCACCGCCAGGCTGGAGGGCGCGCCCACCGCGCCCAGGAACGGCAGACCGGCCATGGCGGCCTTCTGGACCAGCTCGAACCCGGCCCGGCCGCTGACCAGGAGGAGGTGCCGGCGCAGGGGCAGCAGCCCGTCCAGGAGGGCCCGGCCGATGACCTTGTCCAGGGCGTTGTGGCGCCCCACGTCCTCGCGCAGGATCCGGCAGTCCCCGGCGGCGTCGAACAGCGCCGAGGCGTGCAGGCCCCCGGTGGCCGCGAACACCGCCTGGGCCGCGCGCAGCCGGCCCGGAAGCTGGTGCAGCAGGCGCGCCGGGATGGCGGGGTCCGCCCCTTCGGGCGCGGGCGGGAACGCGGCCCGGGGCCGGAGCGCGGCCAGGGAGGCCTTGCCGCAGGCCCCACAGCTGGAGGTGGTGCAGAAGGCCCGCTGCACCCGGCCCAGGTCCACGGCGGGGAGCGTGCGCAGCGACGCCTGGACCGCGCCGGACCCGCAGCCTTCGGGGGACGGGAGCGGGCGCAGGTCGAGCAGGTCCTCCCGGCTGCGGATCACCCCCTCGGTGAACAGGAAGCCCGCGGCCAGTTCCTCGTCATGGCCCGGGGTGCGCAAGGTGATGGCCAGGCTGCGCGGTTCCGGGCGCTCCGGCCCGGGGTGGGCCAGCCGGATCTCCAGCGGTTCCTCCACGGCCAGGACATCCCGGGTCTCGAGGGACGCCTCCCCGATGAATCTCTTCATTCCAACTTGGCGGGTGGGACCGGCGGCCCGGGATCTGCTCATGACAACCACATCTGCTTTTTACAATGGCATGCCGATGGCACACCGGCGAAGATGGGCGTCCGGCATTCCCGGTCAACGTTAAAATTTATTCATAATTGATCATCCCGCCCCCTCGGGCCGGGGAAAACCTCCATTTGCAGCCGTTGGCCTTATCCCCTCGATCCCCCTTATCCCCGGCGATTTTTCTTTCCACGGTGGGAACGCTTTGAGGAGGGTGGCATCTGAAGCTAGCGGTCCGGTTCCCCGGGTTCGCACCCGGACTCCCGGGCCTTGCGGTAGGCGACGGCCGCGGCCTGCTTCGCCGCCTTGCCGGCGGTGGGTGGCCGGGAGCGGCCGATGCGGCCCTCGCGCTTGTAGTGGTGCTTGAGTTCCCGGATGTTCCGGGAAATCACCCGTCTGGAACAGCCTCGCTTGAGCGGCATGGGGGTCCTCCTCCAGCTAGGTTTCCTTGGATGCTGCGGCCCGGAGCGGGGTTCCGCGTTCCAGGTGTTCCCTTGCCCGCCCATCTCGCCCAAACTACCTCGATGGTCCTCCTCCTGGGTCTTTCCATCCTCCTCACGTCCGTCTCCGGTGTGCCGGGGCTGTTCGCGCGCGGGGGCGGCGGGCGCACCGCGGCCTGGCTCATGGGCCTGGGCGCCCTGGCGGGTCTGGCCGCCGCGGCCATGGTCCTGGGCGGGGCGGGCTCCGCCAGCAGGATCCTGATCCGCACGCCCCTGGGCACCCCGGGGTTCCTGCGCCTCGATCCCATCGGCGCCCTGTTCCTGGTGCCGGTGCTGGCGCTGCCGGCCTGCGGGTCGGTGTTCGCCCTGGGCTACTGGGGGGACGCGCACGAGAGCGCCCGCCGGCTGCGCCTGCTGCTGGGGGTCACCACCGGCTTCATGGCCCTGCTGACGGCGGCGGCCCACGCGCTCACCTTCCTCCTGGCCTGGGAGGGCATGGCGGTCACGGCTTTCTTCCTGGTCATGGCCGAGGACCGGGACTCGGGCACGCGCCGGGCGGGCTGGATCTACCTGGCCGCCACCCACACCGGGACCTTGTGCCTGTTCGCCGCCTTCGGCCTCGCGGCCTGCCCCGGCGGGCTGTTCGCCGGCGCGGGCGCGACCTGCTTCCTGTTCATCCCGGCGGCGGCCGGGGCGGCCGGGACGCCCCTGGGCACCCTGACCTTCCTCCTGTTCCTGGTCGGCTTCGGGCTCAAGGCCGGGATCTTCCCCCTGCACTTCTGGCTGCCCCCGGCCCACGCCGCCGCCCCCAGCCACGTGTCCTCCATGATGTCGGGCATCCTGATCAAGATGGGCATCCTGGGCCTGGTCCGACTGGTGGCGCTGGTGCCGGACCCGCCCCTGTGGTGGGGCGCCCTGCTGGTGGTGCTGGGCGCCCTGTCGGGCATCCTCGGGGTGGCCTTCGCCCTGGCCCAGCACGACCTCAAGCGCCTGCTGGCCTACCACTCCATCGAGAACATCGGCATCATCCTGCTGGGCCTGGGGCTGGGCACCCTGGGCAAGGCCGCGGGGCTTCCCCAGCTGGCCCTGCTGGGCTTCGCCGGGGCCCTGCTGCACGTGCTGAACCACAGCCTGTTCAAGGGCCTGCTGTTCCTGGGCGCCGGCTCGGTGGTGCACGCCACCGGCGGGCGCGACCTGGAGCGCATGGGCGGCCTGGCCAAGACCATGCCGTTCACCGCCGGGGCGTTCCTGGCCGGATCGTGGGCCATCTGCGGGCTGCCGCCCCTGAACGGGTTCGTGAGCGAATGGCTGGTCTACCTGGGGGCCTTCAGGGGCTTGGCCCTGCCGCGACCCGGCTGGTCCGTGCTCACCCTGGCCTCCCTGGCGCTGATCGGGGCCCTGGCCGCCGCCTGCTTCGCCAAGGTGTACGGGGTGGTGTTCCTGGGCGAGGCCCGCTCCCGGGAGGCCGCCGCGGCGCACGAGGCGCCCCGGTCCATGCGCGCGCCCATGGGGGCCCTGGCCGGCGCCTGCGCGGTCATCGGCGCTGCCCCCCTGCTGATCGCCCCGGCCCTGGCCCGGGCCGCGCAGGCCGTGGCGGGCCTGGGCGACGGCGGCGACCTGGGCGCCCTGGCCCACCTGGGCATGCTCTCGGCCCTGGCCCTGCCCCTGGTGGCGCTCGCGGTCCTGCTCTGGGCCTGGAGCCGCCGGCACGCCGCGCCCCGGTCCGGGCTGCCCACCTGGGACTGCGGCTACGCCGCCGGCGGGCCCCGCATCCAGTACACCGCCTCCTCCTTCGCCGACGGCCTGGTGTCCGCCATGCGCTTCGTCCTGTGGCCCCGCGAGCGCCGTCCGCGGATCCGCGGGCTGTTCCCGGCCGCCCGGGGCTACCGCTCCCATGTGCCCGACCCGGTGCTGGACCGGGTGGCGGAGCCGGTCCTGGGCCTGGCCGCCCGGGGCGCCGAGCGGCTGCGCTTCTTCCAGGGCGGGCAGCTGCCCCTCTACCTGCTGTACGTCCTCCTCACCCTGGTGGGGCTCTTCCTCTGGATGGTGGCCTGATGCCCGAACCCACCCTCGCGCGGTCCCTCCAGGCCCTGCTGCACGTGCTCACAGCGCTGCTGCTGCCGCCGCTGCTCCCGGGCGTGATCAACAAGGTGAAGGCGCTGGTGGCCGGGCGCCAGGGCCCGCCGGTGCTGCAGCTCTACTACGACCTGGCCAAGCTCGCGCGCAAGCGGGCGGTGTTCAGCCGCACCACCACCTGGGTGTTCCTGGCCGGACCCGCGGCGGTGGCGGCGGCGGGGCTGGTGGCCGCGCTGCTGGTGCCGTTCGGGGACGCCCCCGCCCCGGTGCATTTCGAAGGGGACATGATCCTGTTCGCCTACCTGTTCGGCCTGGCCCGGTTCGCCACCGTGCTCGCGGCCATGGACACCGGGTCCAGCTTCGAGGGGATGGGCGCCGCCCGGGAGGTGAGCTTCTCGGTGCTGGCCGAACCGGCCCTGTTCCTGGGCTTCGCCGCCCTGGCCAAGGCCTCGGGCAGCCTGTCCCTGTCCGGGATGCTGGCCGGGCACGGCCTGGCCCTGGGCCGGGACGTGGGCCCGCTGATCCTGGTCCTGGCGGGCTGGGCCATCGTCTACCTCGCCGAGAACGCCCGGATCCCGGTGGACGACCCCAACACCCACCTGGAGCTGACCATGATCCACGAGGTGATGGTGCTGGACCACTCGGGCCGGCCCCTGGCGCTGGTGCTCTACGGCGCCAGCCTGAAGCTCCTGGTCCTGGGCGCGCTCATCGTGGTGCCCCTGCTGCCCCGCTTCGGGATGCCGTGGCTGGACTGGGCGGCCTTCCTGGGCGCCACGCTCCTGCTGGCCTGCGGCGTGGGGCTGGTGGAGAGCTCCACCGCGCGGCTGCGCCTGGTCCGGGTGCCCCAGTTCCTGGTGGCGGGGCTGCTGGCCACCGCCTTCGCCTTCTTCCTGCTGCAGGTCTAGAAGATGCTCGCCGACCTCCTCATCGCCTTCATCGTCCTCACCAACTTCGCCCTGGCGGCCACCAGCCGGATCAGCAAGGCCATCCAGGTCGCGGTGGTCCAGGGGGTGCTGCTGGGCCTGCTGCCCCTGGCCATGGGCCTTGGACGGCACCTGCACATCGTGTTCATGGTCGCCGCCACCCTGGCGGTGAAGGGCTGGCTGATCCCGCACCTGTTCCGCCGGGCCACCCGCAAGCTGAAGATCCACCGTGAGGTGTCGCCCTACGTGGGGTTCACCGCCTCCCTGGTGCTGTGCGCCCTGGGCACCGGGCTGGCACTGCTCCTGGCCGGCAGCCTGCCCCTGGGGCCGGACCAGGGCTACGCCCTGTTCGTGCCGGCGTCCCTGTCCACCCTGCTCACCGGCTTCATCCTGCTGGTCACCCGGCGCAAGGCCCTCACCCAGGTGGTGGGCTACCTGGTGCTGGAGAACGGCATCTACATGTTCGGGCTGATGCTGGTGGAGGAGATGCCGCTGCTGGTGGAGACCGGGATCCTGCTGGACCTGTTCGTGGGCATCTTCGTGATGGGCATCGTCATCAACCACATCACCGCGGCGTTTGATTCCATGGACACCGGCCGCCTGGCCGAGCTGAAGGACTGACCCATGGCCTGGTCGCTCATCGCCCTCCCGCTCCTGGCCGCCGTCCTGGCCTTCGCCTCCCCCGACCCGCGGTTCCGGGTGCGCCTGCTTCCGCTCACCGGCATCCTGCACCTGGCCGCCCTGGCGGCCATCCTGGCCTGCGCCCGGCCGTCCAACACGGGGCTGGAGGCCTGGCTGGGCCTGGACCCCCTGGGGGGCTGGACGCTGCTGGTGATCAGCGTGCTGTTCTGCATCTGCGCCTGCTACGCCCCGGCCTACCTGGCCCTGCGCCCCGAGCGGGACAACCGGGTGTTCACCGCCAGCTTCCTGTGCTTCCTGGGCCTGGCCTCCCTGCTGGCCCAGGCCCGCCATCCGGGCCTGGTATGGGTGGCCATGGAGACCACCACCCTGGCCACCGCACCCCTGATCTACTTCAACCACAACCGGCGCTCCCTCGAGGCCACCTGGAAGTACCTGATCATCGGCTCGGTGGGCATCGCCCTGGCCCTGCTGGGGACCCTGTTCCTGGCCTTCTCGGCCCACCTGGGGGGCCTGCAGGAGCCGCTGACCTTCACCCGCCTGGCCGAGGGGGCCGGACACCTGTCCCGGCCGTGGCTGCGGGCCGGGTTCGTGCTGGCCCTGGTGGGCTACGGCACCAAGATGGGCCTGGCCCCCCTGCACACCTGGAAGCCGGACGCCTACGGCGAGTCCCCCGGGGTGATCGGCGCGCTGCTGGCCGGGGGCGTCACCAGCTGCGCCTTCCTGGCCCTGCTGCGCATCTACGCCATCGTCGCCGCGGCCGGGGAGCTGGCCTTCGCCCGGCAGCTGATGCTCTTCATGGGTCTGCTGTCCATGCTCTGGGCGGCGGTCTTCATGGTGCGCCAGATGGACATCCGCCGGCTGCTGGCCTACTCCAGCGTGGAGCACATGGGGATCCTCACCTTCGGCGTGGGCATCGGCGGGCGGGCCGCGGTGTTCGCCCTCTACCACCTGGCCGCCAACGCCCTGGTGAAGGGGGTGCTGTTCATGTCCGCCGGCAACATCAATCGCAGCTACGCCAGCAAGCGCCTGCCCTTCGTCACCGGCGCCATCCGCCGCACGCCTGTGTCGGGCTGGCTGTTCTTCCTGGGCTTCCTGGCCATCACCGGCACCCCGCCGTTCGCCCCGTTCATCAGCGAGTTCAACATCGCCGCGACCGCCCTGGCCCGGCCCTCGGTGTGGGCGGGGGCGGCCTTCCTGCTCCTGCTGGGCGGGATCTTCCTGGCCATGAGCGACACCGTGGTGCAGGTGGTGTTCGGCACGCCCCCGGCCGACCGGGTGCGCACCCCGTACAAGGACACCGCCGCCACCACGGCGCCCCTGGTGCTGGGCCTGGTCCTGGCGGTGGTCCTGGGCCTGTGGCTGCCCCGGCCGGTGGACGCCATGCTGCGCAGCGCCGCCAACGCGGTGGAGGGCCAGCCGTGAGCGGGCCGGCCTTCCTTCCCCTCGGCAACGGCCAGGCCGTGCCCCTGGACCGGGTGCCGGAGCTGTCCCCGGCGGAATTCCGTGCCGAGGTCATCGGCAGGGTGCGCGGCGGGATGCGTCTGGCCTGCCTGTGCGCCGACCGGGACCTGGGCCTGTACGCGGTGCTGGCCGCGGACCGGGAGGGCCTGCTCCTGGCCGGGCGCACCCGCCTGGACGGGCCCCGGTATCCCGCCCTCACCCCCGAATGCCCCCAGGCCCACCTGTTCGAGCGGGAGCTGGCCGAACAGTGCGGCATCCTGCCCGAGGGCCACCCCTGGCTCAAGCCGGTGCGGTTCCACCGGCCATGGCTCAGGCCCGATGCCGGGCCGGGGGCCGAAGGCCGGGAGGTGTTCGGGCCTTCTGGACCGGCGGTGATGGACTTCTACCAGGTGAAGGGCGAGGAGGTGCACGAGGTGGCGGTGGGGCCGGTGCACGCCGGGGTCATCGAGCCCGGGCACTTCCGGTTCCAGTGCCACGGTGAGACCGTGTTCCACCTGGAGATCGCGCTGGGCTACCAGCACCGGGGGATCGAGCGCGCCCTGGAGGGCGGGCCGCACCCCCTCAGCCTGAAGCAGGCCGAGACCGCCGCCGGGGACAGCACCGCCGCCCACGCCTGGGCCTACTGCCGGAACCTGGAGGCCCTGGCCGGGACGGAGGTACCCCAGCGCTCCGAACGGGTCCGGGGCGTGGCCCTGGAACTGGAACGGGCCGCCAACCACGTGGGGGACCTGGGGGCCCTGGCCGGGGACGTGGGCTTCCTGCCCACCGCCTCCTACTGCGGACGGATCCGGGGCGACTGGCTGAACCTGACCGCCGAGGCCTGCGGCAGCCGCCTGGGGCGGGACTGGCTGCGCCCGGGCGGGCTGCGCTTCGACCTGGACGCCGCCCGGGCCCGGGTCCTGGCCGACCGGCTGGAACGGGCCTGGGCCGACACCCGGGACGCGGTAGAACTGATGTGGGGCACCGCCTCGGTGCTGAACCGGTTCGAGGCCGCCGGGGCGGTCGACCCGGTCCAGGCCCGGGAGATCGGCCTGGTGGGGGTGGCCGCCCGGGCCTGCGGCATCGACCAGGACGTGCGCCGGGACTTCGCCTTCGGCCCCTATGTCCAGCACCCGGTCACGCCTTCCCTGGCCGAAAGCGGGAACGTGCACTCCCGGGCCTGGGTCCGGTGGATGGAACTGGGGGAGAGCCACCGCTTCCTGCGGGCGGCCCTGGAATCCCTGGCCTGGGCCGAGCCGGATCCCCGCCCCGGCCCGATGCCATCCCTGGCGCCCGAGCACCTGTGCGTCTCCCTGGTGGAAGGGTGGCGGGGGGAGGTGCTGCACCTGGCGCTCACCGGCCCCGGGGGCCGGTTCCGGCGCTACAAGATCGTCGACCCTTCGTTCCACAACTGGTTCGGGCTGGCCCTGGCCCTGCGGGGGGAGCAGATCTCCGACTTCCCCCTCTGTAACAAGAGCTTCAACCTCTCCTACTGCGGTCATGATTTATGATTCATATATTGTTGTCCCGCTGGCGCCAGGGCCACCGCACCCTGCCCTACCCCAAGACCCTGCCGGCCCTGCCGGAACGGTTCCGGGGCCGCCCCGAGTTCGGCCCCGGCGCCTGCGCCGAGGGCTGCCGGGCCTGCGTGGACGCCTGCCCCACCGGCGCGGTGGAGCTGGTCCCCCCTCCTTCCGGGGAACCGGGCCCCCACGCCCCCCGGCTGGACCTGGGGCGCTGCCTGTTCTGCACCCAGTGCACCGACGCCTGCCCGGAAGAGGTCCTGCGCTTCACCGGGGACCACCGCCTGGCGGTCCGGCTGCGGGACGAACTGGTGCAGGTTCCCGACCGGCCGTTGCGCCTGGCCGAGGCCCTGGGGCGTGAGCTGCGGCGGGTCCTGGGCCGGTCCCTGAGGCTGCGGGTGGTGAGCGCCGGGGGCTGCAACGGCTGCGAGGTGGACGTGAACGTGCTGGGCACCCTGGCCTGGGACGCGGGCCGGTTCGGGATCCAGTACGTGGCCTCGCCCCGCCACGCCGACGGCCTGGTGGTCTGCGGCCCAGTGACCGCCAACATGGCCCTGGCCCTGCGCAAGACCTACGACGCCGTGCCCGAGCCCAGGATCGTCATCGCCGTGGGCGCCTGCGCCATCAGCGGGGGGCCCTACCTGCACCAGGCCGAGCAGCTGGGCGGAGCCGCCGGGGCGGGCCTGCCGGTGGACCTGTTCATCCCCGGCTGCCCGCCCCACCCCTTGACCATCCTGGACGGACTGCTGCGGCTGCTGGGCCGGATCGGCCGCTGAGACTGCGGCTCAGGCGCGGGTGCGCACCATGAGCCGGCCCTCCAGCTCGTGGGGGGTCAGGCTGGTCAGGTCCTTGTCGATGGAGGCGACCACGCGCCTGGCCACGGTCTCGTCCAGGCTGCCCCGCAGGATGCCCAGGAAGTGGGGGGGCGCCGCCAGGACCAGCTCCTTGAAGGCATGGTCGTTCAGGCGCTTCTTCAGGATCTCCGCCAGCTGCCGGCCGAACTTCCGGGCCTCCACTTCCTTGGGGTCCAGGACCGGCACGACGCTGGCCCGGGCCCCCTTGCCGCCGGGCGGTTTCATTCCGGCGCGGTCGCACACTTGGTCTTTCACATGCTCCCGGCTGCCCGGGCAGGCATATTCCTCCAGTTCGACCAGTCCGCCGGCTGTTCCGCGGTCCACCAGGACTCGTGCCCGGCAGGCGTCCGATACCAGAACCCACGTACCCAATCCCATAATTCCTCCACGATGGTGGGTGCCGCCCCAAACCTAGGGCAGCGGGCGCCGACTGCCAGGACTATTTGGCGCCTCCGGGTTCCGCTCTTCCCCCGGAGCCTCCCTGGAAGGAGAATGGCAAGGTTCCAGTTTGGAGCCGGCCATGGATTTTCCCCCGGAACTCGAGCATCAGCTGCGGCATTCGGCGCGCCAGGCCCGGATGGTGACCGTCACCTGCTGCTTCGTCGCTCCGGCCATGTACGCCATCAGCCTGGCCGCCCAGGCCCTGCGGGGCCGCTGGCGGCTGTACCTGGCCGGGTTCGGCCGGGTGCCCTGGGGCGACCCCCTCGTCCCGCTCCTCCTGGGCTCGGCCGCCACCGCCCTTCTGCTGGCCATGGCGGTGGTCCCCCGCCTGGGACGGATGCCCAATGCCCCCGCCGCCCTGGGCGTGCTGAAAGTGCGGAACCTGCTCCGGGCCGCCCTGCTGGCCGCGGTGGCGGTGTGCGGCCTGGTCCTGGGGACCCGGATCGGCCCCTCGACGGCCAGCCTCAGCCTGGCCATGTTCGTGGTGGCCGCGCTCGGGGGCTGGGCGGTGTTCCCCTCCGAGGCCCAGTGGCGGGAGGTCATGAACATCGCGGCGAGGATGGGGACCCGGCTGATGGACGTCCGATAGAGCCTCCGCCGGGAGCGGACGACCCAGGTGCCGTCCAGACAGCAATTCCCGCGCCAAAGCCGGTGCCACTTCGCCCACACTTGTGCTATTGTCGTGAATTCAACCACCTTTCGGGGGGTTCCCATGGGGATCTTTGAGGGCCAGCTGCGTGTGGACAAGGGCGACCGCTTCGCCCTGGTGGCCTCACGTTTCAATGAATTCATCGTTGACCGTCTGGTGGGAGGCGCCACGGACTGCATCCTCCGCCACGGCGGCAACGAGGCCCAGATCGATCTCATCCGGGTGCCCGGCTCGTTCGAGCTGCCCCAGGTGGCCCTGCTGGTGGCCCGAAGCGGCAAGTACGCCGGGGTGGCCCTGCTGGGCGCGGTGATCCGCGGCGGCACGCCCCATTTCGACATGATCGCGGCCGAAGTAACCAAGGGGACGGCCCAGGTGGCCCTGGAGACCGGAGTTCCGGTGGTGTTCGGGGTGCTCACCACCGATACGGTCGAGCAGGCCATCGACCGTGCCGGCACCAAGATGGGCAACAAGGGCTGGGAAGCCGCCATGAGCCTGCTGGAACTGGTGGACCTGCGCCATCTGCTCGATCAGCCCGGGAAGGGGATCAAGTAATGGGCGTTCGCCGCCGGGGCCGCGAGTACGCCCTCCAGATGCTGTACGCCATGGATCTCACGGAATATCTCCCGGACGAGATCTTCGCCGGGTTCAACGCCATCCAGGACCTGAACCGGGATGCCTTCTACTATGCCCGGCGCCTGGTGGACGGCGTGCACGGCCACCTGGAGGAGATCGACGCGGTGCTCACCCGGTTCGCCGAGCACTGGAAGATCCACCGCATGGCCGTGGTGGACCGCAACCTGCTGCGCCTGGGGGTGTACGAGCTGATGTTCCTGAAGGACATCCCCTTCCCGATCATCATCAACGAGGCGCTGGAGATCGTGAAGGAGTTCAGCGACCAGGAAGGCACCCAGTTCGTGAACGGGATCCTGGACGCCGCCAGCAAGGAGTTCCGCCCCGAGGAGGCCGGGCCCAAAGGCCGCCGCCTCCGGGAGGCGGTGCCGCCGGCCCCTTCCGACTCCTGAACCCGCGACCCAGACGCGATCCGCTTTGGAGCATCCATGAGCCCGTCCAAAAAGCCCGCCCCCACCTCCAGACCCGCCCGTCGGACTCCGGCCTCCAGAGAGCAGGCGCCGGCCGAAGGCTTGGCCCTGGGGCTCGCGGACGTCCAGGCCCTCATCACCCAGGTGGGCCGGGAGCCCATCGACGAATTCCAGTTCGAATCCCTCGGGGTCAAGCTGCACATCCGCAAGCTCGGCCAGGAGCCCCGGGGCGCCTCCGCCCCGGCCCAGGCGGCGCTGCCGGCGGCCGCGGGCCCGGTCCACACTCTGGTGGCCACCGCCCTGCCCGCCCCGGAGCGGGGCGAGGACCCCGGGGTGCACCACATCACCAGCCCCATCGTCGGCACCTTCTACCGCGCCCCCAGCGCCACCTCGGCGCCGTTCGTCCAGCCCGGCGACTTCGTCAAGCCCGGCCAGACCCTCTGCATCGTCGAGGCCATGAAGCTCATGAACGAGATCGAGTGCGACGTGGCCGGGGAAGTGGTGGCGGTGCTGGTGGAGAACGGCCAGCCGGTGGAGTACGGCGAACGGCTGTTCGCCATAAGGGTCCGCTGATCCGATGGCCTCGTTCAAGCGCAAGACTTCCCACCGCAAGCCCGCCGCCAAGGCCGGGGAGCCCCCGTTCCGCAAGATCCTCATCGCCAACCGGGGCGAGATCGCCCTGAGGGTGATCCTGGCCTGCAAGGAGCTGGGCATCCAGACCGTGGCCGTGTACTCCGAGGCCGACCGGGACGCCCTGCACGTGCGCTTCGCCGACCAGGACATCTGCATCGGCCCGGCCGCCAGCGCCAAGTCGTACCTGAACATCCCCCAGGTGATCGCCGCCGCGGAAGTGACCGGGGCCGAGGCGATCCACCCCGGCTACGGCTTCCTGAGCGAGAACCCCCACTTCGTGGAGGTGTGCCAGGCCTGCGGCATCGTCTTCATCGGCCCCAACGCCGAGATCATCCGCATGATGGGCAACAAGGCCCAGGCCAAGGCCACCATGAAGGCGGCCGGGGTGCCGCTCATGCCCGGCAGCGACGGGGTGGTGGACTCGGTGGAGGACGCCCTGGCCTGGGGCGAGCACATCGGCTACCCGGTGATCGTCAAGGCCAGCGCCGGCGGCGGGGGCCGGGGCATGCGCATCGTCCGCGGCCCCGACGAGATGGCGGAGATGTACAGTACCGCCCGCTCCGAAGCCCGGGCCGCGTTCACCGACGACACCGTCTACATGGAGAAGTACCTGCTGGAGCCCCGCCACATCGAGGTGCAGATCCTGGGCGACCTGTTCGGCAGCATCATCACCCTGGGCGAGCGGGAGTGCTCCATCCAGCGCCGCCACCAGAAGCTGATCGAGGAGAGCCCCAGCCCGGCCCTCACCCCCGAGCTGCGCAAGCGGATCTGGGACATGGGCCGCCGCGCCGCCCAGGCGGTGGGCTACTTCAACGCCGGCACCATCGAGTTCCTGCTCGACGCGAGGGGCGAGTTCTTCTTCATGGAGATGAACACCCGGATCCAGGTGGAGCACCCGGTCACCGAGATGGTGAGCGGGATCGACATCGTCAAGGAGCAGATCCGCATCGCCGGCGGGCTCAAGCTGTCCTACGCCCAGGAGGACATCGTCCTGCGCGGGCACGCCATCGAGTGCCGGATCAACGCCGAGGACCCGTTCCGCTGCACTCCGTCCCCGGGCCGGATCACCGCCCTGAACTTCCCCGGCGGCCCCGGCATCCGCATGGACACCGCCATGCACCAGGACGCGGTCATCCCCCCCTACTACGATTCCCTGGTGGCCAAGCTGATCGCCCACGGCAGCGACCGCACCGAGGCCCTGGCCCGCATGCGGCGGGCCCTGGACACCCTGGTGGTGGAAGGCATCAAGACCAGCGCGCCGCTGCACCGGCTGATTATGGACCACCCGGACTTCGTGAGCGGGAACATCTCCACCAAGTGGCTGGAGGCGTACCTGGCGGAGCTGGAGAAGGAACGGACTGAAAGCCACTAGGAGCCCGTCATGGCCAGCATTGGCGACCGTGACATGCGGGCCGAACGCAGTGGTGCCGCGCGGGATGAACGTCTTGGTGGGCCACTGGTGCGCGTCCAGGATCACTTGATTTTAAATTTATTAATGCAAGGTCCGGAAAGGTTTCCTGGGCGGGATGGAGACGGTGGGTACCCGGGACGATAGGCTGGAGGAGAGGTCCGACCATGCCCGTCCCTTCGTCCGCACCCTTTCCCCGCGGCTTCGCCAGCGACAACTTCGCCGGGGCCCATCCCAAGGTCCTGGAGGCCCTCGCCGCCTGCAACCAGGGCCACGCCATGGCCTACGGCGAGGACCCGGTCACCGCCCGGGCCAAGGCCGCCTTCAACCGGCTGTTCGGGCAGGACGTGACCACCCACTTCGTGTTCAACGGCACCGGGGCCAACGTCACCGCCCTGATGGCCTTCGCCAAGTCCTACGGCGCGGTGCTGTGCTCCCAGGTGGCCCACGTGGTCAACGACGAGAGCACCGCCCCGGAGCGGCTGCTGGGCATGCGCCTGGTCCCGGTGCCGGGCCCGGACGGCAAGGTGGACCCGGCCGCCCTGGAGCGGGAGCTGGCCAAGGGCCACGGGGTGCACGGGGCCCACCCGGTGGTGCTCACCCTCACCCAGCCCACCGAGGTGGGCACCCTCTACACCCTGGACCAGCTGCGCGCCCTCATCGGCATCGCCCACGCCCACGGGCTCGGGGTGCACGTGGACGGGGCCCGCCTGGGCTGCGCCGTGGCCGCCTCCGGGGTGGACGTGCGCGCCATGCTGGTGGGCACCGGGGTGGACGCCGTGAGCTTCGGCGGCACCAAGCAGGGCATGCTGTTCGGGGAGGCGGTGGTGTTCCTCAAGCCCGGGCTGGGCCCGGACTACCCTTACTACCAGAAGCACGCCATGCAGCTGGCCTCCAAGATGCGCTTCATCTCCGCCCAGTTCGAGGCCCTGCTGGAAGGCGGCCTGTGGATCGAGAACGGCCGCAAGGCGGTGGCCGCCGCCAGCCGCCTGCACGCGGCGGTGCGGGACCTGCCGTTCGTGCAGGTGGCCTTCCCGGTGGAGGCCAATGCGGTGTTCGCCCGGATCCCGGTGGCGATGGTGGAGCCGCTCCAGCGGGAGACCTTCTTCTGGCCCTGGGACGAGCGGGAGGGGCTGGTGCGGTGGATGTGCGCGTTCGACACTGAGCCGGAGGACGTGGACCGGTTCGTGGGCATCCTCAAGGTGGTGGCGGGCCGGTGAACGGGCCCCCTCCATTTTATGCAATATTAATTTGCATCCTGGAAAATTGATTTATACTTTATCCAGGATCCAGGGAATGCCCTGTCATCGCCAAACGCATCCGGGACCCTGTCGCGCAGGAAGGGACCATGCCGATTGAAGCTTCCCCCACCCCCCTCGAAGCGGCCGGCCATGAACCAGACCAGCCGATGCTAGGCAATGATCAAATCATCAAAGAACTCCGGGCAGAGAACGAGGCCCTGCGCCGCCAGCTGGCCGAGGCCACCAGCCCCCTGGCGGGCGCCCGGACCCGGGACCAATTCCTGGCCGCCTTGAGCCATGAGCTGCGGGATCCCCTGGCCCCCATCCGCAACTCGGTGGCCCTCCTGAACCGGGCCGGTTCGGACGATCCCATCCTCCAGCAGGCCCGGGAGATCATCGACCGCCAGGTGACCCACCTGTCCCGCCTGGTGGACAACCTCCTGGACGCCTCGCGCCTGGCCCAGGGCCGGATCACCCTGTGCCGGGAGCGGCTGGACCTGGGACGGATCCTGGCGGAGGCGGCGGAGGAGTTCCGCCGGCCGGCGGAGGCGGCGGGCGTGCGCCTGGACCTGGCGCTCCCGGTGACCCCCCTCCAGGTGGCCGGGGACGGGGCGCGGCTGGCCCAGATGATCGGGCGGCTGCTCGAGAACGCCCTCCAGCTATGCGACCGGGGCGGCCTGGTGACGGCCACCCTGGACCGGGACCCCCAGGACCGGGCGCGGCTGACGGTGCGGGACACGGGCATCGGCATGGACCAGGCCACCCTGGACCGGGTGTTCGAGCCCTTCGCCCAGGCCGCCGGCAGCCGGACCGGCGCCGGAATGGGCCTGGGCCTGGCCCTGGTCAAGGGCCTGACGGAACTGCACGGAGGCCAGGTCACGGCCCACAGCGACGGCCCGGGCAAGGGATCCGAATTCATCCTCACCCTGCCCAGGGTCCAGGCCCCGCCGGCGGCCCGGCCCGGCGCCGCGGAGGCGGCCCGGCCCAGCCGTCCCCGCCGGATCCTGATCGTGGAGGACCTCTCCGACGCCGCCATCACCTTCGAACTCCTGCTGGAGATGCTGGGGCACACGGTGGAGATCGCCGGCAACGGGATGGCCGCCCTGGACAAGGCCCGCCGCTTCCTGGCGGACTTCATCCTGTGCGACATCGGCCTTCCCGGCCAGCTGGACGGCTACGACGTGGCCCGGGCCATCCGGGCCGACGCGCGGCTGGACGCCATCCGCCTGATCGCCGTCACCGGCTTCAACTCCCAGGAAGACGTGGAAAAAGCCAAGCGGGCGGGATTCGACCTGCACCTGACCAAGCCGGTGGACCCGGTGGCCCTGGAGCGCCACCTGGCCCACCTGACCGATTAACGGTTCCGTTCCGCCGCCGCGGGAACTGCGGCAGACTCCCGGGGTCCACGGGCTCCCGGAGCCCGGTTTCCCAGCGAGGCGCCATGCACCGATCCCTGTTTTTCCACGCGGCGGCAGTCCTGGCCGCGGCCTTCGCCGCCGCGCCCCTCCCCGCCTGGGGCGTCCTGGGCCACCAGCTGGTGGCCGTTTCCAGCCTGGCGGACCTCCCTCCCGACCTGGCGGCCTGGTTCGCCGGGCGGGAGGACATCCTGCGGGACCACGCCAGCGACCCGGACCATTGGAAGCACACGGACCCCCTGGAACGCCCCCGCCACTACCTGGAATGCGAGCCGTACGGCGGGCCGGACCAAGTGCCCCTGGACGAGGACGCGGCCCGGGCCCGGCTGGGGCCGGACGACTTCCAGGATGCCGGCCAGGCGCCCTGGACCATCCTGGACCGGGCCCAGGCCCTGGCCGGCAGCTTCGCCTCCGGGGATCCCGACCAGGCGGCCCTGGACGCCAGCATCCTCAGCCACTACGTGGGCGACCTCAGCGCGCCCCTGCACACCACCGTCAACCGCCACGGCGACCGCACCGGCCAGTACCGCATCCATAAACGCTGGCATGTCGAACTGGTGGAGCGCATGGAGAACGACGAGAGCTGGTTCCCGGAGGCCCGCCCGACCGGGCTCGGCCCCCGGCCCCAGGCGGCGCCCTGGGCCTGGCTCAAGCAGGGCTTCGCGCTGGTGCCGGAAATCCTGGCGGACGACCTTGCCGCCCAGCGGGCCAACGAGGGCGGGGAGGACGGTCCGTTCGGCGAGGTCTACTGGCGGGTCTTCCGCCAGGCCCAGGAGCCCCGGGTCAAGGAGCAGCTGACCCTGGGCGCCCAGCGCACCGCCCAGATGATCCTCCTGGCCTGGACCTGGGCCGGGAGGCCGGCCGCGCCCTCCGAGGGGGCCCGGGGGGCAAACCCGGTCAAACGATCGGATCGGTCGGAAGTGCACTTGCCGTTAATTTAAATAATCATTAGGCTTATAAACTCATTTCGGGTCACGGGCCGGCCCGGGCGGCACCTAACTGGGTGGGCAAAGACACCGTCCCTTCCCCGCCCTCCGGAAGGCCCGGATCCCGGCGCCGTCCAGGCAGGGGCCTGCCGTTCCCCCATCCCCGGGGTCCGCCCGGACCCGCCCGCGGACCCGTTCCCCCCGGGAGGCCAGCATGTCCAACAAGCTCCTTGGTATCGCGACCCTGTTCGCGGCCAGTTCCATCCTGGTGGCCGGGACCCCGACCCTGGGCGCCAGGCCCGTCGACCCCTATCCCGCCGCGCGCGCGGACGCCGGCGGCGACGACTTCGACCCCAGTCCCGGGGGGTCCCTCCGCTGCGGCAAGCGTCGATGCGGCGGCGGACACCGGTGCGGCGGGCACCGCCGCTGCGGAGGCGGCCACCGGTGCGGTGGAGGCCGTCACTGCGGCGGACGCCAGTGCGCGGGACGCACCTGCGCGGCCGGCTACTGCACAGCCGGCCGCTGCGCCGGCTCGACCACGCCCCCCGCCTAGGCGGCCGGCCCGCTCCGCTCCGGGAGCCCGCATGGCTCCCCACCTTCCCATGGATCCATTCACCGGAGTCGGCCTCGGCCTGCGGGAGCCCCACTTCGCGCTGGCGGCCGAGGCCAACCCCGGGGTGCCGTTCTGGGAGATCGCGCCGGAGAACGTCATCGGCGACGGCGAACGCGACCACGACACGGTCTGCAAGGTGCTGGCCCGGGACCCGGTGGTCACCCACGGGCTGGGGCTCTCGGTGGGCGGGTTCGACCCGTTCGACGGCGACTACCTCCGCCAGCTGGCCGAGTTCCTGGAATTCACCGGCAGCCCGTGGCACTCCGAGCACCTGTGCTTCAGCACGGTGGACGGCTCCGCCACCCACGACCTGCTGCCCATGCCCCTGACCCGGGCTTCGGCGCGGCACACCGTTCGCCGGGTCAAGGAGCTGAAGGAGCGCCTGCCGGTGCCGCTCATCCTGGAGAACATCACCTTCTACGCCGAACTGGGGATGAGCGAGCTGGCCGAACCGGACTTCCTGGCCGAGGTGCTGGACGGCGCGGACGTGGGCTGGCTGCTGGACGCGAACAACGTCTACGTCAACGCCCTCATCGACCCGCGCCTGTTCAACCGCTAGGCTTCTTCCGTCTCCTCCGCCCCCGGGGCCAGGGGCCGCATGAGCGGGAACAGGATCACGTCCCGGATGCTGGCGTTGTCGGTCATGAGCATGACCATCCGGTCGATGCCCACGCCCACCCCGCCGGTGGGGGGGAAGCCGTGCTCCAGGGCGTTGAGGAAGTCCTGGTCCATGCGCATGGCCTCGTCGTCGCCGGCCTCCCGCTCCTTGAGCTGGGCCTGGAACCGCTGCAGCTGCACGTCCGGGTCGTTGAGCTCCGAGTAGGCGTTGGCCAGCTCCATGCCCCCGATGAAAAGCTCGAAGCGGTCCACGAAGTCCGGGTCCCCGGGCAGGTTCTTGGTGAGGGGGCTCAGCTCCACCGGGTAGTCGGTGACGAAGGTGGGCTGGACCAGATGCTCTTCGGCGTGGTGCTCGAACAGCTCGCCCAGCAGGGTGCCGGGGGTCTTGTCGTCCACGTCCTCCGCGTGGATCTCCCGGGCCAGGCGCCGGATCTGGGCCGGGTCCTCCAGCAGCTTCCGCTCGATGCGGCCGTACTGGGCGATGGCGTCCTTGAGGGGCAGGCGCCGGAACGGAGCCCGGTAGCTGATGGGCTGCCCGCCCCAGGGCCGCTCCACCCCGCCGCAGATCTCCGCAATGGTCTGGAACAGGTTCTCGATCATCACCATCACGTCGCGCAGGTCCTGCCCGGCGGCGTACGACTCCATCATGGTGAACTCGGGGTTGTGGCGCAGGGAGATGCCCTCGTTGCGGAAGTTGCGGTTGATCTCGAACACCTTGTCGAAGCCGCCCACGATCAGGCGCTTGAGGTACAGCTCAGGGGCGATGCG
Source organism: Holophaga sp. (assembly GCA_049508835.1). GTDB lineage: Bacteria > Acidobacteriota > Holophagae > Holophagales > Holophagaceae > Mesoterricola. The sequence continues at coordinate 98,713 of JBELAL010000009.1, read as the reverse complement.
CAGGTACAGGGGGATGTCCAGGGCGTTGTGGTGGGTCACGAAGGGCCTTGCGCTGGCGCCCCCGGGGATGGGCTGCATCATGGGGGTCTCCACCTCCAGGAAGCCCTGGCCCTCCATGTACCGGCGCACTCCGGCCAGGATCCGGGAGCGGGTCTGGAAGGTCTTGAGCACCTCGGGGTTGGCCACCAGGTCCAGGTAGCGCCGGCGGTAGCGGATCTCCTTGTCCTGCAGCCCGTGCCACTTCTCCGGCAGGGGCAGGAAGGCCTTGGTGAGGAACTGGATGCGCTGGGCGCGCACGCTCAGCTCGCCCATCCGGGTGCGCATGAGCGGCCCGGTCACCGAGATGAAGTCGCCCATGTCCAGCAGCTTGACGATCTCCCACCCGGGCTCGGCCAGGTCGTTGACCCGGAAGTACACCTGCAGCTTCTCCCCGTTCTCGGTGATGTGGGCGAAGATGCTCTTGCCCATCTCCCGGATGGCCAGGACCCGGCCCATGACGCTCACCACCTGGGGCGAGGCCTCCAGTTGCTCAGCGGTGGATTCCGAGTGGGCCTTGACGATGTCGACAATGCCGTGGGTGCGCTCGGCCTTGCGGGGCCACACGTCCAGGCCCAGGGCCTGGAGCTTCTGCAGCTTCTCGATGCGGGCTTGCCGGTATTGGCTCAGGTGCATGCGGACTCCGGGGATTGAAAACACTCAAAGTTCCAGTCTACCCCGGGGAGCGGTCCGGGGCTCGAACCGATCCCCGATCGGTGGTGTTCAACTACCCCTGAAGCACCTTCCTGGCCGTAGCCACCACGTTCTCCACGGTGAACCCGAACTGCTTGAACAGCACCTCCGCCGGGGCCGAGGCGCCGAAGTGGTCCAGGCCGACGCTGGCGCCGGCGTCCCCGATCCAGCGCTCCCAGCCGAAGGTGACTCCGGCCTCCACCGACACCCGGGCCTTCACGGCGGCGGGCAGGACCTCCTCCCGGTACGACGCGGGCTGGGCCTGGAACACCTCCCAGCAGGGCATGGACACCACCCGGGCGGGGATGCCTTCGCCCTCCAGGGCGGCGCGGGCGGCCAGGGCCAGGTGCACTTCGCTGCCGCTGGCCATGAGGATGACCCTGGGCTTGGCGCTGGCCTCCTCCAGGATGTAAGCGCCCCGGGCGGCGCCCTTGGCCTTGGCGGGATCCAGCGCCGGCAGCTTCTGGCGGGTGAGGGCCAGCCCCACCGGGCCGGTCGTGTGGGCCATGGCCATCCTCCAGGCCTCCACCGTCTCGTTGGCGTCGGCGGGGCGGATCACGGTCAGGTTGGGCACCATGCGCAGGGACATGAGCTGCTCCACCGGCTGGTGGGTGGGGCCGTCCTCGCCCACCCCGATGGAGTCGTGGGTCCACACGTACTTCACCGGCTGGCGCATGAGCGCCGCCAGCCGCACGCTGGGGCGCATGTAGTCGCTGAAGATGAAGAAGGTCGCCCCGAACACGTGCAGCCCGCCGTGCAGGCTCATGCCGTTGAGGACCGCGCCCATGGCGTGCTCGCGGACGCCCCAGTGGAAGTTGCGGCCCGGGCTCCCGGCCTGGAAGTTGCCGCCGTCCTTGATATCCGTGAGCGTGGAGGGGGCCAGGTCGGCGGAGCCGCCCACCAGGTTGGGGATGACTCCCGCCAGGGCGTTCAGGGCCTTGCCCCCGGCTTCCCGGGTGGCCAGCTTGTCGCCGGGGTTGAACGCGGGCAGCTGGGCGTCCCAGCCCGTGGGCAGCCCCCCCTTCATCATGGCCTCGTACTCGGCCGCCAGCTGCGGATGCTCCGCGCGGTAGGCTTCGAACAACCTGCGCCAGGCGGTTTCCGCCTGCTCGCCCCGGGTCCCGCACCGGCGCCACTCGGCCAGGGCCTCGGCGGGCACCACGAAGTGGCCGTCCGGGTCCCAGCCCAGGATCTCCTTGGTGGCGCGGACCTCCGCTTCGCCCAGGGGGGCGCCGTGGGCTTGGTGGGTGTTCTGCTTGGTGGGGGCGGGGAAGCCGATGATGGTGCGGCAGTCGATCAGGGTGGGCTTGCCGCAGGGACGGCAGGCCTCCTGGAAGGCCTTGGTGAGGGCGGCCAGGTCCTCGCCGTCGGCCACCTTCAGCACCCGCCAGCCCTGGGCCTCGAAGCGCCGGGCCACGTCCTCGGTGAAGGCCAGGTCGGTCCTGCCCTCGATGGTGATGCGGTTGTTGTCGTAGAGCAGCACCAGCTTCTCCAGGCCCAGGTGCCCGGCCAGGCTGGCGGCCTCCTGGCCCACGCCTTCCATGACATCCCCGTCCCCGGCGAAGGCGAAGGTGCGGTGGTCCACCACCTTGTGGCCCGGACGGTTGAACCGGTCCGCCAGCCAGCGTTCGGCGATGGCCATGCCCACGGCGTTGCCGATGCCCTGGCCAAGGGGCCCGGTGGTGGTCTCCACCCCGGGGGTGTGCCCGAACTCCGGGTGGCCCGGGGTGCGCGAGCCCCACTGGCGGAACTGCTTGAGGTCCTCCAGGGACAGGTCGTAGCCGGACAGGTGCAGCAGCGAGTAGATCAGCATGGACACGTGCCCGCAGGACAGCACGAACCGGTCCCGGTCCACCCAGGCCGGGTCGGCCGGGTTGTGCTTCAGGAACCGTGTCCACAGCACGTAGGCCGCCGGGGCCTGGGCCATGGGCGTGCCGGGGTGGCCGCTGTTGGCCTTCTGCACGGCGTCCATGGCCAGGCAGCGCACCGTGTCGATGCAGAGTTTGTCGATGTTCGTGGCCGAGAAGGTCAAGAGATACCTCGCAGGATTGTTGATTGTCTCATGCCCGAGAATGCCTTCTTCATCCCCGATGATCCGCGCTGGCCTTGACGAACGCCGTGAACAGCGGGTGGGGCTGCAGGGGCTTGGACTTGAACTCCGGGTGGAACTGGCAGCCCAGGAAGTAGGGGTGCTCGGGGATCTCGACGATCTCCACGAAGGTGCCGTCCGGGCTCATGCCGGTGAAGGCCATGCCCTTCTCCTCCATGGGCTTGCGGTATTCCGCCTGGTTGAACTCGTAGCGGTGCCGGTGGCGCTCGCTGATCTTCTCGCTGTGGTAGGCCTTCGCCGCCTGGCTGTCGGCGGTCAGCACGCAGGGATAGGCGCCCAGGCGCATGGTGCCGCCCAGCTCCTCCACGTCCACCAGCTCCCGCAGCTTGAAGATCACCCGGTGCTTTGGGTTCTCCTCGAACTCGGTGGAATCGGCCCCCTCCAGCCCGAGCACGTTGCGGGCGAACTCCACCGAGGCCACCTGCATGCCCAGGCAGATCCCGAAGAACGGCATCTTGTTCTCCCGGGCGTAACGGATGGCCAGGATCATGCCCAGGGTGCCGCGCACGCCGAAGCCGCCCGGCACCAGCAGCCCGTGGCAGTCGCCCAGGATGGCCGCCGGGTCGCCGTGCTCCAGTTCCTCCCCCTCGATCCACTTCAGGTCCACCTGGGTCTCCAGGCCGTACCCGGCGTGGTGCAGGGCCTCGGTAAGCGACTTGTAGCTCTCCTTGAACTCCACATACTTGCCCACGATGGCGATGCGCACGCTGCCCTTGGGGTTCTGGATCCGGTGCAGCAGGTCGTGCCAGGCGGACAGGTCCGGGCGCCGGTCGCTCAGGTTGAGCAGGGCCGCCACCTTGGCGTCCAGGCCCTCCAGGTGCAGGTTGAGGGGCACCTCGTAGATGGTGTTGGCGTCCCGGCAGCAGAACACCGCGTCGGGGGTGACCGAGCAGAACAGGGCGATCTTGTCCCGGAGGCTCCGGGGCAGGTCCATGTCGGCGCGGCACAGCAGCACGTCGGGCTGGATGCCCAGGGCCCGCAGCTCCTTGACGCTGTGCTGGGTGGGCTTGGACTTGAGCTCGCCGGCCGCCTTGATGTAAGGCACGTAGGTGAGGTGGATGTTGATGGCGTTGCCCTGGCCCGCCTCCAGCTTGAACTGGCGGATGGCCTCCAGGAACGGCTGGGACTCGATGTCGCCCACGGTGCCGCCGATCTCCACCAGCACCACGTCCACGTCCTTGGCCACCTTCTTCATGGTGGCCTTGATCTCGTCGGTGATGTGCGGGATCACCTGCACGGTCTTGCCCAGGAAGTCGCCCCGCCGCTCCTTCTGGATCACGGTGTTGTAGATCCGGCCGGTGGTGATGGTGTGGTTGGCGGTGGTGGGCACCGAGGTGAAGCGCTCGTAGTGGCCCAGGTCCAGGTCGGTCTCGGCGCCGTCGTCGGTGACGTACACCTCGCCGTGCTGGAACGGGCTCATGGTGCCGGGGTCCACATTGAGGTAGGGATCCATCTTCATGAGGGTCACCTTGAGGCCCCGCGCCTCCAGCAGCGCGCCCAGGCTGGCCGCCGCGATGCCCTTCCCCAGGCTGGAGAGCACCCCACCGGTCACGAAAACGAATTTGGTCATATGTTCCCCCCCGGCCGCAGCCTGCATGACAGAAAAATTCGACATTTTTGAAGAGACTTACATGGCTTCCGGGGCCTGGACCCCCAGGATGCGCAGCCCCTGGCGGAGGGCCCGGGCGGTGGCCACGCACAGGGCCAGGCGCGCCTCGCGCACGGCCTCGCTGTTCTCAGGCCACAGGATGGGACAGTTGGTGTAGAAGCCGGAGAAGGCCTTGGCGATGGCCAGCAGCTGGCGGGCCAGGGATGTGCCCATGTTCTCCCGCTGCATGACCCGGTAGGCCTCGGGCAGCCCGGCCAGTTCGAACAGCAGGGCCTGGGCCGGAGCGTCCTCCAGGCCCTCCATGCTGGCGGGCACCGGCGCCGCCGGGAACGCCACCGCGGCGTCGTCCACGCCGGGGTCCGCCGCCGGGCGGACGTAGTCCATCCAGGGCCCCCCGGCCTTGCGCAGCACCGACAGGATGCGGGCGTGGGCGTACTGCACGTAGGGCCCGGTGTCGCCGTCCAGGGCGATCACCCGGTCCCAGGTGAAGGTGATGGACTTGTTGCGGTCGTTGAGGGCGTTGAAGAAGACCACCGCGCCCAGGCCCAGCATCTCCGCCGCGGCCTCCTTGTTCTCCAGGCCGGGGTTCTTCTCCTCGATGATGGCCGCCACCCTCGACACCGCCTCGTCCAGCACGTCCTCCAGGAAGATCACGTTGCCCTTGCGGGTGGACATCTTGCCCTCGGGCAGGGAGACCATGCCGAACGGAGTGTGGAACATCCGCCCCCGGTACCAGGGGTCCAGCTTCTCCATCACCGCGAACAGCTGCTTGAAGTGCAGCACCTGGTCGGCGCCCACCACGTAGACGCAGCGGGCGAAGTCCCAGTTCCGGCGCCGGAACAGGGCGGCGGCGATGTCCCGGGTGGCGTAGATGCTGCTCCCGTCCGCCTTCTGCACCAGGCACGGGGTCTGGATGCCCACGTCCTCCAGGTCGATGATGCGCGCGCCCTCCTCGCCGTCCTGGAGCAGCCCCCGGCTCTCCAGCAGCTCCATGGTGGGACCCAGCTGGTCCTGGTAGAACGCCTCGCCCATGTCCAGGGAGTCGAACGCCACCCCCAGGCGCTGGTAGATGCGCTCGAACTCGCGGATGCTGATCTCCCGGAACCAGGCCCACAGGCGCTTGGCCTCGGGATCGCCCTCCTCCAGGCGCACGAACCAGGCCTTGGCGTCGTCGTGCAGGGCCGGTTCCTTGGCCTCCGCCTCGTGGAACCGCACGTACAGCTGGAACAGCCGGTACAGCGGGGTGCGCAGCTTCTCGGGCGCTTCGTCGGCCCAGGGGAAGTCCTGGTCCAGGCGCGGATTGTCCTGCTCGGCCCAGTCCTTGTAGGCGGCCAGCAGGGTGCCGAACTGGGTGCCCCAGTCGCCCAGGTGGTTGAGGCTCAACACGTTGCAGCCCAGGTAGCGGTTCACCAGGGCCAGGGAGTGGCCGATCATGGTGGAGCGCAGGTGGCCGATGGTGAACAGCTTGGCGATGTTGGGCGAACTGTATTCCACCAGCACGGTCTCCCCGTGCTCCGGGGCGCTGCCGTAGGGCTCGGCGCCCAGCAGGGCCTCCAGCATCAGCCGGGCCCGGGCCGCGGGCTCCAGCTTCAGGTTCAGGTACGGTCCGGCCGACGTGAGCCGGGCGCCGTCCACGGCGATCCTTCCAGCCAGGTCCTGGGCCAGCTTCTGAGGATTCAGGCCCAGCGCCTTGGCCGCGCGGAAGCAGGGGAACGCCAGGTCGCCCAGGTCCCCGGACCGGGGCCGCTCCAGGGTGATCTCCTGGCCCGGCAAGGCTCCCGCCAAGGCCTGGTGGAAGGAACTTCTTAAATGCTCCATGACAATCCTTCATCTGGAAGCCAGGGGCCTCCAACAAGAATGAAGGAATGCGGGCCGGACGGGAAGAGGCAACTTTGGCCTTCCAAGCGGGTCTTGCCCCTTGATTCTTGAGTTCCTTGGGATACAATGACCTTTCGCCTCAACGGGTGAACCCACCTTCGCACCCAAGCCCCCCAAGGGAGACAGGATTCATGGCCAATCACAAGTCCGCCGTCAAGAAAGCCCGCCACGACGCGGAGGTCCGGTTGCGCAACCGCTCCAACCGCTCCGCCCTCAAGACCGCCCTCAAGAAGTTCCTGGCGACCGTGGCGACCGGCAAGAAGGCGGACGCGGCGGCCCTGCTGCCCGGCACCCTGGGCCTGGTGGACAAGGCCTGCCGCAAGGGCGTCCTGCACAAGAACGCCGCCAGCCGCTACAAGAGCCGGCTGAGTCTCAAAGTCAACGCCCTGGCGTAGGGGGTTGGCCGGGTCCTTCGGCCGTGGTCCTGGGCGAGCAGACGGGTTGGCCCGCGAAACTGGGTGGGGGGCTTGACGACTGGGTTCGACAGGGGCTCTTTTCTACTTGGAGGGTCGATTGGCTCGTTCAGAAAGCAGGTCGTCCTTGGCATGCCGCCTTGTGGGGCCGGGAGACCTGGAGCGGCTTTCGGGGCCGGGGGTGCGCGCCTTCTTCAGGATCGCCGAACGGTGGGGCCTGGCGGAGGCGGACCAGCAGGCCCTCCTGGGAGGAATCAGCCGATCCACCTTGCACCGGTGGCAGCGGAACCAGGATGCGCTCCTCACCGTTGACCAGTTGGAGCGGGTCTCCTGCCTCCTGGGAATCTACAGGAATCTGCGGATCCTCTTGCCCGCTACGGCAGATGGATGGGTCAGCCGACCCAACACCGCGCCCCTGTTCGGAGGACGGACGGCCCTGGAGGTGATGGCGGAGGGGGGAATCTCGGCCCTGCGCCAGGTCCGAACCTACCTGGACGCCCAGTGCTGGGCTTGATCGTGACGGTCCAGGACGCTGGTCGTTTCAGCGGTCCACCCTGAACCTGTCCCGGTGTGCGGTGTAGTCCGGCACGATGCGCATGCACTCCTCGGTCATCAGCGGCGAGGAGATGATGAAGTCGGCGCTGGTGCGGTCGCAGGCCACGGGGATGTTCCAGACCACGGCGATGCGCAGCAGGGCCTTCACGTCGGGGTCGTGGGGGGCCGGTTCCAGGGGATCCCAGAAGAAGATCAGGATGTCGATCTCGCCCGTGGCGATCTTGGCACCGATCTGCTGGTCGCCGCCCAGGGGGCCGCTGAACAGCTTGTGCACTTGGAAGCCCAGGATCTCCTCCACCAGGGAGCCGGTAGTGCCGGTGGCGAACAGTTCGTGCTCCGCCAGCAGAACCTTGTTGTAGCGGACCCATGCCAGCAGGTCGGTTTTCTTGTTGTCGTGGGCCACCAGCGCGATCTTCTTGCGCTTGGCCATGGGGATCTCCATCTGGTTCAATGCTCCCTCCCTTGAACCATTGCATCCGAAGCGAAGCCGGCCCCGAGTGAAAAGAATGAAATTTATATGCAACAGACCCTCCAGGGAACGCCTCGCCCCGGACCTGCAGCCCGGTACCTTGCCCAATTTCACTTCATGACTTAGAAATGAAACTGCCGGGCGTCCTTCCGCCCTTGCCGGAGCCCGCCTTTGTCCCTTCCCACCGGATCTTCCAACTACTGGCAGGACATCTACCACGCCGAGCCCCGTCCCGGGTGGGACCTGGGCGGCCCAACCCCCCTGCTGCCCGAACTGCTGGAGCTGGCGGAGCGGACCGAACTGCCCCTGGGCCCGTCCCTGGCGGTGCCCGGCTGCGGGTTCGGGCACGATGCGGCTGAACTGGCCCGGCGGGGCTTCCGGGTGACCGGGGTGGACTTCGCCCCGGCGGCCCTGCAGGGGGCCCGGGAGCGCTACGGGGACCTGGTGCGCTGGGCGCGGGAGGACTGGTTCGCCGGCACCCGCACCTTCGACGGGATCTTCGACCACACCTGCTTCGCGGCCATGGACCCGCCCCGCCGGGAGGCCTACCTGTCCGCCTGCGCCCGGCGGGTGAGGCCCGGGGGAGCCTGGCTGGCGGCCTGCTTCGACCGGGTGGTGCGGAACGACGGGCCGCCCTTCGCCGTGTCCATGGACGAAGTGCGGGTCCTGGCGGAACCCTGGTTCGACCTGCTGCACCTGGGGCGGGCGGAGCGCAGCCACCCGCGCCGGGCGGGCCGGGAGTTCCTGGTGGTGGCCAAGCGCAGGCAGACTTCCGGGGACTTCGCGTGGCCCTCCCCCTGCCCTCCCGACGCGCTGTGGGCGGCGGCGTCCGCGACGGAACCGGTGCTGTTCCCCTACGAATGCGAGTAACCTGCGCCGCAGGTTCCCGGCTGGCCGGCACCGCCGCGGCGCTGGCCGCGTCTGCGCCGCTGGCGTGGGCCGGCGGGCTCCTGGACGATTTCGCCGCGCCCGGGATCGACCCCGGAAGATGGACCCAGCTGGGGCAGGGCTTCACCCAACCCGGGGATGGACGACTGCGGTACCAGGGTTCCGGGGCGGCTCCGGCGGCGGCTACATCGAGGTGAACTGGGTCACCCCGGATGCGCCCGACGTCATCCACGTGAACTGGGCGTCGTCGGAGATCCCATCAGGTTTTCTCCGGATCGCCTACGACGGCGTCCGGGCCACCTTCTTCTACAAGACCACCGCGGCCGAGCCCTGGACCCAGATGCTGTTGCGGAGCCACGCCGGCCAGCCGGACCTGGACGCCCAGCGCAAGGTCAAGCCCCTGGAGGTGGAGATGCACTGGCCCGGGGAAGGGGTCCCGGTGTTCATCGAAGCCCTCCCGGGCGGGACCGCGGTGGAGGGGGTCAAGCTGAGCTTCAGCGCGGGACCGGTCGGGATCGACTGATTCCACTTCGGAGTGAGCGACCTTGCAGGGCTACCGGATCACCTCGATCGGCACTCCCTGGATGCCATTCCACGCCCTGTCCGCGGTTACGGCCGGGACGCCGCATCGCATGGCTGTGGCGAGACAGATCCGGTCCCCGAGGGAGAGGCCAAGCGATTGGGTTGCGGGCAACAAGGCGGCCGCCTGGAAGGCGATTTCAGCATCGGCATCGACGAGGTCCAATCCCATCGAACGGCACTGCAGTTCCGCCTCGGCTGCCCTCGCCCCACGCGCCACCAGTTTGGTGGCCACTTCGGAAATATTGACGGTGGAGATGCCGGCATTGCCGGTCCGCACCAGGGCCCGGACCCGATCCTCCCCAGGTTCCCGATTGAGCAAGGCGATAACGGCGCTGGCATCGAGGATGTGGGTCGGCATCAACCGAGCTCCTTTTCCGCCTCACGGCGGCGTTCAGCCAGGAATTCATCAACCGCGCCTTCCCCGAGGAGGGGGGCACAGAAGGCCTGGGCGGCGTCGATTTGTTCGTCGATCGTCGTCACCTGGAGGACATTTCCCTTCACTTGCAGCATCACCATGTCACCGTCAGCGAGATTCATGATTTTTCGAATGGCGGCCGGGATGACCAACCGCCCTCCTTGGGTTACTCGAGTCGGAATGGCGAACATTCCATGACCTCCATATTCTAAGTATGGTCCAGGAATTAAAATTTCGCCATACCGCCCGATCTTAACTGTCTCCGCTCTGCCAAGACCACGACGCGTCTTCCATCTCCCTGCGATCGGCACCAGGAAGGTACCACCGGGACCAATTGTCTTGGAGAAAATTTAGCGAATTAGATTCAAGTTGCAAACGTTTTTTTCCATAACATTTCCATATAACCCATGATCATCCAGCCGAATCGAACCCTGTTGGGGCAACAGGATGAGCGGCATGGCGACGATTCGTGCCAGCGCAGCCTCTACCCGCACCACTCCGCCAGCGCCGTCACCGCTCCCGGCGTCACCCGCTCCCAGGCGAACCGCGGCGCCAGGTCCTCCAGCTTCGCCGGCTCCGGCCGCTCCAGGCAGCCCAGGCTCCACCCCAGCCAGCCCAGGATGTCCGGCACGGTGACCCCCCGGTGGGTGAGCAGGGCCAGGCCCAGGGCCCCGTCCCGCTTGCCCAGGCGGGTTCCCCCGGGGGCGGTCACCAGGCCCAGGTGGGCGTAGGCGGGACGCGGCAGGCCCAGGGCCTCCTGGATCCGGATCTGGGTGCCGGTGACCCCGCGCAGGTCGGCGGCCCGCACCACTTCGGTGATTCCCTGGGCACCGTCGTCCACCACCACCGCCAGGTGGTAGGCGTAGCATCCGTCCCGGCGGTGCAGCAGGGGGTCGCCGGTGAGCCGGGCGGGGTCGTCCTCCTGGGGTCCCAGCACGTGGTCGTCCCAGGCCACCGCGCCCTCCGGCAGGCGGAAGCGCAGGGCGTCCGGTCGCAGGAACGGCAGGGGGCGGTGGCGGCAGGTGCCCGGGTACGGGCGCAGGCCGTCATCGCCGTGGGGGGCCGAGCCCATCAGGGCCAGGTCCTTGCGGGTGCAGACGCAGGGGTACAGGCTCCCGGCCTGGAACAGGGCCTGCAGCGCCGCCTGGTACGCCCCCTGGCGGCGGGACTGCCACAGCACCGGGCCGTCGCTCTCCAGCCCCAGGGCGCCCAGGTCCCGCAGCTGGGCGTCGCCCAGGGTGCTGCGGCAGCGGGCGCCGTCCACGTCCTCCATGCGCACCAGCCAGCGCCCGCCCTGGGCCCGGGCCGAAAGCCAGGAGGCCAGGGCGGTGCGCAGGTTGCCCAGGTGCAGTTCGCCGGTGGGTGAGGGGGCGAAGCGGCCGATGCAGGTCATGCCCTGAGGATACTTCAGCGCACCGCGAGGGTGCACCGGGTGCTGGCCTCTGGCTGCAGGCCGTTCCGGCGCGGACCAGCCCGTATAATGCTCCCCATGCGCTCCTGGCCGCCCGTCTTCCGCGCCTTCCTGGCCCTGGCCACGGCCTTCGGGCTGCTGGCCCTGGCCCTGGAGGCCGGAGCGCCGCTCCGGGCCCTGCCCGGGGCCTGGGTGCTGGTGCTGGTGGGGCTGGCGGCGGCGGTCCTCGGCCGGGCCCTGGGCCTCCCGCTGAAGTGGGCGCCGTTCCTGCTGGCCTTCCCCTGGGCTGCGGCGCTGCTGCTGCGCCACCCGCTCCCGGGCTGGGTCTGGCCGGCGGCGCTGGGGGCGCTGGTGCTGGTGTACGGCGGCGGGGTGCTGACCCGGGTGCCCCTGTACCTCTCCGACCGGGCCGCCTGGGAGGCCCTGCTGGCCCTGCTCCCGGCCGGGCCGACCAGGTTCGCCGACCTGGGCGCCGGGCTGGGCGGGCCCCTGGCCTTCCTGGCCCGGGCGCGCCCGGATGCGCGCTTCCGGGGGGTGGAGGCCTCGCCCCTCACCTGGCTCGCCGCCTGGGTCCGCACCCTGCCCCGCCGGTCCAACTGCCGGGTGCGCTGGGGCAGCCTGTGGCGGGAGGACCTGGGGGGCTACGACGTGGTCTTCGCCTTCCTGTCCCCGGCCCCCATGCCGGCCCTGTGGGCCAAGGCCCGCCGGGAGATGAAGCCGGGCAGCCTGCTGGTGAGCCACACCTTCGAGATCCCCGGGCAGGAGCCCGAGCGGCGGATCCCCTTGCCGGGACGTCCGGACGCATGCCTTCTGGTGTGGCGGATCTAGTTTGGGCCGATCGTATCTGCGGAACCCTCCCGGCCCACCCTAAAGCACGAAGAACATGAACCGGAGCGCGTCCATCCATTCGGCGCAGGCGTAGGTCACGGTCCTCGGCCCGGCCTGGCGCGCCCCCGGGTAGAAGGACCCGCGGTAGGCGAGGAAGTGCTCCCGGAACTCGATGGCCAGTTCGAACCGGTCCGGGAGGGGCAGGCGGCAGGACGCCGGGTCCGCCTTGAGGGCTTCCGCCACCGCCTCCCGGATCCGGGCCGCGGCCAGGGCCGGGTGGATGGAGATCACGGCGCTGCCGAGCCCCTCGTTCACTGCCACCGTGCGGATGTTCCGGTTGTGCGCCGCGACCCGCTCGCACAGGTCCCGGTCCCCGCTGACCGCCGCCACCGGGATCCCGAAGCTGGCCGCCGTGTAGGCGTTGAGCAGGAATTCGCTGGCCTCCTCCCCGTTGACCAGCACCCGGCTGTTGTCCCGGTTCATGGTGTGGGCCAGGGGGTTGCCGGCGGAACCGGCCCCGGAGTGGTAGCCGATGAACACGGCGGCGTCGAAGCCGCGGTCCAGGCCCGCCATCATGGTCAGGGGGTTCCGGGCCGAGGAGCGCACGATCCGGACGCACTGGGGGAGGGCCGCCGGGTTGATGTTCCGGCCGGTGGAATGGGCGTCCTTCACCAGGATCTCGGTGGCTCCGGCCGCCTGGGCGCCCTCGCAGGCCGCGGCCACCTCCCGGGTCATCTGCTCCCGGAAGTAGGCGCCCTGGACCTCCGCGAGATCGGTCTCCTTCCAGTCGGCGATGCCGCAGACCCCTTCGATGTCGGCGCTGATGTAGATTCTGCTCATGGTGCATCTCCTATCAAATGACAAGCCACCCGGTGGGAGGGGCTGATCTCCCGGATCCGGGGCCGTTCCTGGGCGCAGATGGGCTTGGCGAGTGGGCAGCGGGTGCGGAAGGCGCACCCGCTGGGGGGGTTGACGGGGCTGGGGACGTCGCCCTGGAGGATGATCCGCCGCCGGGCCACCGCGGCGTCGGGATCCGCCACCGGAGAGGCGGAAATGAGCGACTGGGTGTAGGGGTGCTGCATGTTGCGGAACAGTTCGTCCCTTTCGGCGCATTCCACCAGGCTGCCCAGGTACATCACCCCCACCTCGTGGGAGATGTGCTTGACCACCGAGAGGTCGTGGGAGACGAACAGGTAGGTGAGGCCGAACTTCTCCTGGAGGTCCTCGAGCATGTTGATGATCTGCGCCTGGATGGACACGTCCAGGGCGGAGATGGCCTCGTCGCAGACGATGAACCGGGGCTCCACCGCCAGGGCGCGGGCGATGCCGATCCGCTGCCGCTGGCCGCCGGAGAATTCGTGGGGGTACCGGCCCAGGTGCTCCCGCTTGAGCCCGACCCTGGCGATCAGCTCCCGGATCCGGTCCAGGCGGTCCTGCCCGCGGCAGATGCGGTGCACGTCCAGAGGCTCGCCGATGATCTCCGCCACGGTCATGCGCGGGTCCAGGGAGGAGTAAGGGTCCTGGAAGATCATCTGCATCTGCTTGCGGAACGGGAACATCCCCGCGGCGTCCAAATGGGTGATGTCCTGCCCGCCGAACCGGATGGTGCCCCCGGTGGGTTCGTACAGCTTGATGAGGGTCCGGCCGACGGTGGTCTTCCCGCAGCCGGATTCACCCACCAGGCCGAAGGTCCGGCCTTCGCGGATGGTGAAGCTCACCCCGTCCACCGCCTTGAGGACCGCGCTCCGCCGGCCCAGCAGGCCCCTGCGCAGGGTGAAGTGCTTCTGGAGGTCGGTGACTTCGATCATGCCCGAACCTCCGGGTCCGCCCCGGGACAGAGGGGGTGGGTGAGCCAGCAGGCGGCACGGTGGGTGGGGCTCAGGGGGAACGGCTGCGGAAGGCGCAGGGTGCAGATCTTCATGGCCCGGGTGCACCGGGGCGCGAAGGGGCAGCCGGGGGGAGGGGCGATCAGGTCGGGCGGACTGCCCGGGATCGGCACCAGCTTCTGCCGGGCCCCGTCGGAGGTGTCGGGCACCGACCGGAGCAGGCCCCAGGTGTACGGATGCCTGGCCTGGTAGAAGATCTCCCGGGTGGTGCCCTCCTCGGCGATGGTGCCGCCGTACATCACCACCACCCGGCTGCAGGTGGAGGCCACCACCCCCAGGTTGTGGGTGATGAGGATGATGGCGGTGTCGAGCTGCTCCTTGAGGTGGGTCAGGAGCTCCAGGATCTGGGCCTGGATGGTCACGTCCAGGGCGGTGGTGGGCTCGTCGGCTATGAGAAGATCGGGTCGGCAGGCGATGGCCATGGCGATCATGGCCCGCTGGCGCATCCCGCCGGAGAACTCGTGGGGGTATTGCCGGAAGCGCCCGGGCGCGTCGGGGATCTCCACCACTTCCAGCAGGCGCAGCGCCTCCCGCCGGGCCTCGGCCCTGGAGGCGCCGGTGTGCAGGCGCAGGGGCTCCATCACCTGGCGCCCCACCCGGGTGAGGGGGTTGAGGGAGGTCATGGGGTCCTGGAAGATCATCCCGATGGAGCTGCCGTACAGGCTGCGCAGGTAGCGGTCGCTCTGGCGGGTGAGTTCCTCGCCGCGGTAGAGGACGCTCTCCGCCTCGATCCGGGCGTTGTCGGGGAGGAGCCGCAGGACCGAGAGCATCGACACGCTCTTGCCGGAGCCCGACTCGCCGACGATCCCCAAGGTCTCGCCCCGGTCCACGTGCAGGGAGATGCCGCGCACGGCCTGGACCAGGCCGGCGTCGACCTTGAAGGTGGTGCGCAGGTTCTTGACTTCCAGGAGGGTGGTCATTTCCGGAGCCTGGGGTCCAGGGCATCCCGCAGCCCGTCGCCGAGGAAGTTCAGGGCGAACATGGTGATGCTGATGGCCAGGATCGGGATGAGCATCTGGTACGGGTAGGAGAAGATGCTGGGGATGGCCTCGCTGGCCAGGGTGCCCCAGCTGGCCATGGGCACCTGGATGCCGATGCCCAGGAAGCTCAGGAAGGCCTCCGAGAAGATGGCCGCCGGGACGATGAAGGAGACCGTGACGATGATGGGCCCGATGCTGTTGGGGATGAGGTGCCGGAACAGGATCCGGGCGCCGGACGCGCCGATGGCCCGGGCCGCCAGGGTGAACTCCTGGTTCTTCAGGGTGAACACCTGGGCCCGCACGATGCGGGCGGTGTCGATCCAGTAGGTGAGGCACAGGGCGATCAGGATGCTCTGCAGGGTGCTGCCCAGGAACATCATGATGAGGATGACGTAGAGCAGGGAGGGGACGCCGATCATGATGTCCACCACCCGCATCATCGCCAGGTCCACCCGGCCGCCCAGGTAGCCCGAGACGCCGCCGTAGACGATCCCGATGACGAAATTGATGGCGGCGGTCACGAACCCGATGGTCAGGGAGATCCGGGCGCCGTAGAGCACCCGCACGAAGATGTCCCGGCCGAACTTGTCGGTCCCGAACCAGTGCAGGGCGGAGGGCCACTGGTTCTGGCCGGCGAGGTCCTGCCCGTCGTAGGTGTAGGCCGAGACCATGGGGCCGAACACGGCGAACAGGCCGATCACCAGGATGATCCCCAGCCCGGCCACGGCCAGCGGGTCCCGGCGCAGGCGGATCCAGGCGTCCTGCCAGTAGGACCTGGAAGGCCGGGCGAGGGCCTCGTCCTGGCGCTCGTCTTCCTGGAGGGGAAGGAACAGGTCGGGGGTGAGGAGTCCGGTCTCCATAGCTAGTCGATCTTGACCCGCGGGTCGATGACCGCGTAGAGGATGTCCACGACGATGTTCAGGGCCACCACCAGGGCGCCCAGGAACACGGTCATGCCGAGGATGACGGCGTAGTCCCGGGCGCCGATGGACGCCACGTACTCGCGGCCGATCCCCGGGATCGAGAAGATCCGCTCGATCACGAAGCTGCCGGTGACGAGGGCGGCCACCAGCGGGCCGAGGTAGGTGACCACCGGGATGATGGCGTTCTTGAGGGCGTGCCTGGCCACCACCCCCAGCTCGCTCAGCCCCTTGGCCCGGGCGGTGCGGATGTAGTCCTGGCGCATCACCTCCAGCATGCTCGAGCGCATCAGCCGGGTGATGTAGGAGATGGGCGCCACCGCCAGGCCGATCACCGGGAGGAGGTAGTGCTTCCAGGTGGTGAGACCGTGGGTGGGCAGGACTTTGAGCACCACGGCGAAGAAGTAGAGCATGAGCACCGTCAGGACGAAGCTGGGGATGGAGATGCCCACGGTGGCCAGGACCATCGACAGGCGGTCCATCCACCGCCCGCGCCGGATGGCCGAGGTGATGCCCAGCGGGATGCCGAACAGGAGCGCGGTGATTACGGCCAACAGGCCCACCCGGGCCGACACCGGGAACCCCCGCCTCACGATCTCGTTCACCGACACGTCCAGTTCCTCGAACGAGACGCCCAGGTCCCCGTGCGCGATGTTGTCCAGGTAGTGCAGGTACTGCACCGGCACCGGGTCGCCGAGGCCGTACTTCTTCTGGATGGCGGCGATGACTTCGGGTGGGGTCTTGCGCTCCTCGGCCGGGCTGAAGGGGCCGCCGGGGATGGCCCGGGTGAGGAAGAAGGTGATCGTCACCAGGACCCAGAGGGTGAGGAACCCCGCGAAGATGCGCTTCAGGATGTAGACGAACATCACGCCTCCCCGCCGTCCCGCGCCAGGGGGTCCAGCAGGTAGTCGAGTTCTCCGGCCAGGCGCCCGCTCCTGCGGTAGACCCTGGGGACCCTGGGGCCGATCATGCACAGGACCTCGTTCCGGTTGGTCCCGATCCAGTCGGCCAGCTCCATGATGGCGACCTCGTCCTCCCCGGCGCGCCCGAGCAGCAGGACGTCGTCGCCGGCCGCCGCGCCTTGGATCGCGCTCACGTCGAGGATGAGCTGGTCCATCATCACCAGGCCGAGGACCGGGGCCCTCCGCCCACGCACGATCGCCCGGGCCTTGTTGGACAGGCTGCGGGAATAGCCGTCGGCGTACCCCACCGGGACGGTGGCGATGGTCGCTCCCCCCGCCGGGGCTTGCCAGCTTTCGTCGTAGCCGGTGCCTTCCCCCGCGCCGATCCTTGCCACCCGGGACAGCCGGGCCCGGAAGGCGAACGGCGTGCGCAGGTCCATGGCGTCCGCCAGGGGCGCCCGCAGGGGCCGGACGCCGTACAGGATGCCGCCGGTGCGGACCAGATCCATGCGGAACTCCGGGTAGCGCGCCATGCCGATGCTGTCGCAGATGTGCTTGAGGGGGAAGCTGACGCCCGCGGCCGCGGCCTCTCCGATCACCTGGCCGAACCGTCGGAACTGCTCGGCATCCAGCCCGGGGCTGCGCAGGGCGAGGTGGGTGAAGATGCCCTCCAGGCGCAGGCCGGGAAGCTGGGCCATCCGGGCGATGATCCGGGCGGTGCCGGCATCGGGCCTGATCCCCAGCCGGTTCATGCCGGTGTCGATCTTCAGGTGGACCGGGGTCCGCAGGCCCAGGGCCGTGGATGCCGCCGAGAGGACCTCCGCCTGGGACGCTTCGAATAGGGTGGTCCGCAGACGGGCCCGGGCGGCATCGGCCAGGTACTCGTCGGGGGTATGCCCCATGACCAGGATCGGGGCATCGGCCCATCGCCGCCGCAGCTCCAGGGCCTCCGGCAGACAGGCCACCGCCAGCAGGTCCACGCCCGCGTCCAGGAGCGCCCCGGCCACCGCCAGGCTGCCCAGGCCGTAGGCGTTGCCCTTCAGGACCGCCGCGATCTTCGGCGGCCGCCCGTCCGACGCCGGCGGGCCCTCGTCCAGGGCCCGCCGGACGGCCATGTAGTTGTGCACGATGAGGTCAAGGTCGACCTCCAGCCGGGCGGTGCGCTTCATGGGCTACTGTACCGAGGCGTGTTCGAAGGAGGTATGGCCCAGGTAGGTCTTGATCACCCCTGTGATGTTGGGCTTGCAGACCAGCCGGGAGGAGTAGTAGTAGGCCGGCAGGACCGGCATCTCCCGGGCCAGGATCTTTTCGCACATGACGAAGTTCTGCATGCGCACCTTCTGGTCCGCCAGGCTGTGGTTGGCGTGGATCAGGTTGTCGTATTCGGCGTTGGACCACCGGTTGTTCTGGACGTTCTGGTTGGTCTCGAAGATCTCCAGGTTGGTCATGGGGTCGGCATAGTCGCCGGTCCAGCTGTCCTGGCCGATGTTGAAGTTGCCCGCGTGCAGCTCCGACCAGTAGGACTTGGATTCGATGGTCCGGATGTCGACGGCGGCGCCCAGGTTGGTCTTCCACATGGCCTGGAAGGCCTGGGCCACATCCTTGGCCTGCTGGTTGGCCTGGCAGATGAGCGTGATCTTGGGCAGTCCCTGGCCGTTGGGATAGCCGGCCTCGGCGAGCAGCTTCTTTGCCGCGGCGACGTCCTCGACGAAGGCGTTGCCCACCACGTCGCGGTACTCCTTGTCCCGCTTCACCCCGTGGGGGATGGCGTAGGGCACGAAGCCCAGGGCCGGCTTCTCGTTGGTCTGGAGCACCAGCCGGGTCACCTGGTCGCGGTTGAGCGCCAGGCTGAAGGCGCGGCGCACCCGGGCGTCGTCGAACGGCTTCTTGGCGGTGTTGTAGTCGTAGTAGCACATGCCGGCGCGGGGGAAGGACCGCAGTTCGGGGGTGCCCTGGTACTTCTTGACCCCCTCGATGGTCGGGTCGTCGAACACCTGGATCTCGTCGGTCTGGTACGCGGCCAGCGCGGCCTCGGAAGCCTCGATGACGTGGACCGTCAGGGTGTCCAGCTTGACGTTGGAGGCATAGAGGTAGTTGGGGTTCTTCTGCAGGACGTACTTGTCCTTGGGGGCGGCCTCCACCATCCGGAAAGGTCCGTTGGTGATGTAGGTCTTCATGTTCCGGGTCCAGGCCTCGGGGCCTTCCACCACGTCCCGGCGCACCGGGAAGTAGGCGGAGACGCAGAGCAGGTCCAGGAAGTAGGCGGTCGGGTTCTCCAGCACCACCTTCAGCGTCCTGGCGTCCACCGCCTGGACGCCCACGTCGTCCAGGGGGGCCTTGCCCTCGTTGGCCGCCCTGCCGTTCTTGAGGTAGTAGAGGTACCAGGAAGAGGGGGACGCGGTCTTGGGATTGAGCACGCGCTTCCAGGCGTATTCGAAATCCTGGGCGGTCAAGGGCTGGCCGTCCGACCACTTGGCCCCGTCGGCGAGGTGGAAGGTATAGACCGTCTTGCTCTTGTCCAGGGTGTAGGCGCTGGCCATGCCGGGGATCGGCTTGCCGCTCGAGTCCATCCGCTCCAGGCCGGTGAACAGGTTGTTCAGCATGATGGAGGCGCGGAACCACTGGTTGAGGCCGGGGTCGAGGGTCTGGGGGTCCCCGTTCAGGGCATAGTCGATCTTCTGGAGCGGGGCGGCCTGGAGGGAAGCGAAGACCAGTCCGGCCAGAAGGGTTCTGGTTAATATTTTATTCATCGCGATCTCCTCGAGGCTTGGGGGTTGGCACCACGCTATGCCGGAGGGAGCATTCGGTCCAATAGTTATTTTTGAAGAAACCATCCAAGACTGATATGAGTCTGGCCTGCCAGGACCTTGATTGGAATTTTTCAGTAAGTCATCATCGGCCCGGCAACAAGGGCCTCGGGTTTGCCGGCAGATCCTGGCGCAGGTAGTACTCCACCGTGTAGCGGGTATCCGGGTCCATGTCCCGCACTTCCCGCTTCATCCACTGCAGGTAGTCCTTGGGCACCTGGCTCCAGGGGGTGCCCCGGTGCTTGTTGCCGAACTGGCAGACCCCCAGCAGGTTGGGCGCATCGGCCCAGGCGATGAGGTCGTGCAGGGTCTCCAGGGGCGGGAGCCCGGGCACGGACTGGGTCCGGATGGCCTCCAGCTCGTTGAGCAGCAGGTGGGCCGTGACCAGGGCGTCGGCCAGGGCCTCGTGGGCGGGCAGGCCCTCCGCTTCGGGCACCTCCAGGTTCAGGGCGTAGCGCAGGTACTGGTTGCCGTGCCGCGGCAGCCCGGGCCAGAGCTTCTTGGCCAGGCGCAGGGTGCACAGCACGGGCCGGCCGGCGGCGGGCAGGAAGCCGAAGTCGAAGGCGGCGTTGTGGGCCACGTAGGCGTCGAAGTCCGCGCCCTGGAAGGTGGGCAGCACCTTGGCCAGGGGCGGGGCGTTGCGCACGTGCCGGTCGGTGATGTGGTGCACGGCGGAGGCTTCCGGGGGGATGGGCACGCCCGGGTCCACCAGGAAGCACTCCCGGCGCAGGAGGCCCTGCCCGGGCCGCACCCAGACACCCGCCACGGAGACCACCCGGCAGGCCTGGGGATCCAGACCGGTGGTCTCGGTGTCCACCACGAGATACGTAAGTTCCTGCAAGGTCATAGCCCGCCTCGCCTCCAGGATGGCCGGCAACCTCCTTCCGGCGCAACCACTTGTCCTGCTGGGGCGTCCGGGTTCCGGCCCGTCTTTGTCTGCCGACGGCCCCAGCAGCAGCGTTCGTCCTCTTCTTGGTCGCGCCGACCCACCACGTCTCCGGCGGGATGAGGCGCACTGCGTCGAATCCGGTGTGGGTCGACGCGAAGCCACAAGGGACGCACCACGCGACCGGGGCCGTCGGCGGACATGGCCGGGTCGGGACATGGTCGCCCCCGTGGAGCGAGGTATCTACCGTCCGGCCAGCCGGTCCAGGCCGAAGTCCTGGGTGATCTCCCCCACCAGGTCCCGCACGGGGATCAGTTCCTCCAGCTTCCAGCCGTTGCTGCCGGTGAAGAACAGCCCCGACTGCAGGTCCCCGCCGCGGGAGTCGCCCAGACGGTCGGCGATGCAGTAGCCGGCCTTGACCGCGCCCCGGCCGTGCTCGCAGGGGGACACGCAGTTGCTGATGCAGCTGATTCTGGGGGCGGTGCCGGCCTCGATGCGCCGGTGCAGGGCGGTCATCACGCCCCGGGCCGGCATGCCCACCGGCGAGCTGTGCAGGGCGATGGTGGTCCGGTCCGCCTGCAGGATCACCTCCTTGAAGGCCGGGTGGGCGTCGCATTCGAAGGTGCCGATGAAGCGGGTGCCCATCTGCACCCCGCTGGCGCCCAGGGCCAGCAGACGGTCGATGTCGGTCCGGTCCCACACGCCCCCGGCGGCGACCACCGGGAACTCGCCCCACTGGTCCCGCTCGGCCACCACCGCGGGCAGCAGGGCATCCAGGGCGTAGGCGGGATCGGCGCACTGCTCCAGGGAGAAGCCCTGGTGCCCGCCGGACTCGGGCCCCTCCAGCACCACCGCGTCAGGCAGCCGGTTGAACTTGCGTTGCCAGGTCTTGCAGATCAGCTTCAGGGCCCGGGCGGAGGAGACGATGGGCACCAGCGCCACGTCCCGGTCGCCCACGTACTCGGGCAGGCTCAGGGGCAGTCCGGCGCCGGAGATGATGAGCTGGGCGCCGTCCTCCACCGCCTCCCGCACCACCCGCTCGTACTCGTTGATGGCGCAGAGGATGTTGACCCCTACCGGGCCCCGGCCCCCGGCGATGGCCAGGGCGTCCCGCAGGATCCGGCGCAGGGCCTCGGCGTTCTGCAGGTTTTCCGGCTGGTCGGGGCGCCCGGCCCGGGTCCGGGCCAGCCCCGGGTAGCGGTAGCCGGTGCCGATGGCCGAGACGATGCCCACGCAGCCGCTGTGGGCCGCGTTGCCGGCCAGGCGGTCCCAGGAGACGCCGATGCCCATGCCGCCCTGGATGATCGGATAGGGCGCCTCCAGGTGGCGGATGCGCAGGGGCGGCAGCGGCGGCGCCGGCTGCTCCACCAGGCCCTCGAAGGCCGGCTGGCCCAGGGCCCCGGCCAGGCGCCGGCGGAACCCCGCCAGGAACTCGGCCGCCCCCTCCCGCAGCAGGGAGGGCGAACGCAGCTGCAGCCCGGAGGCACCCTGGCCCAGCAGGGCCCGCCCCTCCTCCGGGTTTCCCGCCACCGGTGCGAAGCAGGGCAGCGAGGAGGCTCCGAGCATGCGTCGCAGCCGGTCCCCCAGACCATCCCCCTCCGCCGCCAGCAGGGCGGCGGCCCCATTCCGCTCGGCCGCGACGGCCTCCTCCCCGTCCCGCACCACCACCAGCCGGGGCAGGCCCCAGCCCCGCAGCGCCTCCAGGCGCTCGGGCAGGAGATCCGCTTCGTGGATGAGGAAGGCGGCCAGGTCGTGGGCGGCGGAGCCCAGGCGGGCCGTGCATTCCCCCACCATGCCCCGCAGGTCCAGCCCCACCGTCTCCTTGCGGGAGCGGCACAGCTCGCGCAGACGCTGGGTCAGCCCGTCCAGGTCCGGGAACGCCGGCACCCGCACGATTCCAGCCCCGCCGGCGCCGGCGAACCCCGCCGCCAGCTGGTCGCTGGCGACCGGATGCCAGCCCTGGAAGAACACCGGAGCCTGGGGCCCGAACGGCCAGAAATCAGTATGTCTCGCGTATCCCCAGCGGGGATACCGAGAAGGCGCTGAACAACCGGCCATGCACTCCCTCCCGCGCCGCCCGGCGGCCCTTGGGCGACCGTGGATCCCGGCTGGAACGATGGAGACAAATTGAAACCGACCGCCACCGTCTCCAGCCAAGCCCCAGGAAGCGGGAAAGATCCCCGATTCTTGAAAACATTATAACTCAAACAGGGCTTAAGCGTAATCTTCCGGGCGTTCACCTGTACGCCATGAAGCGTTCCCAGCCCCAGGACATCGGCGCCGCCGCCCGGGTTCGCGCCGAAGCCGCCCGGGAACCGCGGTCCAACGACCAGCGCGGGTATCGTGCCCGGCGCCCGAAGGTCCTGCGCATCCAGCCCCTGACGCCGGCCGGTGACTCCGGGGCGAGGACCGGGGCTGGAGTCGTCCACGCTCCCGCCTTGAACCTGGCCGCGGTGGACCTGGATTTCGGGGATGGCCCCTCCTCCATGCGGGTCGAACACGGCTCCGCCCGCACCCGGGCGGAATCGCCCGCCCCGTCGCCCAGGCCGGGCGATGGCCCAGTCTTCTTCGAGGATCTGGACCCCGGCGGGAGGTACGAGAACGATTCCGGCAACCCCGTGATCCTGCTCTTGGCCTTCGCGCCCAAGGATGTCCACCACGTCGTGGTCCGGGAGGTCGGCAACCCCTGGGCCGACCTCTACCTGCGCCGGGAAGGCTCCCGCGGCGGCCGATTAGGTGACCTTCGGCGCCCCGCAGGGCCAGGTGCCCGGGCCGGGGTGGTCCCGGCGGGTGGTGGGGGCGCCGCTGAGCCGGCCGCGGGTGGCGTACTGCTCCTTCAGCTGGTCCATGAGCTCGACCCTGCGGTCGAACAGGCGCTTGGGCTCCCGGGGCGCGGTCCGCTCCAGGATGTAGGCGGTGAGCAGCGGCAGGGCGATGGTGCTGTCGGTGTAGCACACCACCGTGTCCGGGAGCTGGTCCGGGTCGATCTTGCCCCAGCTCACCGCCTCGCTGGGGGTGGCCCCGGACAGGCCGCCGGTGTCCGGGCGGGCGTCGGTGATCTGCAGGAAGTAGTCGTGGCCCCGCTCGTCGATGCCCAGCACCTCCTGGATCTGGGGCTCGGTCTGGAGGATGAAGTTCTTGGGGCTGCCCCCGCCCAGGACCCAGACGGCGCTCTTGCCGCCCTTGCACTTGGCGTCCAGGACGATGCTGGTGCTCTCGTTGACGTCGGCGTTCACGTCGAAGGCCAGGCAGTTGCCCTCCAGGGCCATGGCCGCCACGTTCATGCCGATGCTGCTGTCCCCGGGGCTGCTGGTGAACACCGGCACCCCGGCCTGGTACGCCGCGGCCAGCACCGACGGGGTGCCGGCGTCCCCAGGGGCATGCATGCATGCCCCTGGATCTAAGGACAGGGCCTGCTCCCGCCGGCACAGGGCCGCGCCCACCAGGTGGTGGAACTCGGCCGTGCTCATGGAGCGCTGGAAGGCCGGGGCCTTGATCAGCTCCCGGAAGAAGGCGTCGGTGTCCAGCAGCACCCGGTAGTCGAACAGCACGTCGTAGATGCGGATCACCCCGTGGTCGCGCAGCTCCCGGTCGGACAGGAAAGGGGAGCCCCGGCGCAGCTCCAGGTCCAGGGCGAAGTGGGTGTCGTGGTAGAGGTTGGCGCCGGTGGACACGATCCAGTCGATGCAGCCGGCCTGGATCAGGGGCACCAGGCAGGAGCAGCCCAGCCCCGCCGGGGTGAGCGCCCCGGTGAGGGTCAGCCCCAGGGTGACGTCCGGCCGGAGCATCTTGCGGGTCAGGAGCCGGGCCGCCTCCGCCAGCCGGGCGGCGTTGTAGGCCAGGAAGGCCTGGTCCACCAGGTCCGCCACGGCCATGCCGGGGCGAATCCCCTTGGGGGCGATGCGGGTTCCATGCAAAAAACCGTTGGGGAGTTCCGGACGCGAGTCCATGGGGGGCTCCGTGGATGGATGACGGGGGGCCGGAAAGCCTGCGCGTCCACCGGTCCCGCCGCGGGAGAGCCCCATCATGCCAGAGTTTCCAGGTTAGATTTAAGTGTTGGCCCAGGATTCCGAAACGTGAGAGGGGAGCTTGTTAAATGTTCTTCATTATCGGTCTGGTCGTTGTGTTCGGCGCGGTGCTGGCCGGGTACACCATGGAAGGGGGACACATCAAGGTCCTCATGGAGCCACTGCCGGCCGAGGGCACCATCCTGCTGGGCGCGGCCATCGGCTCGTTCCTGGCCGGCAACTCCATGAACACCATCAAATCGGTGGCCGCCAACATCGCCAAGCCGCTCAAGGGCAGCCGCTACACCAAGCCGGTGTACATGGAGTCCCTCATGCTCCAGTACGAGGTGTACGTGAACATCAAGAAGGGCGGCCTGCTGGCCCTGGAGCAGGACGTGAACGACCCGCACAGCTCCTCCATCTTCAAGAAATACCCCTCCATGCTGGCCGACCACCACGCCCTGGACTTCTTCTGCGACTCCCTCAAGCTGCTGATCAACGGCTCGGCCAAGATCGACGAGATCGACCAGGTGATGGACATGGACCTGGACGTGCACCACGCCGAGGCCGCCGCCCCGGGCGGCTCGGTGGGGATCATGGCCGACGCCTTCCCGGCCTTCGGTATCTGCGCCTGCGTCATGGGCGTGGTGATCACCATGGGGTTCCTGGACCAGCCGCCCAACGTCATCGGCGGGCACGTGGGGGCGGCCCTGGTGGGCACCTTCCTGGGCATCTTCCTGTCCTACGGGGTGTTCGGGCCCCTGGCCAAGAACATCGACCAGGTCAACGCCGCCGACGGGCACTTCTTCAACGCCATCCGGGCCGGGCTGGTGGCCTTCGGCAACGGCGCCGCGCCGGTGACCGCGGTGGAGTTCGCCCGGCGCAACATCCCCGGTTCCGAGCGCCCAGGCTCCCAGGAACTGGAGGAAGTGGTCCGCCAGATCAAGCCCCGTTGATAACCATGGGGGGACCGCCCGCTCACTTCGCTCGCTCTGCGTCCCCCCACACCCCCACTTCATTCCCGGGCGAAGCCCGGGCCTGAAGTCCAGTCGAGCCTTCCCATGGCCGAGCCCCAGCCCGAAGTCAAAGTCAAGTTCGTCAAGAAGAAGGGCGGCCACGGCGCGGCCCACGGCGGGGCCTGGAAGGTGGCCTACGCCGACCTGGTGACCGCCATGATGAGCTTCTTCCTGCTCATGTGGCTGCTGAACAACACCAGCTCCAACACCAAGGCCGGCATCGCCGGGATGTTCCAGGACCCGAACTTCTTCAACACCCAGAAAGGCAAGGCCATCCTCCAGGAGTACCAGCTGCAGAAGAGCGGCATCCTGCCCGGGGGCAAGGGCATGAAGCAGCCCGGCGAAGGCGAGGGCGGCGGGCCGGTGGTGGAAGAAGACACCGGCGATGCGGAGCGCCAGCGCATGGAGGAGACCGCCCAGGCCATCAGCAAGGCCTTCAACGAGGACAAGCTGCTGGAGACCTTCAAGGACCAGATCAGCTTCGACTTCACCGACGAGGGCCTGCGCATCCAGATCCAGGACAAGGTGAACCAGGTGCTGTTCGACTCCGGGTCCTCCAAGCTCAAGCCCTACACCCTCTCCATCCTCAAGGAGATCGCCGAGGAACTGGGCAAGCTGCCCAACCACATCATCATCGGCGGGCACACCGATTCCACGAAGTACCCCAACCCCAGCTACACCAACTGGGAGCTGAGCGCCGACCGGGCCAACGCCGCCCGGCGGGTGCTGGAGTCCTCGGGCGTGCACGCCGGGCAGGTGCAGCGGGTCACCGGCTACGCCGACACCATCCCCCTGGAGAACCACGCCCCCCTGGACCCCCAGAACCGGCGGATCTCCATCGTGGTGCTCTCCAGCGCCACCGAGAAGGCCGAGGTGGAGCACCAGAAGTCCAAGCCGGCCAAGGAGATCAAGCCCTAGGAGCCGGTCTCCGGCGGCCGCTTCGAAGGCCAGCGGGTGGCCACGTCGTAGGCGTGGGCCAGCCGCAGGAGGTCCCAGTCCCCCTTGGGCCGGCCGATGAGCTGCAGGCCCATGGGCAGGCCGGCGCCGTTGAACCCGGCCGGGACGCTGATGGCCGGGGCCCCGGCCATGGTGGCCGGCACCACCACCTCCATCCACCGGTGGTAGGTGTCCATGGTCCTTCCGGCGACGGTCTGCGGCCAGCGCAGGTGCTTGTCGAACGGGAACACCTGGGCGCTGGGCAGGGCCAGGGCGTCGAACCGTCCGAACAGCTCCGTCGTCCGCAGGAACCAGGCGCTGCGCCGGGCCGAGGCGGCGAACACCTGCGGGCCGGCGTTGGCCAGCCCCTGCTCCACTTCGTAGACGGCCTCGGGCTTGAGCAGGGCGCGCTTGGCCGGGTCCTGGTAGAGCGGGGCCAGCTCCCCGGCCACCGCGAAGCTGCGCAGGACGAGCCAGGCGGACCACAGTTCGTCCATGGAGAAGCCCGGGGCGATGGGCTCCACCACGCAGCCCAGGCCCTCCAGCACCCCCAGGGCCGAACCGCACAGGTCCAGGATGCCCGGCTCCACCGCCAGGTGTCCGCCCAGGTCCCCCAGCCAGCCGATGCGCGCGCCCCGCAGGTCCCGGTCCAGGGGCCGGGCGAAGATCGAGGGATCCTGGTCCAGGCTCAGGGGCGCCCTCGGATCCGGCCCGGCCATGACCGAGAGCAGCCGGGCCAGGTCGGCCACGGTCCGGGCCATGGGCCCGTCGCAGCTCATGTTCTTGAGGAACAGCTCCGTGGCCGGGACCTTGGCCACCCGTCCCGGGGTCGGGCGGAACCCGAAGATGTTGTTGAAGGCGGCGGGATTGCGCAGGGACCCCATCAGGTCCGAGCCGTCCGCCACCGGCAGCATGCCCAGGGCCACCGCCACCGCCGCCCCGCCGCTGCTCCCGCCGGCGCTGAGGGCCGGGTCGTAGGCGTTGCCGGTGGGGCCGAACACCGGGTTGAAGGTGTGGGAGCCCAGCCCCCACTCCGGGGTGTTGGTCTTGCCCAGGAACACCGCGCCGGCAGCGCGTATCCGGGCCACGAACAGGGTGTCCTGGGTCGGCACGAAGTCCCGGAACAAGGGCGAGCCCTGGGAGGTGACGATCCCGGCGGCGTCCACCAGGTCCTTGGGCGCCTGGGGGAACCCGTGCATCCAGCCCAGGGGCCCGTCCTGGGCCAGCTTCGCGTCCAGCGCCTCCGCCTCGCCCAGCACATGGCCCGGATCCCGCCGGGAGACGATGGCGTTGACCCGGGGGTTGAGCCGATCGATGCGCGCCAGGGTGGCCGCCATCACCTCCCGGCAGGAAACCTCCCGCCGGTGGATGCGCCGGGACAGGGTGAGGGCGTCGCAGTCGAGGACGGCTTCGGAGACGGGGGCCATGGCTTCCTCGCGGAAAGGGGTCCGACGGATTCGGTGGGATGCCTCCAGCTTGGGACGGGGCGCGCTGGCTGTAAACAGGCCACTTGATTAATTCACCTGGCCGATTCCCGCCAAACCTTATGGGTAGCGCTTGCGTCCAGTTCTCTATGTGTTATTAATTAATTCGGCCCACCGCTCCCATCCCCCGTCTGATCCACCCGGCCCTGCGCGTCGTCTTCCAGGAGCCCCCCCATGCGCCGCCTCCTTCCCCTGCTGCTGGTCTCCGTCTGCGCGTCCGCGGCCCAGGGGGTCGGTCCCGCTGCTTGCAGGGCGGCCATCCAGGAACTGGCCCGGCGCCTGCGCACGGACTACGTCTTCCCGGACCTGGGCGAGCAGGTGGCCGCGACCGTCTCGGCCAAGGCCGAAAAGAGCGGCTACGACTCGGCCGCCGCCGCCTCCCCCGCCGCCTTCGCCGACGCCCTGGCCCGGGACCTGCGCCGCTTCGCCCGGGACCGCCACTTCGACGTGCGCTTCGACCCGGGGTTCAAGCCCCGTCCCGAGCAGGGGCCGGCGCCCCTCCAGGAGGTGGAGTCGGTCAAGAAGGAGATGGCCAGGCTCCACTTCGGCCTGGAGCGGGTGGACCGCCTGCCCGGGGATGTCGCCTACCTGGACCTGCGCGGGTTCGCTCCGGCGGAGTTCGTGATCCCCGCCTACACCGGCGCCATGGCCCTGGTGGCGGGCTCGGAGGCCCTGATCCTGGACCTGCGGCGCAACGGCGGGGGCGACCCCCAGAGCGTGGCCCTGTTCATGAGTTTCTTCTTCGGCGAGCAGGAGGTCCGCCACCTCAACGATGTCTATACCCGCGTCCGCAACACCCGGCGCCAGTACTGGACCGTCCCCGTCCAGGGCCCCCGCTTCACCGGGCCGGTCTTCGTGCTCACCTCCGCCTCCACCTTCTCCGACGGGGAGGAGTGCGCGTACGACTTCCAGACCCAGAAGCGGGCCATCCTCCTGGGCGAGAAAACCGGCGGCGGCGCCAACCCCGGGGCCATGTTCGCCCTGGGCGGAGGGTTCACGGCCTTCATCCCCACCGGCCGGGCCATCAACCCGGTCACCCGCACCAACTGGGACCAAGTGGGCGTCCGCCCCGACCTGCCGATGCCGGCCGCCCAGGCCTTCCAGGCGGCCTACGCCGCGGCGCTGAAGGGGCTCATCCAGAAGGAGCCGGACCCGGACCGGCGCCAGGAGCTGGAAGGCATCCTGGCCAAGGTGGAGCGCGGGGCGGGGGAGCGGGATCCGTACGTCCCCTGACGGGGAACTCCTGGAGCGTCTCCAAGTGGACCTTGACGGACCGACCGCCTACAATGAGGCGCCTCGACCGTCCCTGGAGGATCCATGACGGACGCCGCCACCGAGGAAGCCGCCGCCCTCCTGACCGGGTTCGCCGCCCGGACCGGGCTCGCCTCGCCCCAGCCGCCGCGGCGCTACCTCTGGACCGACGCGTTCGCGGTCTGCACCTTCCTGGGCCTGGCCCGCAGGACCAACGATCCCCGCTGGCCGGACCTGGCGCGGCGGACCGTGGAGCAGGTGCACCACGTCCTGGGGCGGTTCCGGCCCGACGACGCCCGCAGAGGATGGCTCAGCGGCCTGGACGAGCGGGACGGGGAGGCCCATCCCACCCGCGGCGGTCTGCGCATCGGCAAGGAGCTCCCGGAGCGGAGCCCGGACGAGCCCTACGACGAGGACCAGGAGTGGTACCGGGACGGGCAGTACTTCCACTACCTCACCCAGTGGATGCACGCCCTGGACCAGATGGCCCGGTGGAGCGGGGAGGGACGGTTCAACGCCTGGGCCCGGGAACTGGCCGTGCGGGCGCACCAGGCCTTCACCCGGGGCTCGACCGCGTCCGGCCACCGGTACATGGTCTGGAAGATGAGCACGGACCTGACCCGCGCCCTGGTGCCCTCCATGGGGCAGCACGACCCGCTGGAGGGCTGGATCGCCTGCCGCCGGCTCCAGACCACCGCCGCGCGGCTGGGCCAGCCGGGGCCGGACCCGGACCTGGCGGCGGCCGCCTCGGACTACCGGGATATGGTCCACAGCGCCGGCCTGGCGACCCCGGATCCCCTGGGCATCGGCGGGCTGCTGACGGGCGCGGCGCGGCTGGCCCAGCTCCCGGGCGCGCCGGAGGGCGCCCTGGTGGAAGAGCTGCTGGACGCGGCCCTGGCGGGCCTGCGGCTGTTCGCCCAGGCCGGGGGCGCGCGGGGACCCGCCGAGCGCCGCCTGGCCTTCCGCGAACTGGGCCTGGCCATCCCCCTTGCGGGGCTGGATGCCGTCCCGGCGCTCCGGCAGCGGGAGCCCCTGCGGGCCTGCCTGCCCCTGGCTGCGGCCATCGTGTCCTTCTGGCGCGAGCCGGAGCACCGCCGGGCGCGGTCCTGGACCCAGCACCGGGACATCAACGAGGTGATGCTTGCCGCCAGCCTGGTCCCGGAAGGGGTCCTGGGCTGAGTCACGCTCCGTCCCAGGGCCGGTCCGGGCTTTCCGCCCCGTCGCCATCCGCGGCCGGCGCGGGCGCCGGGTCCTCGGCCAGCTCCAGGAACAGCAGCCAGGCCCCGCAGCGGGTGAACCGCAGCGGGCGGGCCCGGATGTGGGGCCAGTAGTTCGCCGACAGCCAGGCCCGGTCCGGGCCCCACCCGAACCAGGCGGGCTCGGTGCCGAAGCTGAGGTGGGCGGGCGGTTCGGGGCGGCCGGCGCCACCGGGCGCGGGGCCCGCCTTGCCTTCGTCAGCGAACGCGACCGTGAGCTCGAACATGCGCCAGACCCTGACCCCGCTGGCCTCCCCGTGGCTGAACCGGAGCTGGGAGCAGTGGGGCAGGTCGAGGGTGAGCGGATCCTGGGCGCCGGGGTCGGTCCAGGCCCTGGCCGGATCCGGCCGGGCGGGGTCCAGGGTGGCCACGATGGGGATGCCCTTGGAGCCGATCGGAGCTTCGAAGGTGAGCCGCACCGTCCGCCCGGTGAAGTTCACCAGGGTCGCGGCGCGCTCCTGGCCCAGGGCAGGCGCCGCAGCCAGGAACGCTGCCAGAAACGGGACGGACGATGAGCGCATGGGCCTCCTCACCCTCGGCGACGGCCGGAAGGTCCGCCCGGGCGCGCCAGGGCAAGGATGCGGGCCGCCGCCCATGAGTTCCCGGTCACTGGACCACGCAGCGGCCGCCCCCGGACTTGCCCTTCCTGGGCTCCAGGACCAGCACGGTCATCGTCTTGTCCAGCCACCGGAACTTCAGGGGCGCCGATTCCCGCGCCACCGCCTTGCCGTCCTGGGTGGGCGACCCCCAGGTCAGGATCTCCCCGATGTCGCCCGCTCGGTTACTCGTGTAATCGTAGGTGAGGTTCATCATGATGGGTGCCTGGGCGGGCGCGTCCTTGCTGTCGCTCGCCGGCTCCGCCTGTTCCAGCTGGATGGCCACCGAGACCTGGCACTTCTGGATGATGTCCGTGGGCTGCAGTTTGGCGTCCGGTTCGGGACTTCCCGGCGTGACGGGGTGGGTGGCGAAGGCCAGGGCGCATTCGTCGGGAAGGGTGTAGGGGTCCACCGCTTCCGGCAGGGTCCCGCCCAGGATGGTCCGGCAGTGGGCGTTCCGGTTGGGCTGGACCTCGTGGTCGTGGTGGACCCCGGACACGATCAGGGTGGGGACCTTGGGGGTCTTCCCGGTGGCGTGGGCCTGGGTCATCACCACCCCGTTCAGGACCTTGGTCCGGGTGAACACCACCTGCACCTTCTGCCCGGCCCGGTTGATGAGCTTGCGTTCGGCCCGGAGCCCCGGGGACCCCAGCACCAGCAGGGGCGCCGCGACGCCCCAAGTCCAGCGGAACCTTCGACCTGACACATCCACCTCCCGATGTCTCAGTAATGAATAATTCAACAGAAAGGTTCCCGGACCTGACAACCCCCTTGGATCCAGCCTATAAGCCGGAAGCCGCGCCGGTACCAGAGGCCCCTGTTCCGCAGGCGAACCGATCGGCCGCGGCTTCGAATTCCAGTCCCGACTGAGGCGCCGCCCGGCACTTTCGCCACGGGCGGGCCGCTCAGGCTCCCAGCACCTCGGCCACCTGGTCCCGCAGGGCCGGGAGCAGCTCCGCCTCGAACCAGGGATTCCGCCGCAGCCAGAGCAGGTTCCGCGGGCTGGGGTGGGGCAGCGGCACCAGGGCGGGCCAGTGCTCCCGCCATCCGCGCACCGCGCCGGTCACCGGAGGCCCGGCCCCGGGCAGATGGTAGGCCAGGGCGTAGCGCCCGATCACCAGGGTCAGGCGCAGCCCGACCAGCAGCCCCAGCAGCCGCTCCCGCCAAGCCGGGGCGCACTCGGGCCGGGGCGGGAGGTCGCCGCCCCTGCCGGTGCCGGGATAGCAGAAGCCCATGGGCAGGATGGCCACCTTGCCCGGGTCGTAGAAGGCCTCCCGGTCCAGGCCCAGCCAGTCCCGCAGCCGGTCGCCGCTGGCGTCGGAGAACGGGATCCCGGACCCGTGGGCCCTGCGCCCTGGGGCCTGGCTCGCCACCAGGATGCGGGCGCCCGGGTGGAACTGCAGCACCGGCCGGGGCCCCAGCGGCAGGCGCTCCGAGCACAGGCGGCACCCGCGCACTTCGCCCAGGAGGGATGCTGGTTCGGTCATGGATGATCCCGAAGGCAGGCTTCCAGCATGCCCCAGACCTGCCGGTTGGCAACACCGAGGTCGCCGCGAAGACGATCCAGGCCCAGACCATCGCCCTGTTGCGCTACCTGGACCCGATGGTGTCCGTGGCCATCTCCCTGCTGGTCTTCAGCGAGACCCTGGCCCCGCTGCAGACCTTGGGCGCCTGCTGCATCTGCGGCTCGATCCTGTACGCCACCCTGGTGCCTCTCAGCCGATCGGTCCCGGCGGAGGCGCGGTGACCCTGAGGACGAGCCCCAACGAAGTCCCTCAGCCCGGTCCCTTCTGGGTCATCCGCATCCACACCGGACCCTGGGCCGCCTGCCCCCCCTCGATCCGTTCCATGGCCTGCCGGACCTGCATGCGCACCTCGAACTCCGGGTCGTCCTGGGCCCGGGCCAGCGCGGGCAGGTTGGCCCGGTCCCCCAACTCGAAGATGAACCGCGCCGCGCGCCAGCGCACCAGCTTGTTGGGGTCCGCCAGGGCGGCCTCCATGGCGGGCAGCGCGCCAGGATCGGCGAGGTCGTTCAGGGCGTCGCCGGCCGAACGCCGCACCGCCACCGCCGGATCCCGCAAGGCCTGGCACAGGGGCCCCAGGACCTCCGGCGTGCCCACCAGTCCCGCCAGGACCGTGGCCAGGCGCCGGACCGAGACGTGGGCATCGCCCATGGCCGCCACCAGGTGGGGGAGACAGTCCGGGTCCGCGCCGGTGGCTTCCAGGGCCGCATAGCGCTTCTTCCAGTCCGGGTCCGCCAGGAGCCGCGGAAGGTCCGCCGGCGCGGGCTTGACCCGCACCTCCGGCGCCCCCTCCCCGCCCTGGAACGCCTGCTGGACCAGCGCCTCCAGGCGGGCCGGATCGTAGCTGGCGTCGATCTCCGCCGCCACCGCCTCCCCCACCTCCCGGAGCTCCCCGAACCGCGGCTGTTCGAGGATCCAGCGCCGCTCCAGGAGCATGTTCGGGGACGCCGGAGCGGCCTTCTGCACCGCCTCCCCGAACCGCGCCTGGAGGGGCACCCGTATCTCCTCCTGGTCATTGGAGACCTTCACCAGCATGGGAAGGTGACGGAAGTGCTGGACCGCGATCCGCACCTCGCCCCAGCACTCCCCCTGGGTCCGTTCGCCCGCGGCCGCCAAGGGCGCCCCCTCTCCGCCGAGCACCTCCCGCACCCGGGCGAGCAGGCCTTCCCAGGAGGCCGAGGGGACACGCTGGACGGATATGAAATCGCCCGCATGGTACAGACTCTGGATTCCGGGGATCCCGAGCAGCTCCTGGATGATGGGCGGATAGTGGGCCTTCCCCTCGGGGCGGTAGGTGAAAGCCGCCCCCTTGGGCAGGCTTTCGTCCAGGTTGAGCTTCATGCTGTTGGGGTTGGGGGTGGGTTCGATGGAGAGGAGCTTCATGGGGCACCTGGAAACGCAGAACGGCCGTTGGAAAAGACCGGCTCCCACCCAGGATAGGCCCGCCCGCTGAAGACGCGAGCCGGACGGCCCATGCGTCGGGCGGGGCCTCCCGGGAACCTGACCAACCCCAACGCCATCTGGAGGGAACCGGGAACGGCTGCTTCCTTCCGGGAACCCCGATCGGGCAGGGAGCCTTCCATCCCGGTACGCTCCCTGGCCCCCGAAGGTGACTCAACGCTTTGACGCGGCCGTTCCAATGATTCCGGCGGAATCCCTGGAACGGTCCTGGACGCTGCGCGATGGAAGCCGATAAGGTCCCTTTCCCCTCTTCGCCCGTCCCTCTCCACCCGGACCGCGGACGGCTGGAGAGGGTCCGGACCCAAGCCGACTTGGCGGACCGTTTCCTGTCCCACATCTTCGAGCCGTTCTTCACCACCAAGGACCCGGAGCAAGGCACCGGCCTCGGCCTGGCGACCGGGTATGGGATCGTCCACCAGGCCGGCGGCTTCATCGAAGTCCAAAGCCAACGCTCGGCCGGAACCACCTTCCGGGTCTTCCTGCCCACCTGCTCCAGCTCCGTGCAGGTTTGAGAGGCCTACATGGAACCTCGGCTTTCCAGCCTGCATTCCTGGGTCATGGTTGGGCCGCCCGCGAGGTTCTCCCTGGTCCGGATCGGCCCGGCATGGGGTTGCCTGCCTCTGCTCGGCGCCCTGGCGCTGATGCCCCTCCACGCCGGCTCCGAACCTGGGCAACCCGTCCCAGTGGCCCAGCAAGGAGCGGAAAGTTCAAGGGAAACACCGGAAAGCCCTTTCGAGCCGCCGGCGGAAGACACCAGCCTAGAGGCGGCAACCCTCGCCGCCCTCCTCGCGAACGCCCCGCAACCCCGCGTGCGGACCGGCGACCGGTTCACCCGCTGGGTCTCCTCCCGCTCCATCGTGTACGCCTCCCGGGACCACCGGGGGGCCGAGCGCCTTTATTCGGGCCGGATCTACCTGCCGAGCCTCCGGCTACGCCGTCGGCCTCCAGCCGTGCCCCTGGTGGTCTACGTGCGCGGCACCGAAACCGACCTGGACCGGATGCCCCAGTTCAACCGTGGCGGCGAAGCCAGGATCGGCGCCATGGCGGCCTATTTCCACAACTTCGCGGTGGCGATGCCGGACCTGGGACGGACGGATCTTCATCGTCGGCTATTCCTCGGGGGGATACGGAGCCCTGGCGGCGGTCAGGGAACTCCACACCAACCCGCGCTACCAGGGGATCGCGCTGACCGGCGCCGCCTGCATGGCCGGCCCCTTCAACTTCGCCGAGACCATGCGCGGCCTCCTGGCCGCCGAAGCCACCTACGCGCGCCCGGACATCCAGGTCCAACTCCTGCAGGCGTACCATGACTGCTATCCCGAGGCCGGGCTGTTCTCCCCGGAACAGGCCCTGCATCCCCGGCTGCTGGATCCCGGGCCGGAGGGATTCGACCAGGGGGACATCCGCCAATGGCTGGAACAGGCCTGCCCGCCGGACCTGCTCTGCCGGAAGATCCGGTTCCGCCTCACCGGCTGCCAGGAAGGTGCCCTTTCCGCCCGGTCGGTCCTGAGCCCCGGCTGGGTGGAGACCCAGTTGCTGTCCCAGGCCTGGCCCGACACCCCGGTGGGCAGGATCCTGAAGGAGAACGACCTGGTGGGCGGCTGGCACCCCAAGGTGCCGATCCTCCTGGCCTCCAGCCCCACCGACGAGTGCGTCCCGGCCGGCAACACCCGCGCCCTCATGGAGGCCTGGACCCGGGCCGGCGCCGAGGTCCCCATGGAGTTCTACCCGCTCAACCTGTTCGGGGTCGGGGTGGACCACATGACCGGCGCGCCCCTGGCCCTGGCGAAAGCCTTCCGGTGGATCGGTACCCTGAAGGGCCCGACGTTTCCGGCCCTGCGCAGCCATCTGTGAGGAACTCCAGGCCGGCCCATGGTCCGGCTGGGGATTCCCGAGGGCCCAGCCCGGTCAAGCGCCCGGCAAACCGTATTCCCGCCTCACCCTCGGCCCGATCCGGCAGATGATTTCGTAGGGGATCGTCTTGAGGACCTCGGCCAACTCCTCCGGGGTGATCTCCAGATCCTTGCTGCGCCCGATGAGGATGACCTCGTCGCCCACCTGCGCATCGGTTTCCGGACCGAGGTCGATCATGCTCTGGTCCATGCTCATGGTCCCCACGATGGGATGGAACTTACCGTCCACCAGCACCCGCCCGAAATTGGAAAAGCTGCGGCTGAACCCGTCGCCCCAGCCCATGGGGATAGTCCCGATCCAGGTGTCCTCCTGGGCCTCCCACCCCAGCCCGTAGCCGATCCGGGTCCCCTTCGCCACCTTCTTCCGGAACGAGATCCGGGTCTGGAACGAGATCAGGCCCGAGTGGAGCGCAGGAGCGCCCGCCTTGGGGATCAGCTGGCCGTGCACACCATAGGCCGCCTGCCCGACCCTGACCATGGACAGGCAGGTTTCCCGGCCGTGCCTCAGCACCACGCCCGAGTTGGCACAATGGAGCAGTTCAGGCCTGCGCCCGAGCGCCTCCGTGATCCTCCGGATCGTGGCCATGAACACCTGGAACTGGCCTTCGGTGTAGGCATCGCCCTGGGGCACCCCGCTGGCCGCCATGTGGGTGAACACCCCCTCCAGGCGCAGGTTCGGGCAGTTCTTCTCGATGAACACCGCCAGCTCCGGGGCTTCGGGCGGGGCGACGCCGGTTCGCCCCAGGCCGGTTTCCACCTTCAGGTGGACCCGGGGCCGGGCGCCCTTCGCCGCGCTGAGGGACTGGAGCGCCTTGATGTTGGCCCGCTCGCACACCGCCAGGGTGATCCCATGGTCGAGGGCCGCCTCCATCTCCTCGGGAAAGGCCGGCGAGAACTTGAGGACCGGCAGGCGGACACCGGCCTGCCTGACCTCCAGACCTTCCGGGACCGTCGCCACGCCGAACCAGTCCACCAGGCCCTGGCGCTCGGCCATGGTCGCCACCACGGGCGCACCCATCCCGTAGCCATTGCATTTGACCGCCAGGAGCAGCCTGGGTTCCGGTCCGATCATGGAGCGGATCGCCTCCAGGTTCCTGCGGATGTTTTCCAGGCTGACGCGCATGTGTGTCTGGTACAGCATGACCAACCTCGGGTGCGATGGCGCAGAAACAAGTTGGCATGGGAGATCACCTTCCAGGATGATCCTTTCCCGTCTGGTTTCAAGGACTGAGCCAACGACGCGCCAGGCAGGGCCCCCCGGGAACCTGACCTGCGCCAGCGCCACCTGGGAGGAGGCCGGCGCGGATGCTTCCTTCCGAGGCCCCCACTCAGGCGGGAAGCAGGCCGGAGCCGGACAGCCCTGTCGGGCGGAGGCGAACACCGTGGGATTCTCGAGCGACCCAGCGCCCGTTCCGGGCACAAGCAGCCCTAAGGTCGCGAGCGACCTAAGGGCTGCCAGCATGCGCGCAGCGAGCCGATGTCTTCTCCTCGGCATGGCCCTGCTGTTGGCCGCATCTCCGGCCGCCGCCCAACCGGCGCCCTTCGCCACAACGGGTCCCGCCGGCGCCTTCAGGGAAGGCACCTCCTCCCTGGCGGACCTGGCCGCCCGGGTGTCCCCGGCGGTGGTGCAGATCCTGGTGACCGCGCTGGTGCCCATCGAAGACGACGAGGAGACCGTGCCCGGCGTGGTGACCCGCCACCGCTTCCTCGGCTCCGGCGTGATCCTGGACCCGGACGGCTACATCCTGACCAATGCCCACGTGGTCCAGGGCGCCCGGGTGATCGAAGTGCGGCGGTTCATCCCGCCCGCCAATTCCGGGGCTCCGCCCGTGGGCAGCCGGAAGTGCTGCCGGGCCGTGCTGGTGGGTTCCGACCCCGACACCGACCTGGCCCTGCTCAGGATCGACGCCAAAGGCCTGCCGACCCTGCCCCTGGGCGACGGCCGCCGGGTCAGGCCGGGCCAGCCGGTCATGGCGGTGGGCAGCCCCGAAGGCCTCTACAATTCCGTCACCTTCGGCACCATCAGCGCCGTGGGGCGGGAATTCGACGGCAAGGAGTTCCTGCAGACCGACGCCCACACCAACCCCGGCAACAGCGGCGGCCCCCTGGTGGACCTGGAAGGCTACGTCCTGGGGCTGAACGCCTTCCTCATCTCCCAGGGCGGCGGCAGCGAAGGCCTGGGCTTCGCCATCCCCGCGCGGACCCTCCGCTTCGTCTACGAGCGCCTCCGCCGGTACGGCCATGTGACCCGGGTGGAGATCCAGGCCGAGGCCCAGTCCGTCACCCCCTGCCTGGCCGCGGGACTCCGCCTGCCCCAGGACTGGGGCGTGGTCGTCTCCGACGTGGCGGCCGAAGGCCCCGCCGAGAAGGGCGGACTCCGGCCCAAGGACATCGTGCTCTCGGTGGATGGGGAGCCGGTCTACAGCCTGGCCGGATACGCCACGGCTATGGCCACCCACCAACTGGAGGAGCCCCTGCGCATGGAGGTCCTGCGGGGCACCGGCAACCTCGCCCTGACCATCATCCCCCAGCCCAGGCCCCCCGCCGCCCAGGAACTCACCAGCCGCGCCGCCCCCGCCAATCGGGTGGGACGGCTGGGAATCTTCGCGGAGACCTGGACCGCGGCCCTGGGCGACCTCCTCCCCCCGCCCCGGGTCCCCACCGGAATCGTGGTCCTCGCTCTATCCCCCGATCCCACCGCCGTCACCTCCAGACTGCGCGTGGGCGACCTGATCCACGACCTCAACGACGTCCCCCTGGTCTCCGTGGACCACCTGCGCGCCGAACTGGACCGCCTCAAGGAAGGCGACCAGGGCGTGCTCACCGTGGAGCGGGAGGGGCGGATGCGCTACCTGGAGTTCGAGATTCCCTGATGACCGAAGGCCCAACAGAAACCGGCCAGGGACCTCAATGCCGGGAAAGCCAGTGCGCAACCGCAGGGCTTCCGGCCCGCAGAAGCAGATAACGGGTGGTCTGACGCCGCTGGACATGGGGAAAATCCGCCACATCCTGGGGAAAAAGATCCCGGTATTCCTTGAACGCGGCTTCGTACCGCTCCGCAGCCACAGGCGGCAGGCGGGGAGAGGCGGCAAGGACGATGATCCAGGTCGAGCCAAGGCCGATCGTGGGCGGGAGGCGGGCCTGGTGGACCAGCGTCCGGGTCCGCTCGATGAGATCCGATTCGGTCATGGAACCTCCAACCTAGGAGGATCGTTCCAGGCCGTTGACAGTGTTTGTCGTGCCAGTGTTACTTGGCGTTCTCCTTGAGCCATTGCCTCATTGCCGTTCTTCTCGAAACCCCGGCCCTTGACCTGGATGCGTTCCAGCAACTTCGTGGCTTGTTGATTTACAATGGCATGCACCCTGAAAAATCTGGTGAGCCCATGCCACGCCGCGCAGCCGTCCAGACCGAAGGCCTCGTCCGCCGGGAGAACCTGCTGGAGACCCTGGCCACCCTCCGGGAGGCCGGGGAAGCCGGCATCACCCGCATGGCCCTCATGCAGAAGCTGGGGACCTGCATGCGCACCGTGGACCGGGCCCTGGCCCTCCTGGAGCAGCAGGGAGCTCGGTTGGACCGGGTCAAGTGCGGCCAGCCCCTGGTCCAGCACCTGGTCCTGCGCAGGGGGCCGGGCTGGGATGAGCACGTCACCCCCTCCGCCAGGCTGGCGCTGCGGCTGGCCGGGATCTCCCTTTCCCAGAGCGGCACCATGCTCTGGCAGGAGAAGCTGGACACCCTGGAAGAACTGGCCGCGGACCGGATGTCCCACAAGGACCGCCGGATGTTCGAGCACCTGGTGTCCCTGCTCCGGGTCCAGGGCGGGGTGGACGACCCCATCGAGACCCCCAACCTCCTGGAACCGCTGCTGCGGGCCTTGGAGGAGGGCCGGGAGATCGAAGTGGACTACCAGGCGGTGGGCGCCCCGGAACCCTCGACCCGCACGGTGGTGCCCTACGCCATGACCCACGACCTCTTCTCCGGCGGCTGCTTCCTCCTGGTCTGGGACCTCAAGCGCAAAGCCCCCATCCACCTGCGCCTGAACCGCATCGGCGCCATCAAGGTGGGCGCGCGCCCGGGCCTCATCCCGGACAAGCCCCTGATGGACCGCATGGTGCGCTACCAGATCGGCGGCTGGGCCTCGCCGGATCCGCCGTTCGAAGTGTCCGCCGTGATCCACGGCCCCCACTGGGTGCAGGCCTTCAAGGAAGCTCCGCCCGCGCTGCCCGATTTCGAGGCCGACCGCAGCCCGGACGGCCAGAGCGTCAAGGTCCGGTTCAAGGCCAACCATCCCTACGGCGCCCTGCGCTGGCTGCTGCAGTTCGGCGCCTCCGCCCAGGTCCTCGGGCCGGAGTGGCTGAAGGAGAACATCCGGCAGCAGCATGCGGAGGCGCTGGGGCATTACGACGGGTGAAGGCGGCGCCCGGGGCGGCAGACAGGGGTTGACCCGCCCGCAAGCCCTGGATCGGTCTTGGCGGCAGCGCCTATTCCAGGGATTCCCGCATACTTCTCGACACCTCCACGTTCACCGCCCGGGCGACGGCGGGGAGGAGCCGCTCCGGATGGTCCTCCGTTACGGGGGCCTGGGCCGCAATCCTGCAGTGCAGGCAGCGCAAGCTGCAGGCCGTCGTGTATTCGATGGCCACCCGCTGGATGTTCTCGAGCGGGTTCCGGCGCGCCCTCAGGGCGAGCGCGGCGAAATCCATGGGCTCGTCTGCGGCTTCGATCAGCCCCCGGGTCCGGAGTTCCTCCCCATCCGCCCCCGGGAAATAAGGGATCACTTTGTGGTCGGCCAGGTCCAGGAGCAGAGCCCACTGTGCCGCCGACAGCCCCCGGGGGACCAGACCGTTCCCGGTCCAGGTCCGGCGATGGGACGTCCAGCGGGTACCGATGTGGGTAGGGATCCACTGCACAGGCATGGGCCTGAACTGCTTCATGAATTATCTCCGGGGCATTATCCCAGGCCTCCGTATAGGGAGAATCGTGCCTGACTCAAGGATGCACCGTCGTGGTTGACAAATCCTGTCACTGGGAGGGATTCCCACCGAAGCGACAGTGTCTGCCAAACCGGAAACCCCCTGGTGACGGGCGTCGGGAAGGGGCCGGAACGACAGCCAATGTCCTGCCGCAGGGCCTATATTTCCATAAGAGAAGCCCGTCGACCGCCGCTGTTCAGCCCCCCTTGGCGCGACGCCGGACCGGGCGCAGACCATGGAGGTTGCGCATGACTGCCACCCCTCGCAAGACCCACCGCCTGGTCAAGCGCTACGAAGCCGGGGAGCGGTCCCCCGAACTGATCCAGGCCCTGAACGAGGCCGCCTGGCAGGACTTCCACGACCCCTGGGAACCGCACCCCCACGCCAAGGAGATCGCCGTCAAGGAAGGAGGAGCCGCCATGGACCCCGAGACCGTCCAGCCCTTCACCCTGGAGACCATCGAACGCCTCCTCCAGCGCAAGGAGATCAGCTACTGGAAGACGGACCAGAAGTTCTGCCTGGTGTTCCTGGGCTACGACCCGGATTCCGACCGCTGCCTGCGGGCCCTGCACTCCGTCGAAGGGAAACAGGACACGATCTACCGCCTCCGCCTGTTGGCGGACCGGCGGGTGGACGCCAAGGACTACGGGCGTGCCCGCGAACTCTGCGACAAGTGGAACGCAAGCTACCGCTGGCCCCGCGCCTTCCTGGAGCTTCCCACCCCGCCGGAAGGCGCCGGTGCCCCCGCGTCGGGCCTGCTGGCCATGGACTACCAGCTCGACCTGGAGAAAGGGATCCACCAGGCCCTGTTCGACGACCTGGTCGAAGGCGCCACCGCCGCCTCCTTCGACTTCTGGAAGATGGCGAAGGAGGAGTTCAACCTGTAGCGCAATATCACGCAGTCTTTGAGCGCTCTCCAGAATTACTCGTCGAAGAGATCGGCGTGAGTGCCACAGCGAACAAAGACAACCGCTTCCCCCTGTGGTGCCGTCTCGATGCGGTACATCAACAGGAAGTCGCCTCCAACATGGCATTACCGGTAAGGAGCCTTGTTCCCTTTGAGCGAGTGGTCCGTCCACTCCGGCCCCAAAGGTCCATCGTTGGCGATCAAGAGAAGCATGACCTCTTTCAGCCGGTTCATGTCGAACCGACCGGAGCGGATCAGGCGCTCCCAGTCTTTGAGGAAGGCCTTGGTGTGGTCCGATGTCCTCGGAAGCGCCGCGCGCCTACTGCTTGGCGGTTTTTTCGAGGTCATCGAAAAGCTCCTTGGGCGTTTTGAACCGGGCGCGCCGGCCCTTGATGATGCCCTCGGCCTCAGCCATTGCCTTCCTGGTCGTGGCATTGGGCACCCTGACTTCAAAGGGAAGGCGGCGCTCATCCGCTATGCGTAGCAGCAGCAGGCGGATGGCATCCGAAATGGAGAGGCCCATGGCCTCCAGCGCCTCGGTGGCGCGGTTCTTTGTGAGGGTGTCGATGCGGGCTCGGACATAGGTGTCGGCGGGACTCATGGAATATCTCCCGAAGAGGGCCTTTCGGTCTTCGATCAAAGTGTAGTCACATTGCGACTACCATTCAAGACCGGACCATTGCACCTTATCCGAGTCGCTTGGCGGTGGAAAGGCGAGTGAGGCATTTGTTCGGTTCCGGTCTTGATCATGTAATGATTGACGGCGCCGATGGCGAGGCGTGGCCAGTCTGGCGGCAGATCCTCCTAGATTTCCAGCATGCATGCCGGCAAGTGCATCAGGACGCGCGCGGAATCCTATGCTGTACTGTCCCTGCCCAGGCCGGCATGACTGTGTGGGAGAAGGACATCAACCTTACCGTGGAACTCCTGGATTCCTGGGTGGGAGAGGCGGATCTCCTGGAATTTGCGCTGCACCACCTGCAGGGCCAGCGTGTTCCGCACGCGCTTCTTTTTGCCCAAGTGGCCGCCGCCATTGCCCTCTGGGACCTCGCTCTCCTGGGTGCCATCCTGGTTGAACTCGAATCAGCCTGCTTTGAGGACCCAATGGACTTTCTCCTGAACTTCGCTGCTACCCGAGGCTGGACAAATGTTATGGAACCCACATGCGCCAGCGGCGGACGAAATCCGCGCACCGGCATGGTCCATAGTTGCTTCCTCGCCTTGAACGGCGCTTGGAAAGATCTTGAGTCCCGCTGCTGGTCAGGTCAGATTGGGCACCTCCTGCCGCTTCTCGAACAGTGCCGGCGCGGGGTTCTGCTCGAGGCTGCTCGGCACATCCAACTTCCGGTTACCAATCAGTGGGGAGAGTGGTGTACTTCCCGACGCTAGGCATGAGACATATCGGAATGCGCTGAAAGCATGCTCGGACATGGATTGACCATCTCGCTGCCCGCTGGTCATCCATGTCTATTGCAGGACCTCAAGGCCAGGATCCGGCATGATATCAGGCTGTGCGGCCTAGACCCCTAAGTATGCCTCCTGCACCTTCGGATCAGCCAACAAGGCCGCCGCCGTCCCTTCCTGCACAATCCTCCCGTTCTCGATCACATACCCATAATCCACCACCTTCATGGTCTGCTTCACATTCTGTTCAACCAGGAAAATGGTGAGCCCCTCTTCGTGGAGGCGCCGGATGATCCGGAAGATCTCCGCCACCAGGATGGGCGAAAGCCCAAGGCTCGGCTCATCCAGCATGATGAATTCGGGGCTTTGCATCATCCCCCGGGCGATGGCGAGCATCTGCTGTTCGCCGCCGGACATGGTTTCGGCGGGCTGGCTGCGCCGCTCCTTGAGCACTGGGAAGACTTCGTAGATCCAGGCCAAGTTCTTGGCCTTGGCTGGTTTGGCCCGTTTGAGGAGGCACCCGGCCCGGAGGTTCTCCTCCACGGTCATTTTGCCGAACAGTTGGCGGCCTTCGGGAATCAGGGTGATGCCCAGGTCCACCACTTCATGGGTGGGTTTGCCGCTGATGACGGCGCCGTTGTAGCGGATCACGCCGGAGGTGGGCTTGACCAGGCCGCAGATGGTCCTGAGGGTGGTGGTTTTGCCTGCTCCGTTGGCGCCGATGAGGGCGACCAGCTGGCCTTTCTTCACTGAGAAGGTGATGTCCCAAAGGACCTGGGTCAGGCCGAAGCCGGCCGAGACGCTGGAAACCTCCAGTACGCTCATTGGACATCCTCCCCAAGGTAGGCCTGGATGACGCTGGGATCCTTGGCGACGGCTTCCGGGGCGCCCTCGGCGATCTTCTGGCCGAAGTTCAGCACCACCAGGTGGTCGCTGATGCCCATGATGACCTTCATGACGTGCTCGACGATGAGGATGGTGATCCCCCGGTTCCGGAGGGACAGGATGAGTTCCATGGTTTTGTCGGTTTCCATCGGGTTCAGGCCCGCGACTACTTCATCCAGGAGGATGAAGGACGGATCGAGCGCCAGGACCTTGCCGATCTCGAGCCGTTTGCGCCCGGCCAGGGTCAGGCTGGCCGCGGGGATGTGCGCGCGGTCGGCCAGACCGATGGCTTTCAGGACCTCCCAGGCGTGGGCTTCGGCCTGGGCGCTCCGGGGGTGCTTGAGGAAGGAGGCCACGACGAGGTTGTCCAGGACTGAAAGCCCTGCGAACGGCTTCACCACCTGGAAGGTCCGCCCGATGCCCCGGGCGGCCAGGGCGTGGGGGGGCTTCCCGCTGATGTCCTTCCCCTTGAAGAAGATCCTGCCCCGGGTCGGCTTGTAGAAGCCGCTGATCATGTTGAACAGGGTGGTCTTGCCCGCGCCGTTGGGGCCGATGAGACCGACGATCTGGCCGGGCTCGATGTTGAAGGAGACCCCGTTCACCGCCGAGAGGCCGCCGAACGCCTTGCTCACGTCCTGGATTTTCAGAATGGGCTCGGGCATGGGATCAAGCCTCCTCTTCGCTTGGTGCGGGGGTGGGTGGCTTGGCCTGCTTATTGGCGGACTTGCCTGCCCTGCGGTAGTACAGGCCCACCACCCCATCCGGCATGAACACGACCGAGAGGGCGATGAGCGCGCCCAGGATGATCACGTAGAGCACCTCGAAGGCCGAGAGGTAGGACCAGAAGAGGGTCTTGAAGGTGAAAATGATCACCGCGCCGAGGACCGGGCCGATGAGGGTGCCCATGCCGCCGAACACGGTCATGACCACGGCCTGGTCGCTCACCAGGTCTCCCAGGGCGGAATTGGGGTCGATGAAGGTCACCCAGTAGGCGAAGACGCCGCCGATCAGGGCCGTGGGGATGGCGGAGACCACCAGGGCCTGGAGCTTCAG
Organism: Holophaga sp.; assembly: GCA_049508835.1. Classification (GTDB taxonomy): domain Bacteria; phylum Acidobacteriota; class Holophagae; order Holophagales; family Holophagaceae; genus Mesoterricola. Next base: position 53,782 of record JBELAL010000009.1, on the reverse strand, counting down.
CCGGGTGGCGTTGAGGCCCAGGGCCCGCCCGCCGTCTTGGTCTTCCCGGATCGCCTTCAGCTTGAGCCCGAACGGGGCCCGTTCCAGCAGGAACCACAGGGCGAAGAAGGTCGCCCCGGTGACCACCAGCATCGCGTAGAAGAAGAAGAAGGGGTTCAGGTAGCCGGTGACGCGCATCCCTTCGGGGCCCCCGGTGATCTCCATCCGCAAGGCGATCTGCTGGGCCACCCGGCCCAGGGCCCAGGTGGCGATGGCGAAGTATGCGCCGCGCAGCCGGAGGGTGGGAAGACCGATGACCAGGGCGCCGATGATCCCGGCCACGCCGCCCGCCAGCAGGGCCAGCGGGAACGACCAGTGGGCCCGCATCATCAGGATAGCCGTGGTGTAGGCGCCCAGGCCGAAGAAGGCGTGGTGGCCGAAGTTGAGGTGGCCGGTGTAGCCGGCCAGCACATCCAGGGCGAGGGCCAGGCCGATCCACATGAAGCCTTCGGTCAGCACCCGCAGGTAGAAGGTGTTGTGCATGACGGTCGGGACCAGCAGCATCACCACGAAGACGACGGCCGCGACCTGGAGGACACGATCCTTTTGCACCGGTTTGCGCATGGCGTCACCCCCATCCTTTCCCGAACATGCCCGTGGGGGAGATCACCAGGATCAGGTAGAGCATCCCGAACACCGCGAGGAGGGTGTAGCTCGGGTTAAGGTAGACCATGAAGAAGGCCTGGATGATGCCCAGCAGGAACGCGGCCGCCGGCACTCCAGCCAGGTAACCCATCCCGGCCAGGACCACCACAAAGAAGGCGAAGATGGAATACTCGGAGCCCATCTTGACCGAGACCGAGATGATGACGCCGATCAGGACGCCGGTCATGGCGGTGATGCCGGTGTAGATCCCGTACAGCATCTGGTTGGTCTTCTTGCTGTTCACCCCCATCAGGGCGGCGGCCTCCTTGTTCTGGGCCAGGGCGCGGATGGACAATCCGAAATCGGTCCGCTTCAGCAGGAAATTGAGCACCACCGTCGCCGCCAGGGCATACACGAGCCCCGCCAGGCGCACCGTCGAGATGGTCAGGGCGCAGCTGCCGAACTCGAAGAAGTACGAACCGTTCGAGAAGCAGGAGGAAATGGAGTGGCTGTAGAAGCCGAAGACGGTCTGCGCCAGCCCCCGCAGCATCAGCGCGAGCCCGAAGGTGAAGACGACCACCATGAGCATGGGGCTGCCCCTGCGGCCCGAGAGTACCCGCTGGATGACCGGCTGGAGCAGGTAGCCGACCCCTGCGAAGATGGCGAACACGATCGGCATGAGCAGGAACGGCTCCAGCTTGGTCCACTGGTTGAGGTAGTATCCGGTGAAGGCGCCGAGCATGATCCATTCGCCGACCGCGAAGTCGATGACGCGCATGACGCCGAACACCAGGGAGAAGGCGATCGCGATGGCGATGTAGATGGCCCCGAGCATGATCCCGTCCACCAGGGCTTGTGGCAAAAGTTCCATAGGGCTCTCCGGCCTTGGGCAGGGGAAGGAAGCAAGCCTTGGAGGTGCGCCGCGGAGCGGCGTGCGCCTCCAAGGCCCGGATCGAGGTTACCGCTGATTCCAGGGGGTCATGGGGTACTGGGCTTTGGCCGACGCCAGCTGGGGCGGAGCCACGGCCTTGACCTGGCCATTCTGGATCTGGATGGTGATGGGGTTGAGCCCCACGTTGGAATGGAAGAATTCACCCTCGGTGGCGAACTTGATGTGCCCGTAGAAGGTGTCCACGTCCACGGTCTCCAGGGCCTTCATCAGGTCCGTGCGCTGGGCCTCGGAGAGCGGAGGCGCGGCCTTGATTTTCTGGAGCGCGACCTGGTAGGCGATCCCGGCTGCCGAACTGCCGGCCTGGGTGTAGTCCGGGGCGATGCCGAAGGCCTTCTGGGCCGCGGCGGCGTAGGTCGGGGAATCCTTCCAGAGGATCTTGCTGGCCGTCTTGGTGGTGTCCAGCCAGACTGACGCCCCGAAGACCTGGTTGGCGTCCGCCTTGAGGGCGTCGACGAAGGCCTCTTCCGTGACGCCGTAGTGCATGATGAGGATCTTAGGCATGAAGTCGATCTGGCGGAGATCCTTCACCAGATTGATTTCTTCCGAATCGTGGCCGCCGAAGGCGAGGATGTCGGGCCGCATCGACTTCACGGCCGAGAGCATCGGGGTCAGTTCTTCCCCTTCAGGGACGATGTTGAACTTCAGCACCTTGATCCCCAGCTTCACCAGGGAATCGTTGAAGGCGGTGGCCGTGGTCTTGGAGAAGGTGTCGTCCGAGCCGATCACCACCGCGGTCCGCGGGGCGGGCGAAAGCTTGGCGAGGGCCTCCATAGCGGCCGCGCCGGTGAAGTTGACCGGAGGGATCGTGCCGAAGGTGTACTGGAACTTCTCTTTCCAGATTTTAGGTGATTCCGCCGAGCCTGTGATCATCGGCACCTTGAATTTCTCGACGACCGGCGCGGTCGCAAGGGTCACTCCGGAAGAGAAGGGCCCCAGGATGAAATCCACCTGCTCCTGGTTGATCAGGCGTTCCGCCGCCGCCGCGCCCCCGGACGGGAGGGATTGGGCATCCCCGTAGAACAGCTGGACCTTGTACTTCTTGTTGCCAACCTGGATACCGCCCGTGGCGTTGACGGCATCCGCCCACAGGTCGTACCCGCGCTTGGTGACGTTGCCCCCTCGTGCCAGGTCACCGGAGAGCTCGGTGACCACTCCCACCTTGTAGTAGTTGCGTGCTCCCTGGGCGGCGGCGGTCAAGGCCACCACTGCCGCTGCGGCTGCGATCAAGTATCGGGTCTGTCTCATGAGTTCCCTCCTGGGATGGTGGGTGGCTTGGTTTATTGGGATGGCTGGGCTTCGGGCAACAAACAAAGCAACCTTTATGCCACCCAGTCGCAGCGGGTTCGGACCTTGAAATAGCTGACATCCCCCCGGACGCTGCGCCCTGCGCTGCTCGGGGATGTGCAATCCTGCACAGGTCCTGGGGGTCGGGTTTTTACTTTATCCCGTACTTCATCAGCTTTCTGGCGATGGTGGACCGATCCATCCCGAGGGCTTCCGCCATCAGGGCCTGGGTCCCATGACGCTGTCTCGCCTCCAGGAGCAGCGTGCGCTCCGTGTTCTCCAGGACCTCACGCAAGCTGAGGTCTTCAGACCTGGCCTGGACCAGCGCGGACTTGCCGACGATTTCGGGGGGGATGTCCCCCAGGCTGATCATCTCCACGTCGGACATGACGGCCAGCCGCTGGCAGAGGTTGGCCAGCTCCCGGACGTTGCCTGGCCACTGGTAGGCCAGCAGGACGTCCGTGGCGGCCCGGGTGAACCGGTGGCGGACGCCGGACCTCGTTTCGAACTGGTCCAGGTAATGGTACAGCAGAGGCAGGACGCACTCCTTGCGTTCGCGCAGGGGCGGGATGTGGATCGGGATGATGTTGAGGCGATAGAACAGGTCCAGGCGGAAGGACCCGCTTTCCACCATCGCCGTCAGATCACGGTGGGTGGCCGCCAGGATGCGCACGTCGAGTTTGCGGCTCTGGGTTCCGCCCACCCGGGTGACTCTCCCATCCTCCAGGAAGCGCAGGAGCTTGACCTGGGCCGAAAGGGTCAGTTCGGCCACTTCGTCCAGGAACATGATCCCGCCGTCCGCCAGCTCGAAATAGCCGGGTTTCCCCTTGGTCTGCGCGCCGGTGAAGGCGCCTTTTTCGTAGCCGAACAGTTCCGCCTCGAGCAGGGATTCGGGGATGGCGCCGCAATTGATCTTCACCAGAGGTTTGCCGGCCCGGCCGGAATACTTGTAGATCAGGTCAGCGAACAGTTCCTTGCCGACCCCCGACTCGCCCAGCAGCAGCACGGTGGATTCTCCCGAACTGGCCTTGATGGCCTCCCGGATGGCTTTCTGCATGCAATCGCTCTTGGCGATGACCCGGTGGGATTCCACCTCCTCCAGCTGCAGTTCAGCCAGGCGTTCCCGGAACCGGCTGTTCATCGATTCCTGTTCTTCCAGGTCCTTGTGCAGGGTCTCGATTTCGGTGATGTCCCGCTCGGCCACGACCACCCGGATGATCTCTCCGGCCTCGTTGAACACGGGCGTGCCGGAAAGGGCCAGGAACCGCCCCTTCCGGTTCCTGGCCACGGAATAGGGGGCCTTGCTGCGCAGCACTTCAAGGACGGTGGAGCGCTCGAAGACCTTCTCCTTGACCAGGTCCCTCATGTTCCGGCCCAGGACCTGCTGGGCCGTGACGCCATTCAGGCGTTCGGAAGCCGGGTTGATGCGCACCACCGTGCCTTGACCGTCGGAGATCCACAGGCCGTCCGGCAGGGAATCGATGATGGCGTCCTGGAGGCGGATGAGTTCCTCGTAAGTTCTCAGCTGGCGCATCTCGGCTTCGGTCAGGTTCATGTCGATGAAGTTGCACAGCGCGCCGAGCAGCTTCCCGTCAGCCTGCACCGGGGAAAGGTTCACCAGATAGGTGGCCTCGCCGCACCGCAGCAAAGCGCCCTCCGGGTTCTCGCCGCCACCCAGCACTTGGCTCAGCCGATCCTGGATTTCCGGGACAAGGTCCACCAGCAGGCGTCCCGGGAGGAGGCCCATGCTCTCCCGCGCCAGGGGGTTGGCGTAACGCACCAGCCCGTCCAGCCCCACGGTCGCATAGCGGCTCTTGCTGGCCTCGAACATGGTTTCAGCGAACTTGTCCCACCCGGCCGATACGTCCACGATGGCCCTCCCAGCGTTGAACAATAACCATAATAATTTGAACCATTTCAAAATTGTGCGAATTTGCACGTCCATTGTGCATAACTGCACATGGAACGCTTAGCGCGATCTACCCAATTTAATCAGCCTGGATCTTCTGTATTTTTAAGTTACCTTTTTTCAACAATTACAATTAGGCACAAACATTGCTCGCCCATGGACAACCATTCGATCACCCAAGGGGAGGTTGCTTCATGAACTCCAGATTGTCCGAGTACCTTGAACTCCGGAAACGGAACATCCCCAAAGGGGTCAACCAGGCCTCGCCGGCCATGATCAAGGAAGCGCGGGGAGCGCTCCTGGTGGATTGGGACGGACGGGAAGTGATCGACTTCGGAGGCGGGATCGGAGTCATGAATGTGGGCCACTCGAATCCCAAGGTGGTCGAGGCCATCAAGGACCAGGCGGAAAAGTTCTCCCATGCCTGCTTCTCGGTCGCCTTGTACGAGCCGTACATCGACGTCGCCGTGAAGCTGAACCAGCTCACCCCCGGCGACTTCCCCAAGATGACCGTGCTGCAGAACAGCGGGGCCGAAGCCGTCGAGAACGCGGTCAAGGTCGCCCGTTACGCCACCGGGCGTCCCGCCATCATCGCCCTGGAGGGATGCTTCCACGGCCGGACCTTGCTCACCATGACCCTGAGCAGCAAGGTCAAGCCGGCCAAGTTCAAGTTCGGCCCGTTCGCGCCCGAGGTCTACCGCATGCCGAACCCCAACTGCTACCGGTGTCCGTTCGGGCTGAAATACCCGGGATGCGGCGTGCACTGTGCGGACTACCTCGAGGATTTCTTCATCAACTACGTCGCCGCCGAACAGACCGCAGCGGTCATCGCCGAGCCGATCCAGGGCGAGGGCGGTTTCATCACCCCTCCCCAGGAGTATTTCGTCAAGCTCCAGGCCATCCTCATGAAATACGGAATCGTCCTGATCATCGACGAAATCCAGAGCGGCATGGGGCGGACCGGAAAACTCTACGCCATCGAGCACTGGGGCATCGCCCCGGACATCATCACCACCGCCAAGAGCCTCGCGGGCGGCTTGCCGCTCAGTGCGATCACCGGGCGGGCCGAGCTGATGGATTCCCTGCATCCTGGGGGCTTCAGCGGCACCTTCAGCGGCAATCCCATCGCCTGCCGCGCCGCCCTGGCGGTGCTGGAGATCCTGGAGAAGGACGGGCTGCTGGAAAAGGCGGAAGTCCTGGGCGTCAAGGCCAGGGCCAGGCTCGATGCCCTGCAGCAGAAGTTCGAGATCATCGGCGACGTGCGGGGCAAGGGCCCGATGCTGGCCATCGAACTCGTGCTCGACCGGGGGAAGAAGACCCCTGCCGCCGCGGAGACCAAGGAACTGATCAAGCTCTGCTACGAGCGGGGGCTGCTGGTCCTGGCCTGCGGCCAGTACGGCAACGTGATCAGGACCCTCATGCCGTTGATCATCACGGATGAGCAGCTGGACCGCGGCTTCACCATTCTGGAAAACGCCTTGCAGGCTCTTTCGGACCGGATGGCCGCCGCAAGCCATAAGTGAAGGAAGGGCAACGTGGAAATCTGGAGAGTCAACCTTCGGAATGGAGGCCTGAAACGCGAACCTTTGCCGGACGCCTGGTCCAGGCTGGGGGGGCGTGGTCTGCTCGCGCGCATCATGGTGGATGAGGTGCCGCCGAAATGCGAGCCGTTGGGTCACGGGAACAAGCTGATCTTCGCGCCGGGGCTGCTGGTCGGCCACATGCTGTCCAGCTGCGACCGGATCTCGATCGGGGGCAAGAGCCCCCTGACCGGTGGGATCAAGGAGTCCAACGCCGGCGGGACTACGGGGATGCAGCTGGCCTGCCTGGGGATCCGTGCGCTGATCCTCGAGGACCTGATTCCGGTCGAGGGCCGGAGGACCGACTGGTGGGTGCTGCACATCAGCGCCAAGGGAGCCCGCATCGAACCGGCCGGGGACGACCTGAGGGGGCTCGGGGTGAACGACAGCGCAGAGCGGTTGTTGGAACGGTACGGTCCCAAAGTGGCCATTGCGCTGATCGGCCCGGCCGGGGAAATGTGCCTGTCGGCCGCGGGCATCCAGAATCTCGACAAGGATGGGGTGCCATCACGCATTGCCGCCCGCGGCGGGCTCGGCGCGGTCATGGGGGCCAAGGGCCTCAAGGCGGTCGTCTTCGATGCGGAGGGATGCCCCAGGCCGCCCCTGGTCAATGCGGAGGATTTCCGGAAGGCCCAGAAGGTCTACACCCAGAATGTGATGAACCACCCCCAGTCCATCACCTACCGCGACTACGGCACCGCCGCCATGACCCTGATGACCAATTCTCTGGGCGGGTTGCCGACCCGGGGATTCTCCAGCGGCCGGTATGAAGATGCCGAGAAAATCAGCGGAGAGCACCTGCGCGAGGTGATCCTCGAGCGCAAGGGCGACGGCGCCCCGTCCCATGCCTGCATGCCCGGATGCACCATCCGCTGCTCGAACAACTACGTCGGCCCGAACGGCAAAAGGCTCGTCACGCCCATGGAGTACGAAACCATCGGCCTCATGGGTTCCAACCTGGCTATCAATGATCTCGACGTCATCGCCAGGATGAACCATGAAGCAAACGACCTTGGCCTCGATTCCATCGACCTGGGAGCCGCCCTCGGGGTGGCCGTCCAGGCAGGGCTGATGGCTTTCGGCGACGGCGACCGGGCCCTGGAATTGATCGACGAGATCAGGGAAGGCACCCCCCTGGGCAGGATCCTCGGGCATGGCGCGGCGGTGGCCGGGCGGGTCCTGGGGGTCGTCCGGGTGCCGGTGGTGAAAGGACAGGCGATGGCCGCCTACGAGCCGCGCGCCATCAAGGGGACCGGGGTCACCTACGCCACCTCGCCCCAGGGCGCGGACCACACCGCGGGCAACTGCGTCCGCGCCAAGGTCGACCCCCTGGATCCCAAGGGCCAAGCCGCCGCTTCACGGTCCGCGCAGATACGGATGGCCGGATTCGATACCTTGGGTGCCTGCATTTTTGCCGGCTATGGGTTCTCCATGTCTCCGCAGACGATCCCCGACCTTCTGAAGGCCCGCTACGGATGGCAGGTCGGCCCCGAGTTCATGGACAACCTGGGCAAAGAAACCCTCAGGCTGGAGCGGACCTTCAACAAGGCAGCAGGCTTCACCCAGGCCGACGATCGTCTGCCCGAGTGGATGACCCTCGAGCCCCTCCCCCCCCACAACTCGGTGTTTGATGTTCCGGACCAGGACCTGGACGGGATTTTCGACGGGATGTGAGAAGGGGCAGCGCCAGGGACCGCGCCCGCCACCAGGCTGGTCTGCGATCGGCCTCCCGACGCCACCCAAGGGCCGCGGAAGAATTCCCCCTTTCCAGGTAAGATTCTTCCAACACCCAAAAGGATGCACCCCATGAGCGCAAAGTGGACGCGGTTGGTCATGCGAGGCCGTTCCCAGGTGATCCCCGCCCTCTGCCCCAACTGCCTGCGCCCTGCCAACAGCCCGTTCCGCTATGGCTACAAGGGCCTGGCGGGCTGGCTGACCAACACCATCTACTCCCAGACCTTCGCCTACTGCGCGGAGTGCCGGGCCCAGGCGGTTTCGGCGGCAGGGTTGCGCCGGTGGAAGATTGTCGTCAGCCTCCTGGGCTTTTTCTTCTGGATCCCGATCATGGTCGGGTTCACGGACTTCGCCCGCAGCAAAGAGACGGGGCTGCCCACCGCCATGAACGGCACCCTGGCCATGGCCGCCTCCGTGGTGGTGGCGGTGGGTCTGGGGGTGCTTTTCTGCCTGGGAGTCGGCTGGGTCAAGCGGCGCCGCCACCCGCGGCGCGGGGCCAGGCAGTGTGGGGGCTGGCGGCGTTCTACACGGGGGGCACGCACTTGGGCTTCCATCCTGCCAATGCGGTCTACAAGGCGGCCCGGCGGGAATGGATCATCGCCCTGGCCGTGGCCAACCCGGAGCAGGTGGAGGATGCGGCCTGCCATGAGCTGACCGGGGCGGCCCGGCCCGCGCCCCAGCCGACGGCCAGGCCCTTCGGTCCGGGCTGATGCGGGTCCGCGCCAGGGACCTGCCTCCGGAAGCAACCGCGCGGCTCCAGAGGGTGCTGTGGAGTGAAGCGGCGGGGGAAGGCATCCTCCTGGTTCGGGTCAAGCGCGTCTGGCTGGGCTGGGTGGGGCTGGTGTTGACCGGGGCCGGCGTCCTGTCCGCCTGGACCTTGATCCGGGGCACCTACGCGCCGGGACGGGCCTGGGATGCGGCCCTGCCCTGGGCCGGGCTGGTGTTCCTGGTCTACGGGGCGGTGGCCCTGGTGGAGTTCCTGCGGGTGGTCTGCGCACGGACCAAACCGTTCCTGCTCCTCACGCCCTTCAATCTGGTCCGCTGCCAGGGGGGGTGGCGGCCGCTGGAGATGTTCCGGCTCCCCGAGGCCGGGGCCCTGGAGCGGGGCGAGCAGGTGGAGGGCACCACCTGGCAGGGCCGGGTGTTCGTGTTCAGGTTCGACGGGGGCGCCAAGGTCCGGTTCACCCTCGGGCACCGGGAGCAAGTGGCCGCGACCGAGCGGATCCTGGAACTGGCGCGGATGGCGGGGCGGGGGCAGCGGCTTCCGGACTGCCTGGGCCGGGAGGTGGGGGAGTTGCGGCCTCCGTATCTGCGGGACCTGCCTCGGACGCCCTTCCTGGCGGCCTTCCTGGACCCCACTTCCGAGACCTGGCTGGCCCTGCTGGCGGTGCTCTTGATCGGCATGTGCGGGTGGGGGTTGTTCCGTTAACGGTTCTTCTGGCTCCTGGACAACGTGGCCCAGGCCATCCGGGAGGCACTGGAAGAGCATCTACCGCGGAGACAGGCCATCCCTTTGCAGAGGACGCTTCCCCCCCTGGAGACCTTCCGCGCTTGGGTGAACCCGCGGCCCTAGGCAGCATGGCGTGAAGCGATGGGAGTTTTCTGCAGGAACTCTCAGGAACCACGAGATGAGCTGGCACATCTGGCGCTTCGGGCGGTCCATAGCTGGAGTGCCTGGATAGCGCAAGCGAGCGCAAGAAGGTCATAGCCCAGTGATGAATCCACGTGTTCATCGAGATACCCGAGCACGACCGGGCCGAGGAAATAGCCGAACCCCCATGCAAGGTAATAGCTTCCGGAGATCGAAGCCTTCAGGTCAGCGGGTGCGCATTCATTCAGGTGCGTCAAGGATGACACGCAGAATACGCCAAGGCCGAGGCTGGCGAGGATCAGTGGCAGGAATACCCATGGGTACGGAATATGCACGAAAGTGGCCAATCCAGTTGCCACCATCACAAGCCCAGCCACCATGTACTGATGCCGTCCGAATCTGTCTGACAAAGGACCTACGATGAGCTGTGAAAGGCTGACCGACAAATAGAAGAGAGCGAAGAAGATTCCAACGGATACGGGGCTGAAACCCTGGGCCAGGATCAAGTGTCCCGGAAGCACACTGATAAACACGCCGTAACACGCACCATAAATTAGTACTCCCGACAACGTCATGAACGGCGACCGCAGGGTGAACAACCGAACCACATCGCCCAACCGCGGAGCAAGACCGCTTTCCTGGCCATGAAAAATTTTCTGCGATGGGAGCAGAAGAAGAACAAGGATCATCGCCGCGAAGCTGAGCAACGCAAAGACCAGGAACGGTGCCCGCCCGGTACCCCCAGGGAAGAGCCATAGGCAGCCACGCATGAGCTGCCTACGCGGGCAGATCAAGCGAAGCAGCAATGAATGAACAAAGGGAGGCCGAGGCGGTGGACATCTGAAGCACAGCAGCTCACCATGCACCTGGGCTACGTTGGTGACATCCGCCGTCCTGTCAGAAGTGCCGCTGGCCTTCCTCCAGAGTCATCTGTCTAGCGTAGGTTCCAGCGACCTGGAACCGGCTCGCTACCGCTCTGGTGGAGGTGGGGGGCAAAGCAGCAAATGGTGTCTGTCGATTTGGCTCATAGCCGGTGTCCTGTTTGGGTGGAGAAGGGAGTCGACGTTGCCAGGGGCATGAAGCCTGAAAAATAAAGCCGGGCACCAGGATGGGTTGAGATGGCCCCTAAGCTACACCCTGGAATGTCGGGAATCAACGCTTTCCTGGCCCGGTTCGGAAACCCGATTGCCCGCCATCAGGTTCGACGCCCTTTTCTCCGCCAGCCGGGGAATCAGATCCGGATGGGGATGGAGATCCGCGGCGCCCATGCCTCCAGCACGGTGTGGGCCTTCGGGATTTCCACATGCGGCCCAGGGTGTCGCGGCATTTGGTATCGTTTCGTTATATTCTCAGTCCGGCGGCACCCTTTCGGGGGCTTCCCATTCGATCCAAGGTCCTTCCATGAATGAAACCATCCTGCATCCCGAGGTCGCGGCCACGTTGGCGCGCTATGACATGAAGCACCGCGTCATCGAGTGCGACCAGCAATATGCCGACACGGCCGCGTTCTGCGAGCACTACGACTTCCCGGCCAGCGCGGCCGCCAACACCATCATCGTGGCCACCAAGTCCGATCCGGTGCGGTATGCCGCATGCATCGTGCTGCCCACGACCAAGCTCGATGCCAACAAATGCGTACGCCAGTTGATGGGCAGCAGGTTGTCGTTCGCCTCGGCCGAACAGACCATGGCGCTCACCGGAATGCAGATCGGCGGCGTGGTGGCCGTGGGCCTGCCTGAGGATGTGCCCGTGTACATCGACGACGCCGTCTTTGCGCTGCCGGAAGTGCTGATGGGCGGCGGGAACCGCTCCAGCAAGCTCAGGCTCGAACCGCAGGAGCTGCTCAAGATGCCCCATGCGCAGCGGGTCCAGGGCCTGGGCGTTGCCCACTGAGCGAGCCCCAGCCTCAGGGACCTGCACTACCGGTCGTTGCGGCTCCGGGCGACTCGGCCGGGAACGGAGGCGGCAGATCCGGGTTCTCCAGCCATGCCTTCACGGCCGCCTGGGCCTCGGCCGGGGTGCGCTCGAGGATCTGGTCCGGTGTCATCGGGAAGGCGGTGACCACCTGGTGGAGGGTCTCTCCCCGGCTCTGGCCGGGCCGGGTCACCACGACGAAATGGTCGCAGGGGTGCCAGGCCTCGTCCCAAAACACCCAGCCCGAGCCTTCCATCCGGCAGAAGGTGAGCCAGGTGGTGTCGTCGTCGCGGGTCGGCCACCAGCCGATGCGGGTGCTGGCCAGGGCTTCGCCCAGGAGTCGCTTGAACATGTCCATGGACAGGTAGGGCTCGTCGAATTGGCACTCGGTCTGGTCGCTGCCGAAGCCGTGGCGCTGGGCGATGTGGGCGTAGGCCTCCTTGCCCAGGCGGAGTTTCCTGGCCTTCAGGGCCTTCCACGCCTCCCAAAGGGTCGGGCGGGCCGTGCGGGGGGCCGGGGCGCTGGCCTTGGTCTCGAGCCTGGGCGTGGCGGTGTCCTCGGCGGACGCTCCGGCCTGGGCGGCGGACCGGGCGTGGAACTCCCGGGGCTTGCGGCTCCCGGAGGCTCCTGTGGGCGCCTTGGTTTCCTGCAGCAGGGCCGGCTGGGGCGGGGGCCAGGCGAGGGGCCCGAAATCCGGGGGCGCGGCGAGGGTTTCGGGGGGCTTGGCGGCCGGCTGGGCGCGCCAGGCCTGGAGCTGCTGCCCCCAGGCCGGGGGGACCAGTTCGGGGAGGCTCGCAGGCACCACCGGAAAGACCTGGACCACTTCCCGCCCGGTGCCGCCCGGGGCCGGCTGGGTGATCACGGCGAAGGCGTCGATGGGCTTCCAGGCGCCCTCCTCCCGGTGCTGGCCGGCGCCTTCCACCTTGCACAGGTGGACCCAGCGGCCCTCCTCCCCGGGCGGTTCCCACGGGCCCAGCACCGGGCCGGCGAGGCCCGCGGCGAACAGGGCCCGGTAGTCTTCCACGAAGCGGTAGCGCTCGGCGAACTGGGGATCGGCCTCGGTGCCGTGGCCGTACTTGCGCTTGATCTTGCGGACGTTCTTGTGCTCCAGGCGGAAGCCCATGGCCTCCATCCGCACCTGGGCTTTGGACACCGGGTGCGCCGGCGCCCGGGGCTGCTGCGGCGCCAACACTTCTTCTTCGGGCGGAAGGTCCAGGTGGCGGGGCACCCACGGGGGACGGTCGCCCAGGACCGGGTAGGCGGCGGTGACGGTGTGATAGGGGAGGCCGGTGGCCTGGCGGTGGTTCTTCTTGGTCACCACCACGAAGTTGTCCGTGTCCACCCAGGTGTCGCCCTTGGGCACCCGGCCCACGCCGGGCACGCGGCAGTAAGTGAAGTAGTGGCGCTTGACCTGGGGGTTGGGCCAGCGCTCCAGGTTCCTCCTGGCCAGGCTCCGGTCCAGCAGGGCCTCGATCTGGGCCGGGGTCCCGTAGCGGGGTGCGAACTGGCCCTGCCCGGGGGACGCTGCTCCGTGGCCGTTCTGGGCCAGGATGCGCTCCAGCACCTGCCTTGGGACCTGGAGGTCCATCCCCTGCCCGGTGGCCGGCGCCGGCTCCGGTTGGGCTTCCCCGCGTTCCGGCGTGGCGGAGCGGGTGCCCTTGGCTTCGGGATGGGCCTTGAGCGCCGCGTCGGCCGGGACTCCCGGGCCAGGCAGGACCCGGATGGATCCCAGCCAGCTCCGCCCCTCCACTGTGAACACTAGCGTCCCGTTCCGGCCGCCGAGGAGCTGCGCCGGGCGGATCCCTTCGCCCAGCGGGAAGCGGGTGCAGTGGCCGTCGGGCTCGATGCGCCAGATGGCGCAGGTGGCCGGGTCGGTGCACCACAGGCTGCCGTCCTCGCCGGTTGCCATGCCCCGGGGCTCCGGCGCGGCGGCCAGCCCCAGCGCGGGCAGGGCGTGGATCCACGGCTCCTCGTCGCCCACCCGGTAGCGGCCGACGGCGTTGGCTCCGGGCAGGGTGAACCAGGCTTCACCCTTCGGGCCGGTGACGATGGTGTCGGCCCGGCTCCCCTCCGGCAGGCGTACGGTCGGCAGCAGGTAGCGGTCGCGGTCCCAGACCTGGAGGGAGTCCCGGTCCGGGCCCACGAAGGCCAGGGCGCGCCGCCCCGCCAGGGGGGCCATGCGGTTGGCCCGGGTGGTGATCCAGCGGTTGGCCAGGGGGGTCTTGCGGATGCGGGGGGCCTTGCCGTCGTGGTCCAGCTGGTACAGGTGGCCGGGACCGGCGAGCCACAGGGCGCCCTTGGCGTCGAAGGCCAGGCTCAGGGGCGGGCGGCGGGCCATGGCCGGCATCGGCTCCGCCGCGCCCTCGGTGCCCAGGTCCTGGAGGTCGCAGCGCTCGGCGGCGGAGCCGGCGAAGGTGTAGAGGCGGTCCTTGGCGTCCACCGCCAGGGACCAGATGGGGTCCTGGTCGCCGCCGGGGCCGTGGTGGAGCACCAGGCGCCCGGTGGGCAGGAGCAGGGCGCGGGCCTTGCGGTTCTCGGTGATCCAGAACAGGTGCCCGCCCCGGGCGCAGGCTACCCGCCCGGGCTCCCAGGCGGTGTCGGCGCCCAGCCCGAGGGCCGGGAAGTACTTCACCGTGCCCACCGGCACCCCGGGCTGCACCTGCCAGAACGAGGGCAGGACGGCGCCGGTCAGGTCGATGCCCAGGGCCTCCAGGATGTCCGCGTCCACCAGGATCGCCCCTTCCAGCCGGGTGCCGTGCATCCGGGTCCCGCGCAGGACCGCCCCGGTGAGGTCCCGGCCGCGCAGGTCCAGGCCGTCGAGGTCCTCGCCGCTCAGGTCGGCGAAGCGCAGGTCGGCCCCGGCCAGGACCTCCGCCCGGGTCACCCGGCGCGGCTGGGGCGCGGTGCGGCTCCCCCTGGCCGCGGGGGCGGCGGCATGGCCGGTCCTCCTGGCCTTCCGGGCCTTGAGGGCGTCGCCTTCCAGCCCGGCTTCCGCCACCGGGGCCCCCAGGGGGCCCAGCAGCAGGACCGAGAGCAGTTAGCCCAACAGTGCCGGTCGGGTTGGGAGGAGGGGCGGCATTCCTGCCCACCAGGTTACGAGGCAGGCCCAGGGGACCTGCCTTTTGCCCAAGCTTGACGAGGCCGGCGCCGAAGCGCGCCAAGCTTAGGCACCGCGCCAAAATTACCTGTGCAGTTCAGGTAATTTTGCTGCGGTGCCTTATGCCGGGACACGGCTGCACTGTCCGGTTTATTTCGCCGCGTTGGCTTACCTTGGGCCGCAGCGCCGGAGCGGTGAACTCAGACCGTCTCTTGGACGATGGTCTTGAATATTTCCTTAACGTGGTGTTCCACGGCCAGGCCGGGATGTCCCTGGGCCAGCCAGCGTTTGGCCTGGGGTCCAATCAGTTCGAGCATCTTCTTGCACAGTTCGATTTTGCCCCGCTCGTAGGCCTCGGTGGCTGCCTCCAGGCTCAGCGCCTCAGGGATGCTGGCAGGCATTCCCGGCTGGTCCGGGTCTTCCCAATCGCCTTCACCCGGCTCCGCGCCCGGATTCAGGTGCTGCTCGCGGGCCTGTTTGGCCTTGGCAAAGGCCAGACGCAGCTGGAGGTAGTTGGCGTCGGCCTCGAACACGGTGCTGCGCAAGGTCTGAAGGCTGGGCAAGGCCTCCCGAGCCTGGGCCGGGTCAGCGGGGGCTTTGGGCAGGGTCTTCTTGGTTTCGGACTGCTCCATCCCGGACAGGTACGGGGCCGTCCCGGCGGCCGCCAGGGCCACCAGCGCCATCCCGGTGAACCGGCGCAACCCCATGGGTTCTCGGGGTGTATTCAAAATCATCGATGCCTCCTTGGCCCACACCAGAGCAGCGCCTGCTGCCATTCACCGGACCACGATCAGTTCGAAAGGGGCGCCCCGGAACACCGGGTCCTGGCTCCCGCGGGAAGGTCACCGTCACCTACGGCGTGCAGGGCTCCGGTGCCGAGGCCGGCGGCGAGGAGGGTACAGGTTCCGATCTTCATCATGTGCTCCAGGGTCAAGGGCTGCGCCGCCCCGACAGCCGGAAGGAGCTTTGGTTTCTCAAGCTCCGGGATCCGTCCACCGGGAAGGCACTCTATCCAGGTGACCCCGAGAAACAAAAGGTTCATTAACTATTTTATCCCGTTGAATCCGCAGGCCGACCCGGCGCCGGGGTGCCGGCGTGGGACCGGGACAGGGCTGCCAGCCACCCGTACGCACGAAGCGGGTATCTTGGACCAGGATCCATTCACAGTCCCGTTGAGGAAACGCAGCTCCCAGCAACTCGAGGAGGCTTCCATGGAAATGCACGGCATTCCCTTCGGCGTCACCGACTGGTCGCAGGTTCCGGGCACGGTGGTGCAGGGCGAGACCGGCACCGCCACCTGGCGCAGCCTGGAGTTCGGTGCGATCCAGGTGCACATGGCGGAGTACAGCCCCGGCTACCGGGCCGCCGATTGGTGCACCAAGGGGCACATCCTGCTGTGCCTCGAAGGGGAGCTGCACACCGAGCTGCAGGACGGGCGAAGCTTCGATCTGGTCCCGGGCATCAGCTACCAGGTGGCGGACCACACGGGGGCGCACCGTTCTTCCACCCGGACCGGAGCGCGGTTGTTCCTGGTGGACTGAAGGTCGCGTGCCGTTCGCCGAATGGCCGGCCGGACAGTCTCCCGTACGGGGCGTGGATTCGGTAAAGTACTAACATGCCTTCCCAAGAATCCTCCCGACCCGTCGTCCTCGTCACCGGCGCCTCCCGCGGCATCGGCCGGGCCATCGCCGAGCTCCTGGCCCGGCGGGGCTGCCGGGTGGCGGTGCACTGCCGCACCACCCTGGCCCTGGCCGAGGACCTGGCCGCGAGCCTGCCCGGGAGCGGCCACCGGGCCTTCGCCGCCGATCTCGCCTCGTCCGCGGAGACCGAGCGGCTGTGGCGGGCAGTGACCACGGCCATGGGGCCGGTGGCGGTGCTGGTGAACAACGCCGGCATGTTCGAGGACCATCCCCTGTGGGCCACGGACTTCGACCAGTGGCAGCAGGCCTGGCGCCACACCCTGGACACCAACCTCGTGGCTCCCGCGAACCTCTGCCATCTGGCCGGCAACGCCATGATCGCCGCCGGCGGCGGGCGGATAGTGAACATCTCCTCCCGGGGCGCGTTCCGGGGCGAGCCGGTGTCGCCTGCGTACGCCGCCAGCAAAGCCGGGCTGAACGCCATGACCCAGTCCCTGGCCCTGGCCCTGGCTTCGCGCAAGGTGTACTGCTTCGTGGTGGCCCCGGGCTACGTGGAGACCGACATGGCCGCCGAGGCGCTGACCGGCCCGCGCGGGCCCGGGATCCTGGCCCAGTACCCCATGGGGCGGGTGGCCCAGCCCGACGAGGTCGCGGCCGTCGCGGTCTTCTGCGCGCTGGACGCGCCGGCGGCCATGACCGGCAGCATCCTGGATGTGAACGGGGCTTCGTACCTGCGCACCTGAGGAAGGAGCCTGGCTGAACCACCTGGCGCCCACCATCGTGCTGCCGGCAATGCGCGCCACCGTCGCCGCATTCTAGCGCGGTGAAGACCAGGCTGCCGGTCGCCGAGGCGTCGCCCAGGCTTTAATAATCCAAGCACGGTGCAAGGTGGGACTGTATACTAGTTGAGCACCAGAACGGGCCAAATGAAAACCAAGACTCACAGTGGGTCCATCCGCAACAAAGGCATGCTGCCCTCCCCGGTGGCCGGCATGGATTTGGGGCATTGGCTGGCCCTTGCCCGGGCGGTCGAGTCGGAACTCGAGGTCATCCTGTCGCGCACGAACCTGGAAATCCTCCAACGGGAGAAGGTTTCCTCGCTCCTCCTGAGGGTCCGGACCATGCTGGGGGACCAACTGGAGAGGATCAACGCTCCGGAGCCCTTGCATCCGTGAAACCGGGTTCCGGCGCCATCGAGCACCGGCGTCCAGGCCAGGAGTCAGAAGCTTTTCCTCGCAGGCCCGGTTCAGCGCCGGCCCATGGGTTGCATGCCTGTGCCAGGAGCTGTCTGCCGAAAACAGCAGGCGGCAATGGGTGGGGTTTTTCACTGAGGCAACACGAGGGGTCAGTTCCTGATGGTCAATGGCCCCTTGGCCAACGCAGCCGCCGGTTTCGGCGCCGCCCAGGTGCTGCCGTAAACCCTGTCCACCCTCTACCACGCCCTGCGCGACCCGCGCGCGTCGCTATGGATCAGCCACCTTCGCAGGAAACGGATGTCGGTGGAGGTGTCCAATGGATTTCTTGGTGGCTTGATTTGGATATTCAGATTGTTTCTTAAATTTGCTATTTATCTACAGATAAATATTATGCCACTAATCACATTTTGCGCTTGGATTAAATCAGAACAAATCTAGATCGCAAAATGAAATGTGTGAAATCAAATCCATAAGAATGGATTAGAAAAAAATTCATGATTATTATTAAATATACGTATTAACACGATGGCAAACCAGCCATCGATTCCTATTCTTGCAATTGAAAGGAGATGGCATGAATGGAAACGTCAACTTTCGATAGCGAAACCATCCGTGAACTTAAAATTTTCAATAAAGGATTGCTTGCATCGGCCCGACTTACAATCAAAGAAGGCGACGCGTTGGTGGCTGAAGAGATGGGGATCAGAGTTGCCATGAACATGGCTGAGATTGAACGTCTGCGTGGCGCCAAGCAATGAATTGGTTTGATTGCTCATTCCTGGACGCGTGGATCTTCGAATCGAGTCGCTCAGCCCGGGCCGGGTGGGTTGCAATGCGTGTGGCGAAAAGGGGGTTGCCCGTTCCTGACCGAGGTCCCCCCCCTGCATTTCGGGCCCCCAGGCAGGGGACGAAGGCGGCCAAAGGTTTGTCCTCGCTGATTATTTCCATCAAAGATCGAACAATTGGAAAGACCTGACAAGCTCTTCCTGATGGATGCTACGGTGGATCAGGAAGGAATTACCAAACGAAAAATAGACAAGCTGTTCTTGGTTTGTAACAAAAAAAATTAAATGGTCTTTATCCCCATTCGGGCCCACCGGAATGGCGGCGTTGGCGCGCTATGATGTGAAGTACCGTGCTATCGAGTGCGACCGTGATGCCTCATAAAGAAACCTCACCCAACGCCGCCGCCGAGATGGCCAACAGCATCACCCACGGACTGGGGGCCGCGTTGAGCGTCCTGGCCCTGGTGCTGCTGGTGGTCGCGGCCGCCTGGCGCGGCACCGCCCGGGACATCGTGGGGGGGGCGGTGTTCGGCGCCGCCCTGGTGGTGCTGTACACCATGTCCACCCTCTACCACGCCCTGCGCAACCCGCGCGCCAAGCGGGTCTTCCACTTCCTCGACCACTCGGCCATCTACCTGCTCATCGCCGGCACCTACACCCCGTTCTGCCTGGGCACCCTCCGGGGCGGCTGGGGCTGGAGCTTGTTCGGGGTGATCTGGGGCCTGGCCGTGGTGGGGGTTTTGTACAAAGCGTTCGCCACCGGCCGTTTCCCGATCCTCTCCACCATCGTCTACCTGGCCATGGGCTGGCTGGTGGTGGTGGCGGCCCTGCCCCTGTACCGCGCGCTCCCGGCGGGGGGCCTGGCCTGGCTGCTGGCGGGCGGCGGCTGCTACACCCTGGGGGTGGGGTTCTACGCCTGGCGCCGGCTGAGCTTCCACCACGCCATCTGGCACCTGTTCGTGCTGGGCGGCAGCCTGTGCCACGTGGTGGCGGTGCTGGCCTTCGTGATTCCGCGGGGGCGATGAACGGGACGGTCTGGGACCCTATGCGGGGCCTCGATTCAAGAAAACCGGCCATGCGCCGATAAACCAATCAGAGCCACAAGAAAGGGTCGTTATGTGGGCTGCGCGGTTCTCCACGCTGAGTCTGGCCGTCTTGCTGCTCGGCTGCCATGGCGGTGGTTCCGGGGGCGACGACCGGCCGCCCGTCGGCCCCGCGGTGGTCCCCTGGACGGATGGCGCCTGGGTCCAGCCCGTTCCGACCTGGGGTTCGAGCACCCGGATCACCTTCCCGGGCCCGCTGGACGCCTTGAGCCTGGGCGACCTGGGCGCGTTCGGCGCGCACGAGGGCGGCCACCCCGAGGGGCTCGACCACGTCTGGCTCTACAAGACCACCGACGACCAGGTGAAAAGCTGGGCCGACGGCACGGTGACGCGGATCGATGTCTACAGCGACCAGACCATGATCACCATCGATTACGGCAACGGGTTGCAGGGCAAGCATATGTCGATCGCAAGTGCGTCCGTCGCCCTGGGCCAGACGGTGAAGGCCGGGGACGTGGTGGCTCTGGGCATCCACGGTTCGCTCAACAACGAGTTCCAGCTGATGGACGAGAACCGGGGCGACGGCATCAAGACCGACGTGGACGGGTATTCCTACGTCTCCCCCTTCGACTACCTGGAGGCGAGCCAGCAGGCCGCGCTGGTGGCGCTGTACCAGGCGCAGGTAGTCACCCCCTTCTTCACCCTCGGGCAGGAGGGGAACGCCGGCAAGCCCTGGGAGCCCTACCTCACCAACCGGACGCTGTTCCACGCCCAGAACCGGGGGACGCTCATCGGCGAGTGGGTCCTGTCCAACCGGAACTGGAATATTCCGGATCCCCTCTACTTCGACATCCTGACCATCAACGACGCCACCAACGCCTATGGCCACTTCTCGAAATTCTGCGCCACGGACTACAGCTCCGGCCCGGGGTCCAAGGGCATCCTGGACGGCGATTTCTCGCTGCCCGGACCGCCGGGGCAGGTTCTCTTCACCTACCGCGGGTCGACCACGCCGACCTGGTACGGGCTGTACCAGGTCGATGAAAGCGGAGGACGGGCCATCATGACGTTGGAGTGGAACGCCCAGGCGTTTCCGGCCGCGATCTTCGCCAACGCGGCCGTCTACTATGAGCGCGGGCCCTACTACGTGGAGAGGGACGCGCAGCTGCTGGGCGCGCTGCCTTGATCCTCGGAGGGCGGGGCGCCGGCTCCAGCCTCGGGTGGTGATTCCCAACCTTTGTTCGATGACGCCCTTGCGAGGCTCCGAAGCAGGTCGCATCCTGGGTCGAGTTCAACAAGGTACGGCCGGCGCTGAAGGCGGCGGCCAAATATGTCCGGGAGGATCCCAAAGACGCCGCGTCCGTCACCATCGGCGCCATCAAGGGCGAAGGCTCGGCCGGATATGCCAGGCAGCTCGCCGAGGCCATGGCGAGCCTGGGCCCGTTCTCCGTGAACGCCGGCCCCGGCGAGGAGCCCACCGGCAGCGAGAAGAGCCAGTTCACCCGGGAGGGCGAGATCGACATCCCCTACCCCCAGATCATCGCCATCGTCGGCACGGTGATGCCTCCGTGCCCGCCCAAAGCAGTCAGGAAGTAGCCGGTCACCGGCGCATCCCGGACCTGGCCGGGGAGATCATCGACCCGGCGTGAAGTGGTGGTAAACGCCGACAAGGTCCACGGCACTCTGGCGCCTTACCCCCATTACGGGCCCCAGGCCTGCCTGGTGAAGGAGTTCGATGAAGGCGGCCTGCCCGTCTATGCGCTGGAAGCCATCCAGAGCGCCTCCGCGGCCTCCACCCCCGATGACAAGCACACGTCGGCGAAGGTGGATCCGGACCTGTTTCCGGAAGCCTATGGCAAACCCATGCCGGCGAAGGACCCATCCGCCACCGACACCAAGCTGCTGAGCCAGACCCGGCGGCTGGCGACCCGGCCAAGCCGAACAGGCGGCCACCCGCCTTCCAGCCGCCCGCGAGGCATTTCACCTATCCGTCAGCCGGGCGATGACCTGCGCCAGTGTCTCCGGCTCCACCGGCTTGACCAGGTGCAGATCGAAGCCGGCCTCCAGGGCCTTGTCCCTTGCTCCCGTTGAACCGAAGCCGGTCATGGCCACCAGGTGGACCTTTTCCAGGCCGGGGGTGCGCCGGATGGCCCGCGCCACGCCGTATCCGTCCAGCTGGCCCGGCAGGCCGATGTCGCACAGGATGATCTCAGGGTGGAAGCGGTCCGCCTGGTCCAGCCCGGTCTGGCCGTCGCAGGCGGTTTCCACGGTGTGCCCCAGCATCTCCAGCAGGAGCCGCAGGGTAGTGGCGGCATCCTGGAGGTCTTCCACCACCAGGATCCGGCGCCCGCGGACGGTGGGGGCGGGCGGGGACACGGGGATCTGGGGTTCCGTCCGCTCCAGGGTCTCCAGCACGGGCAGCCGGAGGATGAACCGGGAGCCGGTCCCGGACCCGTCGCTGTGGGCCGAAAGGGTGCCGCCGTGGAGTTCGGCCAGCCCCTTGGCCAAGGCCAGCCCCAGGCCCAGGCCGCCCCGGGTCCGGCCGATGGTCTCCCTGCTCTGGATGAACGGCTCGAACACGGATGAGAGCATTTCAGCCGGAATTCCGGCCCCGCTGTCCCTCACCGCCACCTGGGCCCACGCCCCATCCTGCACGTCCACCGAGAGGCTGACCTTGCCGCCGGGGTCGGTGAACTTGATGGCGTTGTGGAGCAGGTTGCTCACCATCTGGACCAGGCGCGCCGGGTCGGCGTGGACCCGGACCGGGGTGGAGGGGAGGCTGGCCTCCAGGGCGAGCTCGTTTTCGGCGAAGACCGGCTGGTAGTCCCGCACCACGCCCTGGATGACCTGCACCAGGTCGACCGCCTCGCTCTTGAGCTGGACCTTGCCCCGGGCGATGCGCGAAACGTCCAGGAGGTCGTCCACCAGCCGGGCGATGTGGGCCACCTGGTGTTCGGCGATGGTGCAGGCGCTGTCCAGGAGCGCCGGGTCCCGGCCCGCCCTGCGCACCAGGTAGATGGCGTTCCTGATGGGCACCAGCGGGTTGCGCAGCTCGTGCCCCAGCAGGGCGAGGAACTGGTCCTTGCGGTCGGCTTCTTCCTTGAGCACCGCTTCGGCCTTCTTCAATTCCGTGATGTCGTGCCAGAGTGCGACGACGCCGGTGATGGCGCGGTCCTTGTACAGAGGAGCGGCGTAGGTCGAGATGATCCGGTCCCTCCCGTCCGCGGTGGTGATGGCGTAGGGTTCGGCGGCGACGATTTCGCCGCGCATGGCCCTGGCCGTCGGTGACGTCGCGGGATCCAGGGGGCGGCCGTCCAGGTGCCTGAACTTGAGCGCGCCGATGGCCTTCCGGTAGGTGAAATCCAGCTCGCTGAACCCGGCCACTTTCAAGGCCGCCTCGTTGGCCCTGACGATGGCGCCGCTGAGATCGTATTCGACGATCACATAGGGCATGGCCGAGAAGATGGCCTCCAGACGGGAGAGGCTCTCCCGGGACGCTTCCTCGGCCCGTCTGCGGTCGGTGATGTCCTTGTGGATCCAGAGCCGTCCGTGATCCGCGTCCCCCAGGCGCAGGGGGATGAAATCGCGCAGGAAGACCCGTCCGCCTTGCATGCGGACTTGTTCGTCCTGCACCAGTCGACCCTGTTTGACGATGTCCCCGATGCGGGCCAATTCCTGGTCGGAATCCAGATAGGCGGGGTTGATCCTGGCGAGCAGCTCGGCCGAAGTGAGGGACCTCAGGTCCGCCGGCGCGTCCCGCAGATGGAACATGTCGCAGAAGGCCTGGTTGGCGAAGTCCACCCGGTCGTCCTCGGTCACCAGGACGGCCGCGAAGGTCAGGAAGGACAGGGCCGCATATAGACGACCATGCGCGGCCTGGGCCGCCTCGGCGGCGCACAGCTTCTCCCGCTGGCTTTCGCGCAGGGCCTCCTCCCGGTCGAAGGCGGCGGCCTTCTGCTTGTAGCGACGATAGAGTTCGGCGCCCGCACTGAGGAACAGGCCCATGCCGAAGAAGATCACCAGGCCCAGCCGGTCCACGGACGAGGCGACGGCAAACTGGCCGATGGGCGCAAGGAGCCAGTATTCCACCAGGATGCCCGACAGGACCGTGGCGACCACCCCGGGCCCGAGGCCGCCCAGCACCGCCGCGGCCGCCACGCCGGGATAGACCAGGATGTAGGGGGGCAATCCCGGGCCGAACCACGAGGTCAGCGCGAACCGCGCCCCGAAGGACCCCGCGACGAGGGCCACCGCCAGGAGGTAGCGGAGCGCCCAGCCCAGGGCCGTCCGGCGCTTGAAGGCCGCGGCCATGGGCGCCCCCACCCCTTCCAGGGGGAACCACCCGGATTTGGGTCCGACCGCGGAAACCATCACCGCCACGCACAGGTAGACGGTCCCCAGGGTCCGGACGGTGCGAGTCGTCCACTGGAGGGGCGAGTTGACCGAGGTGATGAACATGGACCCGGCCAGCCCGGCCGCGATGAGCGCCAGGCCCAGCGCGTACCAGTAGAGGAACGGCGACGGGGCGCGGCGGTGGGCCTTCCAGAGCAGGCCGGCGGTCAGGACGAAGAGGGCCACCGCCACCACCAGCATCAGGCCGCGCAGGAGGGTCCCGCCCTGGCCGGCCACGTAGAAGGTCGGCATCCAGCCCTTCAGGGCGCCCCATACGAACAGCCCCACGACCGCGAGGCCGCCCGCATAGGAGACCGCCAGCCAGGCTGGGGCGTCCGCGGGACGGATCCTCTGGCGGGTGGAGATGGCCACGCCGGCCAAGTGGCAGAGGGCGGACAGGAGGAAGGCCGAGTCGTAGATGGCCCAGTTCATGTCCAGGCTGCGGGACGCTACGCTCGCGCCGCCGATGACCCCCAGGGAGATCACCCACATGCCGCACCCCAGCATGAGCACGCGGGGCTGTCCGCTGGCCAGGAAATTGCGGGCCGCCGGGATGACGATGTAGACGATCGCCAGGGCGGTCGGACCATAGGCCAGGAGCCAGAGCAGGGACTGGGAAGGCCAGTCCGTGCGCGGGTTCACCACCCAGAGGCCCACCATGACGGCCACCAGGACCGGCACGGGCAGCCAGGCGTACCGGACCCAGGGTCCGGCTGTCCAGGACCGAACCTCTGGCTGAGCAGAGTCCATTGCCACTCCCTTGGGGGGAACGGGAAATTTTAACAGTGGGCATTCCTCGTGGAGGACCCGAATTGGCGACAACCTTGGGGTTTCCCAGGCATATATTTATCTCATCCGTCCGCCACTCGGGAGAAGGACGCGAACAGCTTCTCCCTCTCCGCCAAGAAATGGGATCAGCGACTCTTGGCGACCATCACCAATATTCGTTCCATCCGGATCGGAAACAGCCATCGCAGCGCCGATGCCGTCCCAGCGGATCGATTTTCGTCCCGCATGATTCACAGGTGCGGTATGGCGTCGGTGGCCAGCACCACCAGATCCCGAAGCAAGCGCTTGCGGTCCGAGGCGTTCAAGGTTCCATGGAGATGGGCCACGCGGGCCTTGGTGACGTTGGCCTTGCCCAGGCTCCGCAGGGCGGCGAAGACCAGGCTGCTGGTCGCCGCCGCGCTACCCACCTCGCGTTTGGGCCGCTGCTTGAGCTGCACCGTCAGGGGCCCCACTTTGACGATCCGGCTGGGACCATCGGTCAGGAACACAGCCTTGACCGGAACCTGCTTAGAAAGCCGCAGCAGGTTGGCGGCCATGGCCTCCGCCGGCTGGATGGTGGCGCCATCCCTGCGAGCCAGGGCCTTGGCGATGGCTTCGGCTGTCGGCAGGAGTTCGCCCAGGAGCGGGTGGGTGCGTGGAACGTCATAGAGCCCCCGGCCAAGGTGCCGGAGGGTGCCTGCCCGCGCCAGCCGCAACAAGGTCATGCCCACTCTGTAGGGAGAACCAAGGTCCAGGAAATCGAACGGTGTGAAGACTCGACCCGTGTCAGTCCGTGATTGTCGGGCAATGCGCCGGGCGATCTCGTCACCAGAAACAACTCGGGGGCAGGTCTCGAAACCTTCGCCATGATTAAAACATTCATCTTCCAGGAGGGCAGGCAAGCGCTGCCCGGGGAGCCTCCGGCATCCCCCCTCCCGCGATCCCAACTTATTTGGAGACAAGGCCATGAAGACCAAACTGTGTGCTGCCATCGTGGCTGGAACCCTGGCCTTCCCCGCCCTGGCCGGATATGGGAAAGATGACACTCAGATCACGTTCGCCTTCAGCGGCTGCGGGAATAACGCCAGGCTTTTTGCGGAAGTGCTGGCCCAGGCCGAACGTGGCCGCGGTGGCAAACCGGTGGCGGCCTATGCGGACCGCTTTGCCGGGCATTCCGCCGGCGCCATGCTGGCCCTCTTCCTGACCTTGCCCCACCATTCCGACGGCCGGCCCTTGAGCGCCAACGAGACCTTGGTGCACAAGGGCAAACATGCGCCGAACATCCTGAACACCCTGATGGCCGGTGCGTTGCAGTCCGATAAGGCCTGGGTCCAGGCCGAAATCCGGAAGTACCTCGGCGCCGCCCTGGGTTCCAGCGCGAACCTCCGGACCAGTCAGCTGCCCGGGCAGGTCGAGGTGCTCATGGCGGAAGTGGTCAAGGATGACGCGCCGGAAGGGGCCGAGGAATTCGTGATTCCAGCTTCCTTCACCGCCGCCGCCGCCCTCTCGGGCGCGGTGCCGGACGCCAACCTCGCGGAGCTGCTGACGGCCGCCGTGTCGGTGGAAAGGCTGGCCGGACACGTCCCCTTGACCGGTGCCGGTGGGGAGAGCAAATCCGCCCGGACCTTCATGGATGCCGGCAGCCGGGGCACCACCGATCCGACTCCCAATCTGATCGAGGCGGCGATGGCGTCCGGGAAACCCGCGCACATCTTCGCGTTCGAAGGCGGCTTCGGCTTCGATCAACCTGACCCGGCTGGTCGGCGAATCGATCCCGGGAGCCCGGTTTCTCTTCGCCTTTGACCGCAGCCTGCCCCTCCTTACCCTGGCGCTCAACCTGCAGTCCGGCAACGCCACTCCGGAAATGAACGGCAAGCTGAACCAGATCGCCCACGTCCAGATGATCGGCAAAGCAGGTTCATACACGCCTCCCTAAGCCAAGCTGCTGGCGGTCTTGGCTGAGGCTGATGCGGACAAGGCGGGCTCCACGGCCGCCTCGGCCGCCGTAGCCGCGGGAGCCAAACCCGACGGGAAATCCAAAACAGATTCGGAGGACCGAGGATAGGGCACGGCTCCTTGATCGAGGGGGCGACCAGGAAGGGTGGTGCCGGGTCCATCGGGTCCCGGCACCCGGCTCACGGGAACCCGCCCCGGGCCCGCAGGTAGCCCACCAGGCCGCCCATCTCCACCATCTCGAGCATGAACGGGGCGATGGGGGCGCAGGCCGCCGGGGGCTCTCCTTGGCGGCCGAACAGCAGCCGGCCCTGGGCGTCCAGGGCCAAGGTCACGACATCGCCCTCCGCCACCCGGGAGGTGTCGGCCACAACCGCCAGCAGGCCGTTGTTCATGGCGTTGCGCAGGTAGGTGCGGGAGAAGCTGCGGGCCACCACGGCCCGGATGCCGGCGGCCAGCACCACGGTGACCGCCACTTCCATGGCCGACCCACAGCCGAAATTCCGGCCGGCCACCAGGATGTCGCCGGGCCTCACGCTGGCGGCGAAGCCCGGGTCCAGGTCCGCCAGGAGGTGGCGGCGCAGCAGGGCCGGGTCGATGGTCTCCTTCTTGTGGCGCGAGGAGATGATGTAGTCGGTGTTCACATCGTCGCCGAGCAGGCGGGCCCGGCCGGACATGGGCAGGAGGTTCATGGCCGCGCTCCCGGCCGGAGCCCGAGGCTGCCGCGGACCGCCGCCTCCGCGCAGCCCCGGGGCGACGCCAGGTAGATCGAGGCGCTGGCATTGCCCATCCGGCCCTTGAAATTGCGGTTGGCGGTGGAGACCACCACCGCGCCGTCGGCCGGGACCTGGCCGCAGGTGCCGCAGCACAGGGCGCAGCCGGGCGGAAGGAGCTCCGCGCCCAGGGCGACCAGGGCGGCCAGCATGCCGGTGCGCTCCAGCTCGGCGCGCACCGCTGCCGAGGCCGGCACCACCACCAGGCGCACCCCCGGCGCCTTGCCGCCGCCCGCCTGGAGCACTTCCAGGGCCTCGCGGAAATCCTTGACCCGCCCGCCGGTGCAGGTGCCCAGGTAGACCATGTCCACCGGGGTGTAGGGCACCGCGTCCGCGTCCACCACCTGGTCCACCCGGTGCGGCAGCGCCACCTGGGGCCGCACCTGGCCCAGGTCCAGGTCCAGCGCCCGGGCGTACTCGGCGCCCGGGTCGGCGGCCGCCGGGGTGAAGCCGGCCGCGGCCCGGCCCCGCAGCCAGGCTTCGGTCACCGCGTCGAAGGGGAAGATGGCGGCCTTGGCGCCCAGCTCCACCGCCATGTTGGCCAGCACGATGCGGTCGTCCAGGTCCAGTCCGGCCACGCCCGGCCCGGTGAATTCCAGGGCCTGGTAGTTGGCGCCGTCCGCGCCCATCCGGCGCGCCAGCGCCAGGGCCAGGTCCTTGGCCGAGACCTCCGGGCGCAGGGCGCCGGTGAGGGCCACCCGCACCGCCTCCGGCACCTTCAGCCAGACCTGGCCGCAGAGCAGCACCCCGGCCAGGTCCGAGGAGCCGATGCCGGTGCCGAAGGCGTTGACCGCGCCGTACGAGATGGCGTGGGAATCCGCCCCCACCGCCAGGGTGCCGGGAAGGACGGCGCAGGATTCCAGGATCAGCTGGTGGCCCACCCCTTCCCCTTCCTGGTAGACCCGGATCCCGTGCCGCGTCCCGTAGGCGCGGGCCCGCTCCTGCAGGGCCCGGGCTCCGGGGCCCGAGGCCGCGCCGTAGTGGTCCAGGGCGAACACCAGGCGCCGGGGGAACCTCGGCGCGCCCGCGCCGGGGCGCATCGCCTCCAGGTAGTCCAGCGCCATGGGCACCGATCCGTCGGTGCCCATGGCCAGGTCGGGGCTGCAGATGGCGATCTCGCCGCTGCGCAGGGGCCGCTGCGCGGCGCGGGAGAGCAGCTTCTCGGTCATGGTCAGGGGACTCATGAGGGGTGCCTCCTAGCCTAGGCCGGTCCCAGCCATTGGGCGGAAGGCCAGGCGCCGCGCTGGACAGCCTCGCGCAGGATCCGGGTGATCTCCGCGGCCACGCACCGCACCGACTGCGGAATGCGCCGGTTGGCCGGCAGGGCCAGGAGGATCCTCCGCTTCACCTCGGGGGCCGTGAGCGGGGCCGCCGCCAGGTGGCCCCGGGCCAGGTCGTCGGCCACCGCCATGATGGGCAGGATGGTCAGGCCGTGGCCGCCCAGCACCAGGCTGCGCTGGACGTGCATGGAACTGGTCTCCGCCACCACCGACAGGTGCACCCCCTCCAGGGTGCAGGCGTGCTCCACCAGGAGGCGGAAGCCCTGGAAGGAGCTGGGCAGGATCACCGGCTGGCCGCTCAGGCTGCTGAACGGCACCGGCCGGTCGGGCTTCAGGCCCGCCGCCGGGGGCCCCACCACCCAGAGCAGCTCCTCCACCAGGGGCTCCACCTGGATGGCCGGCGAAACCTTGTGATCGGACAGCAGGGCCAGCTCCACTTCGCCAGCTTCCACCCAGCTCTGCAGCAGGTCGGCATAGTTCCCACTGGAGAAGCGCAGCTTGATGCCGGGATAGCGCTCGGCCACCCGGGTCATGAGCGGGCTGACCACCAGCTGGACCATGCTGGGCACCAGGCCGAAGGTGACGATGCCCGACACCTCTCCGGCCTCCGGATTGATCTCGGCCCGGGCCCGGTCCAGGGTGTGCAGGGCGCGCCGCGCGTACTCCACCAGGGTCCGGCCCGCGTCGGTGAGTTCCATGCGGTTGCGCCCGCGCTCGAACAGCACCGTGCCGATGTCCTCCTCCAGCAGGCGCAGTTGCCTGGACACCGCCGGCTGGACGATCTGCAGGACTTCCGCCGCCCGGGTCACGCTGCCGGTGTCGGCGATGGTGAGCAGTGCGCGCAGCTGTTTGAGGTCCACGCCCGGCGCCTCCGAGAACGATTCATGCCGAAAAATGATGGGGCCAGCAGTTATTTGAATTGGACTTGCCGTTGCATCACAAATCAAGATAGCCCATCCCCCCCAACCAAGGAGCCGAAACATGGTAACCAACCATAAAAAAGGGTTCGGCCTCACCCGGCAGATCCTCCTCGCGCTCATCCTCGGCATCGCCTGCGGCCTCATCTTCCCCGCCTTCGCCGTGAAGCTGAAGGTGCTGGGGGACATCTTCCTGCGGATGATCCGGATGATCGTCGTGCCTCTCGTGTTCAGCGCCCTGGTGGTGGGCATCGCCGGCACCAGCAATTTCCGCCAGCTCGGGCGCCTCAGCCTGAAGACCCTCATCTGGTTCGAGGTCGCCACCACCTTCGCCCTGGTCCTGGGCCTGCTGGCGGCCAACCTGGTCAAGCCCGGCGCCGGCGTCTCCACCGCCAACATGGCCGACATCAGCGCCATCCGGGCCGCCGCCAACAAGCCGGTGGACCTCGTGCAGATCTTCCTGGACATCGTGCCGGTGAACGTCTTCGACGCCATGTCCCGGGAGGGCCTCCTGCAGATCATCTTCTTCTCCGGCTTCTTCGGCGTGGCCACCGCCGCCGCGGGCAAGCGCGGGGAGCCCATCGTCCACTTCGCCGACAGCGTGCTCCACGTGATGTTCCGGGTCACCTCGTACGTGATGAAGCTCGCGCCGTTCTGCGTGTTCGGCACCATCGCCTTCACCGTCGGCAAGTTCGGCCCGGCGATGCTGATCCCGCTGGGCAAGCTCATCCTCTGCCTCTACGGCAGCCTGGTCGTGTTCGTGCTCATCCTCCTCAGCGGCGCGTCCCTGATCTGCAGGGTGAATTTCCTGCACCTGCTGCGGGCCATCAAGGACCCGCTCATGCTGGCCTTCTCCACCGCTTCCAGCGAGACCGCGCTGCCGTCCCTGCTGGAGCGGCTGCAGGAATTCGGGGTTCCCAAGCACATCGCCAATTTCGTCCTGCCCACCGGCTATTCCTTCAACCTGGACGGCGGCACCATCTACGCCTCCATGGCGGTGCTCTTCGTGTCCCAGGCCTACGGCATCCACCTTGGCCTGACCCAGCAGGTGTTGATCATCCTCACCCTGATGGTCATGACCAAGGGGATGGCGGCTGTGCCCGGCAACGCCATGGTGATGCTGGCCGCCACCAGCGCCGCCTTCGGCCTGCCGGTGGAGGGGGTCGCCCTGGTGCTGGGGATCGACCGCATCCTGGACATGGGCCGGACCGCCACCAATGTCATCGGCAACTCGGTGGCCACCGTGGCCGTCGCCCGCTGGGAGCACACCATGCCCAAAGAGGTGCTGCAACAGGCCTACCGCAGGCAGTATGGCGAACTGGTACCGGGAGCGGCCGAGCTGCCCACGGCGTGAAGCCCCGGCCATGCTTGAAAACGACGTGAAAGGAGCTTGCCCGACATGACCACCCCCGCCCTCGAACCGAAATTCCTGGCCCCGTCCCTGCTGGCCGAAGTGCGGTCCAGGTTCGCCCACGTGGAAGCCTGCCCCTATTACGGGCCGCGGATCTTCCTGGATTCCGCCTCCGGGTCCCTGCGGCTGAAGTCGCTCATGGCCGTGGCCGAGCGTGAGCTGCTGCTCCCGGACCAGTTCAACCGGCTGACCCCGGGGTCCAAGCACTGCGTGGAAGTCAAACAGCGGGGCGAGGCCGATGTCCGCCTCTTCCTCGGCGCGAAATCGGGGGTGATCGTCCCCAGCCGCTCCTCCACCGAGGGGCTGTTCCGGCTGATCCGCCACGCGGCGGCCCACTGGCCGGGGACCAACGTGGTCGCCACCCTGCTGGACCACCCCTGCACCTACGACGGCACCCGGCTGGCCGCGGAGGCCGGCGGCAAGGAGTGGCGCGTCGCCCCGCTCAACCCCGTCACCGGCTTCATCGACATCGAGGCGATCCTGGCCCGGGTGGACCGCAACACCTCGGTCCTGGCCTTCATCCATGCCTCCAACATCACCGGCGCGCTGATGGACGCCGGCGAGATCGTCCGCCAGGCCCGGCGGATCAAGGACGACCTGTGCATCATCGTGGACGGCGTGCAGTATTCCCCCCACGCGCCCATCGACGTGGAGGCCATCGGCGCCGACGCCTACCTGTTCGGCGGCTACAAGACCTACACCCGCCGGGGCATCTCCTTCGCCCACCTCTCCGAGCGCATGGCCACCATTCCCCACGACAAGGTCTCCGGCAAGGCCGCCGACGAATGGGCGGTGGGCAGCCAGGACCATTTCGACTACGCCAGTTGGTCCGTGGTGGCGGAGTACCTGGACTGGTTCGGGGTCCACTTCACCCCCTCCAGCGACCCCCGGGAGCGGATCGTCGCCGGCATGCTGGCCATGGAAGCCCACGAACTGGCCCTGCTGCGCCTGCTGCTGTTCGGCAACGGGACCCAGAAGGGGCTCAAGCAGATGGAGCACGTGGCCATCTACGGCGTCCCCGACGACCTGACGCGGCGCTGCTGTCTGTTGCCCTTCAACATCAAGGGCACCGACAGCGCCGACGCCGTGACCCGTTACATGCAGCGGGGCATCTTCGTGAACAATCGCAAGTCGGCCATGTCCAAGCACATGCTGGACGGCCTCGGGGCCGGGGCCGGCATCGTCCGGCTCTCCGCCGCCCACTACACCAGCCCAGCCGACATCGAAACCTTCCTCAAGGTCACCGAAACGATCCGGGGGTGATGCCGGCCCGCTGGTGGGGCCCAGGCCCCATCGGCTTCCGCCTCCCCCGCCAAGCGGTCCTCAGCCTAGGTGGCGCGAGGTTGGGCCGCCTTCAGCCGTGTGGGTTCTTCTCCGGTCCGGGCCAGCAGGTAGCGCCCGTCATCGACGGGCTGCCCGCGCGCATCCTCGCGGGTGTCAGCGTTGTTCCCCAGCGAGGTACCTCATGTTTGGGGCATCCATGTCTTTGAGCTTGAACCGGCCTTGCATCCGGAGGAGCACCTCCCTGGGGGCTTTCCAGGGGAGTCCATCGGGCGAAGCTTTCATGCCGGATCAAGATAGTCGCATTCCCAGTCGATCTTTCCTGCCTTGTGGTACACCCGCGGTACCCGGCGGCCGATGGTGCTTATGACCTCGTTCCGGTTGGTCCCGCCCCAATCCGCCAGTTCCGCGATGCCGATCTCGTCGGAACCCCAACGGCCGAGAAGGAGCACCTCATCGCCCTCTTCCACCTCAGGCACCCGGGTGACGTCGAGGATCAGTTGATCCATCATCACCAGCCCCGTCAACGGAACGCGCCGGCCGCGCACGATGGCTTCGGCCCGGGTCGAGAGCCTCCTGGAATAGCCGTCGGCGTATCCGACCGGAACCGTGGCGAGCCACGCGCCGCCCTTGGGGGCGCGCCAGGTTTCATCGTAGCTCGTACCCTCGCCCTCGGCGATGAGCCGCACCCTGGAGATTCGCGCGCGCAGCGCGACCGGTGTCCGTACGTCCAAAGCATCGGCGCTGGGGGTCCTGAGCGGCTTGTTTCCGAACAGGATGCCGCCAACGCGCACCAGGTCGAGACGGAACTCCGGGTAGCGCAGCATCCCGATGCTGTCGCAGGCATGCCGCAGGGGGAACTCGACCCCGCCGACCCGCGCCTCCGCCAGCACCCGCTCGAACAGCCTGAACTGCCCGGTATCCGATGGTTCGTCCCGGAGGGCGAGGTGGGTGAAGATCCCTTCGAGGTGGATCCCGGGCAGGGCGGCCATGTGCGCGATGAGCTGGGCGGTTCCGGCGTCGGGCTTGATCCCGAGCCGGTTCAGCCCGGTATCGATTTTCAAGTGCACCGGCGTCCTTGTACCGAGGGTCTCCGATACTCTGGACAGAGCCTGGGCCTGGTCCAGGTCGAACAGCATGGTCCGGATTCCAGCGCCGGCCGCGGCTCCGAGATATTCGGTCGGGATATGCCCCATCACCAGAATCGGAGCGGCCGGGAAAGCCCTCCTCAGCTCAAGGGCCTCCGGCAGGCAGCTCACGGCCAGCATTTCCACCCCGGCGGAGAGCAGTTCTCCGGCCACGGGCACACTGCCGAGCCCATAGGCGTTGCCTTTGAGGACGGCCGCGACCTGCGGCGGCGTGCCATCGGGCCGAAGCGGTCCGGCTGCGAGGGTTTTCCGGACCAGCCTGAGGTTATGGACGACGAGATCGAGATCAACCTCGAGCTGGGCACTCCGTTTCACCATTCACCTCGAAGGGACGACGGGCATGGGAACAGCTTCCGCCGGGCAACCGACGGTAGCCAGGTGAACTGCTCCGGCAGGAAGGCGCCTGGAGGAAGGCCTCCGTGCATCCTCCCCTTTTTTTAATTTTTGGTCATGCTGTCAAGGTTGAAAATCTGGTCCAGCATGGGATTGTATACAAACCCCTTGACGCCAGAACGCATGGCGACGTGGTATTTCCTCTGGTAGAGGAAAACGTAGGAAGCCTCGTCCACTACGATTTTCTGGGCCTTCTTGTAAATGTCGCTGCGTCGCTTCAGGTCAGAGATTGAACCAGCCTCGAGGAGCATTTTGTCCACTTCAGGGTTGGTGTAGAAGGAACGGTTGCCAGCCAACCCGTAGCGGCTCGTTTCAAACCAGTAGTTCATAAATTGATAGGGATCGCCGTAATCCGGGGACCAGTTGCCAATGGCGATGTCGAAGTCCCCCTTGTCCAGGCGGTCCCGCATGGTGGCATTGGCCATGCTTTCCATCTTCACATCGAGACCCAAGCCGGCCAGATTCGCCTGAACGGTCAAGCCGATCGGCTCCCAGTAGGGGTCCCGGTTGGAATACAAGAAGCCGATCTTCCTTCGGGTGGGATTCGCCTGGGCCAGCAAGGCCTTGGCCTTGGGCAAATCCAGCTGGTATTGCATGACGGTCGGATCGTGGCCCCACATTCCTTCGGGGATGGCTCCATGCATCTGCTTGACCTGGTTCTTCCGGATGTCCTTGATGATGCCGTTGTAGTCGATGGCGTAGGAGATGGCCTGCCGGACCTGGACGTTGTCCAGGGGAGCCCTTTTGTTGTTGAGGTACAGGTAGGTCACGTTCAAACCTTGGAAATCCGCCACGTGGATGGCTGGCATGGTCCTCAGCGGAACAAGCTGGTCATCGGAGAGCGCCTCGGCGAGGTCCAGGTCACCGTTTTCCAGTTGCATCCGGCGACTGGAGTCCTCGGGGATGAATCGCACCACCACCTTTTTCAGGACCGGCTTATTCCCCGCATAGTAAGGATTGGGCTCCAGTACCAGGGACTGGCCCTTGGTCCAGCTGACCAAGTGGAAAGGACCGGATCCGGCGGTATTGCGTGATAAAAAGGCCTGGCCATCCACGCCTGCGTCCGGCTTGTCCAAGGCTTTGGTATTGACGATGCTGGTCCCATCGACGGTCAGTTCAGCAAGGAACGGGGCAAATACCTTGGTCATCGTGAAGCGGACCACCATGGGCTCCACCACGCTGACCTTGATGTCGGTGAAGATTTCGGACGGACCCTTCCCGATCCTCACCAGACGCTCAAAGGAGGCCTTTACGGCGTTGGCATCCACGGGGGTGCCGTCATCGAATTTCTGCCCCTTCCGGAGCTTGAAGTCCCAGACCAGATTGTCCTTGGAAACCGCCCAGCTCTCCGCTAAGTCCCCTTCCAGCTCGGTCGTACCCATGCCCTTTTCCACCTTGTACTTCATCAGGCGCTGGTAGCAGGGATAGATCACCGTGAAATCATTGCTATCCTGGGTGAAGGCGGGATCCAGGGTCGTGATGTCGATGGCTTTCCCCATCACCAGAGTGTCGGGTGGTGTCATGGCCTGTGCGGCGGGGATCAGTCCCGGCCCAAGCAGAATACCCAGCGTGCCGTGAGCCAAGAGGTGTGCCAGTTTCTTGGGGCCGAAGCGAAAAACAGTCCGGTTCTTCATACGCTGCCTCCATGGAATTCGAGGGATTATTGAGAAATGCGGGTATTGCGGGAATGCGACAATTATGCCAAAGCTGGAGTAAAAGATTTTGGCCATGATAATAAATTAAATAAGAATATATTCCATTTTTTACCAAGTTGAAGCCTTGCATCCATGGCCGCTTGAAAGGGCTCTACGGACCATGGAGCCAGAGGGACGTTGTCTCCTTTCGGATCGAGGTCGAGGATGTGGTGGATCGGGTCGACCACTTTGGAAGCCTGATCAACCACAAACGGCCCCCGCCTGAAGGGGGGGTCATGGAATACTGGCCGTTTTATCCAGAAAAGACCGACCGCGCGGCGTCAATTCACAGCCCCCGCGCCCCATCCTGGAACGAACAAGTCCTGCCTCTTTGAGCAGGTTCAGGACGGTACGGACTTCGCCTTCAGAAAAGGCAAGACCATCCCGGGTGATGCTTTCTCCGATCTTCTTGCGCCCGGTTCCCCGACCCTGGGTCGAGAGGGCGGAAAGCACCGCTCGGGCTCGCTCCAGCCCACAGCGGGGAATCAACAGGTCCGATTCCCGCTTGAAGGGATCCGCCTTCTTCAGGAGGTACCGGGGAAGAGAATCCAGGGTCACCAGGTCTTCGGCCAGGAAGGATAGATAGCTTGCCACATTGCTGAGTTCGCGGATGTTGCCGGGCCAGAGGTAATGATTCAGGAACTCCCGCGCCTCCGGAGCGAAGGTGAGCCCCTTCCGCTTGCGTTCGGCCAGGAAATGTTCCAGGAGGAGGAAGGTGTCCTCAGGGCGTTCCCTCAAAGGCGGGATCATCAGGGGCAGGATATTCAACCGGTAATAGAGGTCCTCCCGGAAAAGCCCGGCATGGATCCGTTCCTCCAGGTCATGATTGGAAGCCGCGATCAATCGGATATTGACGTTGCAAACCTTCTGGGAGCCTACCCTCACCACCTGCCGTTCCTGAAGCACGCGCAGCAGGGTGGCCTGGAGCATCAGCGGCATGTCAGCGATCTCATCCAGGAACACTGTCCCATGATTGGCTTGCTGGAACAGGCCGATCTTGCCATCCTTCAACGCCCCGGTGAAAGAGCCTCCTTCATACCCGAAGAGTTCGCTCTCCAGCAAGGTCTCAGGCACGGCGGCGCAATTCACCGCAACAAATGGCTGCTTGCTTCGGGGCGACTGGTGGTGGATGGAATGGGCCAGAAGTTCCTTCCCGGTGCCGCTTTCGCCGAGAATCAGCACCGTGAGGTCCGACCCGGCAATTCTCCTGGCAAGGTCCACACATTGGATCATTTTCGGTGATTGAGTCAAGACATCAGAGAATCGGTACCGGGATGTCAGTCCTTTCTCCCGCAGCTTCCCGCTGAGGTTCTGCTCCAGTTGGCGAATGTAGGTGATCTCCTGGAAGTTGAAATAGCTCCCCGCGGGCTCCCCGGAGTGCCCGATGGCCTTGCGCGTTATGATCAGGGAGCGCCCTTGGTACTCCACAATCCACTCCTGACCGTTCTGCCTGGTGAGCACTTCCTGGATTTCCGGATCGAAAACATCCAGAGGCGAACCGGACAGGTCGCCGTGGAGGTTGAGCATCTCGGCCAGAGCCTGGTTGTGAAGGATGACTTTTCTGTCAGTGCTCAAAAGCAGGATCCCCTCGTGGGACAGATTGATCACCGTGTCCAGGTGCTTGTTCTTGAGGTAGAGCTCCATGTATTCCCGGTTGACACCTATATCCAGCGTCACGATTGTTTCGGAGTAG
Source organism: Holophaga sp. (assembly GCA_049508835.1). GTDB lineage: Bacteria > Acidobacteriota > Holophagae > Holophagales > Holophagaceae > Mesoterricola. The sequence continues at coordinate 16,730 of JBELAL010000009.1, read as the reverse complement.
CGGAGCAGTCGCCGATCGACCTCCGGATCGGCAATGCCCAGACGACTCGTGATCTCAATAAAGGTGGATATGTCGATCCACCGGAGCCCCACATCGATCACGGTCCGGATTTGTCTTGGGACCAGCGCCTTCTCGCCCGGGGTTATGGCAGTCTGGATATCCTCGAAATCCATGCCCTCCTCGAAGGGTACGAAATGCAGATGGTTGATATTTACCTGCTGCAGGAGGACGACGGTCTCCAGGGTGTTTTCGGGGTTGTCGTTGACCACCAGTACCTGCGTCCCCGGCGGAATCGCAAATATCCGGTAGATCTCCTGTGCCCGGATGGTGCGCTGAGCCACCAGGATCCGATGAGGCTCCTCCACATGCTTCCTGAGTACTGGAATCCTGCTCTTCAACATGGTGAGCACGATGTCGGCATCAATCTGCTCATCGGGTTTCATCTGGTCAAAGATATAATCCTGGATCTCCACCCATCCCCCCAGCACTTCTTCCAGGTTGTGACGGAGGGTTTCAATCAAATGGGGTTTAAAGGAATTTATTACAATAGCGATTCTTTTCATGGGGGACCTTCTGCCCTGAAGCAAGGGTTGGTTTGACCTTGAAGGTTTCAAGAGCGACCTACGGGATATGAAACCAGTTTAACGCCCAAAGGGCGGGGAGAAGACGGCCCGGGGCCGCATCCTGTAGCCGACCTTCCGGTATCGCGGGAGATGTGCAGGAATTGGAAGCGCACCAGGGAACTGTTCCTCAAAGACAAGTTCAAGCCCCTGGTGAAGAGCCGGCTGAGAGCCGCCTTAAGCAAGGTGGAGGAGAGGAAAATCACGCTCGGCTTCCTCGTGCCAGGCCTTCCCATCCTGAAGAAGGGTCATGACCTGCCCGATGACTGCAGGATCAGCCGCGCCCGCCCGTGAAATTCGGCCGGGCCCTCAGGCGGACCGGGTCCAGGCGCGGTGATAGTCCCGTTCCGGGGGGAAGGTCAGAAGTTCATGTGGACAGCGCGAATGTCGCCCGTGGTCCCAGGGCCGTGGCAGACCAGGCACTGCTCACGGGGTACACCGTGGTCGGCGGGGTCCAGGTGAACGGCGTCTGCGGCGTGGGCGAGAAGCCCAGCTGGGTCGCCAATCATGTAGGTGTTGGGCGAACCGGCGACCGCCTGGATCCCCTTGGAGGCGATCGGGGCGTAATTCGTGCCCATCGTGCCCGTCGGCGCCGCGGTGAAGCCGGTGGTGAATGCAGTGCCGTTCCAGATGCTCTTCATGGGCCAGTCCATTTCAAACCGATTGGAGTCCATGGGCGAAGTGATGCCGTCCTCGGGCAGCCCCATCATGATGCCCACCATCGGACCGTTGGCCAGGGTGACGCCGGTGGCCGTGGGGGCGAGCATCTCAGTGGTGACGGGGGTGGTGCCGGGCACGTACGCATTGAACGTCGCCGGAGTTCCATTGAGCAGGATCTGGAAGGTGATCTGGGGGTTGCCGTTGACCACCGTCACGTTCTCGATGTTGTAGGTCACCGCGACCGTGCCCGGCAGCAGGTTGGTGCCGTGGCAGTCGGAGCAGGTGGGCCGGCCGTGTTCCAGAGCCTTGGGATGGGTCGGCGGAGCTGACAGGGCATGCCGGTAAATTGCAACCACTCAAACCGGGTGCATTGTTGAACTCAATAGAAGATGTGTAAATCGTTTTATTTATAATGTCTATATTTTTGAGCAATATGATAAGGAATAAACGTTATTGATTTGTCATGATATCGGTTAAAATATGGACTCACAGAGGGCTTTGATGCGCGGATATTTACCACGGGCACGTGAAGCCGACCGGCATCTCCCGCGATAAATACGGCATTTCATCGGTGATCCCCACCTGCCTCAGGCCGTTTTCCGAAGGCGATGGCGGCACCGGTGATGGCGAGGGTGATCCGCAGGTTCCAAGGATTTCCAAGCCTGCCAACCGCAGGATTACCGACGTTTGACTTGAAGAAATCAAATGTGGACTGAGCCCTACCGGTGCTTTTCCGCCATTGCCTGGATTGGCCGAGCGTTCCAAATTAGAACGGACGTTCTGCCATACGTTCGGACGCACCTCCGGAAGTGCCACCCTCCTGAGCCCGGAGATCCAGCAGGAGATCCTGTCCCACCCTGAACACGGAGTCTGAATTGACCCCAGCCCCTGCCTCCGAGCCCCGCCGGGGCCTCGTCTTCGACCTCCGCTCCCACGCCGTCCACGACGGGCCGGGGGTGCGCACCACGGTGTTCCTCAAGGGCTGCCCCCTGCATTGCCTGTGGTGCTGCAACCCCGAGTCCCAGGGCCGCCAGCCCGACCTGGTGTGGCTGCGGGAACGCTGCCTGGGCTGCGACCAGTGCCTGCCGGCCTGCCCCCAGGGCGCCCTGGGCCGGAACGACGACGGCACCCCTCGCCTGGACCCGGAGCGCTGTGACCGCTGCGGCCTGTGCGTCGGCGAGTGCCCGGGCGAGGCCCTGAACCTGATGGGGCAGTGGATGACCGTGGACGAGGTGCTGGCCGCGATCCTGCGCGACGCCCTCGACTGCGGAGGCTCCGGCGGGGGGCTGACCCTCACCGGGGGCGAGCCCCTGGCCCAGGCCGACTTCGCCGCCGAGCTGCTGTGGCGCTACAAGCACGAGGAGAAGGGCCTGCACACGGCGGTGGAGACCTGCGGGGAAGCCCCCTGGTGGCATTTCGAGAAGCTGATGGAGGAGGTGGACCTGTTCCTGTACGACCTCAAGCACATGGATTCCGACGAGCACCTGCGGCACACCGGCGTCCGCAACGAGCGCATCCTGGAAAACGCCGCGCGCCTGGTCCAGGCGGGGCGCCAGCTGGTGTTCCGTCTGCCCCTGGTCCCCGGGGTGAACGACACCCGAGCCAACCTGGAGGCCACCGCCGCCTTCGCCCGGTCCCTGCCGGTGGAGCGGATCGACCTGCTGCCGTACCACCGCCTGGGGGAGCCCAGGTACCAGCGCCTAGGCCGGAACCACCCCTTGGCCGGCAGCCCGGCGTTCGGGCCGGAGCGGATTGCCTGGGCCCGGGAAGTCCTGGAGGGGGCCGGGATGGTGGTGCAGGTGGGGGGGTGATCCGGCGTACCATCCAACAGACCCAGAAGTGCTTCTCCACGATGACCGTCAAGGTGGGACAGGGCCGGCAAGCTCGGATATGTGGACGTCAGGCCCCCGGGAGGGGGCCTGACGTCCACGATCATTCCTCCTCAGTCTCCGTCGCCCGTTCCTGCAGGTCGGCGAAGGTGTCTTCGATCTCTTCGCGACTTTCGGCTGTCACCTCTCCGACCAGGGCTTCAACTACGTCGCTCTCCGTCAGCGCCCCGGCGACCTGTTCGTGCAAGGGGTACTCCCGCCGGTCTTCCGGGAGTATGCCTGGTTCTCCTGGCAACTCCACCCCAAGGGATTCCGCCTCTTCGGGGGTCAGCTTCAGGATGTCCTTCACGTGCGTTGTGCTCTGGGTCATGGGAATCCTTTGGTGTTCGAATGCCGTTGAGAGGGGTGCTTGGATCTTTGCTACAGCACACCAAGGGCAGGATCCGGGGAAAAACGCAGCGCGGCCATTTGAATGCCGTTCACGTTGGCAAGCATGGGTTCTCTCCTACGGAACGGACTAGGCTTTCAGTTCCAGCGCCACGGCGGCCGCAGGTTCCAGCACCCTGAAGGTGAAGGATTCTGTGAAGTACAGATCCACTTCCTTGGTGTTGTGCGACTTGTAGCCGATGGCCAGATCCTCGCCCACCGTCAGCTCGAAATCTCCGCCCCGGCGCGAAAGCAGTGCGCCGCCCTTCAGGACCGGGCTCCAGTGGATGCCGCCGGGGACCAGGGCCTGGACCCGCTCGCGCAGGGGGTAGGCGTCCGGTTCTCCTGCCATTAGCCATTTGTATGGCTCCTTGCCAAGCACCAGCGCGTACGGGCCGCCGATCCCCGCCTCCTGGATGGCGAGCAGAGCCGATTCCACTGACTCGACGAGGCCGCTTCGATCCGGCCCCAGAGGCACCGGCTTGTGGGTGGAACCCGAGAGCAGGCCCTGGATTCCGGCCGTGTCGAACCCATGATAGATGGCCATTTCCTCGAATCTCGCAGCCTTGCCGGCTGCCGCGGTCAGCCCATCCAGGTTAGGGTTCTTCGCCCCGCGCTCCACGTCGTCGAGCTCCCAGATCCCCAGCTTGAAGGGAACCCGGATCTCGACCAGGGGGAGGACCTTGCGCATGCCCCAGCCCACCCCGTCCAGTGCCTCGCCGGACCCGAGGTCCAGCCTGCCGAGGTTCACTGCGGCGAAGCTCCACCCGTGGGGGCCACAGAAATCCACCAGCCTCCGCCCGGAGAGGTTGCCCTTCAGGATGCGGGTGCTCTGCCTTTCGATCTCCTGCCAGGCTCCATCAGCGATGGGTGCCTGGTCGCGCCTGAGTATGTCGGTCATGACTGCTCCTTGTTCTCTTTGCCCTGTAGGCTTCCCAGCCCCAAGCCGGTTCTCGGGGTCTGGGTGGTCTCCTTTCCCGCGGCAAGGGCGGTGAGGCTGCCGGCGCTGAACAGGAATTTGCGCATCTGGAGGTCGAAGCCGGGCATGGCCCGGCGCAGCCATTCCAGCAGCATCGTCGCGTGCTCCATCTCGTCGTCGCGGTTGTGGGCCAGAACGGCCTTCAGGGACTCGTCGTCCGAAACGTCTACCCTTTGGTGATAGTAGTCGATGGCTTCCAGTTCCTCCTGCAGACTGGCCAGAGCCCGGTGGATGTTGTGCGCCTCGCTCGAAAGGCCTGTTTCGATGGTTCCACTGCTCATGGGTGTTTTCCCTCCTGGTGATCTGACCCTGTTCAGAACCATGCCTGGCTCCGGCGGAGACGGCCTGGTTCAAGCCGCTGCCGGATGGTCAGGCGGACAGTTTCCTGGCGACCTCCGCCACGTGAGCGCCCTGGAAACGCGCGATCTTGAGCTCATTCTCCGAGGGCAGTCGATGACCGTCGCCGCCCGCCAGTGTTCCCGCGCCGTACGGAGACCCTCCGGTGATTTCGCCCATGTTCATCAGTTCCCGGCTTGAATAGGGCACTCCGACGATGATCATCCCCTGGTGCAGCAGGGTTGAGTGGAACGAGGTGATGGTGGTCTCCTGCCCTCCGTGCTGGGTGGCGGTGGAGACGAATACGCTGCCCACCTTCCCGATCAGACTGCCCTTCATCCAAAGGCCCCCGGTCTGGTCGAGGAAGTTGCGCATCTGGGCGCACATGTTTCCGAACCGGGTGGGCGTTCCGAAGATGATAGCGTCATAGCCGGCCAGCTCATCCACCGAAGCGATGGGCGCCGGCTGGTCAAGCTTGGCCCCCGCCTTGCGCGCCGCCTCCTCCGGTACCAGATCGGGCACGCGCTTCACGGCGACTTCAGTCCCCGCAACGCTCCGCGCACCGTCCGCCACCGCGTTCGCCATGGTCTCGATGTGGCCGTACATGCTGTAGTAGAGAACCAGGACTTTGGTCAAGTTGCACCTCACATGCGAATGATTTCGCCATGTATGATACCGATGATCAACCCAGTTATTGTCTTGTTTTTACATTAAACTAAATCATTTAACGCTCATACCGCTGGTATAGCCAACCACCAAATGATTGTTCTTCCGTGGCCTATTCACTGGATTCAGCCCCTGCCGCCCCGGCAACGGGTCGGAGTTGCCCCCTCCCAAACCGCAACCGGGCAACTTCTCGGAAAAGGGCCTCGACGAAGGTGCTGATGCGGGCCGCCGACCACGCCCGGACCAAGCTCGCCGGTTTCCATGCTGCGGGCGTGGATCGGTTGGACCTCGCGGTGTGCAACCCGGAAGGGCTGATGCTCTGGCAGCGCAACCGGCCCCTGGAGGACCTGCCCTGGTTAAACGTCTTGGCCTGCCGGATGGCCCCGGCAAGCCCCACAGCAACTTTCTGGATCGGCCCGGGAAGGTTCCCCACAGGAAAACCAGCCCCGGCACGATCCTGAAGGGTGGGTATTCGGCTAAAATGGAGCCCAATCACCCGGTTCTACAAAACTTCACAAATTCAGGGTGACATCTGATGCGTGCTATGGAAACCCTCACGTCTTCATGTTCAAGATCCAAGATCCACCAACACATATTTGTGGCTGGTGGAAATTACTCGAGACTCCAATAACTTTATTTAGAGACCCTGCGATTGGAGCCCACTTGAAAGCCCTGAGATTAGCTGCTAAACAACTGCTAGATGAAACTGTAGCTACAAAGCTAGAGAAATATCTTATCTCTCACTGTGACCCCAATAGCCCTAAGCTTGAGGGTGAACTAATCTCCGTAGAGACAAAAGACAAACTCCAGCTCTATGGTATGCTCTGTTGCAAAGGCACAACAGTGCTAGCGCACACCCATGGCACAGCCTCCTGTCATGGTATTGAGGCATTTGAACTAGCCCTAAAAAAGTTTGCAGAAAGCTATGATTGGGGTTATCTTACCTTTGACAACCGGGGTGCTCATGTTCTGGAAGATTGGCAGGTGAGTGGTGCCGCAGTATAGAAATTCACGGATTCCCATCTAGATATTGAAGCCTGGCTCGAGTACCTTAAATCTACGGGTGTTAAGAACGTGATATTGAGTGGTCATAGTTTAGGTGCAGAGAAGATCGTGGATTTCGTGCGTCGTTACAATGATCCCATAGTAAAGGGGCTTATCTTGTTATCACCTGCGGACACCCCCGGTAAACAAGGGAATTGGGAGGAGGAATCCAAAACATCTTATCAGAAGAAGGCTGAGGAGATGGTTTCCAAAGGTGCTGGTGAGAACCTTCTGCCCGATGAAAAGGCGCATGCAGGTTTCCTACCAATGTCTGCAGAAACATATCTGGATTTCTTCGCTAAAGCTTCTCATTTGCGGCAAGTTCTCCCTTTCAAGGCAGATGGACTCAAGGAAATCCCGCTCCCCACCATTGCTATTGTGCCTAATAAAGATGAATGGTGCTCTACCACACCTAAAGATTACTTACAGAAACTACAGAATATTGGTGTAATGACCCGCCTCGTGAAATCCGATCACAATCTCGCTACCGTCAAAACCTGACCCAAACACCGCACCTGAAAGCCTCCGGAAAAATAGCCACAAGGTATGCATATCTCCGGGAAGACATGACCCATCTCCCAGAATGAATGCCAAGTGAGACGTCGGTTCAACGCCCACTGTGCCATGAATCTTCAGCGTTTTAATGTTTTTAACCTGACCAGTGCAGCCTGCCGGCCGCAGGCAGGCATTAACCTTGGGTCATAAACCTTTTCCCGGTACCACAAAATCACCCAGTGAGTGAGGCGCGGATGAAGGCGGGCCGGTATTCAGGGCTTCCTTTTACCCTCTCCCCTGGCGGATCTGGCCATCGCACGGTGGTGCCCAGCATCCCGCACGCCCATGGCTTGGCCCCTGCCGGGGCCCGGACCATCGTGGTGCCAGTTGCGATAGCGGCCGGCCGGGGTCCGGGTCAGGCCGCCCGGCACCCGGTGTCCATCGATCCAGTCGAAGTGAGCCTGGGGGGAGCGCGCGCGGTACCAGCCATCCGACCTGCGGCACCAGTACCAGCCACCCTGGAAGAAGACTTCATCCTGGAAGCCTTCCACCACCTGGATTCCGGGGGCGACGACCACCAGTTGGGGAGCGGCCGGCAGGCCGATATCGATGCCGACGCGAACCTGCGCCCGGGCAATCGTAGGGCAGATGCACAGGATGATGGCCAGGGGTAGAGCGTGGGTCTTCATGTCGGATGCTCCAATGTGATTAATTAGTGATAACTAGATAGCTTCCAACTGTTTGGAGGCTTTGGAAATGGCCGCAAGGCCGTCATTGATGGCTGAAATCATAGCCGGATCGGAGATGGACGGTTTGATTCCAGCCAGGATCCCCTCCGTGCGCTGCATGATCCCGCGGACCAGCGTCACGGCGGCCACCTTCTTGGAACCTTGGTTTCGACCATAAAAGTAGAAAATGACACCGATGCCGATGCCGACAACTGCCAGGACGAGGAGTAGGAGGTCCATGACCATGTTCCTTTTCAGGAGGGAGGGCTATTGCTGGGAGCCGTCCTGGTCTGCTCGAAGCAGACCAGGGTAGGTGGCAGGCAAGTTAGAGCAGCTTTGGTGCCAATGCATAAACACAATATTTACAATTATTTATATGACAAGGTGAGTTCGCCCATTGGCTGGATGAGTCAACATGAAATAGGGCTTCATTCATTTCGATTGGTCCGGCGGGCCCGTCCGGGCCAGCGCCCGGATCCCGGCCAGGCTTGAAACGCCTTGGTTGGATTGAATGAAGAGGCCAGCCAACGAGAAAGGCAACCTCTATCAAGCGCCCTACTCCGGGGAATGGATTTTCGGGGCCCGCTTCAAACCGTGAATCCGGGCTGCCCGGCTATTTCCCGTCGGCGGAATGCAGCCAAGCCTCGTAGGACAGGGTGGTCATACGGTTTTCATCCTGGCCGGCCGGCTCCGAGATGCCCACCGGCGGCAGGCGTGCGTTCTCGGCCTGCAGGCCGAGGAGGTCAAGCTCGGCGCTCCTTTGGGTCATCCGGCTGACCTCCTGGTCCGGACCGGTGTGTCCACAGGCCAGCGCTCCCAGGAGCGCAGTCAGGGTGATGGCACGCGCCAAACAGCGAGAAAACCGGGTCGAAATCATGGGCTACTCCCTGGGGGCAGCGGGGCTCGCATGGAGGGAGGCTGTTGCCCCTGAACATGGAGCATTTCCTGTACCATGAAATAAACCTTTTATTTCTACATAATTAGGCCTGATCCGCATTGCTGGGGCTGGGGGCGATCCCATCAATATGGACGAGCCCCTCATTCAATTTAAAAATTCCAGTCGGGGCTTCGGGCCACCCCATTCAGATCCGGGAAAGCAAGGACCCGGCGCACAGCAGCTTTCAGACCGGTATGGGCGTCCGAGACCACCAGTTCCACTCCCTTCAGCCCCCGCTTGACCAGACCCTCCAGGAGTCCGCTCCAGGCCGTCTCCATCTCGCCGTCCGCCACCTCCAGGCCGAGCACTTCCCGGTAACCCTGCTGGTTCACGACGATGGCGACCAGCACAGCCAACCCCGCCACCCTCTGGCCCTCCCGGACCTTCGGATACATCGCGTCCAACCAGAGGTAGCGACACGGGCCTTCCAGCAGACGCTCCCGGAAGGCCATGACTTCCGGGTCCAGTTCCTGGGCCAACCGGACGAACTCGTGATCCAGGTCGATGAGGAATTCGAGGCGGGCCCCCATCAAGGGCTGCTGGCCGGTCGGGCGCTTTTCTTTCGTCAACTTTGCAACAGAACCAACGGAGCTCGCCGCGGAAGCCTGATGGATCCGAGCCAAGTAGTTCAAAAAAAAAGCTGGTCATTCATTTTGATCGCCCTGACCACTGGCCGGGTAGAATAAAATGGCACTATTCATTAAGAATAAACATAGTTATCGATTGGTATCGTAAATGCATTATTCAAAGGGCCCCCAAGGAGCCAACCCATGGGTCAGGGGAATCCATCCTCCGTCCCATTCTTTTCTCCTGCCCCAAGAACCGCTCCAAGAGATTCAGATGAAAACCGTTCAAACGCTTGCCCTCACTTCGATCTTGGCTCTTGTTCCACCGGGAGCACAGGCCTTGCAGGCCCAGGAACTGGCCCTCGGCGTCAAGGCGACTGGCTCCGTCCCCGGGGGTGACCTGGGCAGCAACGCCTTCCTGGACAGCAAACTGGGCTACGGAGCGGGCGTCGACTTGGCCATCAGCGTCCCGGGCGGCGCCCTGGTGCCGCGCATCGACTATACCGTTTTCGACAACAATGGCAACGGTGGCGTCAAGGCCACCATGTTCCAGGCGGGCGTGGACTACGACTTCTACTTCAACCGGAGGACTCACACCGGCCCGTTTGTGGGCGCGGGCGCGGGCTATGGTTCCACCAAGTTTCAGCAGGACACCCCCCACCTTGACGACACTCCGAACACCATCTTCTATGCCGGCCAGGTGGGCTACATGTTCACCCGGCACGTGGGTGCCGAAGTGCGTTACACCTGTGCCGAGTACAAGCCCAATTTCGACGGAGGGACGCCCACCTACCGCTCCCCCACCTTGAACGCGAGCCTCATCCTACAGTTCTGACCTTTTCCATGGGCCAGTTGGAATGAGTAACAACCAAACAGGAGGCCAGCATGCGGGTGGAGAGATCAGGCACTTCCATCATCACTACGCACGAACCGGATAGGTTGAGCGCCCCCATGATGCCTCGACGTTGCATTCTGACCTCCGGCCTTGCCACGCTCACCTTGGTCTTCCTCGGTCTGTCGACGGGCTGCCTCGAACCCCATCAGCGCGGCGATTTTCTCGAGAACACCCAGGAGCAGCAGCCGAAACCAGGGCAAGGACCCAGTGGGATGCCCGAGTACCATCCAGAATAAACTTCAGGCGTTTCATGACCGGGGCCGCACGGGACCGGTGTGTCTGTCGGGACTTGGCTGAACGGCTACGGGCCGAGAACGGATTCGCGAAGATCAAGCAGTTCCGGAGCGTGGCGACCAGGTATGACAAGTCAGTGCGGAGCTTCGCAGCCCAGGTCGCCATCGCCTGTAACCGCTGAGATACCGTTCAGCAAGCACCTCACCTGCCGTTCGCCATGGAAACCTGGGCTGCCCGGTCGGTCGAATTGGAAGGATGCCAATCCAATTTGAGTGAACCAGACCCGTGGGCCCATGGACCCGCGAGGCATGTACCTGATATATAACTTAGTTATACATTGGCATTAAAGAAGCATTGACTCCTCCGGCCGGGAGGCTTGGAGACGGGGTTTGCCTCCAGATTTGCCCCGGTTGCGGCCTGGGCTGGAATTGGTCTGTCCGCTCGACGGATCTGCCATGACGTGGTTTGCGCCGTAGAGCCGGTTTCCGGAGCAAGGATTGCCATGAGAAATATGAAAAAACATTCCAAAGGGTTCTCTTGGCTGGTCTCCATGGCGCTGGTCCTCATTTTCGACAGCATGGGTTTTGCCTATGGAAGCTCCATCTCGGGCACGGTCAAGGAACACTCAACCGCTTTGGCCGTGCCCTGGGCCAGCATCACCGTGAAAGGGGCCGATACCGGTCTCTTGGCGGGAGCGGCGTCGACCGATGCCTTGGGCAACTTTTCAGTGGCCATCCCGGCCCCGGGGAAATACCTGATTCTGGCGGCCCAATTCGGTTATCTCACCATGGCGGCCCCGGAGGTGATCGAGCTTTCCGACGCGGCCCCGGACCAGACCGTGAACCTCGCCTTGAGCAAGGAACCCTTGACCCCGGCCCAGACCCCGCCCGCCAGGACGTGGGGGACGGGCGCCGGCAAGAGCTACCTGATTCCAGCCTTGGAAATCCCGGCCTTCCTCACCCTCCTCAGCCTGTACGACCGGCATGCCTTCAAGGACCAGACGGAGGGAGGAGTAAAAGTCTACTCCTCGACCCTGTCAACCACATGGGACCATATCCGGCAGGAGCACTGGGTGATCGACCAGGACCCCTTTTCCATGAACCAGCTCGGGCATCCTTATCAGGGAGCCACGTTCCATGGATTCGCGCGATCGGCTGGTCTCAATTACTGGCAGGCGCTCCTCTACGACAATTACGGCAGCTACCTATGGAAGATGGGCGGGGAGACGGATGAACCTTCTCTCAATGACCAGATCGCCACCGGCATTAGCGGAAGCTTCTTCGGAGAGGTGCTGTTCCGGATGGCCAGCCTGGTGCTCGAGGGCGATGGCAGCGAGCCCGGATTCTTCCGCAAGCTGGGAGCGACGGCGCTTTCACCACCCACGATGGTCAACTGGTTCGTCTTTGGAGACCGATTCAAGTCCGTGTTTCCGAGCGATGATCCGGCCATCTTCTGGCGCCTGCAATTCGGCGCAAGCCTGCACTCGGACCTGAACGACGGTGGCGTCACCAGCACCATCGACAAGGACCAGGGGAGCGTGAGATTCACCATGGCCTATGGGCTTCCCGGGCAGGCCGGCTACAGCTACACGAGGCCTTTCGATTACTTCCAGGTTGAAGCGGCAGCCATCGTAAACGCAGCGGACACTGATGAAGACATCCTGATCCGAGGCCTCCTCCTGGGAACGGACTACGGTTCTAGCGATGCCTATCAAGGGATATGGGGCCTCTATGGCGGCTATGACTATATATCGCCGGAAATCTTCCGGATCTCAAGCACCTCCGTCTCCCTGGGTACTACCTTTCAATCGTGGCTCTCGGACACGGTAGCGCTCCAGGGTTCACTCCTCGGGGGTATGGGTTTTGCTGCGGCCGGTAATATCTCTCCAGTGGGTCAACGCGACTACCACTATGGCTTTGCTCCGCAGGGGCTGCTCGCGCTCCGTCTCATCCTTGGCCATAGGGCCATGTTCGACATGACAGAGCGCTTTTTTGATGTTACCGGTGCGGGTGGTGATGACCCCGGGGGAAGTGAAGTCATCAACCGCATCAACATGGGATTCACCCTGCGCATCTTCGGTTGCCATAGCCTCGGAATCCATTACATCACGTCCACCAGGGACGCGCGCTATCCCGACCGGCCCAATAGTCACCAGTCAATTGGAACCGTCGCCCTTGCCTACACTTTACTTGGCGACACCGGGTTCGGCGCGGTCAATGATTGAATGCGATGCTGATAGCCGCTGGGCGCGAGCCGAGAGGCTCCAGGCATAAAGGGAAATTGTCTGCGAACCAAAACGGATGCACCTGGCAGCGATGGAAAGCGAGGTGGGTGGCCGATGCAGGCTGATCCAGAGTTCCTCACGCAGTGGGCCGATTGGGCGGGCCAACACGCCCTGCCGCTCTTTGTTGTGATGCTTGCGGCATTGCAGGCGGCAGCGTTTGCCTGCTGGTGGACCCTGCGGCGATATACCGTGCCTGGCAGGCAGGGCAACCTTTCGCCGACGCTTTTCACGGGCTTGCGTCCAGCGGTCGGGTTTGCCATCATCCTGGTCGCCACAGGGGTCTTCGCGGAATTGGCCGGGCACCTCGGTGCTGGCAGCGTCCTGGGCCAAGCCGATCAAGCGTTCACCAGCGCATTGCGCGCCAGGGTACCGCGACTGGCCCTGCAAGTGTTTGCCGCGTTCACGTGGTTCGGGAACACCGTCCCGCTCGCCGGGCTGATCATTGGTATCGCGATTGTGCTCGTCGCCCTGGGCAGGCGATGGCTCGCCCTCGGCTGGGTGGCGGCGACGGTAGGCAACACCTTCCTGAACCTGACCCTCAAGCAGATCTTCGGCCGCGTCCGGCCCTTGCCTCCGAGTGGCCTCCTGATCGAGCCTGGGTTCAGCTTCCCGAGCGGCCACAGCTCCGGCTCTGTCGTAGCCTACGGCATGCTGGCTTATCTGGTACTTCGACTGCTTCCCGCCCGCTGGCACCTGCCGGCGCTGGTCGCGACGGTGGCGCTTGTCTTCACAACGGGGGCCAGCCGCGTGTTCCTCGGTGTACATTTTGCGAGTGACGTCATCGCGGGCTTTGCGTCAGGATCGGCGTGGCTCACGGTATGCGTCACGGGCATCGAGTTCGCGCGGTGGTGGCCTTCTCAAAAACCTGGAAACTAGAGGATAGGGAATTCAGAGGCCTCGAACTGCTCGGGACCAAGTCATGGACCTGGGCTGCGGACCATCTCCCCAGCCCCTAAGAGGCCACCAGGTAGCGCAACCCTTTCGGCAGGCTCAGCACCCACTGCCGCAGCTTGCTCTTCTCCGACTGGGCCTGGAATTCTCCACATAGCGCGCAGTTGCCGGGCGATGAAGGAAGCTACGCCAGCAGATGTCCCAACGGGATCGCGAACAGGCGTTCCGATAGTTGCACGGCCTCCTTGCCGTTGTACGCCAGCACGGCGGCAACGCACTCGGGCGTCCTTTCCAGGAAGGCCCGCAAACCTGACAGATCGCCGCTGCTCCACCGGGTGGCCGACTTGACTTCGATGGCGAAGACCTTCCGGCCTGATTCGATCACGAAATCCACTTCCTGGCGCCCCTGCTCGTGCCAAAAACCCATTTGCGCGTCAGGCTGATGGGCTTCCAGCAGGCTGGCCAGGTTCTGGGCCACATACGTCTCGAACAGGGCGCCGCGCAGCAGATCGTCGCGGCCGGGTTCCAGGGTGGTGACGCCCGCCATGTGGGCCGCGAGCCCACTGTCGGTGAAGAACAGCTTGGGGGTCTTCACCAGGCGGGAACTGCGGTTCTTCAGGAACGGCGGCAGCCGGCGGACGAGGAACGAAGCTTCCAGCAGATTGAGGTAGCGGCCCGCGGTCGCGGCGTTCAGCTTGGCCTCCCGCGCCAGGGCGCTGGCGGCGACCACCTGCCCGGTGCGCAGGGCGGCCAGCTGCGCCAGGGTACGGAAGGCCACCAGATCGGCGATCTGGGATAACTGCCTGACGTCGCGTTCGACGTAGGTCTGCACGTAGCCACGGAACCACTCGTCCACGCTGTCCGAGGGGCCCAGGCAGGCGGGAGGCAGGCCGCCGCGCAGGACCTCCAGGTCCAGCACGGGATCGGCAGGGCTGGATGGCAGGCGGGGTGAGCGAAGGAATTCGATCAGGAAGGACGGGCCGGCGGTGGTGCCCCGCTGTTCCCGCCGGGTCATCGGGTGCAGCGTGAAGTAGCCGGCGCGCCCCGCCAACGTCTCGGAGACGTGGCCGAGCAGGGCCAGATTGGCCGATCCGGAAAGGATGAAACGTCCCGGCTGGCGCTGCTCGTCCACGCTCCGCTTCAGCGCCACCAGCAGCTCCGGGCAGCGCTGCACCTCGTCAAGGATCACGGCGTCTTCCAGCAGGGATTCAGGATTGCTCCGCGCCGCCGCCAGGGTGGCGAAGTCATCGAGCGTGCGGTACCTGTGGTTCCGGGCAAGGCCCGGTTCGCTCTGGAGCAGGGTGCTCTTGCCGCTCTGGCGCAACCCGGAGAGCACCACCACCGGCAATTGCCGCAGCGTGCGTTCCAGCCTCGGGGAAAGTTCTCGGGGAAGGTAGCCTGTCATAATGACACATACGATAGTGTCATTTTGACAGGAGATCAAGCCGTAGCTTCCCTAGCCGTTTGATGGACGATCCCGCAATGGAATCCATTGGTATGAATTGCTTAAACAGGACATGAAATGTTCGAGGCGTTTAAATTCCCTATCCCCCTTGCATGCGCAGGAAGCGCATCACCACCTGCATCACCGCCCCTGCGACGGCGCAGCAAAGGCGATTGTTGTAGGCCAGGAGGTAGCGCAGTCCTTTCGGCAGGCTCAGCACCCATTGCCGCAACAGCACTTCAGGAAGGACCCGGTTGCGAAGGTGGGATTCGACGCATGCGTCGAATCCCACCCTTCAAAGGATCTGGTTCGGTGTTGACGACCAGGGCTCACTCAGGACCACTCGCTCTTCTCTGGCTTGGCCTGGACTGATGCCCTGAGGGGATTCCCTGGACCACGCGGACAACGTGCCCGTCAAAAAGCCAAGAATATCAATGGCGTGATAGGCCATTCAGCCATTCTAGCATTTTTTCATAGTGTCATAAATATTGAAATATTTCTACTTAAAGTAAAACACCCCGAGGCGGGGCGGGGCATGGAACAGCAAGTAGCTGCAAAATTGATAGATATCTAAAAATTGTCGCGCGGATACGGAAAATTTACGGCAAACCCACCTGGCAGGCGGTGCGGGGTCGGGCCCGGGGATGCGTGTGCTGGTGGCGTCGGCAGCCAGGACGGAAACCCACGTTCCGAACTCTCCCCATCCCTGTTTCCACCCCCGAAGCAGGAACCAATAAATAACTAGTTGCACTCCTGATGAAGAGCAATCGCTCTTTTCCAGGAGGTCCTCTTCGTGTTCGAACCCGTGGAGGGTCGCCATCTGGTCATGTGGGACGGAAGTAAAGAAATCAAACCGGCCGGCTCCGGCAAGCAGGTGAATGGAAGGACCATCAAGCGGACAGCTGGTGCCGTGGCACCGGACAGTAAAGCGGACAGTAGGCCGGCTTGGAAGTGAGCCCCTCCCGCGCCGTGTGCTTCCGGTATCGAGAGCGTTCCCAGGATCTCAAGGGAGGCGATGTTCCCCAGCCAGAACCGCCAGGTCATCCCTCCCTGCACTGCAGGGTTCTGCACTGCGCAGCCACAGCCCGTCGGACCCGACCCCGTTCAAAGGTACCCCTTGAAGAGACTTCCCACCCCAACCAGTCCTGAGGCACTGGACGCCATCCTGGCGTTGCGCAAGGATACACGCCGGGCTGAGGTCCTGAAGCCTGTTTCGCCCCTGTCCCTGCACCTGGTCTTCTTGTTGGTAGCCCTTTTCGTCCTCGGCCGCCCCCGGCTCGCGGAGGCCCTCCCCGGCGTGCGGACCTGGGACCTGCTGTTGTTAAGCCTCCTCGGCTGGGCCCTCTATTCCCTTCGGGCGCTCTCCCGGAAGATAAACGCCATCCTTGCGCACCTGGAGGAGGCCCGGTAACGGCCTCAGGATCCCCCGATCCCAACTTTTCTTCGGGTACCCCATTTGGGGGAAGACCATCGCCAAGGCGGAGTCGGGGGTTGGGACCACGGATCCGCGTCGATTTCGGGGCGGTGCGTCAGGGGATCTTGACGCGGCTGCCTACCCCAGCCCCCCGACCTCAGCTTCGACGGCCTCGAGAATCTCGCAGGACTTCACCAGGGCCTTCATGGCGTTGTGGTCGACGTGGAGCGGACGGTCCACGTCGAGGTGAGTGACGTGCCGGCGGATGACTTCCCGGGCCTT
>JBELAL010000089.1:0-6887 GCA_049508835.1 Holophaga sp. | reverse complement strand
TTGACCTTGGCCATGGTCAAGGCCAGGGGAAACTGTTTGGCCGACCAATCGGGCTCACCGAAAGAAATGGGCGAAATAAGCACCCGGTGGTTATCGAAGAAGCCACCAGTCTCCACGACAAGGTAGCGGATAGCCCAATCCTTGTCGTCAAAGAGGATATTCGCCACCGTGCCGATGTCGCCATCGGTGGCGTTTACTTGGTACCCTTGGATATCTTTCAGGCTTCGCAACATGGTCTCTTTCCTATCCGCCTCGCGGCACTTTTGGCATACGCCAGCCGGAATCATAAGCATGATTCGCGCCACCCATCATCACGGGGCCATTCCAACCCTGCCGGCTCCCTGGCGGTATAAGCGCGGAACCAGAATCGAGAGATGGGCCGGTTTCTCCCCGTTTTAACCAGCGCCCGATTAGATCAAATAGATGTATTTACCCAATCAATCTGGTTCCTCGCTATTTCGTGTGGGAGACGGGGTGGCAGTCCGAGCGGCGAGCCTCAGAGGGGGGCCAGGCAATCGAACCGGAGTTTCCCGGCGATGAGGTACGCGATCCGCAGATTGAAAGTGCCCTTCAAGCGGATCCAGGCGCCCTTGGGCAGCACCATCGCCTGATCCAGCCACTGCTGCTCGTCCTCTCCCCGAGGGGCCACGAGATGACGGTGTCGTCCGCCTCGGCCTGGATGGCCACCATCGTGTCGGCAACATCCATGCCGCTGCCCAGACGCACCAGCACTTGATCAATGCCCGGGCCGCTCAGGCGCTGGATCTGCTTGCGGAAGAATGCCGGGGCGCCCTTCTGGCTGTGCTGCGTGCCTATGTAGAACTCCGATCCCCTGAAGAATCCCTCCACCCCCGCGTAGGCCAGGATCGGACAGTAGCCGTCGCAGCCCTTGTAAGTGGGGCCGACGCCCGGCTTCCTCGTCCTGGAGTTGTCCTGGGGTGACGTGTCGATGTCCAGCGCCACATGGCCCGTCCAGAGCGGCGACGGCTTCATCTCCGTATTACGAAGCAGATCCAGCATTGCCGCCTCGATGATCCCGCGGCAGATCGGCAGTGCTTGGTCGCCCAGAAGATCCATATTCTGCCGCAGCATCTCCGACGAAGCAATCCGCCCCACTCGCAAAGCCTTCGCCGCTCATGAGGAGCCCTGCAGGGATCGCACCGCTTCGAAATCCGACTTGCTGTGCAGAGCATGGCAAGCCCTGGGCTCAGCACGTCGCCGAAAGGAATCCCGTCTGGTCCCATTGGAAACCTGGCTTTGAAGGTCGCCTGGAAGCTCGTGAACCACTTCAGCAGCGCCCCCAGCAGCACCAGCCCGCCCATCCCCGTGAGCTCCAGCCCCTCCGAGGCCACCACACCAACCCGCTTCGTCGCTAGCCGCCTCACAGCCGCCATGAATTTGGAAGACAACTTTATGATGGCGTTATTACTGTATTGGCTAGTTTTATCTGAAGGATATAGCGGGAGTGCTCACGGATTCAGGGAAAAATCAGATTTGGTCATGAATGATGTGAAGAACCATTGCCTTGACACAGGCATGGCCGCATTTTGCCAAGTATCTCCCTTGAATTGATAGTCGATCAGAATCATTCTACCCGAAAGGCCACCACCACCCTGGAGCCACCTTGAATCCGACGACGAGGAGCGCATTGGTCTGGATCGGAATCATCCCTCTGCTCCTATGGGCACTCAAGCAAGCACCCCAGGCCAGTGCCGGGAACGAGATCGCCTTCTCTACATTCTATGCTGAGGGCGTCGAGGGCAAGTATCGCAGCATCACTCTAAACGGCCAGGATGTGGAGGGGACCTACAAATCGGGCTTCAAGAGTCCGAATGGGGTACTGATCGACCACTTCAAAACCGTGGCCCCACCCATGCAGGACCTGGCCAAGTCGATCCTCGGATGGCAGCAGGGAGGGCGACTGGAGGAATTCAAGGCGGCCAAGCCAAATGAGAACAATTTCATGTATATGCTCGTGTTCTGGGGCCCCCTGCTGGTGTTCGCAGCGCTCTGGTTCGTTTTCATGCGCCGAGCCCAGATGGGCGGCAACAAGGTCCTCAGCTTCGGCAAGGCCCGGACCCGGGGCCTGAACACCTCCACCCGGCGGGTGACCTTCGCCGACGTTGCCGGATGCGATGAGGCGAAAGAGGAACTGGAGGAGATCGTGGAAATCCTCAAGGACCCTGCCAAGTCCGTCAAGCTGGGCGGCAAGATCCCCAAGGGTGTCCTGCTCATGGGCCCTCCGGGCACCGGCAAGACCCTGCTGGCCCGGGCCATCTCCGGCGAGGCCAAGGTGCAGTTCTTCTCCATCTCCGGCTCCGACTTCGTGGAGATGTTCGTGGGCGTGGGCGCCTCGCGTGTGCGTGACCTGTTCGACCAGGGCAAGAAGAACGCCCCCTGCATCATCTTCATCGACGAGATCGACGCCGTGGGCCGGCACCGCGGCGCGGGCCTGGGCGGCGGCCATGACGAGCGCGAGCAGACCCTCAACCAGCTGCTGGTGGAGATGGACGGCTTCGAAGGCAACGAAGGGGTGATCCTCATCGCCGCCACCAACCGCCCCGACGTGCTGGATCCCGCCCTCCTCCGCCCCGGCCGGTTCGACCGCCAGGTGGTGGTGGACCACCCCGACCTTAAGGGCCGGTTCGAGATCCTCAAGGTGCACACCGCCGACAAGATCCCCCTCTCGCCCGACGTCGACCTGGAGATCATAGCCCGCGGCACGCCGGAATTTGCCGGCGCGGACCTGGCCAACCTCTGCAACGAGGCCGCCCTGTACGCCGCCCGCACCAGCAAGAAGTGGGTCGAGATGATCGACTTCGAGCAAGCCAAGGACAAGGTCTACATGGGTGCCGAGCGCAAGAGCATGGTCATGACCGACGAGGACAAGCGCGACACCGCCTACCACGAGGCCGGCCACGCGCTGGTGGCCACCTGCATCCCCGGGGCTGATCCTGTGCACAAGGTCACCATCATTCCCCGCGGCCGGGCCCTGGGCGTCACCTGGCAGCTGCCCGAGCGGGACCGCTACTCCGCCACCCGCGAGCACATGGAGGGGGAGATCGCCATCCTCATGGGCGGCCGGGTGTCCGAGGAGATCTTCTTGAACCAGGTCTCCACCGGTGCCGCCAACGATATCGAGCGGGCAACCGCCATCGCGCGGCGCATGGTCTGCGGCTACGGCATGAGCGAGAAGCTTGGCCCCCTGAGCTTCGGCCAGGGCGAGCACGAGATCTTCTTGGGCAAGGACTTCAGCCAGCGCCGGGAATTCTCCAACGATACCGCCCAGATCATCGATGCGGAGGTTCATGAGATAGTCATGCGTAACTACCAACGGGCCAGGACCATCATCCAGGACAAGCAGGAGATCCTAGCCAGGCTGGCCAAGGCCCTGCTTGAGCGGGAAACCCTGGACGCCCAGGGCGTGGCCGGGATCATGGGTGGCATGACGGATTCGTGATGCCTTCGCACCTTTCCCATCCACACCTGACATAGGCAAGGATGGACAAGCTGTTTAAGGGCAAATTCATGGACCTGCTACGCCAGGCCCAGGCGGCGGGGGAACTGGGGTTCACCGGAGTGGCATTCAATGTCCTCATAGCCCGGCTGGCCAAGCAGGACTGGGTGGTCTATGCCAAGCGGCCTTACCGGGAAGCCCGGCACGCAATGGCTTATTATGTGGCGCCAGGAAATAGGTGAACCTGATTGCCCATAGGGGCGCCAGGCCATCGAACTACAGCTTCCCAGCAATGAGCCAGCAGTAGCGGGTGCGCCTGAGTTCCGGGTGTTCCTTGGACTCCGCCCGCCGGACCTGGTCCACGGCCTCGTTAGCCATCTCCATGACATGGAACCGGTCGAAGGTCAGATGAGCGTTGGGGAAATGGGCCTGGATCCCGTTGATGAACGCCTGGTGCATGTCGATGCAGGTCTCCTCGATGGTCTCGGGCTTGCCACCATGGGTGACCAGATCCTCCTTGAAGGCTTTGGCAGTGGCTGCGTCCCGGCCTTCCGTGGCGAACAGCAGGGACCGGGTCACCATGTCCATGAACAGGGTGATGCAGTTGTGGCCGCGCCGGGAGGATTCGACGCGGTGCGTCTCATCGTCGATCCCGAGTTGGGTGACCCCGGACAGGTCCTTCCGTTTCCGGACTTCCTCAACGTGGTGGTGGAGGATCCGCCAGATGCGCGTGTCGTGTTCCCAGACCAGACGGGCGGCGGCGGCCACGGGCATGCCCTGGACCAGGGCGTGGACCTTGCTGGGCTGGCCGCAGACCGGGCACGGGAATGAGGTGCCTCTCTGGAAGTCCACCAGGATGTCCAGGCGGCAGTCGGCGACCTTGAAGTCGAGGGTCTTCACTTCCCAGGGGAACTGGAGACCGAGAGCCATGGCGAAGAGGGTGCTGGTATCCATGGCTCAATGATCCCTGGTTCCAGCGCTCCGACCCACCCCGGGGGCGAGGCACGGGCATGAAAAGCCCATCGGATTCCCCTTCGGGGAACGGGCTGCGCCCGCCCTCCGGGTCCGCGTCCTTCCCACACCCTGGCCTGCGGCTGGAAACCGCTGGCGCGGTTCCCACCTCGCCCCCTTCCAGGCCATCAGCAGCAGGGATTACCCACACGATTTAGCGAGGAGGCATTATTATTTGGTCGGGCGATGGTTGTACAGGCGGCTCTGGGCCCGGTGCTGGGTCAGGAGGGGCGGCTCTGGGCCCACGTGTTTCTGCTCCGGACAATGCAGCACCCTCTCTCGCGGCGAAGTAAGTGATTTACAGGATTGCTCCCGCCGTGGGCCTTGACTGAGGGCGCCTGCTGAGGAAGGATGAGCCCTGATGAAGCCCTACTGCCTGTTTCCGAACTTCCCCGAACTGCAGACGGCGCGCTGCCGACTGGTCCAGCCCCGGGCGGAGCACGCCCCGAACATGCTGGAGATCTTCGGGGATGCGGAGACCATGCGCTACATGCAGAGCTCCCCGGCGACCCAGGTGGAGGACTGCCACCTGAAGGTCGATGCCTGGCAGCGTGATCTCGAAACGGGGAAGGGTATCCGCTGGGCGGTGGTGCCAAAGGAAGCCCCGGAGGAGCTGGTGGAGGTCTTTGCGCTGCACTATTGGTCGCAGGTCCATCAGCGCGCCGAGCTGGGATCGTACCTCCATCGGGACTGGTGGGGGCGTGGCCTCAGCACCGAGCTGACCTGGGCCGTGCTGCACTTCGCCTTCCTCCGGGCGGAACTGCACCGGGTGGAGCTGCGCTGCGACCCCCGGAACTCAGCCTCCGTCGCCATCGCCCGTAAGTTCGGCATGCGGCTGGAGGGCGTGCTGCGGGACTACGTCTTCGTGGAGGAACGGGGCTTCGTGGACGAGGCGGTCTACGCCCTCTTAAGCACAGATTGGCCCACCTCTCCATGGGGTGGTTTTTGATTCGGGACCTTTCCGGGCGGGCTCCGAATGCGGCAGTGGGTTTTGCCGGGGCCATTCTGCCGGAGCCTTCAGCCAGGCATGGCGGTTGCAGGCGACCTCCAGGTGGGGATGGCGGTCAGGCCGTGCTTGGAAAGGGTGCTGCCAGACTCCGGTAAAGGGCCAGGAAGGCTTCCCGGTCAGGGAGGGCGCGGCCAATGTCCAGTTTGAGTTGGCCCGAGCCCCTCAGGATCCGGGCGGGAATCTGGATCCGTTCCTGGATGATCGTTTTCAAGCGACGCCGCTTGGCGGGACGACGGTGGTGGATGATGCCTTTCCCGTGGATCCCCAGCAGGCGAAGCACGTTGCAGGCGAGCATCCCCAGGCCCAGCACAAGGGCATTGGTTTTGAACGTGCCGCTCGGCATTCGCGCCTCCTTCAGCCAGTCCCAGCGCACATGAGCAGGGTTCCCCTTCACCAGAGAGTCCACCCCCTCCGCCTGGGCCATGGCGTAGTTCTCGGAGGCGTCGAAGGCCGAATCCAGCCGGATCAGGGCCCTCCCAATTTTTCCTTCAGATTGATTGGGTAGAGCATTGTTTTGATCTAGTCAGGCGATGGCCAAAACGAGGGAAGAACGGCTCAATCCTCGATTATGCCTCCGCGCTTCTACCGCCAGAGAGCCGGCAAGGATCGAATGCCCCGCGATGATGGCATGGCATGAATCATGCTTTGATTCCGGCTGGCGTACGCCGAAAGTGCCGCGAGGCGGATAGGAAAGAGCCCATGTTGCGAAACCTTAAAGATATCCATGGGTACCAAGTGAACGCCACCGATGGTGACATCGGCCTTGTCGTGGAGACTGGTGGCTTCTTCGATAACCACCGGGTGCTTATTTCGCCCATTTCTTTCGGTGAGCCCGATTGGTCGGCCAAACAGTTTCCCCTGGCCTTGACCATGGCCAAGGTCAAGGACAGTCCTGGCATTGACACGGACAAACCTGTCTCCCGACAGCATGAGCGTGACCTCCACGGTTACTACGGCTATCCCTATTATTGGGGTTACTCAGGGATCTGGGGCATGGGCGCCTACCCGAGCATGCTCGCCAACGCCAGGTTCGACGAGCCGATTACTGCAGGCCCCGGCCCAGCCCTTTATGACGTCCATTTGCGAAGCGCAGCGGAACTCCGCGGGTACCACATTCAAGGGAGCGATGATGCCATCGGCCACCTCGAAGACCTCATCATCGACGATGAAACCTGGGCCATGCGGTATCTGGTGATCGATACCAGCAACTGGTGGTTCGGCAAGAAGGTGCTGGTTTCCCTACTCTGGGCAGGGAAAATCAGCTGGGCGGAGAGGAATGTCTATGTGGACATGTCTCGGCAATCGATCAAAGACAGCCCTCAGTGGATTCCGGGCGAGGCGATCGACCGTGAATACGAGACAGATCTTTATAATTATTATGGACGCCCGCCGTACTGGTCCATTGACCGA
>JBELAL010000088.1:0-6641 GCA_049508835.1 Holophaga sp. | reverse complement strand
TCATCGGGGTGATCCTGTTCCACATGATGTTCCTGGTCTCGCCCATGGCGGGCAAGAACCTCATCGGCTCCGGCATGCTGGGCGAGTACTTCCGCCAGTTCGTGAGCTACGGGGTCATCGCCTTGGCGCTGGTGCTGTACGAGTGGAAGCGGGTGAGCCAGGAGAACGAATCCCGGGCCAGCCTGCGCCGGGAGGCCGCAGCCGGGACGCCCAAGCCGGCCGGGGGAGGTGCCGCATGACCCACCGCAGCCTGATCCAGCGCGCCGGCGCGGCGCTGCTCCTGGCCTCCCTGCCCGCGGTGCTGTTCTACTGCGGCAAGGGGCACACCCTGCTGCTGGACACCAACGCCGTGACCATCGACGGCAAGGAGTACGCCAGCGCCGACACCGTCAACGTGGCCGTGGACGGCCACGGCCCGGAATCCATGGGCCGGGCCGAGCGGGCCCAGGTGACCGTGGGCGGGCCCCGGCACACCATCGCCATCGAGGTGGCCACCGACGACCGCAAGGTGGTCCAGCGCATCAGCATCCCCACCTTCCTGGACACCGCGCTGGTCTCGGTGCCGGCCATCCTGGGCGGCGCCCCGCGCCAGCACTGGGTCACCAAGTTCACCGCCCCGCCGTCGGGGGACGCGCCGGTGGAGCAGATCCAGCAGCAGGAGAGCAGTATTGTCCTGGCCGCGCCGCCTTCCGCGGCCGTCACCAAGCCTTGAACAATTCAGACACAGGGAGATGTAAATGAGAAACACTATCCTGACCAGGGCGACAATCATCGATTGCACCGGCGCTGAGCCACAAGCCGACGGGTGGGTGGCCATCGAGGACAACCGGATCAAGGAGATCGGGAAAGGTTCGCCGGGCGCTCTGCCGCGCGACGCCGAGGTCATCGACTGCAAAGGGCAGACCCTCTTACCAGGCCTAATTGACGGCCATGTCCACGTGGCGTCGGTGGCCTCCAGCACGGTGGAACAGCAGCGGCGCTACCACGCTTCCACCCTGGTCATCAAGTCCTTGAAGATACTCAAGGAAACCCTCGATCAAGGATTTACCACAGCCCGCGATTGCGGTGGGATCGACGCGGGCTTCCGCCAGGCTGTGGCCGAGGGTCTGGTTCCTGGTCCCCGTCTCTTCGTGTCCGGCGGGATTCTCTCCCAAACTGGCGGCCATGGCGATAACCGGTTGCCCACAGAGACATGCCCTCCTTTCATCTATTCTGCAGGCATTGTTATGGACATTTTCGACGGGGTGACTGAAGTCCGCAGAGGCGCCCGTGAACAACTCCGCCGAGGGGTGGATTTTGTGAAGATCCTGGCGGCCGGAGGAGCGTCATCTCCCAGCGATGAGGTCGACTCCTCGCAGTATTCCCTCGAGGAAATGCAGGCAGCGGTTTTCGAGGCTGAATCGGCAGGAAAGTACGTCGCCGCGCATTGCTATTCCGACCGCAGTATCAAACTCTGCTGCAAGGCCGGGGTAAGGACAATCGAGCATGGGAATCTGCTAACTGAAGCTGCGGCCGGGCTCATGAGGGACGTTGGAGCATACCTGGTGCCAACCATGGCGACCTTCGTGCTGACTGTGAAGCTTGGTCCTGAACTCGGCATGCCCGACGACTACCTCAGAAAGATGAAAGTGCTCGTGGACGGGGCCGAGACATCCCTGGCCCTGGCCTTTGAAATGGGCCTGAAAATTGGGTCCGGCAGCGACTGCCTTGGCCCGTTGCAGGTCAACAAGGGGCTTGAGCTGGCACTCCAGGCGAAGATCATGGGCCCAATGGCGGCGCTGATGGCCGCCACCAATACGAACG
Organism: Holophaga sp.; assembly: GCA_049508835.1. GTDB lineage: Bacteria > Acidobacteriota > Holophagae > Holophagales > Holophagaceae > Mesoterricola. Next base: position 4,838 of record JBELAL010000088.1, on the reverse strand, counting down.
CGGAGATCATTAAGCAGGAGAAGAACCTGGGAACCATTGAGCCAGGCAAACTGGCCGATTTCATCCTGGTCAAAGGCGATCCTCTCAAGGACATGAGCCTGTTCCAGAATTATCATGAGAACATTACTTTGATTATCCAGGATGGCAAAGTCTATAAAAACATCACTTAAATGGAGAAGAAATGAGTGTCTTCCCGAAAGATCCAAACATTCTGAAGGTGATCAAAGACGTGGAGGTTTACGCTCCTGAACCGATGGGGAGGATGAATGTCCTCATCGCCGGAGGGGTGATCGCTTGCCTTCACGCGGGAACCTCGCCCCTTGGGCGATTCGAATGGGAAGTGATCGACGGCACGGGCAAACTCCTGGTGCCGGGATTCATTGATGGTCATGTGCACATCCTGGGCGGCGGTAGTGAGGGCTATGCCTTCAGGACACCGGAACTCATGCTGAGCGACCTGACCACGGGCGGGGTAACCACGGTGATCGGTTGCTTGGGGACGGACGGCACCACCCGGAGCATGGCCAGCCTGCTGGCTAAGGCGCGGGGGCTGGAAGCCGAAGGCGTCACCACCTTCATCTACACTGGCTCCTACCGTGTGCCAGTCGGGACCCTGACCAGCTCTGTACAGGAGGATCTCATCCTGATCGACAAGGTCATTGGGGTCGGGGAAATCGCCCTGTCTGACCATCGTTCGTCCCAGCCGACCTTCGAGGAGGTCGCCCGGATCGCCGCCGACGTCAGAGTCGGTGGAATGATCGCGGGCAAGACTGGAGTGGTCAACATCCACATGGGAGATGGGCAGCGCATGCTAGCCCTGATCGAGCAGATCATCTCCGAGACCGAGATCCCGGCCAAGCACTTCGTGCCAACCCACATCAACCGAAACGCCGGTCTGTTTGAGGCGGGCATCGCCTACGCCAAGCAGGATACCGGCCGGGGCCGTCACATTGACCTGACCACTAGCCTCATGACGGACTCCACTGACCTCTCGTGCGGAAATGGGTTGCTCCGCCTTCTCCAAGCTGGGGTCTCCATTGACAGCATCAGCTTCAGTTCCGACGCCCAGGGAAGTCTTCCGCTTTTCAACTCGGCCGGGGAAATGATCGGCCTGGGGATCGGCAGGATCGACACTCTGTTCGGAGAGGTCAGGCGCGCGGTGCGTGACCATGGCGTTCCGCTAGAACTGGCCCTCAGGGTGATCACCTCAACACCCGCGGCTTACCTCGGCCTGCCAAGCAAGGGTACCATCCGGGTGGGCGCGGACGCGGATCTGGTGCTGCTCACTCAGGACCTGGAGATCGACACCGTCTTGGCCAAGGGCCAGATCATGGTAAGGGATCATGAAATCAAACGGCTTGGCACATTCGAGCAGAGCGTCATGGACAACCTGGAATGGAAGAAGCGGTATTTGGGCCCTCACCCAGGATTCTGCGATTAATCTTGCAGCTCACCTAGAATCTTTTGTCGCGTTGGGTAGGCCAAGCCATTCTGGGGTCTCGATCATCCTTTGGCATTTGGTGACACCCTTCTGGGGCACAGTCTAGGCAAGATCCGGGATACATACCTGCGCCTTGATCCTGATTGCGTCATGGCCACAGCCCACCAGGAAATAGCCGACTGGGTCGCGGCGGCGATGGCTTGGCCAACAACCCCTATCGCAAGGCGACGCGCTTCATTTGCCGCGGAGCAAACGCCTTGGCCAGACCTTCATTCACCTGGTCGAGATGGAAGGCCTCCGCGTCCCAGACGTCCACGCCCAGCCATTGTTTGAATTCGTCGTGGCTGGGGTGTTCCGGATCCTGGAAGGCATCCAGCATCTCCTGGTAACCCGGGGTGCCACCGCAATCCTCCGGGGGACAGGCGCGCTGCCCTCCAAGGCAGACCGGCACACTGGCGGGCTCTTCCAACAGCAGGTGCCCCTCAACGAGGATCTGGTGGTCCCAGCAATCCCCGAAGTCATACCTGTACTTGATTTTTGTCTTGAGGCGGAACCCGAGCTTGTTCAGCGCCACCTTCTCGCTATTGGTTCCGGGCCCATTCTCCCGGTCCGGCGGGGCGTAGTCCTCGCCGTGGATGTGGAAGGCGTGCAGGTGATAGTCCTGCCATCCAAAAGCGATCTGGATGGCCTGATGCAACCGGGTCAAGGTGTAGTCGACGGGAACCAGCAACCGACGCCAGATGGGCGGCTCGATCTCAGCCAGGGTCACCTTCAGTTGGACCACTTCCCGGTAGCTTAGTGTCGGCATGGGGTTGCTCCTTACTGTGGCCTTCGACGAAGGTCTGCGCGGCGGTCGGAACAAGATGTATTCGGCGTCCAGAGAAGCATTCCGAACCATCATTAAACCACCCGGTGGGGGGCCGGGCCTATCGGGCCTCCGGATCGCCCGGATCCTTGAAGACCTCCTCCCGAATGATGCGTTCCGTAGCCTCATCCAGGTACTCCCGGAGCGCATCCGCCAACTGGGTGAACTCGGGCCAGAGAATGTCGTCCACGAAACTGGGCACGACCATCAGCATGACCGTCGTCCGGCGCTGGCCGTGGCGTCGGTAGGGCTTCAACCCATAACGGCGGCACAAGGCCAGGAAGAGCCGCAGGTGCCACCCATCCCCCAGGGTGAACTTCATCTCCGCCGGGCGCTCCTGGGCTTCGAAGGCTTTGAGCCTTTCCAGGACGCGGTCCCGGGCCGCCATGGCGGCCATGCGCTCCCCGCGCGTGGAGGCCCCGCCGAACAGGGCTTCGATCTTACGCAGCTTGTCCCTCAGCTCCTGCTCGGTGGTCATGGACGGTTCCGGCTCTCCGCGAACAAGGCTTCCGGGGGGCCGGGCTCGTCCGTCTGATGCTCTCCTATCCTATCCGGGGCAGGGAGCGGACCAAGCCAAGCGAGAAAAGAAAGTGAGCGATGCCCAGGTCAAGTCCGACTCTGGCCGCGAAACCACGCCGGCTGAAATGGACGATGCGCAGTTCTTGCGCTATTCGCTCAACCAACTCAGGCAAGAGCATAAAGACTGGCCAGCGGCAAAGCTCTTGATCGAGGGCCGCAAGGCAATGTTCGCCACTAAGGCAAAACGCGAAAGGACCCGCGAGGAGGCGGCCGAAGCCCTGGCCAGGAAGGCTGCACAAGAGCGCGGCGAGCTGCCCCCAGGGTGAACGCATGATTGGTACGTCATGAACGAATGGAGTTGGCATTCGCCCGTTCGATGATCTGAGCCTCCGTTAGCTGGGTCTGTACGAATTCGATGGGCGCCCCACCATCTTCGATCATCGCGACCCGGTATCCCTCCAGCGGGAAATAGGGTCCGAGGATGACCGTCCTTCCCTCGATGGCCTTGTCCAAGTCGTCCACCCGGAAGGCGACGTGCGGTACGGTCTGGATCAGAGGGTGCAATTCGCAGTCCGGCTCATACCTGTGCCATTGGACATGGAAGTCGCTGTCCTCATAGCCAGAGACAAACATTTTGAAAGCGGGAACATAGCGTTCCCCAGGCCTGACCTCCTTGGTGGGAATACCCAGGTGGTCGTATTTGTAATTGACATCAGGATTCAGGGGCATAGGCCTTTACCGGAAGTTCTCTATCAAGGTGGTGCAGGCCACAAGCAGATGGGTTCCAAAATAACGTCCCCTGGCTTCAGCCCAGCAGGAGCGGATGGATCGGAAACTTGGTGTCCTTGATGGCGATGTAGGTCTTCGGCCGGGGTAGGACGACGGGGTGGTAGCAACTCGGGAAGCCCAGCAGAGCGACCATCCGATAATCCGGGGCAAGCGCCGCCTTGACTCAATGCCCCAGTGAAGTCGTGGGCATCGAGCGATGGTTTCGGCCCGCCGCATCGGCATGCTGCTGATAAAGAACCGCTCCTCGCGCTCGACCTTGTCGCCGCGCTGGGTTACGGTCTGGATCCGCATCAGGGTTTCCAGTCTGGGCCAGCTGAACAAGATGTCCTCTGGGAGGCGATGAACCCCATCCACGATGGTTACCCGCCGGAATTCTTTCCGCCCGTGTCCCTCCTCCTGGGACTCCGTGCTGAAGTGGGGAACGGCGGATGGGTCTGCGTCGAGTGTGGCGAAGCTAGCTTGGATGGCCTCGAACAGCCGCTCCTGGTCTGCTTTCACGGCCAGGACGTAGTCCGCTTTTCGCGCCACGTTCTCCTCCACGATGGCCTTTTGACAGCCCATAGCGTCGATGGTGACGATGCAGCCCCGAAGGTCCAGGATCTTCACCAGCTCGGGGATGGCCTTGATCTCGTTGCTTTTCTCGTCCACGGCCCGCTGGCCAAGGACCATCCCGTTGCCTACGGACCAGGCGCTCACCACGTGCAGAGGCGGCTTGCCCTGGCACAGCGAGGCACGGAGCGTCTTGCCGTCAAAGGCGACCACGTCTTCGGGGATCTTCTCTCGGATCCCGCCGACCCAAGCCAGGAAAGCTTCGCCGAAGGCACGAGGGTCCAGCATGCGGAAGATGCGATTGAAGGTGTCGTGGCTGGGTATGCCATTGGGCAGGGCCAGGAAGGTGCGCAGCCAGTCCTCCTGCCCCCTGGCAAAGTACACGGTGCTCTCCCAGTCATCGATGCCGCAAAGGGCGGCCAGCACGGCGATGACAAGTACGTCGAGCAGCACGTGTCGCCGCCCTTTCACCTTCCGGGGATCAGGCAGAGCCCCCAGGTGGCATGCAAGGCTCTTGAACTTCGTTCCCATGGCAGCGATCTCCACGGAAACGTTCTGCCGCAAATGGGTATGAAGTACAAGGACTTATACTCGATTTTTTCAGCAAGTCCATTTTGCAGCAAAAGGAATGCATGCGTCGCGCGCGAAGCATGGCCCTATCATGCGTTCACCCTG
>JBELAL010000087.1:0-10611 GCA_049508835.1 Holophaga sp. | reverse complement strand
CCGGTACCCAACCCGCGAATATCAGACTGATCAACCGGCGGAATGCCGTCCGTTCTGCTCCCTATGCACTGCCGGACAAAATGGGCCTGCCACCCTTGACAGGCCGATACATATCAGGAACCATCAGGGAGCTTGCTCCCTTAGGGTTCCTTGTGCCTGGAACGGGCGCCCAAACCCGCCCGGATCCCACGGTGCTAGCTGTATCGAGGAGGCGATCATGATTCCTGAACTGGCGGTCAGCGCCCACACCTTCGCCATGGACGAGCCTTTCCTGGAGGCCCTGGTGAACGATTTCACCGACGCCGACTGGGCCGTGAAGGACCCGGTAGGCCATGACGCCCGCTGGCTGGTGGGCCACTTGGCCGTGACCCGTCGCCGGCTGATGGCCATGGTGGGGCTGGTGCCCCCGGTGGAGGACTGGGAGGCGGCGTTCGGGCGCGGCTCCTCCCCGGCCCAGGTGCCGGGAAACATCGACCCGCGCATGCTGGTCCAGGCCTTCCGCAGCGCCCAGCAGGCGCTGGCCGGGCACTGGGAGACGCTCACCGGGGCCGACCTGGCCAGGCCCCTTGGGCGCACCCTGCCCGACGGCTCGGACACCCTCGGCGGGGCGGTGCGGTTCCTGGCCTGGCACGAGGCCTACCACCTGGGACAAGTGGGGTTCATGCGCCGGCTCGCGGGCCGGGCCGGACGGGCCTGAGCCGGCCCGGGAATCAGGGGCTGGTCCGGGTGAACAGGCCGGCATGCTGCTCACCTTCACTGGACGACACCAGGAGGGCGATGACCGGGGGCGCTGAACTGCCCGTGGACGGCATGAGATAGGCGAGCCCCTTGAACACGACAAGCCTGGTCCGCCGCCTGTTTCTTTTCGCCCAGGGTGATCTTGCCCTGGTCCTCGCCCTTGTATTCCAGTTCCACCGTGTTCCCGGTCACCTTGCCCGTCAGGTCGACCTTGGCGGGAGTCTTGCCGTTGGCAAACTTTTTGTCCTTGGGCGCCAGCACGGTCCCGGTGCCGGTCACCTGGGTGCCCTTCAGTTCCAGGTTGCCGCTGATCTGCACCTTGTCCTGGGCATAGCAGCGGAAGTTGCCGTCCTTCAGCAGGATCCCGTCCAGGTCTGCATGGCCGACGGCGGTGGTGGCGTCGCCCTTCCAGGTGCCCGCGTACTGGGCGATGGCCGTGGGCTTGGGCGCCGGCTTGGCGGCGCTGTCGCCCTTGTGCCTGCCGGGGCAGCCCACCAGGAGGCCCAGCGCCAGGGCCAGGGGGACCCCGGCCAGCAGCCGGATCGTCAGGGAGTGTTCGGGAAACAAAGGTTTACCCATGCCTTCACCTCGGAGGCTAAATATAAATTAATAATAAAATCCACCGAGGCCCCCGCAGGGGGCAGTTTCTGGATTTTTCCGCGACGGCGCGGATCTTGCCGGGCCCAACCTTCAGATGTTCGGGTCCAGCCAGGCCACCGGGTCGCTGGGGGCCCCCACCACTTCGCCCACCCGCACGGCCGTGGCCGACAGCCACCCAGCCGGACGGCCGATCTGCTTCAGGTCTAGCTGCAGGGCCCCCCCGGGCCGGGGCAGATCCGGGCGGCTGCGCTCCATCACCACCCGTCCCCGGGCGACCACGTCGTCCCCGCTGGGCTTGGCGGCGCCCAGGGGCAGATAGTAGACCCGCACCTTCTCCAGGCCCACCAGGCGTCCCCCCTGGACGTCCCGGGTGGGCAGCCGCACTTCCAGGATCCGGGGGGTGATCCACTGGACTTCGCAGGCCGCGGGCGCCGTGCGGGTGTGGGGTGCGGGATCGCCCTTGCGGCCGCAGCCGATGCATAAACCCACAGATATAGTGGACGTAGCTATCAGGTTTGGTAGGCTGTACGGTCTCACCCCTCCATGATGCCCCATTTCCTCCTGGCGGGAACCGGGCCCATGGAATCCCGAGGAAACCAGCCATGCCCGTGACCAGATTGCTCGTCGCCAACCGTGGAGACATCGCCTGCCGGATCATCCGCACCTGCCGGGAGATGGACATCCCCACCGTGGCGGTCTATTCGGATTCGGACCGGAGCGCCATGCACGTGCGGCTGGCGGTGCTGTCCTACCCCATCGGGCCCACCCCGTCCCGGGAAAGCTACCTGAGGGCGGACAAGCTGGTGGACGTGTGCCGGAAGTCCGGCGCCGACGCCATCCACCCCGGCTACGGGTTCCTGAGCGAGGATCCGGAGGCGGTGCGGCGGATCCTGGACCACGGGATCACCTGGCTGGGGCCGGGCCCGGACGTGCTGGAGAAGACCAACGACAAGATCGTGGCCCGGCAGATCGCCACCAAGGTGGGCTGCCCGGTGCTGCCGGGCATCCACGAGACCCTCGACGACGAGGACCTGATGACCGAGGCCCGGAAGCTGGGCTTCCCCCTGATGCTCAAGCCGGTGGCCGGGCGGGACGGCAAGGGCATGCGCCTGGTCAAGTCCCCGGGCGAACTGCGCCGGGCCCTGCCCCGGGTCAAGGGCGACGCCCTGTTCTCCTTCTGGGACGAGCGGGTGTACCTGGAGAAGGCCCTGGTCCACCCCCGCCACATCGATCTCCAGATCGCCGGGGACAGCCACGGCAACTACGTCTACCTGTGGGAGCGGGAAGGGTCGGTCCAGCGGCGGTTCCAGCAGGTGGCCGACGAGGCCCCCTCCACGGCGGTCACCCCGGCCCTGCGCAAGGCCATGGGCGAGGCGGCCGTGGCCATCGCCCGGGAACTGGGCTACGTGGGCCTGGGCACGGTGGAGTTCCTGCTGGACGCGGACGGGAAGTTCTACTTCCTGGAGATGACCTGCCGGATCCAGGGCGGACACGCGGTCACCGAGTGGATCACCGGCCAGGACCTGGTGCGCTGGCAGATCACCATCGCCAAGGGGGAGAAGCTGCCCCTGGCCCAGAAGCAGATCCCCTTCTGGGGCCACGCGGTGCAGTGCCGCATCAACGCCGAGGACCCGGACCGGGACTTCGCCCCCAGCTCCGGCCGCATCCTATACTTGCGCACCCCCGCCGGGCACCGCCTGCGCGACGACAACGGCGTCTACACCGGCTGGGAGCTGTCGCCCTTCTACGCCCCGCTGGTGTCCAAGCTCTCCACCTGGGGCCCCACCCGGGCCGAGGCCCTGGAGCGCATGCACGCGGCCCTGAGCGAGTACCGCATCGGCGGCGTGCGCAACAGCGTGGCCTTCCACAAGGCCCTGCTGGAGCACAAGCCGTTCCTGCGCGGGGAGCTGCACACCGGGATGCTGGACCACGCCTGGTGGAAGCAGAAGAAGATCGGCCCCAACCTGAAGTTCGCCGTGGCCGCCGCCCTGTTCGACGAACTGGAGATGGAGGAGCGCCGCGCCCAGCAGCCCAGGGACCAGGGCGACGCGGGCACCGAACGCTGGCAGACCCTCGGCCGGTTCAACCGGCTCTAACCGGAAGCTACCATGAAGCGCACCCTCGTCATCGCCGATGAAACCCACGAACTGGAGATCCGCCGCGCCGCCGGCAAGACCGTCATGGTCTGGGACGGGGAGGAGTTCCCCTTCGACATCGTCCGGGTGGAGCCCACCAGCTATTCCGTCATCATGGCCGGCCATTCGGTGGGCGTGAACATCGACCGCATCCGCAGCATCGATCCGGACCTGCACGGGTTCCGGGCCAGCCTCTACGACGGGGCCTACGACTTCACCCTCCAGGATCCCCACAAGACCCTCCTGGCCGCGGCCATGGCCCGGGGCCGCAAGGGCGCCACCGGCCTGGTGGCCGCCCTCATGCCCGGCAAGGTGCTCAAGCTCCTGGTCCAGCCCGGCGAAGTGGTGGAGGAGGGCCAGCCCATCCTCATCCTCGAGGCCATGAAGATGCAGAACGAGTACACCGCCCCCATGGCCGGGACGGTGGGCCAGGTGCACGTGGAGGAGGGGATGAACGTGGAGATCAACTCCCCCATGGTGACCCTGGTTCCTCCAGCCAGTTGGACCATGGGCTGCGTTTTCTTCAAAGAAACGCAACCATTGTTTCCGCCGGTTTGAGGACGGCAAACCAGATTTACTTGTTCGCGCGCAGCTTGCGAGCACGAACAAGAAAATCTGGTACGAGTGGGTCGGCGCGAAGGGGACAGGACGAACGACGAAGAAATTCCAGCCCGGTTGGGGGAATCTATCCTGTTGCCGGCGCGTGTCCCGGTGGTTTTCCCGAGCGGGGGCGGACATACTGGTGGGGCTGGATCACGTTGAGAGGGGTGGAGGTCGGCCCATGGGCATGCGGACGGGGACGTGATGCGCGCGGTCCTGCGGGCGGCCGGGATCCTGGTGGCGGCGGCGGTCCTGGCCGGGAGCGGCGGCGCGCTCTGGGTGCGCGCGCGGCTGGGAGGGAGCCTGCCGGTGACCACGGGGGAGCGGGCGCTGGCCGGGCTCCGGCAACCCGTCACCATCCAGCGGGACGCGCTGGGGGTGCCCACCATCCGCGGTGCGGACCGGCTCGACGTGACCCGGGGGCTGGGGTTCGTGCATGGGCAGGAGCGGTTCTTCCAGATGGACCTGCAGCGGCGCCTGGCCGCGGGGGAGCTGGCCGAGCTGATGGGGGCCCCGCTGGCGCGCTATGACCGGCAATACCGCATCCACCGGTTCCGGGAGGTGGCGCGCCGGGTGGTGGCCCGCACCGGAGGGCCCGGGCTGGCGGCGCTCCAGGCCTATGCGGACGGGGTCAACGCCGGGCTCAAGGCGCTGGGGGCGCGGCCGTTCGAGTACCTCCTGCTGCGGGCGGACCCGGTGCCCTGGCGGCCGGAGGACTCGGTGCTTTGCCTGCTGGCCATGTTCATCCAGCTCCAGGAAGACCCCGGGCAGCGCCAGTCCCGGCTGGGCTACATGCAGGACGCGCTGCCCCCGGAACTGTTGATTTTCCTGGCGCCCCAGGGCACCGAGTGGGACGCGCCCCTGGAGGGCGGGCCCCGGGTCCAGCCCCCGGTGCCCGGGCCGGAGGTCCTGGACTTCCGCGCCCGCAAGGTCCCGCCACCCATCCCCTCCGATTCCGCCGAGCCCCCGCCGGACTTCCCGGGCAGCAACAACTGGGCCGTGGCCGGGACCCGCACCCGGGACGGGCGGGCCATCGTGGCCAACGACATGCACCTCGCCATCACCGTGCCCAACGTGTGGTACCGGGTGTCCCTGGCCTGGCCGGGGGACGGCGCCGAGCGGCGGGTCACCGGGGTCACCCTGCCCGGCACCCCCTCGGTGGCGGTGGGCAGCAACGGCAAGGTGGCCTGGAGCTTCACCAACAGCTACGGCGACTTCCGCGATTTGGTGATCCTGGAGCAGGCCGGGCTGGAGCCGGATACCTACCTGACTCCGGACGGCCCCCGCAAGCTGGAGCACCTGCGGGAGACCATCAAGGTGCGCGGTGGCAAGGACCAGGTGCTGGTGATCCCCCAATCCATCTGGGGCCCGGTGGTGGACACCGACCACAAGGGCCGGCGCCGGGCCCTGCGCTGGACCGCCCACGACCCCGAGGCCCTGGGCTTCGACGCCGTGGGCCTGGAGACCGCCGACACCCTGGACGCGGCCCTGGCGGCGGCCAACCGCGCGGGAATCCCGGCCCAGAACTTCGTGGCCGCCGACGACCGGGGCCACATCGGCTGGACCATCATGGGCCGGATCCCGCGCCGGGTGGGCTTCGACGGCCGCGTTCCGGTGTCCTGGGCCGACGGCCGCTGCCGCTGGGACGGCTGGGTCCGCCCGGAGGATGTCCCGCGCATCGTGGACCCCCCCGGGGGCCAGCTCTGGACCGCCAACGCCCGGGTTCTGGACGGCCCGGACCTCGCGGTGGCAGGCGACGGGGGCTACGACCTGGGCGCCCGGGCCCGGCAGATCCGGGACGACCTCAGCGCCATGTCCAGGCCCACCGAGAAGGACATGCTGACGGTGCAGCTGGACGACCGGGCCCTGTTCCTGGCCCGGTGGCGGCAGCTGCTGCTGGACACCCTCACCCCCGATACCCTGCGCGGGCATCCGCGGCGGGCCGAATTCCGGCGCCTGGCCGAGGACTGGGGCGGGAAGGCCGCGGTGGATTCGGCCGGGTACCGCATGGTGCGCGGATTCCGCATGGTGCTGATGGAGGAGCTGGCAGAGCCGTTCTTCCGGGCCTACCGCCTGAACGGGGAGCGCCGGTTCAAGGTGGGCTTCGTGGGCCAGGCCGAAGGCCCCGCCTGGGCCCTGGCCACCCAGCGCCCGCCGAACCTGCTGGATCCCCGGTACAAGACCTGGGACGAGCAGCTGCTGCACGCGGTGGACACCACCATCGAGCGGATCCTCAAGGACGGCGGCACCCTGTCCCAGCACACCTGGGGCCGGCTGAACACTCCGAAGATCCAGCACCCCGTGTCCCGGGCCCTGCCGTTCCTGGCCCGGTGGCTGGACATGCCCCGCCTGCCCATCCCCGGCGACGCCTACATGCCGCGGGTGCAGGACCGGGTGTTCGGCGCCTCCGAGCGGTTCGCGGTCTCCCCCGGCCATGAGGCGGACGGCTACTTCATGATGCCCTGCGGGGAGAGCGGGCATCCGCTGTCGCCCCACTACCGGGACGAGCACCTGGACTGGGTGGCGGGGAAGCCCGGGAGCTTCCTGCCGGGGCCGGTGATGGAGACGCTCAGGCTGGTGCCGGAGGCCCCGCCGCGCCGGTAGCGGAATCCGCCCCGGCCCCTACCAGGGCAGTTCCATGGCCTTGGTGAGGAACCCCATCAACGGCAGGTTGCCCCGGCAGTTCTCCGCATACCGCTCCAGGAAATCCGGGGCGCACACCTCCTGGTCGCTGAACGGCTCGAAGGTGTAGAAGTCCTTCAGGCGCAGGTCGTCCACCCAGGGGTGGTCCGGGTCGAAGCCCTGGGGCACCCGGGCCAGGGTGTCCCCCTGCACCTCGATGCCGCCCTCCCGCAGCTTCTTCCACTCCCGCGCGTGGGAGACGATGCGGCCGCGCACCTGGCGCAGGGCGTCCGGGTCCGGGTGCCACAGCCCGCTGGCCGAGAAGCTCTCCCCGGGCTGCAGGTGCAGGTAGAACCCCGGGGCGTGCACCTCCCGGGTGCACAGGCGGTGGCGGAAGTGGGCGCCGACGTTGAGCTTGTAGGGGCTCTTGTCCCGGGCGAAGCGGGTGTCCCGGTGGATCCGGAACATGGAGCCGCCCACCGGGCGGGGATCGGCCAGGAAGTTCTTGTTGAGCTGCTCCAGGGGCCCGGCGAAGGCGCCGATGAAGCGCAGCATGGGCGCCTTCACGTCGGCCTCGAACCGGTCCTTGTTGCCGTTGAACCACTCCCGGTCGTTGTGGCGCTTGAGGTCGCGCAGGAACTTGAACAGGGCGGGGGTGAAGAAGGACGCTTCCGGATCCGCGCCGGACCCTTTCCGCTGGGGCATGGCCTGGCCTCCTGTGCAGCGGAACCGATGGTAACAGACCAACTATCTCGGAGCTGTGAACACGAAGGGCGACCCGTGCCCCATCCAGTCTTCGCCCGGGGCCAGGGGGGCGGGTCCCCGGAAGCCGTGGCTCCTCAGGGCCCGGACGAACTTCGAGTCCGTGGGGGGCGGCGGGCCGTCGCCGATGTAGAGGCCGCCCGGCTTGAGCTTGCTGGCCAGGACCTCGGCCAGGCCCGGGTCGAAGAGGGACGCGGAGGCCATCCCGTCGAGGCGGATCTGGTCCACGGAATGGTCGGGGATGGAGACCAGGGCGTCCGGTTTGCGGACATCGGCTACCAGGTCGGGGAAGGCGGCGGGGTCGGCATCCACGGTGTAGACCTCCGGGTGCCCGGGGGGCAGGGGATCGGCGGAGGCCACGTTCTCCAGCCCTGAACGGGCCGAGACCATGCCCCGGCCCACCAGGACCACCGCGCCCTGGCGCTGGCGGGACGCCTTGATCTCCCGCTCGTAGGCCTCGAAGGAGTTCAGGACGAAGGGCGTGGCGCGGCCATCCGAGATGCGGCCGTCCGGGGTCCGGCCGTCCGGGACCGAGCCGGCGGGGAGGACGGGATCCTCGACGATCCCCAGGCACCTCCGGACCAGCGCCGACTCGACGGGGGTCAGGGCGGCCAGGGTGGCGTCCAGTTCCTCCCGCAGGCGGTCCGGCAGGCCCGCGCCCCGGAGGAACACCTGGGTGGCCAGGCGGAGCCGGGTCTCCAGCAGGTCGCCGTTGGCCCTGCCGGGCCGGAGGGTGGAGGCCCGGCAGGCCAGGAAGAACGACGGGGCCGGACGGCCCGACCGGGGCGTGATGTTGAACCCGAACACCGGGCCGCGCCACCCGGCCCGGATGGCGGCGTCCGGGCCCAGCAGGGCGACGAAGTTCTCGTACACCGACAGGAACCGGTCCGCCGGACTGGGGCTGGCCAGGTCGTACCGGCTCCAGACGGCCTGGCCGTCCGGGTCCCGGCCCTGGAACTGGAACCCCGGCAGGGCCACCGGGGCAGGGGTCACGATGACCGGGAACCGGCCCACCGAATAGAACCGGTTGCCCACGGCCCGCCCCTCGACCAGGAACTCCCGCAGCGCCGCCAGGCCCGCCAGTTGGAAGGGGGACTCCGGCGGGGCGGGCCTGGCCGGCTGCGGAACCCGGGCGGCGGCGGCCACCGTCATCCCGGCGAGCAGCGCCGCCGGCAGGACGCGGCCGGGGGGCATAGGAAGGGGGGACGGGGTGGAGGATTTCAACATGGGCGAAGCCAAGACCGGAATGGTTCGGGGTCAGGGAAAGGGTTGGGCTTTCCGGCGGGCGGGCAAGCCCCGGTCCATAGCGAAAAGCGGGTCAGTTTATTAATTCCATATCAAAAATGAATAGAGCATACTGAAAATGATATTGGAGATCCCCAACCTCCACGCTCATCCTTGACCGACCTTAATCCCACAACAGGAGGAGACCGCCATGAGATCTTGGTTGCCAAGAGTCTGGTTCCACATGCCCCTGCTGGTGCTCCTGATGGGCCTGTGCGCGCTGGCGGCCCACGCCGCCGGCAGGACCCTCACCATCGCCTACCCCGAGGAGCCCAAGACCTCCGACATGCAGCTGAACACGGAGGACTACCTGATCCCGCTGAACGTCTACGACCGCCTGCTGGAGTGCGTCACCACCGGCCCGGCCAAGTCCTCCCTGGTGCCGGGACTGGCCGCCTCCTGGAAGGTCAGCGCCAACGGCAAGGTCTACACCTTCCAGCTGCGCAAGGGCGTCAAGTTCCACAACGGCGAGGAGCTCACCGCCCAGGACGTGGTCTACACCTACGACCGCATGCTGGACCCGGCCACCAAGGCCCTCAACACCGACATCCTGGACTTCGTGCTGGGCGCCAAGGACCGGATGAACGGCAAGGCCGACCATACCGTGGGCCTCAAGGCCCTGGACAAGTACACCGTGCAGATCATCCTGGAGGACCCGTTCGTGCCCTTCCTGGCCATCATGGCCAGCCCCCAGGCCTCCATCCTCAACGAGAAGTTCACCCGGCCCCTGGGCGCCAAGTACGGGCTCAGCGCCGAGACCACCTGCGGCACCGGGCCCTTCATCATGAAGGAGTGGGTCCTCAACGACCACCACACCATGGTCGCCAACCCCGGCTACTGGCGCGGCAAGCCCCAGATCGACACGTTCGTGGTCAAGGTGGTCACCGACCCCGAGACCATGCGCATGCTGTTCGAGTCGGGCGAGATCGACATCTTCGACTGCGACTACGCCACCACCCAGATCCCGTACTTCACTTCCAACCCCAAGTGGAGCAAGCAGATCGTCTCCGGGTCCCGGGCCGGGATCTACTACTTCACCTTCAACCAGCAGCTCAAGCCGTTCGACGACGTGCGGGTGCGCAAGGCCTTCCAGATGGCCGTGGACCGCCGGCAGCTGCTGGAGAAGCTGTACTACAACCAGGGCCAGATCGAGAACGGCATCCTGCCGGTGGGCCTGATCCACTACAACCCCGCCCAGGCCAAGCTCGAGTACAGCCCCGACAAGGCCCGCAAGCTGCTCGCCGAGGCGGGGTACCCCAACGGCGTGGACATGGAGATCGCCCTGGTGGCCAGCACCGGCTCCCAGTGGCTGAAGCTGAGCGAGGTGGTGCAGGCCCTGGTGGCCAAGGCCGGGTTCCGGGTGAAGCTGAACCAGATGGACGAGGCCGCCTTCTACGCCACCCGCAAGCAGGGCAAGCTGCCCATGTACACCAGCAAGTGGTCGGCGGACTTCAACGACCCGGACAACTTCTTCTACACCTTCTTCGGCGCCAAGGGCACCGTCGCCCGTTCCTTCAACGCCCTGGTGCCCGAGAACTTCAAGCTGCTGGACCTGGGCCGCTCCCAGACCGACTTCGCCAAGCGCGGCAAGCTCTATGCCGACCTGGAGAAGAAGCTGGTCATCGACCAGGCGGTGTGGCTGCCCCTGTTCTCCATGAAGCACCTGTACGTGGTCCAGCCCAAGGTGAAGAAGTTCGTGGTGCCCTGGAACGGCTGGTCCGACTTCCCCATCTACGAGGCCCGGGTCGACTAGGTGTCGAGGCTAAACAGGTTGTTCACCCTTGAGGCGGGAGGCCTGCCTCCCAGGGACGAATGCGGTCGATGGTTATTGTAGTAGTGAAGCCAAACCGCCAGGGCTTTGCTCCGCTCC
>JBELAL010000086.1:0-10696 GCA_049508835.1 Holophaga sp. | reverse complement strand
CCCGCAGCGTTCCTTCCCTTTCCCTACCTGCGCGCCATTGCCGACTCGGAAGTTCGAATCTTTCCTCCCGGCAAGAAAAAGGGCGGACTTAGGGGTCCGCCCTCCGTGCTTAATATTGGTCGGCGCGAGAAGATTCGAACTTCCGACCCCTACCACCCCAAGGTAGTGCGCTACCAGGCTGCGCCACGCGCCGTGAGGTTCTGATTCTAGGGTGGGTGGGACGGGGGGTCAAGGTCTGGTTTGGAGGCTAAACTGGGGGGATGTCTGACCGGGTGATTCTTATTTCCAATGACGATGGGGCTTGGGCGCCGGGCCTGGGGGCGCTGGCCCGGGTGGCTTCGGGGTTCGGGCGGGTGGTGGTGGTGGCGCCGGACCGGAACCGGTCGGCCATCTCCAGCGCCATGAGCCTGCACGACATCCTCCGGGTCCAGGAGCTGGGGCCGGACCGCTATGCCTGCACCGGCACCCCGGTGGACTGTGTGCTGGTGGGGATCCGGGCCCTGCTGAAGCGGACCCCGGACTGGGTGCTGACGGGGGTCAACCACGGCTACAACCTGGGGGAGGACGTGTTCTACTCGGGCACGGTGGGGGCGGCGTTCGAGGGGTGCATGCAGGGCGCCCGGGCGGCTGCCTTTTCTCTGGCCCCCCAGGGGGACCTGGACCGGGTGGAGGACTGGCTGAGGCGCTTCCTGGAGCGCTGGGAGGCCCTGCCCATGCCGGCCAACCGGATCTGGAACGTGAACTTCCCCCAGGGCGAGGCCCTGGGCTTCCGGGTCACCGGGCAGGACAACCGCACCTACCACGACCTGGTGGAGGAGCGGCAGGACCCCCGCAAGTCGCCATACTACTGGATCGGCGGGGACCTGGGCCCCACCTACGCCCGCAGCGCCGGCAGCGATGCCGAGGCGGCCCTGGCGGGCTACGTGAGCCTGACCCCCCTGCGCCTGGACATGGCCTGCCCGGAGGTCATGGCCCGGCGGGCGGCCTTCGACGCCGCGTTCAACGGGGGGGAACCGTGAAAGCCGCCTTCCAGGTCCACGGGTGGGTGCAGGGGGTGGGGTTCCGCTATTTCATCCGCCGCCACGCCCAGGAGCTGGATCTGGGGGGATGGGTGCGCAACGAGTTCGACGGCACCGTGAGCGGGGAAGTGGAGGGGGATCCGGCCCCCCTGGAGGCGTTCCGGGAACTCCTGGAGCGGGGCCCGTCCGGCACCCGGATCACGCGCCTGGACTGGTACCTGGTGGAGAGCGGCGGGCCGCTGCCGGTCCCCTTCGCGATCCGGATGTGACTAGACTGTAGGCTCACCCTTGCGAGGTCCCATGGATTTCAAACGCGCAGTCCGGGACATCCCCGATTTCCCCCGGCCCGGGGTGGTGTTCAAAGACATCACGCCGCTGCTGAACGACGCCGCCGCCTTCAGCCAGGCCATCGACGCCATGGCCGAGCCGGCCCTGGCCCTGCACCCCACCCACGTCATGGGCCTGGAATCCCGGGGCTTCATCTTCGGGTCGGCCCTGGCCCACAAGCTGGGGCTGGGCTTCGTGCCCGCGCGCAAGCCGGGCAAACTGCCCGGGCCCACCTTCCGCCGGAGCTACGCCTGCGAGTACGGGGAGGACGCCCTGGAGGTGCACCAGGACGCCTTCAAAGCCGGGGACCGGGTGCTGATCGTGGACGACGTGCTGGCCACCGGGGGTACCGCGGCGGCAGCCCGGGAGCTGATCGAGTCGGCCGGCGCCCACCCGGTGGCCCTGACCCTGTTCATCGAGCTGGGCTTCCTGAAGGGCCGGGACCGGCTCCACGGGCTGCCGGTGTTCAGCGTGCTGACCTATTGATCACGCGCTCACCAGGGTCTTGAGGCCGTCCCGGAACAGCACGTCCACCTTGCGGCCCAGGCGCTTCTGCACCTTGCCCAGCCCGAACTTGGGGTGGTCCATCCACATCCCCTCGTCCCAGTGCTGGGCGACGGTATAGGCCACGGCCTTGGCGCCGGCCTGCTCTTCCATCATGAGTTCCTGGAACCGGGTGGGGGAGGCGGCGGCCCTGGGCGCCACGGCCCGGACCGCGGCGGTGGGCCGGGCGGGACGGAGCGGGGCCTGGGCCTCGGCCTTGCCGGCCCGGAACTTGTGCACCGAACTGCAGTTGATGCAGATGAGCTTCTCCGGCACGCCGTCGGTGATGGAAAGGATCCGGTGGCGGGTCTCCCCTTTGCATCGACCGCACGGGGCGTCCAGTTCCTGGCCGGCATAGTAGGATCTTGTCATCTCATCAGTTTGCCGGAACCGGGCGCCCTTTGGAATCGCCAATGTCCCCGAGGTGGGGTGGGATTAACTGCCAATGGCACCTGTACTTCCGTGCGCGCCCGCGGCGACCGGGGTCCGCCGTTCCAGTTCCGCCAGCGCCGCTTCCGCATCCTCCAGCAGGGCTTCCGGGCCCAGGGGAACCCCGGCGGCCCGCTGCAGCCACAGGTCCGGGGTGAGCCGCCCCAGCCGCGCCAGGCCCGGGAACGTCCCGCCCAGGTCGCCTCCCGCGCGCAGGAGCCGTTGGGCGATCATGCGCCCGACGGGATAGTCCTGCAGGACCAGGCGCCCGCCGAACAGGTCGCCGGAGGCGGCCAGGAGCACCACCTCCCGGCGGCCGAAGGCGTCGGCGAACCAGCGGTTCCACACCGACCTGGCGCAGGCGGCCGCGGCGGCCTGGAGTTCGGCGGGGCCGGCGTCGGGATGGCCGTACATCCAGTGCCAGAGGTCCAGTTCCACCAGGGCCGCCCCCGAGGCGGCGCAGGCGCTCCAGAATGCGTCCAGCGCGGCCGGGGCCGCAGTCCGGCCCGCCCCCAGCAGGCCGGGAGCCCGGGCCTGGAACAGGAAGGCCAGCGCCTCGTCGAAGGCCGGCCCGGGCAGTCCGGCGGCGAGCGGGTGCCCGTCCCCTTCCCGGGCCAGGCGCCGGGCCGCGGCGTGGCCCAGGCCGTGGAGGGCGGCGGCGAAGGTCCTGGCATCCATGCCGTCGGGCCCCAGGCGCAGGTCCAGGGGGCAGGGATCGGACGGAAGCCCGGCTTCCGGCGCGGGGCTGGGGCCCCGGGCCGGCTCCACCTGGATCCCGGCCCCCAGCGCCGCCGCCTGGTCCGGGGGGAAGCCCAGAGCCGCCAGGAGGCCGGGAAGGTCCTTCCGGAACGCGGCGGCATCGGGATAGCGGGCGCGGGCCTGGGCGTCCAGGGCCGCGCCGGCGCCCGGATCGAAGCCGCCGTACCAGAGGTCGAACGGCTCCAGGGGGCGGCCCAGGCGGGCGCGGATGAGCCGGGCGGCGCGGGCCAGGAGGGGCGAGCCGCACACTTGCTCCAGCAGGGGCCGCAGCCGGGCTTCGGGCAGCTGGCGGTCCCGGACCAGGCCCCGGGCCAGGTGGGTGGGGACCAGGGGGCACCAGGGGTCCAGCTGCCGCGCCGCGTGGAAGACCGACCGCAGGGCCTGGCAGCGGGGATCCGGCTCCGGGGACGGGGTCCCGGAGCCGGCCGGGTCCCAATCCGCCCCGGGGTCGGCCAGGAACGCGGCGGGGACGCCTCCTTCCACCAGCCGCTCCAGGGCCTGCTGCAGCTGCCGCTGGCGCGCCAGGCCGTCCCGGCCCATGCCGTACTGGCGCCGGATCTCGTCCCGCAGGCCCCAGTGGACCAGCAGCCTCGGTCCGCCGGGGAACAGGCGCCGGCCGTGCCCGTCCACCAGCCGCGCGGTGGGGATGCGCAGGCCGTCCACGCAGGCCTCCGCGGCGGCCTGGGCCGAGGCCAGGGCTTGGAACGCCAGCCCCGGGGCGCGCAGCGCGAACCGGTCCGCCAGCCAGACCTGGGCCCACTGGACCCGGTCCCAGGCGGCGCCGTCCCGCCGGCGCTCCTCCAGGGTGGTGAGGGGGAAGTTCAGCAGGGCCGCGAACGCCAGCTTGTCCTGGAAGAGGTCCTCGGCCATGTGGGCCCCGGGATCGTAGCCGGCCAGGAGGCTGTCCACGGGCAGCAGGGGCCCCAGATCCTGCTCCAGGCGGCGCCGGAACTCCCGGCGGATTTCCTGCTGGCGCCCTTCCAGGGTCTCCAGGGCGGACTCCAGGCGCCCCTGCAGGGCCTCCAGGGCGGCCGGGTCCGGGACCAAGTATGTACGCACGAAATCCTCGTACTCGGCCGCCCCGCCGTCTTGGTCCTGCCAGAACCGGGCGGTCTGGGCCAGGCCGCGCTGGATCCGCGGACGCTGCTCCGGGCCATAGCGGGCCGACAGCTCGCCCTGGAGCAGGCCCATGGAGCTATCCAGCCAGGTTCTGGTCCGGTCCTTAGACTCCGGTGGACGCATGCGTTCACCGGAGGCCCGGGCCGCGGCCGGACCCGGCGCGGCCCGGAGGCCCACGGACAGGACGGCAAGGATCAAGGTGGCGGCGACGCCGAGGCTCCGCACGGGGGATCTCCCAAGGGATGCACGTCAGACTACTTCCCGGGCTCCCGGAGCTTGCGTTCCACCTGGGCCTCCAGGGCCGCGCCGGTGGTCTCGGTCCCGGCGGCGGGGCGGCGCTTCGCCGGCGGCACGAAGGGATCCGTCAGCAGGTTCGGTCCGGCCGCGCGCAGTCCTTCAGGCGGGACGGGGAACCACGCCGGGCGGGAGGAGCCGGGTCCGGCGGCCGGATGGTCCGGCGCCTCGTCCCAGCCCGGGGCGCCCTGGTAGAAGGCCACCAGGTCGCCCTTTTCCAGGGGCCGGGAGGTGTCGTCCAGGTAGACCATGTGGCCGCCTTCATAGTGCCGGATCTGCAGGTTGGGCTGGCGCCCCAGCCGGGCCAGGTCCAGCTCGGTCTGGTAGAAGGGCGTCGCCAGGTCATGGTAGCCGTTGAGGGAGAGCACCTTCAGGCCGGAGCGGCGCTTGAGGGCGGCGGCCAGGTCGGGGATGGTGTCGGGCAGGCTCAGCCCGTCGTGGCTGAAATCCCAGCTCTCGTTGGCGGCCGTGTTCATGACCGTGTAGTCCGCGCCGTCCGGGTAGCCCAGGAACCCGGACAGGTAGGGGCCGATGGTGTCCCTGAAGGACTGGGAGATGAAGGTGCTGGAGGGGTCCCCGTCGCCGGCCAGGACGCTGCCCGCGGGCGCGGACACCCGGGCGTCGTAGCGCCCGATGAGGGTGTCGGGCAGCAGGTCCTGCTGGAAGTCGTCGGGCTGGAGGTTCAGCTGCTGTTCCCACAGGGACACGCCGATGCCGGTGGTGTCGTGCAGCCTGGCCAGCAGGTCGGCGCCGGCCGGGGTGCCGTCGCCCAGCCAGGCCTGCAGCGCCGGCGCATAGGTGCCGGCCGTGAACACCCGCATCTGCCGGACGAAGGCCTTGAGGTCGGTGGGCTGGGGAACGTCCAGCCGGTAGTACGCCCCCACCGCGCCGTAGCTGGGCAGGAAGCCGGCGCAGCTGATGTCGGGTCCGGCGGCCCCGTTGGTGTTGTAGTTCAGGATCGAGGACTGCAGGATGACGCCGGCGAGGCGGATGCCCGCAGCGCCCAGCAGGTTGGCCGTCACCGCGGTGCGCGGGGTGCCGTAGGACTCCCCGAACAGGTACGCGGGCGAACCCAGCCGGCCGTTGACCGCCAGGTAGCGGCGGACGAAGTCCCGGAACACCGCCGCGTCCGCGTCCACCCCCCAGAAAGTCTGGTTGGTGTTGGGCGCGACCGCCTCGGACAGGCCGGTGCCCACCGCGTCCACGAACACCAGGTCGGTGGTGTCCAGCAGGGACTCCTGGTTGTCCACCAGCGGGAAGGGGGCCTTCTGGGTGGTGGCGGGGTCGCCGGTCACCAGCCGCCTGGGGCCGAAGGAGCCCAGGTGCAGCCAGACCGAGGCGGAGCCCGGGCCGCCGTTGTAGAGGAAGGTCACCGGCCGTTCGGAGGGGGCCTTGCCGTCGGCGGTGTAGGCTGCGTAGAAGACGGCCGCCTCGGGGGTTCGGGTTCCCGGGGCGGCGACCGTCAGGTGGCCGGCGGTGGCGGTGTAGGGGAGGGTGGTCCCGCCCAGAGTGATCTGGTGGCGGGTGACGGCCTTGTCCTCCAGGGCCGCCGGCAGGGACGCGTCCGGGGCCGCCGAGAAGTCGAAGGGGGCCGCGCCGGCGGCGCAGGCCACGCAGAGGAGCAGGGCGGTGCGGGAGAGGGAGGGAGGGATGGCGGGGCACATGGGCCCCAAGTTAACCAGCATTCGCCCGGAACGGGCCGGGGAATTTTTGGATAAGTTTCTGATTTATAAAGGGGATAGCTCTCTCATCCCTTGCTCAGGAACGGCTTGAACTCCATGTCGGTGCCCAGGATGTGGTTGGCGAACCAGTCCTGGACCAGGCACAGCAGCTCGTCGGCCTTGACCGCGCCGGGATCCAGGCGGTAGCGCCGCTGGAGGTCGAGCATCTTCTCCCGGAAGATCCGGTGGGTCTCCTTGTGGGCCTCGGCGTCCGGGTAGCCGGCCTTCTCCATCAGCTTCTCCTCGGACTCGAAGTGCATGAGGGTGTAGTCCACCAGGAAGGCGATGCGGTCCTCCATGTCCGGAGGGGTCTCCTTCTCCAGGGCCGCCCGGAACTCGTCCACCATCTGGAAGAAGATGTGGTGGTAGGCGTCCACGAGGGGATTGCCGACGGTGTACTTTTCAGTCCACTCCACGAATTCCATGTGCGCTCCCGCCGAACCCGACCTGGAAAGTGTGGACAGGGAACCCAGTCCCGTCAACCGGACGAGGAGCCTGACTATGTATTATTCGCGGGGCCGGAAAATACATAGTCAGGGACCCAGCTCAATCGGTATGTTTGCGGGCCTTGCCGGTGATCCGGTGCACGTCGATGCGCACCAGCGCCACCCGGTTCCACTCCTGCGCCAGCTCCTTCAGGCCGGCTTCCATGTGGTCGGGGCAGAACCGGCGGAGCAGGGCCATCAGGCCCTTGCGCTTCTCCGCCGGGTCCTCCACCACCACGGCCCGGCCGAACACCACGGTGCTGCGGTAGTTGGTGGCCACTTCGGCGGGCACCACCTCCCGCTCGGTCACCACGCAATATGAGACTTTGTCGCAATGAGCCAGGTTCTCCAGCTTGTGGCCCGCCAGGGCGCTGTGCAGGTAGAGGGCTCCGTCCTCCACCGCGTGGTTCATGGGCACGGCGTAGGGGTAGCCGTCCTCGCCCCAGGTAGCCAGCACCCCATCGCCGCCTTCGCGGAGGATCGCCCAGGCCTCCGATTCGTCCAGGGCGCGGTCTTTGCGACGCATCTCGTGGGTCATCCGAGTGGCTCCTCATGGGAACAGGCGGGGCAGAGCAGGACCGTGACCGGGTCTTTGCCCCTGGGTTTGCGGGTCTTCTCGACCATGTACTTGGACTTGCACGCGGGGCAGGAGCGCGGCACCGGCTTGTCCCAGGCGGTGAAATCGCACTTGGGGTAGTTGGTGCAGCCGTAGAACACCTTGCCGAACCGGGTCTTGCGCGGACTCAGGTCGCCGCCGCACTTGGGGCAGGGCACCCCCAGGATCTCCTTCTTGACGGTCTTGCACTTGGGGTAGTCCACGCAGCAGACGAACTCGCCGTAGCGCCCGTGGCGCTTCACGAAATGCTTGCCGCAGGTGGGGCACTTCTCGTCCAGGGGCTGGTCCGGGGGCACCGGCAGGCCCCGCGGGTCGGCCTTGCGGATGCCCTTGCAGGCCGGGTAGTTGGGGCAGGCCCAGAAGGGCCCGAACTGGCCCTTGCGCAGGACCATGGGAGTGGCGCCGCACAGCGGGCACTCGGGCGCGTCCTCGGGCTCCTCCAGCTGCTCGGGCTCCTCGGTGTGGTCGCAGTCGGGGTAGCGGGAACAGCCCAGGAACAGGCCGTTCTTGCCGATCCGCTTGAGCATGGGGGCGCCGCACTTCTTGCACACCTTGTCGGCGGGGATGCCGGCCTTGAGGTTGGCCATGTGGGCACCGGCCTGCACCAGGAGCTTCTCGAAGGGGCCGTAGAAGTTCTTCATCGCCTTCAGGAAGGTGAGCTCCCCGCCCTCGATGCGGTCCAGCTCCCCCTCCAGGCCCGAGGTGTAGCTGGGATCCATCAGCTCCTGGAAGCCCTGCACCAGGAGGTCGGTCACCACGCAGCCCAGCTCGGTGGGCTTGAAGCGGCCCTCCTGCTTCTTCACGTAGTCCCGGTCCTGGATGGTGGCGATGATCTGGGCGTAGGTGGACGGCCGGCCGATGCCGTCCTCCTCCAGCTCCTTCACCAGGGTGGCCTCGGAGAACCGCGCCGGGGGCTTGGTGTGCTGCTGGTCGGCGTCCAGGTGCTCCAGGGTGAGGGCCTGGCCCAGCTTGAGCGGGGGCAGCCCGACGCTCTCCTCGGCCTCCTCGTCGCCGGTGGTGGCGTCCAGGATCTCCTCGGCCTTCTGCTCCTCGCTCCCGGCCCGGTAGGCCGCGAGCCAGCCGGGGAACCGCTCGATCTCGCCCTTGGCCTGGAACACCGCCTCCCCCTGGCCGGGGAGGGCCGCGGCCGATTCCACCAGGGTCTCGTCGAACCGGGCCGCTTCCATCTGGGAGGCCACGGTGCGCCGCCAGATCAGCGCGTACAGGCGGAACTGGTCCGGCTCCAGCCGGTTCTTGAGGCTCTCGGGGGTGCGGGCGATGTCCGTGGGCCGGATCGCCTCGTGGGCGTCCTGGGCGGCCGCCTTGCCCTTGTAGATCCGGGCCTTGGCCGGGAGGTGGTCCTTGCCGTACTGCCTGGCGATGAATTGGCGGATGGACTCCACCGCCTCCGGCGCCAGCCGCGGGGAGTCGGTGCGCATGTAGGTGATCAGGCCCACCGGCCCCTCGCCGAAATCCACCCCTTCATAGAGCCGCTGGGCGTTCTGCATGGTGCGGGTGACGCTCATGTGCAGCTTCTGGGCGGCCTCCTGCTGCAGCTTGGCGGTGGTGAAGGGCGCCGCGGGATTGCGCCGCTTTTCCCGGGTCTCCAGGGCGGTGACCTTCCAGGCGGCCTTGCGGATCAGGCCCCGCAGGTGGTGGGCCCTGGCCTGGTCCTCGATCCGGACCTTGGCCTCCTTGTTGCCGAGCTGGACCGTCTCCCCGCCCAGGCGGGTGAGCTTCATCCAGAACGGGGGGGCCAGCTTGCCCGCGAACCGGCCCTTCAGCACCCAGTACTCCACCGGGTTGAAGGCCTGGATCTCCCGCTCCCGGTCCACGATCAGGCGCACCGCGACGCTCTGCACCCGGCCGGCCGAAAGCCCGCGCCGGACCTTTTCCCAGAGGACCTGGGACACTTTGTATCCCACCAGCCGGTCCAGCACCCGCCGGGCCCGCTGGGCGTCCACCAGCTTCTTGTTGATGGTGGTGGGGGCGGCCATGGCCTTGGCGATGCCGGCGGGGGTGATCTCGTTGAACAGCACCCGGCTCACCGCCATGGTCTTGGGCGGCTTGATGGCCTCCAGCAGGTGCCAGGAGATGGCCTCGCCCTCCCGGTCCGGGTCGGTGGCGAGGATGATCTCGTTGGCGTTCTTGGCGGCGGCCTTCAGCTCGGTCACCACCTTGGCCTTGCTGGCGGGAATCTCGTATTCCTCCTGGAAGCCGTGCTCGATGTCCACCCCGAGCTTCTTGGGCAGATCCCGGATATGGCCCACGCTGGCCTTCACGGTGTAACCCTTGCCAAGGTACTTGGTGATGGTTTTCGCCTTGGAGGGACTTTCGACGATCACGAGCTTGGTCAAGGGAGACTCCAACCTGGGATGATGGGCCCTTTCATGGGGCGTTTGTCAAGTCCCAACGTAAAAACCTCATATCCTCCAGAAGATCTTGTGCGCTCAGACATATCCTCGCGGCGCCGTCCCGGATCAGCCGGTTGGGCCCCTCGGCCAGGGGGTCCTCGGGGGCACCGGGGCAAGCCCACAGTTCCTTGCCCAGGTCCAGGGCCAGCTTGGCCGTGACCAGGGATCCCGAGGCGTAGCGGGCCGCCACCAGGGCCACCCCCTGGGTCCAGGCGGCCAGGATCAGGTTGCGCCGGGGGAAGTGCCACTTGAGAGGACGGGCCTCAGGGGGGAACGGGGTGACCACCCCGCCCCCGGAGGCCACGATCCGGTCCATCAAGCCGGCGTGTTCCGGCGGGTAGGGATGGTCCAGGCCTGAGCCCATGATGCCCCAGGTGGCTCCGGCGTCCAGGGCGCCCCGGTGGGCGGCCCCGTCCACGCCCCGGGCGAGCCCCGACAGCACCGCCACCCCGGCGCCGGTCAAAGCCCGGGCCCAGGCGCGGGCCCGGTCCAGGGCCGCGCGGGTCCCCTGGCGGCTGCCCACCATGGCCACGGCCGGGCGTTCCGGGGGCAGGGTGCCCCGCACCCACAGGGCCACCGGGTAGGGCAGGGGCGCCAGCAGGCGGTCCGCCTCCGGTTCCCCCGGCAGGGCCAGGCGAGCCCCGCGCCGGGCCGCGTCGTCCCGCAGCCGGGGCAGGTCCCGGGCCAGGCGCTCCAGGTCGCGCCGCCCTTCCGGCGGCAGGGGCGGCTCCTGCCCGGCCTGGAGACAGGCCCAGATCTCGGCCTTCCAGCGTTCGGGCCAGGACAGGAGGGTGAAGGCCAGGGCCCAGTGCGCAGGTTCCAAGGACGCTCCCGGAGAAGACCCACTAACTGCCATGAAAACATGCGGTAACTATTGCATATTAACCTAGTTATGGAACATCTTCGAGAGGCTCCAGTACGACCCTGTAACCAAGGCGCTCCAGGTCCTTGATTCGGGTGTGAACCATTC
>JBELAL010000085.1:0-11289 GCA_049508835.1 Holophaga sp. | reverse complement strand
GCCGGGACAAGGGCACCTCGGCATTTCCTGAATTCACGACCCTCGACATTTCCTTTCCTTCCATGCCCACCATAGCTGAGACGAGTGAAGAATTTCTGTCTCAACATTGTTGGCACGGGGGGGAATGAAAGGGATGCATACCTTCCCGGGTCTCAGCTCACATCGATGGCGAAAAGATCACGCACTGTGTGACCTTTTCGCCATCGATGCCGGGTGGGTACGCGCTGGTCCAGATTATGCCTCAGCGAAGTCCGCATTGCGCAACGACAATATCCTTAAATTGCAGTAGTTAAAATCAAAGCGAGGCATAACTGGGGGTTTTGGGGCATCCATTATGTCTCAATTGCGTGTCCCCTCCCAGCCGTCCCACCCGGGGCCTGGCAGGTATGTCCGGGTGCCCTCGGAGCGAGCGAGAACGCCCTTCTCCACCATCTCCCCCAAGGCCCGGTTCGCGGTTGCCCGGGCCACCCCGAAGCACTCCTGGTAATCCCGGTTCTTGATGAAGCCATGTTCGCGCATTCGAAGGCGGAAGGCCTGGACTGGGTTTCCCGTTGGAACATCCAGGGGGCCGCCTGTGTCCGAAAGCTTCGCCCGGACCTGGTAGACAGCTCCCGGTCCAGGATGCTCAGGCGCTTCCAAGTACCCCGCGTCCACCATGGTTCTGAGTTCCCGGTACGCCTGGTCTCGGTCCACATCGTTCAGGGATTGATATTCCGCGCTGCGGAAAGCCCTTCCTTCGCTCTTGGCCAGGATGCGCTGTTGACGGACATTCAGGGGCAATTGGCGCACAAAGGTGATCCATTCCGGCCGGCCACCCTCGAATACGGGGGTGTTCCGTAGTATCACCATGAAGAGCCCACCCTCCAGCTTCAGTTCCGGCATGGGCAGCCAGGAGGTCTCCATTTCCTCGAAAAGCCTTGGCATGCCCTCACCCTGTTCCCGCATCAGCCCAAGGTCGGACAGCACCCGGGTGACCCGCGGATTGCGGCTGGCATGGGTCCGGCGGCGGGTGCGGAGGGCTTCCAGAGTCACGGAGGGGAGAAGATCGCCCGGGCTGCGCACTTCCAATCGATCGGAGAACAACCAGATTTCCACGCCACGACCGTGGTCTCGATAATCACGGTGGGCGACGGCATTGACCAGGGCCTCCTGCCAAGCGAACGTCGGGTACTCAGGCATCTCTTTGAAAAACAGGTCATGCAGGCGCTCGGAAGTGCGGATGAGCAGGCCGATCCGCTCGTAGGCAACCTGGATCACCTGGGGAAGATTCCCCTCAATCCTGGGCTTGACCTCTGAGACGTTGTTTCTGCTGCCGGTTAGGCGTTCGACCCCATCCACCCTGAAAATGCGCAGCCCGGCATTGGGGTGATCCAGATTCCTGGCAGCACGTGCGAACAACATCAAAGCAGCCCTGCGGAGCAACAGCTCCGCCCCTCGCCAATCGGCCAATCCCCTGTCGAGCAGGAAGTCCTGGATGTTGCCCGGACCATACCCTGCCCCCTTGGCCGCGCTTTGGAGGAGTTCCGGATCCAGGACATCCAGACCTTGGTCGGTGACCAGGTCGGACTCGAAGCTCTCCGCCTGGCCCCGCTTCTTGATGGCGTTGATGGCCTCTTCTGAGTCCTGGATGACGGTGTCCTTCACCCGCCGGGGAAAGCCATCCCCATGGACCATCACAGCCCTGGGCGCCGATGGTACGGAGAAGACCAGCAACTGGCATCCATTCACTTCCTGGACCCAGCCGCGGGCTTGAGGTGGGGTAAGCCTCCTGGCAGGCACCGAGAGGATGTCGTCGACCGCATCCCCAGGGTACGCATGTCCCGTCAAGGAACGGTCATCCTCCTGCCCGAGGATGAGAACCCCGCCGTCGGCGTTGGCGAAGGCGGCCACGTAGGTCGCGACTTCGTCGCGGACTTCGGAACGGTTGCGCGGACGCTTATTCTGGGGCGCCCCGTGCAATAAGCTCTTGCGGTCAAAGAACTGCCCTTCCTCCTGAGCGAGGAACGGGGTGAGATCGAGGTGCAGGGTGGTCATTCCTGGCGCCTCCGCAGGCCAGGCCCGCTGGACAGCTTCCTGCGCGCCGTGGCTCGCCTTCCAGGACCCAGCCCTGCCGATATCATCGACCCGCCTCCCGCCTCTTCGAAGTTCGGCTCGATTATAAGGTCGCTCATTCGGATCCTCCCAGATTCTGTGTCTCCACCTCGCTGGGCGTTCTGTGATTCGTTGGGCTCATGTGATGCACTCCTCACCCATGGGATGCGTACGACTCCGGAAGCGTCTGCCCGTGGTCACCTCGACAAAGCGGTTGGCCGCCGACGTCCAGACTAATCATTCGTTCCTCAAGAATCACACTTGACTAGTTAACCAAACCAACCAAAATGATCCTGCCGGACACATCCGCCCAGGCATCGTTCTGAAGGCACACCTGCACCCCTTTTTCCCTCTCCATTCAACTGCCCATCATGTTTCTTATCCCCCTTCCCCACCAGGTGCATTCATGACCAACGACTATTCCATCCTGCGCCTCCCAGAAGTCTTGAAGGCCCGGGGCCAAAGCAAGCCCAGCCACTACGAGGACATCCAGAATGGCCTGTTCACCCATCCGGTACTCCTCGGGGGCCGCTCTGTCGGTTGGCCTGAGGCCGAGGTCCGTGCCATCAACCAGGCTCGGATCGCCGGGAGGACGAATGACGAAATCCGGGCCCTGGTGGCCCAGCTGGAAACCATGCGCAGGGCGGCATCCTAAATCTGTTTCAGTTCATCCAGGTAGTCTGCCCATCGCTGCATCATCACCCGGCGCTCCGCAAAGTGCGCCGTTCTGTTGTACGCGCGGCCGTTCGGGTCCTTCACCGTGTGGGCCAGCTGGTGCTCGATGATGTCCGGCCGAAATCCAAGCACCTCGTCCAGGATGGTCCGATTGCCGAGCCAGGGGAACAAGTTGAGCTCCAGCCGGCGAAGGGTGATGTCCCGGTATTTCACGGAGTCCCAGGTCGGAGAGAGTGACCCTCCTGGTGGGGTCAACCCTCCTTTGGACCTTTTCGGATGGAATGGAACTTCATCCAAGGGCGAATCCAGCCACCCTGGACTAGAATCGGTTCATTGCCTGCCATGCGTCTCTTCTCTTACATCCTGCGCGTCGACTCCGGTTTCGCTCCGAATCCGTTCCACGGCCTTTGCACCCTGGCATGTTGCAAGCCGGTGATCCGTAGGACTGCCTCGACCGGTGACCTCATTGTCGGCCTCACCCCCGCCTCAGTTGGCCACCGCTTGGCCTATGCGATGAAGATCGGTGAGGTTCTCCCTTTCGACTGCTACTGGAAGGACGCTCGGTTTCGCTCCAAGCGACCACAGTGGTCAAGTCCCAGGAAGGCGGACTGGATCGGCGACAACTGCTACGAGCCCATGGCCGATGGGGGATTCCGTCAACTCCCTTCCGCCCATTCCAAGGGCGACGGATCCGATGATGCCGCCAAGAAACAATGGGACCTCAGTGGACGCAACGTCCTGGTTGGGTCGAGGTTTTGGTATTTTGGGCGGGAAGCTGTTGAATTGCCTTCCGGATTAGAGTTTCTGGTCGTTGGCCGTGGTCACCGTTCTCGCTTCACTGAAGCGCAGATAAGCAAGATTGTGGCATTTCTGGAAGGTTTCCCGGAGGGAATCCACGCATCCCCTTCACGGTGGCCGGAAAGCGACAATTCCTGGGACGCGATGGGGACTCCGTCCCCGAGGGGATGCCGATGAAGATCATATTGAGCCGGAAAGGTTTCGACTCGGGGGCAGGCGGTTGTCCTAGTCCCATTTTCCCGGATGGATCCATGCTCTCCCTCCCCATACCAGACAAAGGCTCCTCCATGGCCTACGAGGATCTGTTGTGGCAGGGGCGGAGGCTGAGCGACATCATGGCGCCCTTGGCAGGAGCAAGACTAAAGCCTTCCCACCATGCTCACCTGGATCCGGACCTGGTCCCCGAGACCTTGCCACGACATTCGGACTGGAGGCCCGTGCTCGGCCAGACCGGCTCAGCCCAAGGTCACCTGCGCAACGAGGGGGTGGGTCCCGGGGACCTTTTTCTCTTCTTCGGGCTGTTCCGGAAAGTAGACGCGCAGGGCAGGTTCATCCGCGCGGAACCCCGGCGGCATGTGATTTGGGGTTGGTTGCAGGTTGATGAGGTGATCCAAGTTGATGGCCACCGCGAAGTACTTGCCTGGGCCGGACAACATCCCCATGTGGCCCGAGACCCCGATCCCTCCAACACCCTTTACCGAGCCAGGGTGGACCTGTCCTTGCCCGGTTGCCGCTGCAATGGAATCCCAGGAGCCGGAGTGTTCCCCGCTTTCCACGAGAGATTGCAGCTTTCTGATCCATCGGCGGGGAAGTTGTCCACCTGGAGACTTCCAGCATGGTTCTACCCAGATGGCGGTCGCCCTGCCCTTTCCTACCACCGCGCCCTTTGGCGATGGCATCCAGCCTTGGATTCTGTATGCCTCCAGGCTGTTGGCAAGGGGCAGGAATTTGTTCTGAATGTTGACCAATACCCGGAATGCCTCCCCTGGCTTTCCGAATTAATTTCCTGAATCCGCTTTCATGATCGGGTCAACGCCATGCGAACCATCAATCTGAACACCTGGCAGGAATTCCAGGAAGGGCTAGCGGCGCTGGAGGTGTCCCTCGCCAAACGAAGATCGGAATCGGGGCTATCCGTATCCCGTCCGATGTTCCGGGGGCACGCCGACCATTCCTGGGAATTGGAGACGACGCTCGAACGGTATGGTGTCCAGGAAATCTCCATCCAGGATTACTTTCACCTGATTTTCAATGCCCGGCATTACGTGGAATCCTTCACGGGACGCAGGTGGGACATTCCTTCGCTCGACCAACATAAGCAATACCTGGAAGAGCACGACACCCTCATGATCCCGACGTATCCAGCCTACGATTACATGATCTACCTACGTCACCACGGCTTCCCTTCGCCACTCCTGGACTGGACCTACTCGCCGTATGTTGCCGCCTTCTTCGCTTTTGACGGAGCAGCACGAAGCCCGAAATTCGAAAGGGTGGCAATCCTGGCCTTCTGTGATCGTTACGGGCATGGAAGGTTCACCACCTCGGCCAGGCCAGAGATCCAAGTTCGTGGTCCTTACGTGACAACCCACCCAAGGCATTTCCGGCAGCAGAGCGTGTATACAAACTGCATCCTCCGAAAGGAGGAATGGGGCTATTGCCCTCACGAAGTGATATTCCGCGACCAGAAGGAGGAGGCCGACCAGGACATGCTTTGGAAGTTCACCCTGCCGGTTGGAGAACGGCGGCAGGTTCTTGGCTACCTGGAGCGCCACAACGTCAACGCCTGTTCCCTGTTCGATTCGGAGGAAAGCTTGATGTCAACGATTGCGACGAGAGAGCTATTCCTCAAGGCGCCCCTAGAATACTAGCTGATAGGAAAACAGGCGGCCATCCTCCGCCTCCCAGCCGTCCTTAAGGCCCGGGGCCGAAGCAAACCCAGCCACTACGAGGACATCCAGAATGGCCTATTCACCCATCCGGTACTCCTCGGGGGCCGCTTTGTCGGCTGGCCCGAGGCCGAGGTCCGAGCCATCAACCAGGCCCGGATCGCCGGGAGGACGAATGACGAAATCCGGGCCCTGGTGGCCCAGCTGGAAACCATGCGCAGAGCGGCATCCTAAATCTGTTTCAGTTCATCCAGGTAGTCTGCCCATCGCTGCATCATCACCCGGCGCTCCGCAAGGTGCGCCGTTCTGTTGTACGCGCGGCCGTTCGGGTCCTTCACCGTGTGGGCCAACTGGTGCTCGATGATGTCCGGACGAAATCCAAGTACCTCGTCCAGGATGGTCCGCGCCACGGCCCGGAACCCATGGCCGGTCATTTCATCCTCGCCGATCCCCATCCTGCGCATGGCCGCCAGGATCGCGTTGTCGCTCATGGGCCGGGCTGACGTTCTGGCGCTCGGGAACACATAGCGGCCACGCCCTGTCATCGGCCGGAGGTCCTTGAGGATGGCCACTGCCTGGGCCGCCAGCGGAACGATGTGCGGGGTCTGGGTCTTGGTCACGAGGTAGCGCCACTCCCCGGCCTCCAAGTCGAAATCCGCCCAAAGGGCATGGCGCAGTTCGCCCGGGCGGACGAAGACCAGGGGGGCCAGGCGCATGGAGAACTTGACCTGCGGGGATCCCCGGTAACCGTCCAAGGCCCGCAGGATCTCGGCCAGACGCCGCGGCTCAGTGGTGGCCGCGAAGTGCTCCACCTGACGCGGGGGGAGAGCGTCGTGGATGTCATGGGAGATATCCCGCTCAGCCCTGGATGTGGCGATGGCGAACCGCAGGATCTGGCCGCAGAGCCCCAGGATCCGATGGGCCGTGTCGATGGCCCCCCGCTCCTCGATTCTCTGGATCACGGTCAGCAGTTCAGGGGCGGTGATCTCCGCGATGGGCCGCTTGCCGAGCCAGGGGAACACGTTGAGCTCCAGCCGGCGCAGGGTGATGTCCCGGTATTTCACGGAGTCCCAGGTCGGGGAGAACTTGACGTGCCATTCCCGTGCCACCACCTCGAAGCTGTCTGACCCGGCCTTCGCCTCAGCGGTCTTCCGGGCCTTCCGGTTGGCGCTGGGGTCGATCCCATCCCGAAGCATCGCCCTGGCCGCGTCCCGTTTCTCCCGTGCCTCTTTCAGGCTCACCTCTGGGTAGACGCCCAGGGCAAAGCACTTCTCCTTCCCTTCGAAACGGAATTTAAGCCGCCACCACATGCCCCCGCTGGGCGCCACCTGCAGGTAGAGTCCCTTCTCATCAGCAATGCGGACAGTCTTGGTCTCCGGCTTGAGCCTACGTAGGACTACATCCGTGAGCGGCATGGGGGTATCTCCTGTATGGCATGGGTAAGATACCCCCAAAAATACCCCCAGGCACCCCCAGTTTGCAGGGGCTGAAGGCATACCTCACCAGACATGAAAAGCCCGGAAATTCTTTATTTTTCAGGCCTTCCCGGGCTTCTTTGGACTTCTTCGAACTGCTTCTTGGTGGCCCCACAGGGATTCGAACCCTGGACCAAGCGGTTATGAGCCGCCGGCTCTGACCGCTGAGCTATAGGGCCGTCGCTATTTTAGCCGGTCGCCCCTGCCCTCTTCCAGCCGGAGTCAGACCTTCAGCCGGTACCCCACCCCCGGCTCCGTCAGCAGCAGCCTCGGCCGGCCCGGGTCCGGTTCGAGCTTCTTCCGCAGGCTGGCCATGTACACCCGCAGGTAGGTGGGCTGGGCGGCCGGCATGCCGCCCCAGACTTCGTGCAGCAGCTGCTGGTGGGTCAGGACTTTGCCCGCGTGGCGGACCAGCACGGCCAGGAGGCCGTACTCGTTGGGGGACAGGTGCACCGGCTGGCCGTCCACGAGCACTTCCCGGGCGGCGAAGTCCATGCGCAGGGGGCCGATCTCCACCACCGGCTCGGTGACGGCGCCGGCGACGTCGGCGGAATGGCGCAGGGCCACCCGGATCCGGGCCAGGAGTTCGCCGGAGCCGAAGGGCTTGGTGAGGTAGTCGTCCACGCCCAGGTCCAGGGCGCGGATCTTGTCCTCCTCCTTGCCCCGGGCGCTCACCACGATGATGGGGACCTTGCTCCAGCCGCGGATCTCCTGGGCCAGATCCAGCCCGTCCACGTCGGGCAGGCCCAGGTCCAGGAGGACCACGGCCGGGTTCAGGCGCACCAGCTGGTCGCGGCCGTCGGTGCCGGTGCCGGCCTCGGCCACGGCGTACCCGAACGCCTGCAGGGTGGCGCGCAGGTAGCGGCGCAGGGGCGCCTCGTCTTCGATGACCAGGATGAGAGGGTGGTCTTGGCTCATGGCAGCTCCGGGGGAGCGCCCTCGATGGGCAAGGTCAGGGTGAGCTGGGCGCCGCCCCTGGGGGTGTTGGCGGCCTTGATGGTGCCTCCGTGGGCCTGGAGGATGCTCCGGCAGATGGCCAGCCCCAGCCCCGCTCCCGGGGCCGAGGCGGAGCGGCTGCCCCGGTGGAGCTTCTCGAACACCTCCTCCTCCTCCCCTTCGGCGAAGCCCGGTCCGTGGTCGGTGATGCGCAGCTTGGCCCGGCCGTCGGTCACCCAGCTCTCGATCTCGATGGGCGTGCCCGGCGGGCTGAACTTCAGGGCGTTGTCCAGGAGGTTGAGCAGGACCTGCTCGAACAGCACCGGATCCAGGGGCACCCAGGCCTCCCGCAGGTCCAGGGTCAGGGGCCGGTCCTCGAACTGGTCCTCCATGCGGCTCACGGCGGAGCCCACCACCTCCTCCATGGGCACCCATTCCTTCTTCACCTGGACCTGGCCGGACTCCAGCTTGGTGAGCTCCAGCAGGTTGTTGACCAGCTTCTCCAGCCGGCAGGACTCCTGGTGGATGGTCAGGAGCAGCATCCGCTGGTCGGCGGGGTCGGCCTCCGGGCCCGGGTCCAGGAGCGAGGTGGTGGCCCCGGTGATCGTTCCCAGGGGCGTGCGCAGGTCGTGGGACACGCTGCTCAGCAGGGTGCTGCGCAGGTGCTCGTGGTCGGCCCGCAGCCGGGCCTCGGCGCGGTCCTCGGCCAGCCGGGCCCGCTCCAGGGCCAGGGAGATCTGGGCGGCCAGGGCCAGGGGCAGCCCCTTGGGATCGGGGCCCCCGCGTGCCGGGACGCCGCCGAAGTCGTGGATCAGCGCCAGTACCCCCACCGGGGCCTCGGCGCCCAGCAGGGGCAGGAACAGGCCCCGGGCCCCGGGCAGGGTCCGGGTGCCGCGCCCGGCGGGGACCCCGTTCTCCAGGGCCCACTGGGCCACCGCCAGCTCGTCGGGCTGGAGGGTGACCGCCTCGTTGGCCCGGGGCCGCAGCTGGCCCTTGGCGTCCGCCACCAGGACCAGGGCCGGCATGCCCAGGGTCTTGCGGATGTGCGCCTCTACCAGCTCCTGGATGGACCGGGCGTCGCCTCCCTCGGCGAGGGCCGTGCCCAGGCGGTAGAGGGCACTGGTGTGCTGTTCCCGCTCCAGGGCCTGGCGGGTCTGGGCGCGGATCCGCTCGGCCAGGTCGGCCACCACCCAGCCGACCCCGAGCATCACCGCGAAGGTGCCGATGTGGCGGATGTCCTGGACGGCCAGGGTGAAGCGCGGCGGGATGAAGAAGTAGTCCAGGGCCAGGACGCTCAGGCCCGAGGCCATCAGGGCCGCCCAGCGCCCGTACCGGGTGGCCACCACGGTGATGCACAGGATGTAGGCCATGGCCACGTCGGCCAAGTCCAGGTAGCGGAAGATGACCAGGCCGCCCAGGGTGGCCAGGACCACCGCGGCCAGGGCTATGCCCAGCCGTCCAGGCTCGAGCCTGGTTGGGACCTCCTCAGACCCCACCGCCACCCCCTCTCGAGACAGGTCCTGATGCGGGCCATTATCCGTCAGAACGCCGGCGGCGGGTCAACCTTGGGCCACGAACTGGGCCGCGAGCCAGCACCCGATGGGCAGCCAGGCCAGGACCAGCAGCAGCCACCAGACCCGTTCCTTCTTGAGGGCGTGCCGGGCCCGGAACGCCGTCTGGGTGCCCACCGCGCCGATCGCGATGCCTACTGGGATGAACCAGGCCATGGTCATTGCAATACTCCATCCAGCATGAGGTTAAGTTCCAGCACGTTCACCCGGGGCTCGCCCAGCATGCCCAGGGCCCGGCCCCGGCTGGCCCGGTGGACCAGCTCGCGCACCCGGGCCTCGGGCAGCCCCCGGGCCTTGGCCACCCGGGCCACCTGGTACTCGGCTGCGGCGGGGGTGATGTGGGGGTCCAGCCCGCTGCCCGAGGCGGTCACCAGGTCGGACGGGACCGGGGCGTCGTTGCCTGGGTCCAGCTTGCGCAGGGCCTGGACCCGGGCCAGGGCCGCCTTGGCCAGGTCCGGGTTGGCCGGGCCCAGGTTGGAGCCGCCGGTGTTGTCGGCGTTGGTGGGGTAGTCGCCGGTGGCCGAGAGGCGGCCCCAGAAGTACCTGGGATCCTCCGTGTACTGCCCGATGAGCCGGCTGCCCAGGACCCGGTCCTGGGCGACGATGAGGCTGCCGTGGGCCTGGCGGGGGAAGCAGGCGGCGCCGATCCCGGTGAGGGCCAGGGGATAGGCCAGCCCGGTGAGGAAGGTCAGGGCGGCGACGGTGACGAGGGCTGGGCGCAATTGGGACATGGGTTCCTCACACCATCCGGGTGGCCACCAGGAACAGGTCGATGAGCTTGATGCCCACGAACGGCACCAGGATCCCGCCCACCCCGTAGACCATCAGGTTGCGGCGCAGCACCGCCGCCGCGCCCAGGGGCCGATAGGCGACCCCCCGCAGGGCCAGGGGGATCAGCGCCACGATGACCAGGGCGTTGAAGATCACCGCCGACAGGATGGCGCTCTGGGGGCTGTGCAGCTGCATGACGTTGAGGCGGCCCAGCTGGGGGTAGGTCACCGCGAAGGCCGCCGGGATGATGGCGAAATACTTGGCCACGTCGTTGGCGATGCTGAAGGTGGTGAGGGACCCCCGGGTCATCAGCATCTGCTTGCCGATGCGCACGATCTCGATCAGCTTGGTGGGGTTGGAGTCCAGGTCCACCATGTTCCCGGCCTCCTTGGCGGCCTGGGTGCCGGTGTTCATGGCCACCGCCACGTCCGCCTGGGCCAGGGCCGGGGCGTCGTTGGTGCCGTCGCCGGTCATGGCCACCAGCCGGCCCCCGGCCTGGTAGTCCCGGATCAGGCGCAGCTTGTTCTCGGGGGTGGCCTGGGCCAGGAAGTCGTCCACCCCGGCCTCGGCGGCGATGGCGGCGGCGGTGAGCGGATTGTCGCCGGTGATCATGACCGTGCGGATGCCCATCTCCCGCAGCTCGGCGAACCGCTCCCGGATGCCGCCCTTGACGATGTCCTTCAGGTTGATCACCCCCAGGGCCCGGGCGCCGTGGTCCCCGGTGCGCCCTTCGGCCACCACCAGGGGGGTGCCGCCGTTGCGGGAGATGGCGTCCACCTCGGCCTTGAGGCTCTCCGGGAACTCGCTGCCCCGGTCCTTGACCCAGGCCTCGATGGAGTTCACGGCGCCCTTGCGGATCTCGCGCCCCTCCAGGGTCACCCCGCTCATGCGGGTCTGGGCGGTGAACGGAATGAACTGGGCGCCCAGGGCCTGGATGTCCCGCTCCCGCAGGCCGTAGCGCTCCTTGGCCAGCACCACGATGCTGCGCCCTTCCGGCGTCTCGTCGGCCAGGCTGGAGAGCTGGGCGGCGTCGGCCAGGGCCGCCTCGTCCACCCCCTCGGCGGGGACGAAGGCCACCGCCTG
>JBELAL010000084.1:0-11721 GCA_049508835.1 Holophaga sp. | reverse complement strand
TTTCAGGGCAGGTCCTTGCTTTCCTATGAAGGTTCACCCGAGCCCTCCTTATGCTGTTGTCCGCAAACAAAAGCATCCCAGGTTGGCTCGGGTGAACAACCTGTTTGGCAGCGACAACTAGGGCACTTGCTGGCCGTGGGGATTGCAGAGCAGGAACAGCACCGCCATGCGCACCGGCACGCCGTTGGTGACCTGCTGCAGGATCACGCTGTTGGGGCCGTCCGCCACCTCCGAGGTGATCTCCACCCCCCGGTTGATGGGGCCGGGATGCAGCACCGCCACGTCCGGCCGGCACCGCTTCATGCGCGCGGCGTTGAGCTGGAAGAACCGGGAGTACTCGCCCTGGCCGGGGATGAACGCGCCGGTGCCCCGCTCGAACTGGCAGCGCAGCATCATGACGGCGTCCTGATCCGGCAGCACCGCGTCCAGGTCGTGGCTGACCGCCACCCCGGGCCAGGTCTCGCGGATCGCCCTGGGCACCAGGGTGGGCGGGCCCACCAGGGTGACCTTGGCGCCCATCTTGGTGAGCAGCCAGAGGTTGGAGCGCACCACCCGGCTGTTGCGGATGTCGCCGACGATGGCGATGCGCAGGCCCTCCAGGCGGCCGAACCGCTTGTGCAGGGTGTAGGCGTCCAGCAGGGCCTGGGTGGGGTGCTCGTGGGCCCCGTCGCCGGCGTTGACGATGCTGGCCTTCATGTGCCGGGCCAGGAGGGCGTGGGCCCCGGGGGCGGAGTGGCGCATGACGATCAGGTCGGGACGCATGGACTCGAGGTTCATGGCCGTGTCCACCAGGGTCTCGCCCTTGCTCAGGGAGCTGGTGTCGGCGTCGAAGTTGATGATCTCGGCGGACAGGCGCTGCTCGGCGATCTCGAAGCTGTTGCGGGTCCGGGTGGAGTTCTCGAAGAACAGGTTGACGATCAGGCGCTTGCGCAGGGCCGGGACGATCTTGATCTCGGGCCGCTCGCACACTTCCTCGAAGGCCACGGCCTGGTCGAGGATGGCGGTGATGTCGCGGGGGCTCAGCGGCTCGATGCCGAGCAGGTGGCGGTGGGGGAAGAGGTAGCGTTCGGTCGTCATGTCAGGCCCGTTTCTCCAGGAAAACCCCGTCCAGTCCGTCCACTTCCTTCACCTTGACCGCCACCCGCTGGCCGAGGGGCACGTCCAGCCTCAGCCCCAGGAAATCCGGCTGGATGGGCAGCTGCCGCCCGCCGCGGTCGGCCAGCACCGCCAGCCAGATGCGGTCGGGGCGCCCGTGGTCCAGCAGGGCGTCCATGGCCGCCCGGATGGTGCGCCCGGTGAACAGCACGTCGTCCACCAGCACCACGGTGCGGTCCTTCAGGGAGAAGGGGATCTCCGTGGGCCGCACGATCGGGCTGCCGGTCAGTTCCGACAGGTCGTCCCGGTAGAGGGTGATGTCCAGGATCCCCAGGGGGACCTCCTGGCGCAGGATCTCTTCGAGCATGGGCCGCAGCCGCTCGGCCAGGTGCAGGCCGCGGGTGCGGATGCCCACCAGCGCGAGGGATTCATTGCTGCCCGAGGCGGCCACGATCTCCCGGCACAGGCGCTGGAGATGGACTTCCACCTGCCTGGCGTCGAGCAGGCACGGTGTCGGGGTGTCAGGCATGGAACCTCCTGGATCGTCTCTGACTTCCCAGTGTATCGGAACCCTGCCAAGCCGAGCCGGAAGGGGTCCCGGTCCGTTCCGGGAGTAGAATGGCTCCATCCATCTATTTGCAAGTCATAAGGAGGGTTGCCGTGGAAGACCTGCTGGAGTCCCTGGAACCTCGTGTCCTCTGGAAGTATTTCCTGGAACTGTCGAAGATCCCCCGGGGATCCGGGAACGAGGCCCCGGCCGCCGCCTGGGTCCTGGAGCAGGCCCGGGCCCTGGGCTGCGAAGCCGAGCAGGACCCGGCCGGGAACGTGCTCATCCGCAAGGGAGCGGCCCCGGGGTGCGAGGGCGCGCCGGTGGTGGCGCTGCAGTCCCACGTGGACATGGTGTGCGAGAAGAACGAAGGCACCGTCCACGACTTCAAGGCCGACCCCATCCAGGTGGTCCGGGACGGCGACCTGCTCCGGGCCCGGGGCACCACCCTGGGGGCCGACAACGGCATCGGGGTGGCCGCCTCCCTGGCCGTGCTGGAATCCAGGACCCTCCGGCACGGCCCCCTGGAGGTCCTGGTCACCGTCGGCGAGGAAGTCGGTCTCGCCGGCGCCCGGCGCCTGGGCCAGGGCATCCTGCGCGCCGTCTGCATGCTGAA
The DNA here is from genome assembly GCA_049508835.1 of Holophaga sp. Lineage (GTDB taxonomy): Bacteria > Acidobacteriota > Holophagae > Holophagales > Holophagaceae > Mesoterricola. The sequence continues at coordinate 9,463 of JBELAL010000084.1, read as the reverse complement.
CCTGGACGGCGGCAGGCCGGGGTACCTCACCATCGGCTGCTCGGGCGGGATGGACAGCAGGGCCTTCCGCGCGGTGCGCAGGCGTCCCGCCGGGCCCGGCACGGCCGGCTACCGGATCAAAGTGTCCGGGCTCAAGGGAGGGCATTCGGGGGTGGACGTCAACAAGGGCCGGGCCAACGCCATCCAGCTCCTGGCCCGGGCCCTCCGGAGCCTGGGCCCCCGGTTCGACCTGGAACTGGCCTCCCTGGACGGGGGCGGCAAGCGCAACGCCATCCCCCGGGAGGCTTTCGCGGTGGTGGCCATGGACCCCGCCCGGGAGACCGGGCTGAGGGAGGCCCTGGCGGCCCTCCAGGGCGAGGTGCGCGAAGCCGTGGACAGCTTCGATCCGGGGATCGCGTTCGAACTGGGGCGCGCCGACGGCGCCGCCCGGGAGGTGTTCGACCCCGGAGACGCCCGGGCCGTGGTGGGCTTCCTGTGCGCCCTGGCCCCCGGGATCGTCGCCATGAGCCCGGCGATCCCCGGCCTGGTCCAGACCTCCACCAACCTGGCCACGGTCGCCACCGACGCGGAGGAAGTGCAGGTGGGCTTCTCCCACCGCAGCTCGGTGGCCTCCGACAAGGCGGCCGCCGCGGACCGGGTGGCCGCCCTGTGCGAGCTGGCCGGCTTCCGGTTCCAGCTGGGCGGAAGCTACCCCGGCTGGCGGCCGGATCCCGGATCGCCCCTGGTGAAGCGGATCATCGCCTTGCACGAGACCCTGTTCGGGAGCCCCGCGCAGCTGCGCGCCACCCACGGCGGCCTGGAGTGCGGCATCATCGGCCAGGGGCACCCCGGACTGCAGATGGTCTCTTTCGGCCCGGACATGTGGGACAACCACACCCCCGACGAACGGGTCAGCATCAGCTCGGTGGCCGGGTTCTGGAAGCTCCTCGCCGGCGTGCTGGAGGACCTCACGACTCCGTGATGAGCGCGCGCAGCTCGTCGCTGCCCAAGTCCGAGCTGCAGGTGATCACCACGGCGCAGTGGCCCGGCTGGCTGGGGGGGATGTCCACCTGGGCGGCGTAGCAGCCGTCGGCGTCGGTCCGGCCCGCCGCGAGGGTCCCCGCCTTCTTGAAGCTGGAGATGATGTGCACCGCCACCTCGGCGCCGGCGACGGGACTGTGGCTGACGCACAGGCGGGCCTGGACGCTGAATCCGAACGGGTGCCCGAAGACCGGGTGGATGGGCTGCTCCAGGACCAGCTCCAGGGTGTCCACATCGCCCTCGTGGGCGAGGTACTCCAGGATGGCCTGGTCCAGGGGCCGGTCGTTGAAGACCTGCTGCTCCGCGGCCTTGGGGTCGGGCGGGGTGGTGTCGTACTTGCCGTTCTTGATGTCCCGGATGACCGCCTTGTGCTGTTCGTCCATGCGGGCCTGGATGAGGTGGTCCGACACCGCCCCCTCGCCCAGCAGGTCCTCGTAGGTGCCCCGGCAGCTGTCCAGGATCTCCCCGCCCAGGTAGATCAGGGTCTCGAACTTGGGATTGGCCAGGCCCTTGTCTTCGGTCTGGACATGGAACACGCGGCTGCCGTGGCGGACATCGCTGTTGAATCCCGTGATCACGGTGCGTCCTTCCGGGCCAGGCGCTCAGCCAGCTCGGGCATGACCTCCCAGGCGATCTCACGCAGGGCCTGGTCGCCCAGGCGGGCCACCACCGCCTTGGCCAGCCGGTCCAGGAGGGCCGGGTCGGCCAGCAGTAGCGCCAAGGGATCCGGGCCCGGAGCCTCCTGGACCGCGACCGGCGCCGGGGTCGCCCACGCGCCGGTCTCCAGGGGCCAGGCGCCGGCCTGCGGGGTCGGCGTGGGGCCCGGGGCGGGGGCCGCCGCCGGGGTCGCCGCGGTCAGGGGCGGCGGCCCGGCGTCGAGGAGGTCCGAGAGGGTGATGCCGTCGGAGAAGGCCGCGAGCGGGGTCACCGCCAGGGGGGTCGGCTCCGGTTCCGGGGCGGGGGGAGGCGGCGGGGCCGCGGCCACCAGGGTGTCGCTGTCATCGGTCCAGTCGATGGGCTCCCCGGCGGAGGGGAGCACCAGGATGGGCTCCGGCGCCGCCGGAGTCGGGGGCGCCGCGGGCGCCGGGGCCAGGTCCGGCAGGTCTTCGCCGGTCACCGTGGACTCCAGGACGCCGGTTTCGGGCAGATCGGGCAGGGTGTCCGTCAGCAGGAACTCCGGGACCTCGAAGGGGCCTGCCCCGGTGGCGGCGGGAGCGGGCTCCGGCGCGGCCTCCGCGGCCGGAACCTCCGGTGCCGGGGCCTCCGGTGCCAGGGCCTCCTCTGCCGGGGCCGGGGCGGTGGGAAGGTTCAGGTTGCGCAGGCTCTCCAGGTCCAGCTCTTCCAGGTCCAGGGGTTCTTCCGCTGCGGCGGCGGGCTGGGCCGGTTCCGCGGGGGCGGCCAGGGTGATGGGGATCTCCTGCACGTCAAAGGCTTCCAGGGCAAGGGGCGGTTCCGGGGCGCGGCCTTCCACGGGCGCGGGCTCCCCGGCATCCAGGGCCTCCTGGAGGACGTCTTCGGGGCCCAGCAGCAGCAGGTCGTCTTCCGGCACCGGGGCCCGGAACTCCTCCGGGATGCGCATGGACGGCCGGGTGAGGAAGGGGGGCGGGGCGGGGGCCGGCGCACTCTCCACCGGGGGCGGAGGCGCGGCGGGTCCGGCCGCGGGCACAGGCTCCGGGGCCGGGGGGGCCACCGGGGTCTCCATCAGCCGCTTGACCCGGTCCGCCAGGTCGCGCAGTTCGATGGGCTTCTTCAGGAACCCCTGGATGGGCGCCCGGCGGACCTTTTCGGGGTCCACCACGTCCAGCACGCCCGCCATCATGGCCACCGGCATCCTGGAGGTCGCCTCGGTCTCCCGCAGGCGCTGGAGGAGGGTCCAGCCGTCCATGCCCATCATGGACGTGTCCAGGAGCGCCACGTCGAAGTGGTCGCCCTGGTCCACCAGGGCCATGGCCTGGGCGCCCGAGCCGCACGAAACCAGCTGGACATCGCTGGAGGCCAGGAGCGTCTCGGCGATTTTGTGGATGCTGGGATTGTCGTCCACCAGGAGGAGACGGGGCATGGTTTACCTCGGAAGGCGGTCGTCTGATGAATTGTCTGCGCTAACGGTACCAGAAACCGTGGCGCCGGTGGGGGAACGGCTATGGGAGTTTCAATGACTTTCGCACGGAGGCCAGCCTTCCGGCCGGCTGGAGCCGTTCCAGGAGGGCCCGGTCGCCGACCCAGACCCAGGCCACGCCCGAGGCTTCCCGCAGGGCCACCTCCGGGCCGTCCGGCAGCCAGCCGCGCACCGAGGCGCGGAGCTTGGTGGCGGTGATCCATTCCGGGCGGTTGGCGCGCACCAGGGCCTCGCGCTGGCGCTCCTTGGACAGGCTGGTGGGCTTGCCCCACCGCTGGTCCCAGGCGGTGGCCGCCAGGTCCCCGGACCACCAGGCCCAGGCCGGGTCGTACGGCGGCCAGGGCGGGGTGCCGGGCGGCACGGTCTCCCACCGGGCCTGGTCCAGGGGCCCGGTCCGGCGGGCCGCCGGGTCCTTGCGGTCGCCGCCGGTCAGGGCCATCCGCAGCGGCGGCTGGGCGGTCAGGACCCCGGCGCCGGTCGCCATCCGCCGCCAGACGTTCCCGGACAGGCCCCAGAGGGTCCAGAAGTTCCCGGTGGCCACCCAGAGCCGGTCCCGGCGCGGGAACCAGAGCCTCGCTCCCGCCTGCCAGGGCACCATCAGGCGCGCCCCGGGGAGGTCCTTGCCGTCGTCCCAGAGGTGATCCTGGCGGGTGGCCCAGTTCCGGGGCGGGGGCGGCAGGCCCTTCTCGTCCCAGGGCGCCAGGGTGGGCGGAGGAACGTCCCCGTCCACCGGCAGGGTGGTGAGCAGCAGGCCGATCTCCGGCCCCGGGGGGCGCAGGCCCAGGAGCACGGCCTGGCCGTCCCAGCTGAACCGGCTCCAGGGCCCGCTGTCGGCGGCCCAGAGCACCCGGCCTTCGGGGATCTCCATCAGCCGGGTCTCGAACCGCCGGGGCGAGAGCATGATGGTCACCAGCAGCCGGTTGCCCTTGGCCGGGTCCAGCCGGGCCGAGGCGATCGGGCCGTCGAAGCGGTAGTGGCGCCAGTCCAGGGTCCGCCAGAGGACCACCTCGCTGTGGCCCAGGGGACCGTTCAGGGCCAGGCCCTGGTCGCCCAGGTAGGCCGAGGCCGGCTCCCAGGGGGTTCCGAACCCGCCGCCGGTGGGCCAGGGCTGGTCCTGGTCCGGGTCCAGGGCCCCCTGGAACCGGGGGGCCCAGCCGTCCTGGAGGCGGTACTCGGCCAGGGTCTCGAAACTCTCCAGCGACAGCTCCACCGAGGCGTCGTCCGCCACCATCCCTCCCTCCCGGGTAGACCGGGGCCCCTGCACCAGTGCCAGGAGCACGAGCATCGCTGCGATGAACATGCTGGCGAACAGGTACCGTTTAGGGATCACTGCTGGCTCGAACCTCCCTGGACATGATGCAATCATTCGGGGAGGGGTAGCGATGAAACCTGCCGGACCGATGGAAATCGAGGTGAAGCTGCGCATCCCGTCCACCTCGGGCATGGAGCCGCTCCTGGACCAGGCGGGCTTCGCCGTGGTCCAGGCCCCCGCGGTGGAGACCAGCCGGCTATGGGACCGGGCCGGTGAGCTGCTGGCCCGGGGCTGCGCCCTGCGGGTCCGCCAGTACGCCGGGCGGACCGTCCTGACCTGGAAGGGGCCCAAGGTGGCCGATCCCCGGTTCAAGATCCGGCCCGAGGTGGAGACCGATGTGGCCGACCTCGCCGCCCTGGAGGCGATCCTCCAGGCCCTGGGCTTCGTGCCGGTGCTGGAGATGGTGAAGACCCGCTCCATCCGGGCCCGGGGCGACCTGGAAGCCTGCCTGGACGAGACCCCCTTCGGCGCCTTCCTGGAACTGGAAGGCCCCCGGGACGCCATCGACGCGGCCATGGCGCAGTTGGGCCTGGACGCCGCCCAGATCGAGCCCCGCAGCTACGCCGCACTGTACTCCGGGCAGCCCGAACCTTGAATCCGAGGACCGTGTCACCGGTTTGTTCCAGAAATGGACCGTCGGGAACTCGCGTCGCCACGGGGTCGTAACCGTCCCCGGGGATCGTGGAGCCATGGAGGTGTTGCATGGCTCCCATCGAGATGCAGACTGCTGAGCAGCCCCGCTACGAGGTGCGGCCCGTCGGCACCGACGACTTCCGCCACCTGCGGCGGCTGGAGCAGGAGATCTGGAGCGGGGACGCGGCCGGGATGCTCTGCCCCCACTACCTGCGGCTGTGCACGGACTTCTACTCGGACTGGTGCTTCATCGCCATGGACGGGGAGCGGCCCGTGGGCTACGTCCTGAACTTCCCCAGGGGCAAGGTCAACTACTGCGCCACCCTCGCGGTCCATCCCGAGTACCACAAGACCCGGGTCAACTACCTGCTGATCCGGGCCATGGTGAAGAAGCTCATCCTCGAGGACATGGACGAGTGCCGGTTCCTGGTGGAGCCGGACAACCGGGACGCGCGCAGCGTGCACGAGGCCCTGGGCGCGCGGGTGGTGGCCCAGGTGGAGGACTTCTACGGCCCGGGCGACCTGCGCCTCTGGTCGGTGATCGACCGCGGCGACATGGAGCGCATCCGCGCCCGCTACACCCGCCTGAAGCTGGTTTCCTGATCCCGCCGGAGGCCCCTTGAACCCCGAAGCTCTCCTGGAATCGCTGCGCACCGGACTGAACACGTTCCTGGGCCTGCCCCTGCGGACCGGACCCGCGCCGGTGCCCGGCGTGGTCCTGGGCGCGCCCTACGACGGCGGCGTGATCAACCGCCCCGGCGCCCGGTTCGGCCCCTGGGCGATCCGCAACGCCACCATGGGGATGGGCCGGCTGCCCATGCCCACCCGGTTCCAGGGCCAGGACGAAGGGGGACGGGGGGTCGCGGCCCTGGACTGGGTGGACGGGGGCAACATCCCCACCCTGCCGTTCAGCATGGAAGAGGCTCTGGGCGCCGTGGATCAGACAGCGGACGCCTGGATCCGGCAGGGGGCCCGGACCCTGATGCTGGGCGGGGACCACCTGATGACCCTGGGGGCGCTGCGGGCCCACGCCCGCAAGCTCGGGCCCCTGGGGCTGCTGCACCTGGACGCCCACTCCGACGCCGCCCACGGGGAAGTCTGGGGCGCCAGGTACCATCACGGGACCTGGCTGCGGCAGGCCATCGAGGAAGGCCTGGTGGACCCCCGGCGCACGGTCCAGCTCGGGCTGCGGGCGCCGCGGTTCGACAGCGAGGAGGTGGTCTTCCTCCTGGACGCCGGAGTGCGCATGTGGACCCCGTGGGACCTGCAGGATCAGCGGCTGCATTCCCAGCTCCAGGGGGATATCGCCCGGGTGGGCCAGAAGCCCGCCTACGTGAGCGTGGACCTGGACGTGCTGGACCCGGCCTTCTGCCCGGCCGTGGCCGAGCCGGTGCCCGGCGGACTGACCGTGCTGGAGGTCTGCTGCCTGCTGCGCAACGTGCACCGCTGGAGCGCCCCCTGGGCCGGAGCCGACATCATGGAGCTGGCTCCCGCCCTGGAAGGCCAGCAGACCTCGGCCAAGGCCGCCGCCCACATCGCCCTTCACCTTTTCACCTGAACTGCCCCATCCTGTTCCTGCGCGGAGGATCCCATGACCTGCGGAACCTGGCTCGGCCTGCTGGCCCGGCAATCACCGGCGGATGTCCCCATCGGCTGGGACGAGGTGGTGGTGGGGCACGATTTCGGCCTGCTGGACCCGGACGAGATCCAGGCCTGGGCGCGGGAGCGGGAGTGCCCCGGACCCCGCTGCCGGGAGCTGGCGGCGCTGGCCGGCGAGGGGCTGGCCCGGTTCGAGGAGGCCTTGTGGGCGGCCTGCGCCGAGGGCGCCGGCAAGGTTCCCCGGCCCGGCGGGATGCGCTGGGCCCGGGCCCAGGACCGTTGGCGGGCGGCCCTGCTCCAGGACGCCCTGGCCGCTCCGCTGAGCCCCGAGGCGCTGGCGGTGGCGGTGGAATCCATCTACGAGCGGGTGGGCTGCCCCGAGGACATGCTGGGCCTCTGGCAGCGCCACAGCCCCTGGCAGGGGCGCCAGGGCGGGGCCGACCGGGAGGCGGTGGCCCGGTTCCTCCGTCGCTGCGAAGAGGACTGGGCCACTGTGTCCTGAACCGGAACCGGACCCCGAACCATTCCCGCGCTCCCCGCACCCTGGAGGTGAGGCCGGCGGAACAGCGGATTCCGGGGATGATGCCGCGCGGCGGGGATCCCCGGTGCCGGGAGGCTGCCATTGGCCGTTCGGGGAGGGAAACCCATGCGCGAATATGACGGCGGTTCCATCGGGACGTCCTTGATGCTGTTCGTGGCCGGCGCCGCCATCGGCGGCCTGCTGGTCGCCCTCAACACCCCCAAGACCGGTCCGGAACTCCGGGAGGACATCCGGGACCTGGGCCGGAGGGCCCGGAGGAAGGCGGAGGGCCTGGCGGAGGACGCCGAAGGCGCCTGGGACCGGGTCCGGGGCAAGGCCGGGGAGGCCGGGGAAGCCCTCAAGGAGGAGGCTAAGAACCGGACCTGATCAAGGGTTGGCAGGCTCCGGCGTCCCTTCGGGGGCGGCGGGCTTCTTCCTGGGCAGGTGCGGGTCCTTGGCGTCCCGCTCCAGCATCCGGCGCAGGGCCGGCTGCTTCATGGCCATGGGCCAGAGCGGGTGGCCGGACTTCCTGGCCTCCCGGATGGCCTTGGTGCAGGCGCCGTAGCGCTTCAGGTTGTAGAGGGCGACGATGCGGTGGGCGAGGGCTTGTTCGTTGCCCGGGTCGGAGACCACGGCCGGGTCCAGGAACGCCAGGGCACCCTCGGGATCCTTGTCCACCGCGGCGGCCGCATCGTCCAGGGTGGCGTAGGCGCGCTTTGGCGCGCCCTCCCCTTGGGCCGGGCGGGCGCCGGGCCCCTGGGGCCTCGCCTCGGCGCCCGCCCGGGGCCCAGCGGCCGGGACAGGGACTGGGGCTGGCGCGGCCTGCGGTCGGGCCTGGACCGGGGCGGTCGGGGTCGCGGCCAGGGCGTGGGTCGGGACCGGAGCGGGTTGGGGCGGGACCGGAGCGGGTTGGGACGGGACCGGAGCGGGTTGGGGCGGGACCGGAGCGGGTTGGGGCGGAGCGGCGTCGGCCTGGCCGGGAGCGGACGCCTGGGCAGGGGTCTCCGGGGCCATGGGCTGGAGCGGCGAGGCCACGGTGGCCGGGAGCGGGGGCGGGGCCACGCGCCGGCTCCTCTGGTGGGCCCACCACCAGGCGCCCCCTCCGCCGCCCAGCACCGCCAGCAGGATCACGACGGCGGCCCAGGCGGCCGTGGCGTGGGGGTGGGCGGGGCGCGGCGGTTCGGGCCGGGGCGGGATGGGCAGGGGGATGCCCGGCTTGAGGGCCCACTGGGGCTCCCGGTGCGGGGACCAGGAAGGATTCTGGACGCCCCTCAAGGCCTCGGCCATGGCTTCGGCGGTGGCGAAGCGCCGGGCCGGGTCCTTGGCCAGGGCCTGGCGCAGGACGGCCTGGATGGCCGGGCTGAGGTCCGGGAACCGGGCCGGGTCCAGGTCGGGGGGCTCCTCCTCGCGTACCCGCCGGATCACCTCCGCCGGGTTGTCGGCATCGAACGGCTGCGTGCCGGTCAGGGCCTCGTACAGCATCACCCCCACGGCGAACAGGTCCGCCCGGCCGTCGTACTTGCCGCCGTGCAGGCATTCGGGCGCCGTGCAGGCCAGGGAGGCCAACTGGGCGGCGATGGCGACCGTGTCGCTCCCCGGGGCCCGGGACAGTCCGTAGTCCAGCAGCTTGGCGGCAGGACGTCCGGCCACCCGGCCGATGCGAACGTTGGCGGGCTTCAGGTTGCGGTGGAGGATCCCATGCTGGTGGGCGTAGGCCAGGCCGTCGCAGACCTGGGCCAGGTGGTCCAGGGCCTCCTTGGGGGTGAGGGCATGGTCCCGCATCAGGGCCCCCAGGTCGGGCCCGGGCACGAAGTCGAGGGCCTGGTACAGGAGCCCGTCCTTCTCGCCGAACTCGTGGATGGTCACCAGGTTGGGATGGCTGAGCCGGCTGAGGGCCTGGTTCTCCCGCAGGAACCGCGCCTCGGGTTCCGGACCGAGCAGGGCGGTCCGGCGGATGATCTTGAGGGCCACCTCGCGGCCGATGATGGTGTCCCGGGCCAGGAACACCTCCCCCAGGCTGCCCTCGCCCAGGCGCTCAATGATCTCGAACTTGCCGATGCGGTCGATGCGTTGGGTCATGGCGGTTCCGGGGGGTCAGCATTCCATGGCCCAGCATAACTTGGTGGCGGCCCGCGGGGACAGGTTCCTGATATGTATCGGCCTGTCAAGGGTGGCAGGCCCATTTTGTCCGGCAGTGCATAGGGAGCAGAACGGACGGCATTCCGCCGGTTGATCAGTCTGATATTCGCGGGTTGGGTACCGG
>JBELAL010000083.1:0-12644 GCA_049508835.1 Holophaga sp. | reverse complement strand
TTTTCCAAGGGACTGTGGCAATCGCGTCAGCGATTTCCATGGTCCCGGCGGCTCTCCGCAGCCGGTGGGTCGGCGCCTGAAATCAGGCCGCGATCTGTCTCATTGGCGTTGACACGTTCCGTCCGGCATCGTGCCACGCTTTCGCCTGACCGATGGCCATGGTCAGCACCTTGCGGGTCAGCTCATCTATCAGGCCATGACCCTCGGCCAAGCTGATGAACTGGCTCGGGTAGACCAGGCCGTCTTCAGGATGGCGCCAGCGCACCAAGGACTCCACGCCCAGGACCTTCCTGGTCGCGACCTCGACCTTGGGCTGGTAATGGTTGACCAGTTCCCCGCTGGCGATGGCGGAGCGAATCCGGTCCGGGGTGTAGCATTTCTTTTCCGTCCGGGTCCGACCCTTCGGTGCGGGCGCCCACTGGCTCAACAACGCGCCCAGGCTTTCAGGGGTCACCGGCTTCTGGAGGTGGCCCAGCACGTGGAGCCGGTGCTCACGCACAAGCCGCTCCGCGGCCTGCATGACGCGATCATCCTCGCCGCTTACAAGGATGAGGCTGCCGGCATAACGGCGGCCGACCAGCTGCCTGATGAATTCGATCCCGTCCATGCCGGGCATGTTCAGGTCGCACAGGATCAGTTCGGGTGGGGCATCCGTCAGGTCAAGCCGTTCCAGAGCGATACTCGCGCGGTCACAGGTCGTCACCTGGGAGAAACCCTGGCTGGCCAGCATGTGGGCAAGGAGCTTGAGCATAAAGGATTCGTCATCCAGTATCAGGATCCTGATCGATGGGTGTTGATTCAAAGTACTTTTCCTTTCCTGCCTAACAGCCCTTCTGGGCCGAACAGATTAATTCGTCCACCGCGATCATTTCCCCTTCAAAACCGCTCCAAAGCGCCGCAAGGACTTCGGCCTTCCCGTCGGTGCCCGCCTGTTCAATCCGGGCGCACCATTCCCCCAGGGCAAGCGCACCCACCGCCCGGGCCGACGATTTCAATTTGTGCGCCAGGGCCGCCGCCTGAGCGGCACGGCCCTCCCCGCAGGCGACTTGCAATTCCGCCGCGGTCCTGGTTCCGCTTGCACGGAATTCCTGAAGAAAATCCTGGACCACGGCCGGGTCGGCTCCCACCATCGCCTTGAGCACGTCCAGGTCCAGGTGGCTGTCCGGGACCGCCGGCACCGCCTGTACCTCGGAAGCTCCCGCGGCCGTGCCGGCAGGAGGAAGCCAGCGCTCCAACAAGGCTTGCAGTTGCGCGAGTGGAGTCGGTTTGCTGAGGTAATCATCCATGCCCAACGCGCGGCATTTGTCCGCCTCCCCTTTCAGGGCGTTGGCGGTCAGGGCCACGATGGGCATGTGTCTGGAACCTGCCTCCGCGGCACGAATGGCGGTGGCCAGTTCATACCCGTCCATTTCCGGCATGTGCAGGTCGGTGAGCAGGAGGGCGTATTCACCGCCCTTCCAGCGCTGCAGCGCCTGCCGGCCGTTGCTGGCCACGTCCGCGACGTAGCCGAGCATGCCAAGCTGCTGCAAGGCCACTTTCGTGTTGGTCTCGTTGTCTTCGGCGATCAGGATGAGCCGGCCCTGCTGCACGGCTTCCGCCCTGGAGAGTTGGATGGGCGCGGCGGTGCGCTTTCCCGGAAGCGGGGTATCGTCCTCTTCCTCCATGCGCCTCGCGGCGATGGCCACCGCCTGGAGGAGCGTTCCGCGAGTGAGGAGGTTCGCGTCCACTTCCACCCGGTCGGCGGCCACCCTGCGGGGGCGGCGGCGCCGATGGTGCTGCCGGTAGTCGACGACGACAAAACCGAGGGCCAGTTCGGGCCAAGTGCCGGCCATACTGTGCAGTTCGTCCGGACCCGGCGACCCATCTCGGGTTTCGACGATCCATACCCATGGTCCGGGCGAAAGGCTCTGGGTTCGCGTTCTCGCCTCCCCAAGATCCTTGGCCTGCTCGACCAGCAACCCGGCCGACTCCAGGTAGACCACCCAGTCCGTAGCCGCAAAGCCGGTGCCGACCACCATACAGGCAAGTCCGGCGACCTCGGCGGCGTTCGGAATCGGGCCGGGCGGGGACTGCAGCCGTGGGAAAGAGAGGCGCACATTGAACGTGGAGCCCCTGCCCGGCGTGCTTGCCACGCTGATCTCTCCATTCATGAGCCCTACCAATTGGTGGGTTATGGCAAGGCCAAGCCCGGTACCGCCGAAACGCCGGGTGGTGGAGATATCGCCCTGGGAGAAAGCGTTGAAAAGCTTCGCCTGGGTCGTCTCATCCATGCCGATCCCGTTGTCGGACACGGTGAACCGGACCGTTGCCCGGTCCTGGCTTTCCGTCTCCAGCGCCGCCCGCACCGAGACCTTCCCCTGGTGTTCCTGGGCACTGGAGAACTTGATGGCGTTGTTGGTGAGATTGATCAGCACCTGGCGCAGGCGAAGGGGGTCCCCCACAACCGCGTCGGGTATTTTCGGATCGATGAACAGGGCCAACTCCACGTTCTTTTTTTCCGCGAGGCGTTCCATCAAGGTGCAGGAATGCTCCACCACCTCGGCCAAGCCCATGGGAACCTGCTCGATTTCCAGCTTCCCCGCTTCGATCTTGGAGAAGTCGAGAATGTCTTCGATGATCGAGAGCAGGGAATACGCGGACTCCCGGATCAGTTCCACCATTTCGACCTGATAGCCCTTGAGGCTGGTCTGGTGCAGCACGTCGATCATCCCGATCACGCCGTTCATGGGGGTGCGGATCTCGTGACTCATGGTCGCGAGGAAGGCGGATTTCGCATGGTTGGCTTGGTCAGCCTCGTACCGAGCCTGTTCCACCCGGTCCTCCAAGTCTTCGTTGAGCTTGCGCAGCTCCATCTCCGCCTTCTGGCGCTGCGCCACTTCCCGTTCGAGCTTGGCGGTCCTTTCCTGGACCGTCAGCTCCAGATCCTCGAGCAACTGGGCGCGTTCCAAGGCCACAGCCACCTGGTTGCCGATGCCGAACAACACCTTGATCTCTTCATCTTCGAAGGCGCTTGCTGCAGGGCCGCCCAGATTCATCACTCCCATTATCCGGCCATCGGCCAATTGCAGGGGCACGGCGGCGTGGTGGCATATGCCGCGATTGTCTTCCCCCGCCTTGTTCAGGCGCTCGCATTTCCGGATGCCAACGGCGTTGCCCAGTTGGCCCGCAAGCAGGCGCCGGCAGCAATCGCAGGGACCTTCCAGCGCGCCGCTGGCCACCAGGGCGGGGGGCAGGTTGCGCGCCGCGACGAGGCGGAAGGCCGTCACCCCATCCCGAAGGAAGATCCAGCCGGCCTGGACTCCCGGGAAATCCATCATCAGTTCCACGGCGACCTCGGCCACTTCCTGGACGCTGTTGGAGCGGTTCAGGCCTTCCGAAATGCGGTTCAGAGCCAGGAGTTTCCTGTTCGTGTTCGCCAACTCTTGCTCTCTCTGCGAGAGTTTGGCGTTGAGACCGATGGCCTGTTCGTACGTGGAAATGAGCATGTCCAGGATTTGTAATCGCTCAGAGGTGATGAGATGTTTGGTGCCGTTCAATTCGATTTCCACGGCCATCTGGAACTTCTGGTTCTTGCGCAGTTCGGTATTCTTCAGCAGATAATCCACTCTCGCCAGGAGATGCCCCTCCTCGTAAGGCTTGCGGATGAAATGGTCGGCACCGCACTCCAGGCCGCGGACCACATCCTGGGATTCGGCCAGCGTGGTGACCAGGATCACTGGAATCCCTCTGCCCATCCCGCTCGCCTTGACGGCCCGGCACAGGTCGTAGCCATCCATTTCGGGCATCACGATATCGCTGATGATCAATTCGGGCCGGAACGACGTGAGCTTTTCCAGAGCCAGGCGGCCGTTGCCCGCGCTCTCGACCTGGTAGCCCTTCCGTTTCAGGATGTGGACCAGTTGTTGAGCCTGGGTAGGGCTGTCTTCCACGATCAGGATCCTCGCGAGCGGATGGGGCGAACCCTGCCGGTTGTCCATAGTCTCAGCTCCCTTTTTCTGCCGGGCGAGCGGTCAAGTTGATCAACGCAGATGCGATCTTTTCCACGGGCAGGACATGGGTGGCACCGCCCAGTTCGATGGCCGCCCCGGGCATGCCATGCACGACCGAACTCTCCTGGTCCTGGGCGATGGTGATCGCCCCCAAATCCTTCATCGTCTTCAACTCTTTGGCTCCGTCCTGTCCCATGCCGCTGAGCAGCACGCCCAGGGCGCCCGTGCCGAACCGGTCGGCCAGCGCGCGAAACAAATGGGAAACTGCAGGCTGGAGGCGGCTTGCGTCGGGTTCCCGGGTCAGGGTTATTTTGCCGGCGGCATCAATTCCCATCTGGAGACCATCCGGCGCCAGGTAGGCATGACCGGGGCGCGGCAGGGTCCCTTGGGTCGCGATGTGGACTTGCGTCCCGGCGGTCTGGTTCAGCCACTCCGCCAGACCCGGCAGGAAACCTGCGGCAATGTGCTGCACGATGAGCAGGGGGACCGGAAAATCCTTCGGCAGCCCCGCCAGGATGGCCTGGAGGGCCTGTGGTCCCCCGGTGGAGGCGCCAATGCCGATCATTCTGGCAACCGTTGCGGAGCTTGCTCCGCTAGGGTTGCTTGTGCCCGGCACCGGCGCCGGGTTCCGAAGAATTCCAACGGTGCTAGGTTCGGCAGGCGCCTTGGGCCGGTTGACCGGAGGGGACGCCGACAGGGAATCCGGGCGGGTCCGGACCGAGCGGCGGACCACCTTGACTTCCGACATCAGCTTCAACGTTTCGAGGAGGTTCGCTGCCAGCGCGTCGAAATCCCGTTTGCCCCAGGCGAGCGGTTTCTCGATGCAGGCGACGGCCCCGGCTTCCATCGCCTGGAAGGCGACGACCACGTCCTTGGGATTGGCGGTGGCGCTGCAGATGACGATGGGTACCGGGTCGGTTTCCATGATGCGGCGGGTGGCTTCGAAGCCGTTCAGGCATGGCATGTGGATATCCATTAGGACCACATCAGGTTTGTTCGAACGGACTAAATCCAGTGCGGCCTGGCCGTCGCCGACGGCGCCGATGACGCGGAACTGCGGGTCGGACTCGAGCAGATGCAGGAGCATCATGCGGACCACCGTGGAATCTTCGGCCACCAGGACGTCGATCTTGCCAGCGGTCATCGAGGTTCCCTCCCTTAAACCAGTCTCCGGACCGTTTCGAGCAGCGCGCTCTGGTCAAAGCTGCTCTTGACGAGGTAGGCGTCGGCTCCGGCATCGACGCCGCGTTCCCGGTCTTCCCGCGTCTCCAGGGCCGTCACCAGCACGACCGGAAGCTGGGCCAGCCCCGGGTCGGACCGGATCTTGGCCGTCAGGCCGAATCCGTCCATCCGCGGCATTTCCACGTCGGAAACGACCAGGTCGAACGGCTCCGTGCGCAGGAGGGTGAAGGCCTCGATTCCATCGGCCGCGGTCTTGATCCGGTAACCTGCCGCTTCCAGGATCCCTTTCAGCAACATCCGCGAGGTGATTGAATCCTCCACCACGAGGATCGACCGGGGCGCCCCGGGGGCCGGACTCTCCTCGGCGACCCCGTTCGGGTCAGGGGGCTTGGATCTGCCGGCGGACTTCAACAGGTCGGAAACGTTGAGGACTGGAACGATCTGCCCGGTCCCCAGAACGGTGGCGGCGGCGACATTGGGGACCCGGACGAGGGGTTTGGGCAGGGCCTTCACCAGCATCTCCTGCTCATTCAGGATGCTGTCCACGATGAAGGCGAAGCGCCGATCGCCCGTCCCGAGCACCAGGACCTGCTGGCCGGTTGATGGCATGACATTCCGCTTGGCGGCCGGAAGTCCCAGGGCGTCCGCCAGATGCACGAGGGGAACCCGGAACCCGGCCACCGCCAGAGTCGCCTGCCCTTGGATGACCAGCAGGTCGCCTGGATGGACGCGCAGCACGCGGTCGACCTGGGGAGTGGGGACCATCCACGTGCCCCCCGCCGCCGTGAACAGGATGCCCCGGACTGTCGACCGCACTGCCGGCAGGACGATCCGGAACGTGGTCCCTTGGCCCTGAAGGCTCTCCACCGTGACTTCTCCGTCCAGTTTCCGGGCTCTCTCCCGCACGATCGCCAGCCCAAGCCCACGTCCGGACACCTTGGTGATGACCGCGCTGGTGGACATTTCGGACAGGAAGATCAACTCGAGTGCCTCCGCCTCGTCGAACCGGGCGGCCTCCTCCGCCGAGACCAGCTTCCGGCGGATGGCCGCCGCCTTGACTTGGCCGGAATCGATGCCGGCCCCGTCGTCGGCCACCGCCACCTGGACCTTGTTGCCCTCCCCTTGGGTCACCTCCAGCCTGATGGTCCCCCGCCGGGCCTTTCCTGCCCGCGCGCGCGCGGCGGGGTCTTCGATGCCGTGGTCCACGGCATTGCGCAGCAGATGGACCAGCGCATCCTTGATCTCCTCCAGGGTGCGTTTGTCGATCTCGATGCCCACGCCCTGGATCGAGAAGCTGGCTTCCTTGCCTTGGCTACGGCAGAGATCGCGCACCAGCTTGGGGAAGGAGGTCGATATCGTGCCGAACGGCAGCATGATCAATTTCTTGGATGCCTCGAGCAGATCGTCCACCAGCTTGCCGGTAGTCTGGCGATCCCGCTCCGCGAGTTGGATGGCGTCCGCCATCCTGGCGGCCAGAAGCCGGGAGCGGTCCAGACTCCAGGCGCAGTAGTCGAGCAATCGAGTCAGCCCTGGTACGGGCCGGGACGCTTCCTGGGCGGGTGCTTTGCCCCGAGAGGCGCACAGGCTGCGGATCTCCAGATCGACCTCCGTCCACCTGGTCCGCCCTTCTGCAACCAGGTTGGCCAGTTCGCGCAGGTCGGCGACCCTCTGGGCGGCGCTGAATTTCGCGGCGAGAAGTTCCTCGGACTCCAGCAGGCGAGAGTCCAGTTTGGCCACCGCGATGCGCACGGTTTCCGCGGGAGCGAAGCTTTCCGTCGCTGGTGGAGGCTGTGGAGCCCTCGCCGGCGGCCGCTCCTGCGGCGGCGGATCCACCGGTCCCGGCATGGGACGGGATCCGGCAGCCAGGTCGAGGTCGGAGCGGATGGCCTCGAGTGACCGGTGGAGCGCATCGAAATCCGCCGGGGGCGGGTTCTTGTCCTGGCGTTTCCACGCCGCGAAGGTATCTTCCAGGGATTGGCACCTGGATTCGACCGAGGCGAGATCCACGGCCCTGGCTGATCCTTTAAGGCTGTGCGCGGCACGGAACACGGTCTCGACGACCTTGGCCCGGACCGCCTCGGGGGGATCCTTTTCCAGTTCCAGCAGGCCTGTGACCAGGGTCTGCAGGTGGTCCTGGGCCTCGACCCTGAAGGTCGCCAGCAGTTGTTTCAGGAATTCGTCATCGATTGCCGCCATGGCCGGCGCCCCAGGAAGTCTTTGCTCAGGTTTCTACGGCTTCGTCCACGATCATCCGCGGGTCGCCCAGGATGCGATCCAGGTCCAGCACCACCAAGCCGTCGGAAGTCACGCCCTGCAGGTACTCGGCTCGAAGGCCGGCATGGAGGGTCAGCGCCGGCTGCAACAGGTCGCCCGGAAGCAGGCGTATCCCCAGGACGGTATCCGCCAGGAGGCCGAGGTCGAGATCATGGCCGTGGACGAACAGGATGCAGTGCAGGTCGGCCAGCCCTTCATCGGCCAGACCGAAGAACCTCAAGAGGTCGAGCACCGGCAGGAGTCGGCCGCGCAGGTTGACGATGCCCGGAAGAAACGCCGGTGTGCAGGGCAGCGGAGTCAGCTCTTTCAGGTTGTGCACCTCTTGCACGAACCGGACCTCGACCGCATAGCGCTCCGCAGCGAGGCGGAACTCCAACAGTTCGAGCCGGGTGCCCGGGGCGGGAACCGGTGCCGGCGGGCGGGACAGCACCTGCGCGCGGGCGTGGAGAATCTGCCTGGCGTTGGCCGGCAGGTCGCGGGAGGAGGGGCGATCTGATTCATCTTTCATGGTTCATTTCCGGCAAGGCTATCCCCTACGCGTTGAAGCGTTCCATCAGTTCCTTGAGCTTCCGGCCAAGGTCATCCAGGTTGCGGGCGGCGGATTCCAGTTGCCTGGCGCTCGCCGCGTTCTGGGCACTCGCGCTCTTGATGCTGTCCATCGCGCCGGCCACCTGGTCCACTCCCACCAATTGCTGCTGGCTCGAGGCCGCGATCTGGATCGCTGCCTGGGCCGCCTCCTTCATGCTGGTCGTCAGCCCGCCGATGGCGCCGGTGGCCACTTCGGTCTGCCGGCTCCCGGACTCGACCGCCCTGGCACCCTGCTCGGTCGCCATCACCGCCGCAGTCGAAGCCTTCTGGATATCCCCCAGAAGGGTGCGGACTTGATTGGTCGCCTGCCGTGACTGTTCGGCCAGGCTCTTGACTTCCTGGGCCACGACCCCGAAGCCCTTGCCGGCTTCCCCCGCTTTGGCGGCTTCGATGGAGGCGTTGACCGCCAAAAGATTGGACTGGACCGCAAGGTCTTCCACGGTAGCGAGGATCTGGCCGATGTTCTGGCTATGCTCCGAAAGCCTCATCATGCTTGCGGCGATCGCGTCCATCTGCTGATGGATGTGTTCCATGGCGTTCCTGACGTCCTCCGTGGACTTGCGCCCGTTCTGCGAGTTCAGGGCCGCCTGCTGGGCGCCGTCGGCCACCAGCTTCGCTTTTTCACTGGAAAGCTGCGCTGTTTGCCGGACTTCCTCCACGGTGGTGGTCGTCTCGTTCACCGCCACCGCGGATTCGCTGGCATTGGCGGCGAGTTGGGTGGTGGTGGCGACGATCTCGCTGGTCGAGGAGCTCAGGACGTTGATGCCCTGGGCCAACTCGGTCGTCACTTTCCTGAGATTCTCCATCATGTTGGCGAACGCCTGGCCGAGGACATCCTTGTCGGACTGGGGTTGGACCTTTTCCCGCAAGTCGCCGGCGGCGATCCTGGTCGCCAGGTGCGCCATGGTCTTCAGGGCATCCGTCATCCTCGCGAAGCTCCGGACCAGGACCCCGATCTCGTCGCTGCGATGGCTGGTGGCGATGCTGACGTCCAGGTCGCCGGCGGCGATCTTCTCGGCCGTCTCTGATATCTCCTTGAGCGGCCCGGCGATGTTGCGGGCGATCAGCAGCCCTGCCAAGGCCATGATCCCTGCCGCCACGATCGTGCCGGCCACGATGAACACCTTGGCGTTCGCGGCGCTGGCATGCGCCCGGTCCGTGCGGAGTTTGAGCAGCGTCTGCTCGGTGCTGGTCATTTCACCGACGACCCTCCTGATTTCGTCCATGACGGCTTTCCCCTGGCGCGTCCGCACCATCCGCATGGCGGCCTCGAAACCGTTGGCCCCGTTCCTGCGAACGTTGATGCTTTCCTCGAGGGAAGGGAACATGCCGGCCTGGCCGTCGATCAACGGCTGAAGGCGATCGAGCCTCCGCTGCTGGTCGGGGTTGTCCCCGGTCAGTTCCCTGAGGTTCGCGTAGGCCTGATGCACCGACGTCTGTGCGGACCGGTAGGGTTCCAGGTAGGGATCTTCCCCGGTGAGCAGGAAGCCCCGTTGCCCCGTTTCCGCGTCCTTCAAGCCGGAAAGGACCGCCTCCAGGTTCTCCAGGACCTGATGGGTGTGGGTCGCCCACAACGAGGTCTCGGTGAGGCTGCCGATATTCTGGAAAGAGGCAATGCCGATGGCCACAAGGATGACCAATGCCAATCCAAATCCGGTTCCAATCTTGGCGCCGACGTTCCACTTCATGGTTCGGACCTCCTCTGCGTGTCTAGGAAATGACCATGCCTCCATGGTTCAAGGCGTGTGCTGCCTCGAAGCCAGCGAGGCGATGAACTGGACCAGCCGGCCTACCGTAAGCCCGGCCGATTCCGGAACCGGCTCGTCCATGGGCCGGCCTTCCAGCAGATGCTGGGTGTTGGCGAAATGCCTGGCCGCGTCATGGGCGTCGCCGAGGCTTCGGGCGAGGTTGCCCAGGGCAAGGTGGGCCATCACGAAATCGGGGTGAAGGTAGATGGAACGCTGGAGGCAGGATCGGGCTTCCAGGGGAACGCCTTGCTCCGCAAGAATCATCCCCCGCAGGTAATGGGCCACGGGGTCCAGCTTGCTGGAGGCGATCCAACGATCGCAGCAAGTCAAGGCTTCCCCCAGGGCCCCATGGTCGGCCAAGGTGCGGGCCTGCTCGGAAAATCGCTCCGGTTCCGAGGCGCCGGGGGCTGTCACGGCCGCCAGCGGGCCGGGCACCGAACGTTGGCCGGATTCCCGGGCCAGCCCCTGCTCGTCAGTCCAAACCCCCGTCAGGGTTGCCTCGAAGGGTTCCTCGGGCGCCACGGCCGAAGCCGGCGCAGGATGCGGGGATGCGGCTGGTGGCTCCGCTCCGCCTTTCCGGAAGAGGATGGCCCCGGGGAAATTGACACTGGTGAACTGGGGGTAAAGCCGCTTTGACGCTTCACTCGGGCTCACGACCAGCCAGCCGTCCGCGTCCAGGGCTCGATGGAAGTTCCGGACCACCTTGGGGATCTGGGAAGCTTGGAAGTACATCAAGACATTCCGGCAGAGGATGAGATCCAGCGCTTCCGTGCCGATCACCTTCGGGGGGAACGGCTCCTCCACCAGATTCAGGTAGTCGATGGAGACCATTTGCTTGATTTCAGGGTTGATCGCCCAATTCCCCGCACCCGTGCGCGTGAAATAGCGCTCCTTGATTCCGGCCGGTTCATTGCGGAACGACCATTCACTGAAGATCCCTTCCCGGGCTTTGTCCAGGAACCTCGGGTTGACGTCGGTCGCGGTGATCGTCACGTCCCAGGCTCTCCAATCCGGCAGGATCCGCTGCAGGAGGATCGCAAGGGAATAGGGCTCTTCGCCGGTGCAGCAACCGGCGCTCCAGATTCGAAGCCGCCGGCCGCGGGACCGTCGGGCCTGGATCAATCCAGGCAGGATGTGCCCGGCGAGTGCATCCCAGGTCTGCATTTCCCGGAAAAAGTAGGTCTCGCCCACCGTCAGATGGCTGGCGAGCGTCTGCAGCCGGGACGGGTCAAGCGGGCCGGACAGCATCCAGTCGGCCCATTCGGCCAGGTCCGCAAAGCCGCACTCCCGTGCCGCATCCATGCAGCCACGCTGCAGGTCGTCCTTTCTGCCGCTGGAGAAATCCAATCCAAGGCGCTGTCCGATCAGATGACTTACCTGGGCCCACTGGGTCTTGAGGACAAGGTTCCGCATCCTCATCCGCCAGCCCGGTCCAAGGCTTCATCCAACTGGCGGGATTCCTCCTCGGTAAGGAATGCTTCAAGGTTGTGGATCACCACGAGGCCATCGTCCAACCGGGCGACGCCGCGAACGTGCACCAGGTTCGGCAGGAGGGCGGGGGGGTCAGAGATCCTTGCCGCGGCTTGCGCGAGCACCTCCAGAGCTGCATCGACCACAATAGCCACTCGGCGCTGGGCGGTTTGCGCAATTACGAATTGATCATCGGTACCGACGTCCCGATCTTCCAACTGGAACTTCCGGCGCAGGCTGAATACCGGAATCAGGGTGCCTGCCACATCGATCACCCCGAGGACAGCAGAAGGCGCGCCTGGCAATGGGGTCACCTCCACCGCCCGGACAATGCGCTCGACTGCGCTCAGAGGCAGGGCACAACGCTCTCCCGCGAGCCGGAAGACAACAAGATTAATATACATTTCATCCATCTGATCTAATCGCAAGACGCTCGTTCAGGGTGGTATCGTCGTGGACGCGATTGTACTGATGAACTACGGATTAATCTCTTTGGAATGAATGACTAGGTGACGGCGATTATACCCTGGCTTGGACGGTTGGTTGGTCTCTTTGATGGCTTGCCTCCGACCTTGCGTCCCGGGACATCACCTTTTGCCACCCCATCAGGCCATGAACGAGGAGAACGCCATGACCAAGGCATCCAGGCCATTCGGTTCCATCCTCATTGCTTCTGAAAGGCCGGCTGAGGCAGCCCTGGTGAAGACGCTTTTGAACAATGAATTCAGCGTCGTGGTTATTGCCGACCATCCCGATCAGATCGCTCCGACGTTCGATCGGCTCCAGCCTGACGTGCTGGTGCTGGCATTCGAGACCCTCGAGAAATCCGAGCGGCACAACCTTGGACTCTATCGCCAGAGCCAGGAAATCCACCTGAGGCCCCATCGCACCATCGCCCTATGCAACGAGGCCGAGGTCACCCGCGCCTACGAGCTTTGCCGGGACGAAATCTTCGACGACTATATCCTCTTCTGGCCCCTGACCCGCGATGCCCCATGTCTGCTCATGGCCGTACACCATGCCCTGCGGGAACTCGCCGGCAGCAGGGAGGGCGGGATCGGGCCCATGGAGCTCGCCGCCCAGGTGAGAAGCTTGACGGACCTGGAACCCATCCTGGAGCATGGGATGGAACGGGGCGGCCAGCACATCGAAGCGACGGATCGCGCCATCGCCCAAGCCGGATCGGACATCGGCAAGGCGATCAGCGGGTTCACCCGGCGCTTGGCCGAGGGTGACCTGGCCGGCTCGCTCCAGGCGGGAAAGGCCAGGGAACGGAACGTGTCAACGCCAATGAGACAGATCGCGGCCTGATTTCAGGCGCCGACCCACCGGCTGCGGAGAGCCGCCGGGACCATGGAAATCGCTGACGCGA
The DNA here is from genome assembly GCA_049508835.1 of Holophaga sp. Taxonomy (GTDB): domain Bacteria; phylum Acidobacteriota; class Holophagae; order Holophagales; family Holophagaceae; genus Mesoterricola. The sequence goes on along the minus strand of JBELAL010000083.1, from coordinate 21 downwards.
TTGCCACAGTCCCTTGGAAAA
>JBELAL010000082.1:0-12910 GCA_049508835.1 Holophaga sp. | reverse complement strand
GCAACGCCTTCCTGCGCCCACTTGGTCGCAGCTCAAACGTGTCATGAATACGCCCGGTTCAGCGCTACTCCATGCACTGGTGTAGTTGTCGCTGACGCACTCCACACAGTGTCGTCGCCCAGGCGAATGCCAACTCCATTCGTTCATGACGTACCAATCATGCGTTCACCCTGGCCCACACCGGCCTTGGCCAGGATGGCATCTCTGGCTCCCGTACCCTTCACGGCCAGAACCCGCCCAAGGAGTCGGCCGCGCGTCCTCCGAAAACGACCGGGTCCGCCCCGACCTTCCAGAACAGCGGGAACAGCGGGAACGGCGGGAGCAAACCGAAGTAGCCCGCCTCACCCCCGGGAAAGGGCCGCGGAAGCGGCCCTTTCTCATTCCACCTGCCCCCAGGGGCTTGGTCAGCACTGCTTTCGAAACCGGGGCCATTCGGACCTCGCTGGCGCCTGCGACGGCCGCCTTCTGCTGCGGGGTTCGGCCTGGATCCCTCTCCCGCACCGTTCAACAGGGAGGCCCCTTCCGGCATGGCCCTGCTGCACCTCTGCGGTCCCTGGCCTGGAAAGCTGACGCGACCTCCCACGGGCGCCCTCCAGCAAGGCGGCGCAGCCCAAGGCGCCCTGGTGGCGCCGCAGCCGTGCTGGAGCGCAGCGCAGGCGCGGGCCGTGCAGGGCGAGCCGGCCGGCGCAATCGAGTCCGCGAAAAACGCTCCCGCTATTAGCCCAACGCCGACCCATGTTAAAATAGGCCTGCTCGGAGCCGAAATGCTCCGTGGCGGGAGACATAATCTTCGATTATGTCTAGGCGGCCGACGGGACCCCCGAAGGCACTGAAGGGGGCATTTGCGATAATGTCGCATTATCGGCAAATGCGGCGGCCGCCGACCGACACGGAGAACGCTACCGGAACGACCTGGAGGGACCCGCGTTGGGCCCTCAGCACTGACGCCGCCGAAGGCGGCAGCCGCAATTCTCTACGGGTGCACCTTACGCCCATCCCCTCCAGGGGTGGTCTGTGGGCGGCAAACCCCGTCGAAACGTCAACCATTCCCGGCCCAACGGGAAACCGACGGGCTCCGTCGCCCTTGTTTCCCTCCTGGGCCTGTGTCCTGGTGGCCCACCACGGCCCCTCTCGCATCACGGCGCTACGCACGGTGATTCCTGCCGACCTGCTAATTCAAGCTCTTGGGAACAATCCATATGCGGTTGTTTCCTCGAAGCTCATAGACCTCATCAACTCCATTAATTCTAATAATAAACCAAGCAGGATAAACACCCGCCAACGCCCGCCTATCCCTTGACTGGGGATGCCACCATCCCACACCCATATAGCTCTGCTCCTTTATTTCTGAAGTCGAATGCACCAGAATGCGGATCTTCCATCTCCCTTCTGAATCCATATCTTCATATCTAATCACTTCAATCTCTGGCCTTTTCCTATTGCTGCCACTTCCGACGCTCAACCATCTAGGAAGCGGCGAATCATCACTCAACTTGAATTTCGCACCCACTACGCCATAGGAATCAACGTAGCAGCCTAATGACGACGACAATATTATAATCGCACCCACTCTTTGCATCAGCATTTACCACCCACAAAGCAAGGCCCGTTAACGCTTCTTATTAGAACAATGGCCCGGCATAGCCCCAAATCAGCAAACACCTTATCACCGTGTTGTTGCAACTCTTGCAGGCCGGTGTCCCGCACCCTGGCAGCCATGACTTCGCATTGCACCCATTTTGCTCGTAGCAATGGTCATGTTCAGCGCAACATTTTGTGAATCGATAAGGCACCCAGCGCGGTGAGACGCCAATTGTGCACACGTCGTCTTGCGGCCCAGCCTGATATCCAGGGGGGGTATGACAAGGACTCGGGCATAGGCCGAAATAATCGTCATAGACAGTGGGAGAGTTATTCACATAGCTGTAAAGATTTGGCCCAAGGTAAACCTCAGGGAAATCTGCCAATGGGTTATCAAAGAATTGAGAGAGTCCCCCAAAACCAGCCGGTACCAATCCGTTCGTTGTGTTGTCAATTGGGTCTCGACTCAGCCATCTTCCCAGGTTCGGATCGTAAGCCCTAAATCTTGTTAACAATAGGCCGGGATAAGAGTGGATCATGTAGTGGCCAAACCCGAAGCTTGAATCCCGGTCTCCTTGCAGCTTGGTCATCCGCCCATACGGGTCGTAGTCGTACCGAGCACGCACGGCCTGGGTCCCATCGGTAAGTTCCCGGACGCTCTGCAGGTGATCCTTGGTATAGAAAAGCGCTATGCCGTCGGAATCCACGAAACCATTCGCAAAGAACCTCTTGAGGACAGTTCCACCATCGGTGCTACGCTCCTCCGCGATCTCAGCTCCGTCCCAAAGGTACTTCTTGTCCGAGGTGACCTGGAGGTTCTGGGTCTGGTCGGGATCGAGTTCCCGGATGCAAACCCTGCGTCCCATGCCGTCATAGCCGAACTCAGAGCGGTGACCAGTCGCCGTAATCGTCACCGCCGTGAGTCGGTTTTCGGCATCCCACTCGAAACTGCGATCCCCATCATCAGTGAGGTTGCCATTGAGGTCGTATGTGAAGGCGCCCCAACCTGTGCCGCCAGCCACGACCACCGTGGCCTCGTCCTTTACCGATGGGTCGGCGGCGCTGGTGGTCGTGACGGTATAAGTCCCGAAACGCTCCGGGGCTGTATAAAGCCCTGAAGAATCAATGGCTCCGCCCGAACAACTCCAGTGGACAGCCGAATTCGCCGCTCCGCTCACGACGGCTGCGAAGCTCTGCTTCGTACCCTTGGCCAAAACCACTTCACTCGGGGCCATGCTGATCCGGATTGGGACGGAGCCCGGCACGGTCACCGTGGCCGTCCCGACGAGCCGTCCGTCCTGAATGGATCTGGCCTGCACCTGAAACACACCCAACCCGGTGGCTGGCGCGGTGTATTCGCCGGCCTGAGTGATACCTCCTCCGGTCGGGCCCGCCGGAATGGACCAGGTGACGGGCAGGGCTGGCACATGGCTGGTGTAGGCCCTGAAGGTCACCTTCTGCCCCGACCCCAGGGTGATGGATTTGGGTTCCACCTGGACCTTGAGGGTCACCTGCACGGACGCGGTGGCCTTGGCCGCGGGACTGTCCACGCTTGAGGCCGTCACGGTGCAGGTGCCCATCTGCTCCGGAGCGGTGAAGAGCCCTGCCTCAGTCATATTGCCGGGACTGGAGGAGGACCAAGCCACCCGCTTGTCCAGTGTTCCGGCCACCTGGGCACCGAACGCCAGGGTTTCTCCCGGATCCAGGATGGCGCTTTCCGGTGTGACCTTTACCAAGACCTGCCTGGAGCGGTACGCGTCCAGAGCATGTTTTTCCTGATAGCCTTCGGTCTCCCAGACGCCTTTCAAGATGGATTTGTCCTGGGCCACGGTGAAGCTGAAGGTGCCCCGGTTGGGTCCGGCGGTTTCGGTCCAGGTTCCCGTGACCGTCCGGGCTTCTGCCTCCTCCACGGCGCGCCAGCCTCGCGGCAATGGACCGGACGGAATCAGGGCGTAGCCCGTGGCTTCCGCCTCCAAGGCTGCCCGGCTGATCCAGGATTCAGGACCGAAGGTAGGATCCTTGACCAGGTAACGGTCCTCCCGTTGGAGCACCAGGGCCGCATAGTGGCCGGCCTTCCAATGGACCAGGGCCGGCACTGGCATGCCGGCGTCGGGTGACCGGCGCGCGGCCTGGAGACCCAAGTGGAGTTCCCTGGACCATTGCAGATTCTGCCAAAGGGAGGTTCCGTCATGGGTGGAGAGGGCGTGTCCCAGCTTGTCACCTGGGTCTCCCCCATTTCCGGCTTCGAGCAGGGAAGCCAGGCCCAGCGGGCCGTAGCGGTAGGCCACTTCCGGTTGGTTGTCCATGGTCCACAGGCCCCGCCGGGCCCGGGACAGTTTCTCCGCCGCCGAGCCCCGGACGCGCTTCCCCTCCACTTCCGCCAACAGGTTCCGCATGCGCTCCCGGTGCCCGAGGCGGCCGTGGAGTTCCACCAGTTCGCTCGCCACCAGGTCCCACAAAGCCCGGGATTCGGGCGAATGGGTTGTCCTCAGCAGGGTCCAGGCCTCCTCCCAGGCGGCCAAGGCCCGGGAGAAATAGCCGGTGGCGCGGTAGATCACGCCCAGGTCGGCCAGCAACGCCGTTTTCCAACCCGAATGGGGATGCGCGTCCAGGAAGGCTTGCAGGGGTGCGACCGCTTCGCAGTCGCCGGCATCCTGGTAACGAGCGATGGCCTCGATCAAGGCGGCGGTTTCGGCCCGGCTGGGCTTTGGCCCGATCGGCACTAGAGTCTCCCCCAACCCATGTGCCAGGAGGATTGTTTCCGCAGGACCGGCAAGGTTCCCCGCCTCACTTCGAGAACCCATGCCCTGGAGGAAAAGACAAACAAAGATCACCAAAGATGCGCAACGGAGCATCAGCACCTCGTACGGACCTGGATCAAGGCAGCCCGCGCAGCGCAGTCCTGGCCGGTTGATCCGGAAACTGGAATCCGGAGAGGCTATCAGAGTCGATTTGAAAAAAACAAAATTTTTTCTTGAAAATTCCAATTATCTGCAATTACTGGCCATGCTCTTCCTCCCATGGCCATCCGAAGAAAACGATTCATAAATAAGCCATAAGAAAGCGACGCTGGTGGCCAGGCATCTTCCTTCTCCGCCTGGCCAGCCCAGGCCTAGTCCTGGTTTGCATGTCGCCCGCGGGAATGGCCCAGCCGGTCCCTTTTGAGGACCCGCCGGCCTCCGCGGAGCCCGCGCCGGAACCGAGCCCCGCCAGGCGCCCAGGGGATGGCGACTGGCAGGTGCACGGCCAGACCACGTACATCCTCCAGGGCCACGGCGCCTTCCCTTCCCCGTATTCGGGCCCCGACAGCCTGCAGCCCCGGCGGGAGATCCTGGGTTCCTTCAGCGCCACCCTCTACCTGGGCTGGCGGCCCTTGCGCGGCGGGGAGTTGTTCGTCACGCCTCAGCCGGGCCCACGGGGACATGCTGGAGGTGGCCCACGACCACAGGCTCGGGCATCAGCCGGGGCGTGCCAGTATCCTGGTGTTTGCCAACCACGCGCGGATGGGGGTCTACGCCGACGCCCTGGCCTTGGACCCGGCGGCGCCGGATGTGACCGCCACCGAATCCCCAGGACGGGTGAAGTACGGTGCCTCCACCAACCTGGAGCAGGCCCTGGCGCCGGACCTGGGGGTGTTCGCCCGGGCCGGGTGGAACGACGGCCGGACCCAGACCTGGGCCTTCACCGAGATCGACCGGACCGTGGCTCTGGGGATGTCGGCCGAGGGTTCCCGCTGGGGCCTGCCCGGGGACCGCTTGGGTGCGGCCGGGATCGGCAACGGGCTCAGCCGCTGGCACCGGGACTACCTGGCCGCGGGGGGCAGCGGCTTCATCCTCGGGGACGGCCGGCTGGACTATGCCCCGGAGCGGATCCTGGAGGTCTACTACGCCAAGGCCCTGGGCCGGCCGGCGGCGGTCACCCTGGACTGCCAGCGGGTCTGGAACCCGGGCTGCAATCGCGACCGGGGGCCGGTAGACCTGTTCGCGGTGCGCGTCCACGCGCAGTTCTGAGCGGACAAGAACCCGTGGGCTGGGCCGGGATCAGAACGAGATGCCGACCCCCAGCGTCCACAGGTGCTGGAACTCCTGCCCGGAACCCTGGGCGGACAGGTAGCTGTCCAGGTCCGCGGCCGAGGCCACCGACACCGGCTTGTCCTTGGTGAGGGGCACCTGGTAGCTGGCCGCCAGGTAAGGGCCGATGCCCGGGAACGGCAGCACCCAGCGCAAACCGAGACGCAGCCAGGGGCGGGCCAGGTCCTTGTCCTGGGCGGCGCTGCCGCCCTCGTAGCGGTAGGACTGGAACCGCTCCAGCAGCCCCGCTTCCCCGGCGAACCCGGTGAACGGCATCCAGAACTGGGCGTTGGCCCCGAGGCCCAGCCCGTTCTGCTTGAGGGTGCTGCCGGTGCCGGCGGCCCCCTGCTGCAAGGTGCCGTCGGCCTGCCACTGGCTGTACTCGGCGTTCCACTCGAACTTCAGCACTGGCCCCACCCGGATGATGCGGTGGCTGGCGGTGAGGATCAGGCCATGGCCGGTGCCCAGGGAGCCGGACACGGTCTGCCCGCCGCCCAGGGTGGTCTGGGGCAGGCCCTGGGCGGAGAGGAAGGGGACTTCCGCCCGCAGATCCCAGGCCTGGGCCGACACCGGCAGGGAGATCAGGGCCGTGATGAGGATCGGCAGCGGTCTCAAGGCGTTACCTCCATTCAACAGTTAGGATGGATGGCTCCATCGCTTCCTTCAAACCAAAAATGGGCGGAACCAGGGTCCGGGCGACGCACCCGCCCCTGGCGTATGAAAGATAGGTGTGTCATGTTTTTGACTTGACCCCTTCTTTCAAGGATCTAGGCTACTTAGCAACACAACCTACCATGACCCCACTGCCCCGCCTCCACTGGTCCACCCTGGGCGAACCCTCCCAGGGGCTGGAGCATCGCTGGGCGGCCGCCTGGCAGGTGACCGTGGACCGCGGCCCGGTGCCGGCGCTGCCGCCCCGGGACGCGGATCTCTGGGTGATCTCCGCCGCCGCCCAGGGGCCGGATGCGGCCCTGGTGCGGCTGGCCGCGGAAGTGGGGGCGCTGCCCATCCTGCTGCTGGCGGACCCCCAGGCCGCGCCCCTGGACCCCCAGGGCCTGGCCCGCTGGGGCTCCCTGGGTTGCGTGCGCTGGGGCCTGACGGGGGACACGCCGCCCCTGCCGGGCCTCCGTCCCACGCCGCCGCCCCCGGTGCCCCTGTCCGCGTCCCAGGCCCTGGGCCTGGGCCTGGTGGGCATCGGCGCGGCCATGCAGGAAGTGCTGGCCAAGGCCCGGGCCGCCAGCGGCACCCGGGCCACGGTCCTGCTCCTGGGCGAGAGCGGCACCGGCAAGGAGGTCATCGCCCAGGCCATCCACCATCTGAGCGCCCAGCGGGAACAACCGTTTGTCCCGGTCCACTGCGGGGCCATCCCGGACAACCTCATCGAGTCCGAACTGTTCGGCTACACCAAGGGCGCGTTCACCGACGCCCGCAAGGACACGCCCGGCAAGTTCCGGGAAGCCCACGGGGGCACCATCTTCCTGGACGAGGTGAGCACCATGCCCCTGAGCGTCCAGGTGCGCCTGCTGCGGGTGCTTCAGGAGCGCGAGGTGCAGCCCCTGGGCGGCGGCCCCGCGATCAAAGTGGACGTGCGGGTGATCGCCGCCACCAACGTGGACCTGTGGCGGCGGGTCCAGGAAGGCAGCTTCCGCGAGGACCTGTTCTACCGCCTGGAGGTGGTGCCCATCACCCTGCCCCCTCTGCGGGAGCGGCGCGAGGAGATCCCGTTCCTGGCCCAGCACTTCCTCAACCGCAAGGCGCGCGAGCACGGCCTCTACCCCAAGGCCCTGCATCCGTCGGTGGATTCCCTGCTCACCGCCCTCCCCTGGGCCGGGAACGTGCGCCAGTTGGAGAACGCCATCGAGCGGGCCATCGTGCTTTCGGTGAACCGCCCGGTGCTGACCCGGACCGACTTCGTTTTCCTCACCGAGCGGCTTCCGGGCGGGGAGGAGATCATGCAGGCCCTGCCGCCGATGGAAGAGTTCGCCGCCTTCAACGCCCAGACCGCCGCGCCCCCGTCCATGGACCTGCCCGCCGAAGGGCTTGACCTCAACCAGGTGGTGTCGGACGTGGAGAAGAAACTGATGCTGCAGAGCCTGCAGGTGACCCGGGGCAACAAGAAGCGCGCCGCGGAACTGCTGGGGCTCAAGCGCACCACCTTCCTCGAGAAGATGAAGCGCCTGGACCTGGAGGAAACCATGCCGGAGTGCAGCGAATCCTGATCTGGTAGGCTGGATGGATGGATGACGTTCTGCTCCACCAGCGCTGGCTCCTGGAGGTTCCTGAGGCCGCCGAGGAAACCCTGGGCGACTGGCTGGCGGAACGGGGCGTCACCGCCACCTACCGGTCGGCGGATCCGCCCTTCGCCTTCTGCGCCTATTTTTCCCCCGGCCTGCCCCTGCCGGATCCGGCCGGCCTGGCCGCCTTCCCCGGGGTCCGGCTCCTGGGCGCGGAGTCCTTCCGGGACGAGGACTGGCTGGCCAGGAGCCGCGAGGGCTTCGGCCCCATCGAGGTGGGCCGCAGCTTCTACATCCGGCCCCTGTGGGAGCGGGATCCGGCCCCCGCCGGGCGCACCCCCATCGTGGTCAACCCCGGGCTGGCCTTCGGCACCGGGGGGCACGAGACCACCCGGCTGTGCATGGGCCTGGTGGAGGACCTGGCCGCCGAAGGCCGGCTGCGCGACCCGGTCCTGGACATCGGGGCGGGCACCGGGATCCTGGCCCTGGCCGCGTGGCTGGCGGGGGCCCGGGACATCACCGCCTTCGACCACGATCCGGACTGCGGCCCGGCCATGGACGAGTTCCTGCAGCTCAACGCCGGGCTGCTCGACGGCGCGCTGCCCTTCACCCACTTCGTCGGCGAGCTGGGCGACCCCAGGGTGCGCGGGCCGTTCGGCACCCTCCTGGCCAATCTCCTGCTCGAGACCATCCTGGAGCTGCTGCCGCGCATGGCCGGGATCGCCGCCCCCGGCGCCCTCCTGGTGGCCTCCGGGATCCTCGCCGAGCGCCAGGACGAGGCCCTGATCGGTCTGGCGTGCCAGGGGTTCCGCCCCCTGCGGGTGGTCCGGGAGGGGGCCTGGATCGCCGTCCTGGCCCAGCGCCTGCCATGACCCGGGCCGACCTCCCCATCGGCGTGTTCGACTCCGGCATCGGCGGGCTCACGGTGGTGCGCGCCCTGCGCCGGATCCTGCCCGAGGAGTCCATCGTCTACCTGGGCGACACCGCCCGGGTGCCATACGGCAGCAAGTCCCACGAGACCATCCAGCGCTACGCGCTCCAGGCCGGGAACATCCTGGCCCGGCACCAGCCCAAGCTGATGGTGGTGGCCTGCAACACCGCCTCGGCCCATGGGCTGGCGGCGCTCCAGGCGGCCGCGCCCTGCCCGGTCATCGGGGTCATCGAGCCGGGGGCCGAAGCGGCCGCGGCCGAGCCCGGGCCGGTGGGCGTCATCGGCACCCTGGCCACCATCCAGAGCGGCGCGTACGAGGACGCCATCCGTCGCCGCAACCCCGATGCCGTGGTGCACAGCCTGGCCTGCCCCCTGCTGGTGAGCTTCGCCGAGGAGGGTTGGCTGGACGACCCCATCACCGACGCGGTCTGCCGCCGCTACTTGAACCAGATCCCGTTCGAGGTCCGGACCGTGGTCCTCGGCTGCACCCACTACCCGGTGCTGCTGCCGTCCCTGGCCCGCACCCGCCCGGGCACCACCTGGCTGGACAGCGGCGAGCTCACCGCGAAGGTGGTGGACCAGATGCTCCAGGGCCGCCTGGGCTACCGCACCGCCAGCGCCAGCGGCAGCCTGCGCATCCTGCTCACCGATGCCGGCAGCCGGCTGCGGGAAGTGGGGGAGCGGTTCCTGGCCGAGCCCCTGGAGTCGGTGGAGCTGGTGGATCTCTGATTCAGCTGCCGCCCGGCTTCAGGATCTGGAAATTGCCGGAGAGGTCGAAGTCCCGGGGCATGATGTAGCTGGGATGGCGCACCTGGAGGGCCTCGCCCTGGGGACCGAAGACCACGGGCCGCAACGGTGGCTGGATGGTCAGCCCCACCCGGTAGAAAGCCTTGGCGATCAGGGCGGAGCAGATGATCTCCCGGCTGCTGGAACTGCCCAGGTACAGGCTGCGCCGCCGGAACCGGCGCGGCATCAGGTGGAAGGGGATCAGGTAGCGGGCCAGGTCGAGGGTGTTCCGGTGGTCGTAGCGCACCCCCAGGTGCTGGAACATCTCCTGCAGCACCCGCTCCAGGGCGCCCGGGCGCAGGCCCACCGGCCGGCAGATCCTCAGGTTCTGGTCCAGGTAGCGGGACAGCGGGGTCACCGACACGCCGGTCTTCAGGTCGCTCTCGATGAGGAGCTGGGTCGCCTCCGGGCCATACCGCTCCAGCGCCCGGTCCGCCTCTCCCCCGCCCCAGCGGAGCAGCGTGTCGCCCAGGTACATGGCCGCGTGGCTCCAGGAGCTCTGGGTCATGTACATGATGATCTGGCTGATGCGGGCATTGCCCTCCACCAGGAGCACGTCCCCGGGGCGCAGGACCTTGACCAGCCGGTCCAGGCTGTTGGGCACCCGGCGCTGGTAGTTGGACAGGGTGCCGGTGAGGTAGTTCACCATCGCCCGGGACAGGAAGTCATGAAAGATCATGGCGAACCCAGGATAGGTCCCCGGCCCGGCGTACGCACGTCCGAACTCTAGACGGCGGGATTGGGCCGCATGAACCGGCCCAGGGGACAGCGGTCCGGGAACGGGTGCTCCACCCAGAATTTCGCCGGTTCCGGCCGTCCGAGCAGGTAGCCCTGGACCTGCCGCGCCCCAGCCACCGGGCCACCCGGAAGTGCCTGGGCGACTCCAGGTCCTTCACCAGGATGGCGGCGCCCAGGCGGTGCCCCAGGTTCACCAGGGACTCCAGCAGGAGCTGGCGGCCGAGGTCGTCCATGAGGCCCCGGGTCAGGGCGGGGGAGAGCTTGAGCAGGTCGGGCCGGATCTCCGGCAGCAGGTCCAGGTTGCACGCCCCCTGGCCGAAATCGTCCAGGGCCAGCCGGACCTTGTGCTTCTTCAGGGCCCGGGCCTCCTCCACCAGCCTGCCCCAGTCGGCGGGGCTCCGGCGGGCGGCGATCTCCAGGGTCAGCCGGTCCGGGCGGAGTCCATGCTGCCGGGCCCAACCCAAAAAAATTTCATAAAACTGGGGGACCTGGGCCAGGGTGGGCAGGCCCACGTTGAAGAACAGGGACGCCGTGGACGGCAGGGGAACGGCCGCCGCCAGGGCCAGGTCCAGGCACTGGAGGTCCCGCTCGGGATCCTCCAGGCGGGGGTCATCCGGACCGCCGCCGGCGTTCGGATCCCGAGCCAGGGCCTCGAACCCCTTGAAAATCAATGAATCCGGATGCACCTCCAGGATCGGTTGGAACAGGATCTTCACGCGATCCGGATTCCAGGGGGCGCTGAACGGGGCACCCATCTTCGGATTCCATCCATGGCAAGTCCCGGCCGCCGGGAGTGGTTTGCCGAAAAGATAAGCAATCCAGGTCAATTATCAATTAATATTTCCTCGAGCCGAGGACCGATTCAACGGTGGACGTTCTGGTTGGGATTGCGCTCTTCCATCTCCGCCCAGAGGCGCTGCAGGCTCACCAGCCGCTCGGGATACTCAAGCCCGAGGCGCTCATCCTCGGGGTCCAGGCCCATGGGGTCCTCCAGCCAGGGCTCCGGGAATTCCGGGAACACCCGGGGCAGCAGGGTGCGGGGCAGCCCGCGCACGCTCAGGGTCCGGAGGCCCGGAGTGTCGATGAAGACGCCCCCTCCCGGGCAGGTCAGCCACCGGGCCCAGGTGGTGGTCTGGCGCCCGGTGCCGTACCGGCTCATCTCCCCCGTGCGCAGCTTCAGTTCGGGCACCAGGGCATTGATGAGGGTGCTCTTGCCCACCCCGCTGTGCCCCAACAGCACCACCACCCGGCCGCGCAGGAGCTCCCGCAGGGGTTCCAGGCCCTGTTCCCGGCTGGCGCTGGTCTCCAGGATGGGCAGCCCCTGGGCCCGCAGGGGGTCCAGTTCGGGCAGGGTGTCCTCGCGGCTGGCGCGGTCCCGCTTGGTGATGACGATCCGGAACCCCATGCCGGCGGCCAGGGCCAGGGCCTGGGCCCGCTCCAGCAGGCCCGGGCGCAGCGGCGGGTCCACCACCGAGGCGCAGGCCCAGAGTTCGTCCGCGTTGGCGCAGATCAGCTGCCAGGGTTCCCGGTCGTCGATGCCGCCGCGCTTGAGCAGGGTCCGCCGGGGCATCACCGCCACCACCTGGACATTGCCCTCGCCGGGGGCGCCGGGCTCCCCGGCCGGGATGTAGCGCAGGCGGTCGCCCACCGTGAGCTTCACCCCCTTGAGCTTGCCGGCGAGGCTGGCCCGCACCCGGGTGCCGTCGCCCGGCTCCAGGTCCACCATCTGGCTGTAGCGCCAGACCAGGGTAGCCTCGGGCAGGTGCATCCAGGGCCCGGGGTCCGGCAGCAGGAGCATGGCGTCCGAGTCGTGGGCCTCGTTGTCGGTGGTCAGGCGCTCCGCCGACTGCTGGCGCCGCTTGCTCTGGGCCCGCCCTTCGCGGGCGTACGCGTCCGGGGCATCCAACTCTTCGGCGTCCCGGCTCTGCCCCAGGCGGAATTTTCGGCTCATCAGGCCCGCCCGGCGAACTCCCGGGTTTCCGTGGAAACCTTGATCTTTTCACCTTCCTTGATGAACAGGGGCACCCGCACCTCGATCCCGGTCTCCAGCTTGGCGGGCTTGGTCACGTTGCCGCTGGCCGTGTCGCCCCGGGCGCCGGGCTCAGTGTAGGTGACCGCCAGCTCCACGTGGGTGGGAAGCTGCAGCCCGATGGGATTGCCGTTGAACTTCTGGATCTGGATCATGGCCCCCTCGACCAGGAAGTCCAGGGCGTCGCCGACCATCTCCTCGTCGAGGGTCAGGGTCTCGAAGCTCTCCTGGTCCATGAAGTGGGACCCGGTGCCGTCGCTGTACAGGTAGGAGGCCTGGACCATCTGCAGGTCGGGCTCCTTGAACTTGTCCCCGGCCTTGAAGGTCTTGTCGAACACCGCCCGGGTGATCAGGTTGCGCATCTTGAGCCGGACCAGGGTCTGGCTGCCCCGGGCGGTGGGCGTGGAAATCTCCACATCCAGGCAATGGTACGGGGTGTCCTCGAACTCGAAGAACATCTTGCGCTTGACGTTGATCGCTTCAATCAGGGCGGCCATGGCTTCCTCGGGAAACAGGTTCGCGGCGGCCGTCCGGGCCGGGG
>JBELAL010000081.1:0-16067 GCA_049508835.1 Holophaga sp. | reverse complement strand
CGGTACCCAACCCGCGAATATCAGACTGATCAACCGTCGGAATGCCGTCCGTTCTGCTCCCCGCACACTGCCGAAAAAAAAATTAGGTCCGTGCCCCCTTGACGGGCCAAAACATATCAGGATTCGGTCCCGCGCCGGTGGCAACGGTAGGAGCCAGCCCGCCCACCCAGTCAAACAGGGCTTCGCCGGACCTCTCCACGAGGCCCGGCGGTCAGGACGGGGATCCAGGAAGGATCTACTGCGCGGGCGGCGCGGGGGGCGCGGGCGGCGCGGGGGGCGCGGCCGGCGCGGGGGCCGGGGCGGGCTTGGGCGGCGGGACCTCCCGGAAGCCCAGGTCCTTCTTGATGCCCTCGATGTAGTCCTTGTTCAGCTTCTCACGGCGCTCCGGGATCATCTGCCGGCGGACGGTGTCCTTGACCTTCTCGTACTCGGCCGGCTGCTTGGGGGTGCGGGATTCCACCAGGATCAGGTGGTAGCCGAAGGGGCTCTTGACCGGCTCGCCCACCTTGCCGATCTCCTGGCTGCGCACCGCCTGCTCGAACTCCTTGGCGAAGCGGCCGAAGGGGATGTCCTTGTAGAGGCCGCCGTTGTTCTTGCTGCCGGGGTCGTCGGAATATTCCTTGGCCAGGTCCTCGAACTTCTTCCCGGCCTTGAGCTCCTCCTGGATCTTGGCGATCTTGGCCTTGGCCTCGGCGTCGTCGATCCCCTTGTCCCCGGCGCCGGGGGTGCCCTTGAGGCTCACCAGGATGTGCCTGGCGGTGAACTTCTCGGGGGTGGCGTAGCGGTCGGCGTTGGCCTTGAAGTAGGCCTGGACCTCGTCCTCGGTGGGGTTCTCGGCCTGGGCCTTGAGCTTCTGCCCGTCGCTGCCCGCCCGGTCCTCGTCCAGCAGGACCCGGGCGTAGGCCTGCTGCTTCAGGGCGCCCAGGGTGGCCTGGAACTCCTTGGTCGTCTGCAGGTTCTCCTTCTGGCCCTGGGCCGCCAGCACCTGCAGGTCCAGGTACTGCTTCTGGGCCTGGGCCCGGCTGGCGGGCATCTTGCGGATGGAATCCGCCCGCGGGCCGGCCATCACCTTCAGCCAATCCGTGAAGTCGCGGTAGCGGATCACCCGCTTGCCCAGGTAGGCGATGGGATCGCCGTCCTTGGGTTCCGGAGCGTCGGCAGGGGACCGGGGCATGCCGTGGGCCATCATGGCCGCGGGGGGGACCGCGGGCCGCGGCGGGGCGGGGGTCTGGGCCGTCAGCGCCAGGGAAAGAAGTGGAAAGAGGATTTTGATCATGACCGTCCTGTTGATGATGCGAACCCATCCGGATTGGAGGTTTCGACGCACTTTATACACTTTCCGTCGCGCGGCACATGGCGTCAACGCCCAACCGGGCGAATGCTGCCTGCTCCGGCTCGGCGTCCGGATCCCAGGCCGGTATCCCGGGCCACTGGTTGCGGAAGAAGGTGACCTGGCGCTTGGCATAGGCCTGGGTCTCCCGCACGATGCGCGCCTCGGCCCCGCCGGGGTCGTCCAGCAGGGCCTCGTAGCCCAGCGGGCGCAGGCTCCGCAGCGCCCCCTCCAGGCCGGCCGCCCGCAACCTCTCCGCCTCCTCCGCCCAGCCCTGGGCCAGCATGGCCCGGACCCTCGCGGCCACCCGCTCCCGCAGGCGCTCCCGGGCCGGGAGCACCAGCAGGGCCCGCCAGCCGGCCGGCACTCCGCGGCCGACGCCCGCCAGCAGGACGGACGGCCGGCGCCCGGTGGCCAGGTGCAGGGCCAGGGCGCGCTGGATCCGGGACTGGTCGTTGGGGTGCAGGGCCGCGGCCCGGGCCGGGTCCACCGCCGCCAGGAAGCGGTGCAGGGCGGGCGCGCCCAGCACCCGGGACCACCGGCGGACCAGGGCGGTCAGGGCTTCCGGCACCTCCGGCAGGTCCGTGAGCTGGTCCCAGATGCCGCGCAGGTACAGGCCCGACCCGGTCACCAGCACCGGGTTCGGGCACTGGAGCCAGGCGCGCGCCTGGGCGCCGAACCAGGCCGGGTTCATCGGCGCGCCGAGGGGAAACAGGCCGTAGCCCGTGTGGGGCGCGACGCCCCGCTCGGCGGGCAGCGGCTGGCCGGTGCCCACGGGCAGGTCGCGGAAGGCCTGGAAGGGATCGCCGTTGACCACGGTGCCCCCGATCCGGGCCGCCACCGCCGCGGCCAGGACGGACTTGCCCGAGGCGGTGGGGCCCAGGATGGCGATCCGCGCCGGTTCAGCCATCGCCGCCTCCGGGATGGGCCGGGGGCAGCAGGACCAGGACCCGGGCGGCGGCGTCCCGGGCCAGCCGGGCGGCCTCCAGCACGTGGGCCAGGGCGTCCTCCGGGGCCTGGCGGGGGGTGAGCAGGGCTTCGCACTGGGCCTTGAGCCGGGCCACGTCGCCGCCGGGGTCGGGCAGGTGCCGGGCCCCGGCGGCTTCGAGGATCTTCAGGAAGCAGCGGATCGCGTCGCAGGCGGCGGTGACCGCGGCGGGGGCGGGTCTGCGCCCGGCCCGGATGGCCAGGGCCGCGGCCAGCAGCCGGAGCCCGTCTTCGAAGATGGACTGGAGCGGTCCCTGGGGACCCGCGGCCATCAGCGCGAGCCCTGGGGCGGCACCGGGTACTGGCCGGTGAAGCAGGCGTAGCAGAAGCCCTGGCCGTCCCGGTCCCCCATGGCGGCCTGGAGGTCCTCCAGGGCCAGGTAGCCGACCGAGTCGGCGCCGATGAACTGGCAGATCTCCTCCACTTCCCGGGTGGAGGCGAGCAGGTTCTCCCGCTTGGGGGTGTCGATGCCGTAGAAGCACGAGTGGGTGGTGGGCGGGCTGCTTATGCGCAGGTGCACCTCGGCGGCGCCCGCGGCGCGCACGATCTGGACGATCTTGCGGCTGGTGGTGCCGCGTACCAGGCTGTCGTCCACCAGCACCACGCGCTTGCCCCGGAGCAGCTCCCGCACCGGGTTGAGCTTCACCTTCACCCCGAAGGACCGGATGCTCTGCCGGGGCTCGATGAAGGTCCGGCCCACGTAGTGGTTGCGGATCAGCCCGAACTCGAAGGGGATGCCGGACTCCTCGGCGAAGCCCAGGGCGGCCGAGGTGCCCGAGTCCGGCACCGGCACCACCATGTCCGCCACCACCGGGCGGCGCCGGGCCAGGAGCCGTCCCATCTCCTTCCGGGTGGCGGTCACGCTGAGGCCGTACACCAGGGAATCGGGGCGGGAGAAGTAGACGTGCTCGAACACGCAAGGCTTGGGGCGGACCGCGGGCAGCGGGAACAGGGAGCGTTCACCCTCCCGGTCCAGGATCAGCAGCTCCCCGGGGGCGACCTCGCGCACGTAGTCTGCCCCCAGCAGGTCGAAGGCGCAGGTCTCGCTGGAGAACAGGGTGGCGTCCCGCAGCCGGCCCATGGCCAGCGGCCGGAAGCCGTGGGGATCCCGGATCGCGATGAGCTGGGTCTCGGTCAGGAGCAGGATGGAGTAGGCGCCCTCCACCTGCTTCAGGGCCTCCAGCAGCGCGCCCTCCAGGTCGCCGGCGGCGGCGTGGTTGATGAGCGCCAGGATCACTTCCGAATCGGAAGGGCTGCTGAACACCTGCCCGCGCTGGATGAGCCGGGAGCGCAGCTGCTCGGTGTTGGTGAGGTTGCCGTTGTGGCAGAGGGCGAGCTGGCCGAACCGGCCCTCCACCAGGAAGGGGTGGGCCGCCGACGCGACGTTGCCGCCGGTGGTGGAGTAGCGGGTGTGGCCGATGGCGGTGTCCCCGGCCAGCCGGTCGAGGGTCTCTTCGCTGAACACGTCCGCCACCAGGCCCTTGCCCTTGTGCAGCTGGAGCCTGCCCCCGCTCCGGGTGCAGATCCCCGCCGCCTCCTGACCCCGGTGCTGCAGGGCGTACAGCCCGAGATAGGTCTGGCGTGAAGCCTCCGGCGACGGCCAGATGCCGAACACGCCGCATTCATCCTTGAAAGCCATGGGCCCTCCAAGAATCAAGGATAACCTGGGGGGAGCTCAGTGGACTTCCTCGGTGACCAGACTGCCCTCTTCCGCTCCGCCCGGTCCCGGGGGCGCCGAGGTGCGGAGCATGAGGGTCATCAGGAGGGCGGTGCCCTCCTCCGCCGGGACCGTCCCGGGTCCCAGCGAAACCCCCGTCAGGCGGAATTCCAGGGCGCGCACATCCCCTTCCGGGAAGGCTGCGCTGAGGTAGGCCAGCGCCAGCAGGTGCGGGGCCACTTCCGCCAGGTAGGCGTAGACCCCCACCCCCGGGGGGGTCTGCACCTGCCACAGCCGGCACCAGCGGCGGCCGTAGGTCACCCCTTCGGCCAGGGGGACCAGCTGGGGGTCGGGACCGGAGAAATAACACCAGCTCAGGGCCCGGAGCAGCACGGCCGGCGGCGGGGCGGCCCTGCCCGCGGCCAGGGGCTCGATCCGCCATCCGCCCAGGCGGGGCCGCTTCACCTTGCCCCGCACCTCCAGCGGCGGGGTGGTCACCAGCCGGAAGGCCGTCTCCGTGGCCGTGCCCTGGTCCCGGAGCCGCACCTTGTAGCGGTAATCCAGCACCGCGCCCTCCCGTCCCGCCCCCAGCAGCGGCATGGCGGCGAGGGCGAAGGCGAGGAATCTTGATGACCAGCCCATCTTGGGAATCTCCAGCAGTCCGGCGCGCTCCTCCCTTGATCCCGGCAGGGGATCAACGGACCGTCCTTCCGGACCAGGGCGTGACTCCATTGTAGGCTGTAGAATCATTCCATGCCTCTCTGCTTCGACCTCGACGGCACCCTGGGACTGTTCGGAGGCGGCTACGTCCTGCTGCGGGCCGCCCTGGGGGACCTGTGGGGCGACGAGCCCACGCCGCAGGACCTGGCCCAGTGCCAGGGCTCGACCGACTGGGAGATCGTCAACCACCTGTACGGCCTGCGCTTCGGCGGCCCCCTCCCGGAGCCGGTCTACGCCGCCTACGACCGGGCCTGCCTGGCCCGCTTCACCGCGGCCTTCCATCCCCTGGGCAACAGCCACACGGTGTTCAAGGGCATCGTCGCCGGGATGGCCCGCCTGGCCGACGCCGGGCACCGGGTCTGGCTGGTGTCGGGCAACACCCCTTCGGTGCTGGACTTCAAGGCCGGGGTGCTGGGGGTCGATCCCCGCATCCCCCGCCTGGGGAGCCTGCCCCACATGGACCGGGCGGCGTTGATCCGCAAGGCGCTGGAGGGCTGCCCCGGGCCGCACCTGTACGTGGGCGACCGGCCCCACGACCGGCTGGCCGCGGAACGGGCGGGAGTGCCGTTCCTTGGGGTGGGCAACCATGTGCCGGGGGACCACCCGATCCTGGATCCCGGGGCCGAGGCCGAGCACCTGGTGCAGGCCGTGGAGGCCGTGCTGGGGACTACGGGCGGGGCGGCGGGAATTTCTTGAGCATGTTGCGGACCGCAGCCTGCACCGCGTCGTCCGCCTCCCCGGGGCTGTCGGTGCTGTTCAGGGCCGATTCCGCCGTGGCCTTCCACACCAGGGCGCGGGTCCGGGCGTCCTGGATCTCCAGGACCAGGGCCCCGATGGCCTCCACCTTCCGGTCCCCCACCGGCGCCGAGACCCCCAACCCCATCGGCCCGAAGCCCATGCCCAGCCCCAGGTGGGGCTGGCTGGACCGGGCCGATTGCCGGAGGGGGTAGCAGTCCACCAGGAAGTCCGGGTGGCCGCCGTCGTCCCGCTGGAACCCCTTGCCCGCCAGTTCCGCCTCCACCGTCCGGTGGATCCGGCCCTCCATGATGGCGTTGTCGAATCCCAAGGCCCGGCCCGGCCTCGGCGCGGCCTGCCAAGCGTAAGTGTGGAACTGGGCAAAATCGGCCTGGGCTTCGTAGTCATAGCGCACACTGGGGCCCGAACAGCCCAGGCCGGCGATCAGCAACCCCGCTGCAATGATGGATTTATACACTCGCATGGCCACCTCGGCTGGAGGCTGGACCCGGGTTCCGGCCTGGGGGTTTAACCTTGCTCCACGTACGGGCGCTGCCCGGTCACGTCTTGGATCACCGCCAGCAGTTCGGCCGGATCACCGGCGACCCGGCGGGCGAAGACAGTCAGGCGCATCTTGAACCAGCGGTAGCCGCCCTGGCTGTCCCGGGCCCGGAAGGTCTGCTCCAGCACCGGCTCCTGCCCGGGAGCCGCCGGGGCCTGCCCCTGCGGCGCCAGCAGTTCCTCGAACCGGCCGTTGACCGCCGCCAGGTCTTCCGGGTGCACCAGGGTGCCGAAGAACGCCAGGCCGCCCTTGGTGAACGCCTCCAGGGGGTGGCCCAGCAGGCTGGACGCCGCCGGGTTCAGGTACAGGAAGGTCCGGGTTCCGGCGTCGATGATGGCGTGGATGTCCTGGGACAGGTCCGCCACCGCCTCGATGTAGCGTTCCGCCTCCTCCAGGGCCAGTTCCGTGTCCCGGGCCCGGGCCATGATCCGCTTGAAGGCCAGCACCCCCACCACGCCCATGCCGGCGGCGCCCAGCCCGGGCAGGGGGCTGTGCGGACCGGGCAGGAACAGCAGAGAACAGGCGGTGACCACGAACAGCAACCCGAACAGGCCGGCCAGGACCGGGACGGCGGAGAGCCTGGGCTGGGGCGCGGGGGACATGGATCTCCTGGAAGGGCGGCGGTTGGCCGGGCGTTGGTACCATTTCACCAGCAAACCGGCGGATCCGGACGCGGATTCTGCCTGTTCCCCACTTTGTGCCAGCATAGGAAGGCCTGGAGGCAGCCATGACCTTTCCCGCCCTCTTTTCCCCGAAGGATGTCCCCCCCGGGAGCCTGCTCCTGGACGCCCGGCCCGGGGCTGGGACGTTCACCCTGGGCCATCTCCCCGGGGCGGTGCACGCGGACTGGGACACCATCCTCAGCAGCGCCAAGGATCCCGGCCACGATCCCGCCCTGGGCGGGCGCCATCCCCTGCCCGCTCTGGAACGGTGGGCGGCCCAGCTGGGGGCCTGGGGCGTGACCCCCGGCACCTGGGTGGTGGCCTACGACGACGCCGGCGGCGGCAACGGCGCGGCCCGGGCCTGGTGGATGCTGCGGGCCCTGGGCCACGAGCGCGCGGCGATCCTGGACGGCGGCCTCCAGGCCGGTCTGGAGGCGGGCCTCTCCGCCCCGGCCCTGCCCCCGGCCCCGCCCTACCCCGGCGGCCGCTGGCTGCGGCCCACCGTGACCCTGGAGGAGGTGGACCGCCTGCGGCGGGATCCGGCCTGGAAGGTCCTGGACGTGCGCGCCGGGTTCCGCTACCGGGGCGAGTCCGAGCCCATCGACCCGGTGGCCGGGCACATCCCCGGGGCCCTGAACCTGCCCTTCGCCGAGAACCTGGACGCCCGGGGCCGGTTCAAGCCGGCCGCGGAGCTGCGCCGGATGTACCGGGATCTCCTGGGCGGCACCGGCCCGGACCACCTGGTGGTGCACTGCGGCAGCGGCATCACCGCCTGCCACACCCTGTTCGCCCTGGAACTGGCGGGGCTGGACGGGGCGTCGCTGTACGTGGGGTCCTGGGGCGAATGGTGCCGGAACCCGATGCCCAGGGAGCCGAATAAGTAAGTACTTGACAAAAGGTGGTAAGTACTTACCTTTGCCCCAAAGGAAGGATCGATGCCTCTGCGCCAATACACGCTCAAGGAATTCGCCCTCAACCCCTCGAAGGTCATCCACCGGGCCATGAAAGGGGAGGAGGACATCGTCATCACTTTGCGCGGGGTTCCGGCGGTGCGGATCGTCCCGGCGGCAGGCCCCGCCGTCCACCCGCCGGTGGAGGACCTTTGGGCCGTCATGCCCGGCATGACGGTGCCCGCCGGGCCTATGGTCCTCCCCCGCCAGCGGCTGGCCCTGCAAGGGGAAGGCCCGACCGGAGCGGAGATGGTCCTGGAGGATCGCCGGTGACTTTGATCTACCTGGATTCCTCGGCGGTGATCAAGCTGTTCCTGCAGGAAGCGTTTTCCGACCAGGTGGACCGCGCGCTCCGGGCCCCGGAAGCCCATGCCTTGACCTCCGACCTCACCTACGCCGAACTGCATGGTTTCTTTGCGCGGGCCCTCGCCCTCGGGCGCCTGACGCCCCCTCGGCAGAAACAACTGGTCGAGGAGTTCAGGGCCTGGTTCGCCTCGGTGCCCCACTGCGCCGTCTCCTTCGCCCAGGTCCTGCGGGCCGGGGCGTTCGCCATCCAGCACAACCTCCGCGGCGCCGACGCGATCCACCTGGTGGCCGCCATGGAGAGCCTGAGTGTGGCGGCGGGCCAGGACCGGGTGTTCGCGTGCTTCGACCAGCGGCTGACCCGGGAGGCCCAGCGGACCGGCTGGTTCGACGATTTCCTGACCGATCCTGCCTTCCTGTGAGTCAGACGCCCCCTCGCGCCCCGGCGGCCTGGGCGGCGCCGTAGACCATCTCCCACATGGCGTTGACGATGCTCCAGCGCCTCCCGTCCCGGGCCAGGTGGGCGTGCAGCACCCAGCCGCCCAGGTCCGCCACGGCGCTGGCCGAGCGGGGGCGCACCTCCAGCACCCGCACCTCCGGTTCCCCGCGGGCCGGGCCGCCCTTGGCCCCGAGGGTCGCCTGGAGGCCCATCACGCTCTTCACCAGCCGGTCCGGGTCGCCCCCGGGGCCGGTGTCGCCGGCGCCGCGCAGGCCCATCAGCCGGTTCACGAAGTCCGGGTGCAGGCGCCGGGCCATGGCGCCGGCGTCGCCCTTGGCCCAGGCCCGGGCGAAGGCCGCCAGGTCCCTGCGGATGGCGGCGCGGGCCTCCTCTTCGGTGGGCGGGGCCAGGCCCTGGCCGCCCATGGTTCTCCGGCCCAGCAGACCGGCCCGCACCCCGGTTGGTTTCACCTGCCCTCGCGGCATCGCTGCCTCCCTGGTTCCATTGGTCGTAGACAAAGTGCCGCGACCGGGACGGGAGTTTTATCCAGCTCAGTTTTTTTTCGCTGATAATTAAGAAGGTCAAGATTCCCGGGCCTGGGGTTGCAAATTCTTGACCGAATCAATCAGGAACACTATATTAAAGTCTGTTTTCGAGAGGACGGACCCCGTGAAGATTTCCGCTCGCGGCCGGTATTCCATGCAAGCGCTGTTCGACCTGGCCCACCACAGCCACGGGCAGCCGGTCCCCCTGCACCTCATCGCCCAGCGGCAGGAGCTGAGCCTGCCCTTCCTTGAGCAGATCTTCAACCGGCTCAAGAAGGCCGGGATCGTGGCCAGCGTACGCGGACCCAAGGGCGGCTACATCATCACCCGGCCCTGCGACCAGGTCACCGTGGGCGACGTGCTGCGGCTCACCGACAGCGGGTTCTATGCCGCCGCCAAGGAGGACCCGGTCTCGGCCAAGTCGGCGCTGCGGGCCGACGTGAAGATGAACGAACTGCTCTGGAAGCAGCTGTCCAACCACATCACCCACTTCATGGACACCATCAGCCTGGCCGACCTGTGCGTGGAAAGCCACAGCAACACCTGCCCCAGCTGCACCTGCCCGGAGTACACCGCCAGCGTCCAGGAACAGCTGGACAACGGCCAGCGCAAGCGCTGCGCCGTCCTTGACCAGGCCGTTGCCCAGGGCGTCGCGGCCGACTAGGGGACAAGGCTTGAGCAATCCCTGCGCCCTGCCCAGCCTGGCCCTGCCGCCCAGCGAAGAGGAGTTGCGCGCCCTGCCCAAGCTGGAGGAGAAGATCCGCCGGCGGGTGGGGGTGTGCGTGCACGAGTTCGGCCTGATCGAGGACGGCGACCGGATCCTGGTGGGGCTGAGCGGAGGCAAGGACTCCTGGGCCCTGCTGGACGTGCTGGAATTCCTGCGCCGGCGGGCGCCCATCAAGTTCGAGGTGCACGGCGCCACCATCGACCCCGGGTTCCAGCGCTTCAACCCCGACCGCATCGCCGAGGTGTGCGAGGCCAAGGGCATTCCCCACGTGATCCTGACGGCCCCCATCGACCTCATGGTGCGCAAGCGCCCCGAGGTCACCCCCTGCGCCATGTGCTCCCGGCTGCGCCGGGGCGTGCTCTACTCCCACGCCAAGGCCCACGGCTACACCAAGATCGCCCTGGGCCACCACCTGGACGACCTGATCGAGACCCTGCTCATCAACCAGTTCTTCGAGGGGCGCCTGTCCACCATGCCCCTCAAGCTGGTGAGCGACGACGGCGGCAACACGGTGATCCGCCCCTTGGGCACCTGCGAGGAGGAGGACCTGCGCCGGCTGTCCTGGCTCAAGGGCTACCCCTTCGTCCCCTGCGGCTGCCCCCTGTGCGGGGCCTCGGTGCTGGAGAGCCGGCGGGCCCAGGTGAAGGCCCTGGTGGCCCAGCTCAAGGAGACCATCCCGGACCTGAAGCACTCGATGCTGAAGGCCATGAAGAACGTCAAGACCTCCCACCTGCTGGACAGCAGGCTGCCGCCCATCACCTGACGTCCGTGTCCCGGACCATCGGCTGCTTGTTCCTCCGGGTCCCCCGGGAAGGCGCCGACCCAACCGTACGTGGTCGGATCAGATTGTCCTCGCTGCGCTGCGGGAATCTGATCCGACCACGTCAGCCGTCCTCTGGGACGTCCGGATCATTGGCTCCGGTTCCTTGGAGGCACAGGTTCCGGGTGCGGAAAACGGTACGGAATCCTGAAGGGGGATGTTTCCCTGGACGGCTGGAGGACGGCAAACCGGTTTTGCTTGTTCGCGCGGAGCTTGCGAGCACGAACAAGCAAAACCGGTAAGGGTGGGTCGGGTTCGACGCCGTGCGTCTCACCACCGGGGCAACCCGTACGAAAAAGCCGCCGATGGTCCGGGACACGGGCGGCTCCAACGTGAAAGCCTGGATGACGAGGCTCGGGCACGGGCATCTAAATAATAGGGACACCTGAAGTTACCGGGGGAACGGACGGACCGGGCCAGCCCGGTGGCCGCCGCCTGCGGTGGCGGCAGGGGTCTGTGCGGTTTCCCAGTCCGTTCCCCATCCACCTTCCCAGGAGGTCCCGTGAAAATCCGTCCATGGATTCATCCCGTGGTGGTCGCCCTGGCCATCTGGCCTTTCCTCCTCGCGGGCGCGCCGCCTGACGGCCCGCGCTCCGCCCCCGGACCGGCCTGCCGCACCGGGGCCTACCACGGTGGCGCCCTGCTGGTCACCGACCCCCGCCTGGCCCCGGGGCACCTGTTCCCGGGCCAGATCCTGCCCATCCGGCTGTCCCGGCTCACGCCCCCGCCGGGCCAGGACCCGCCGCCGGGGGGCGCCGAGGATCCCGCCAGCGTGCGCTACGGCCAGCTGGAGTTCCTGGAGGTGGACCCGGGCCGGGTCACCTTCCGGGCGGCTTTCCGGCTGGAGGACGGCACCCTGGGCCAGCCCCGGACGTTCACCCTCGGCCTGGGGGACAGCGTCGACCTGGGCGGGACCGGGCTTCCGGACTTGTCCCTGCGGGTCGCGCGCCGCCCCCTGGCGGCAGGGGCGGAGCGGGTGGCCTATTCGCTCCTGGCGTTCCGCTGCGATGCCGTCCGCACCGCCATGTTCGCGCTGGCCCCCGAAGCCTTCCCCGGCGGCCGCTATCCCTACGGCATCTCCGGAGCCACCCCCTCCGGGCACTTCATCTTCCAGTCCGACCATCTGGGCCTGGCCCCGTCCGGCGCCGGAACGCCCGCACAGGGGGCTGCCCTCCTCCCGGCCGAGCCCGGGCGGGAGGTGGAGCCCAGGCCCGGGGACGTGCTGGTGGACCTGCGCGACGGCCGCGTCGGCAAGATCGAGCAGGCCCGGCGCGCCGAGCAGGGCTGGGACGTCCAGTTCGCCGAGGCGCGCACGCCGTACCAGTTCCAGAAGGTGTTCGGGGCGGCCTACGTGCACGTTTCCGGGACCCCGGCCCAGCTGGCCGGACGCTACGGGGGCCGGAACGCCCTGCCCTTGGATCCGGGGAACGACGGCACGGCCCCGGACCTGGTGGACCTGGACGGCACCTGGACCCTGGCGGACAACGCCTACGGGCGGGTGGACCTGCAGGTGAAGGCCCACCTGGGCGTGGCCTTCGACCTTTCGGCCAACCTCAACTACCATGGCCTCTCGACCCGGATCCAGGCCCGGGTGGACGAGACCGTGCGCCTGGCCGCGGACTGCCGGATCGACCAGTCCTGGAACCAGGACCTGGGCTGCATCACCCTGGCTGATCCCAAGCTGGTGGTCCCGGTGTACGGCATCCCCTTGTCCTTCTCCCTGCCGGTGACGGCCGGGATGGTCCTGGAGTCGGACCTGCACGGCCACGCGCTGGAAGGACTGGAATCCCAGGGCCACTGGGCCTGGTCGGAGCAACTGGACGCCAGCTGGGGCTGGCGGGGCGTCCATGTGGACGCGCAGGATCCGGTGACCCACAGTTCCCTGCAGGTGGACGCCCTGCCGGAGAACAGCTCGGATCTCACCGGGAAGGCCTCGGTGCGGCCCAAGGTCACGGTCGCCCCCACCTTCGGCATCGCCGGGCTGCTGTATGGGGCGAGCCCCACCACCCTGTCCGCGGCCGGTGCCCTGACGGCGACCGGCTCGGCCAATCCCCCGGGCCTGAGCCCTGAACTGAGCGCGCGGTGGCAGCTGGACGTGGGTCTGCGCCTGGACCTGCCGGTGCTGGGCAAGGTCTGGGACCACGACTGGCCGGTGTACGACTGGACCGGGATCGTCGGGCCCAGGCTCAGATGACGCGCAGCCACAGCCCTTTCAGGTAGGCCCCTTCCGGGTGGTTGAGGGCGTACGGGTGGTCCATGGGCTGCCCCAGGTGGGCCAGCACCTGGGCCTCCCGGCCCGCCTCCAGCAGGGCGGTCCAGGCCGCCTCCTGGAACCGGGCCCGGTCCAGGTGGCGGGAGCAGGAGAAGCAGCCCATGATCCCGCCCGGGGCGGTGGCCCGGGCCCCCAGGCGGATCAGGTCCTTGTAGGCCTTGAAGGCCTTGTCCAGGTCCTTGCGCTGCTTGGCCAGGGCGGGGGGATCCACGATCACCCGGTCGTACGACGCCGCCTCCAGGGTGCGCATGAGCTCGAACGCGTCCCCCTCCATGCGCACGTGCCGGTCGGGGTCCAGCCCGTTGCGGGCCCAGTCCCGCCCGGCCTGGTCCAGGGCCGGGCCGGAGATGTCCAGGGTGGCCACCTCCGCGGCCCCGCCCAGGCCGGCGTGGATGGAGAAGCCGCCGGTGTAGCCGAAGGCGTTGAGCACCCGGCAGCCGGATGAGATCCGCCCCAGGGCCAGGCGGTGTTCCCGCTGGTCCAGGAAGAAGCCGGTCTTCTGGCCCTTGAGCAGGTCCACCGACAGCAGCGCGGCCCCTTCCCGGATATCCACCGGCCCTCCCAGGGAGCCCTTGAGGATCCGGTTCACCGGCTCCAGCCCCTCCTCCTTGCGCCCGCCCTGGCTGCGCTCCACGTACACTGTGATCCCCGCGGCCCTGCCCAGCTCCTGCAGCACCGGCCACCACACCGGTCGCAGGGCCTCCAGGCCCGCGGTGCCCACCTGGACCACCAGGGCCTGGGCGTAGCGGTCCACCACCAGCCCCGGAAGCAGGTCCCCTTCCCCGAACACCCAGCGGCAGCCCGCCTCGGGTCCGTCCAGGCCCAGCATGCGCCGGGCCTCCACGGCCCGCTCCAGGCGCTGCCGGAAGAAGGCCTCGTCCAGGGGCTGGTCTTCGCGCCGGAACAGCCGCACCGCCAGAGGACTGACGGCGGAGGCGGTGCCCACCCCCAGCACGTTGCCGCTGGCGTCCGCCAGCCGCGCCAGGGGGGCCGCGGGCGGCGCGGCCAGGGCCCCGGAGTAGACCCAGGGATGGCCCTTGGCCAGGAGTTCCTCCTTGCCGGGCTTCAGGCGGACGACGGGATAGGGCCAGGGTACCGTTTCCATCCCCCTACTGTAGCCGCTCAACGGCGCAGGATCTTCTTCAGGGCCGCGGCCAGGGCTTCCACCTCCCCGGGGCCAGTGCCCGGCAGCATGGAGACGCGGATGACCGAGCGGGCCTCCAGCTCGGTGTATCCCAGGGTGGTGATGGCGTGGCTCGGCTTGACCGAGCCGCTGTGGCAGGCGGAGCCGGTGGACACGGCGAACCCGGCCAGGTCCAGGGCGATCTGCACGCTCTCCCCGCTGTGCCCGCGCAGCAGCAGGGAACTGGTGTTGGGCAGCCGGGGCCGGTCCCGGCCGATGGCCTGGTAGTCCCCGGACCAGGACATCACTTCCGCCTCCAGGGCGTCCCGCAGGGGGGCCAGGGCGGCGTTGGCCTCCAGGCGCGCAGGAAGCGCTTGCACCGCTTCGCCCAGCCCGGCGATGGCCGGCAAGTCCTCGGTGCCCCCGCGCCGGCGCCGCTCCTGGGGCCCCTCCATGACCGCGGCCCAGGGCAGCCCGGGGCGAATCCACAGCACCGCGGCGCCCCGGGGGCCGCCGATCTTGTGGGCGGAGAACACGGCCGCGTCGCAGTCCTCCAGGTCCAACGGCACCTTGCCCCAGGCCTGGGCGGCGTCCTTGACCCGCACCGCCCCGGGGACCTGGGGCATGGGGTAGAGGATGCCGGTCTCGTTGCTGGCGGCCATCTGCACCACCGTGGCGGCGCCGTCGGGGTCGGCCGGCAGCCAGCGCACGTCGCTCCAGTCATTGAGGGGGTTCAGGCAGGCGCTGTGCTCCCCGGGGAACACCAGGGCGGGCCGGTCCCCCAGGGCCGGGCGCAGGCCCCGCAGCAGCAAGTGCAGGGCCTCGGTGGCGCTGGCGCAGAACACCACCTGGGCGGGTGGCGCCCCCAGGGCGCCGGCCACCGCGAGCCGGGCCTCCTCCAGCAGGTGCCGGGCCCGCTGGCCCTCCTGGTGGGTGCTGGTGGGGTTGCCCCAGGCCTCGGCCATGGCCCGGGCCACCGCCGCCGCCGCCTGAGGCAGCGTCGGGGTGGTGGCGTTGGCGTCGAAGTACAATCGTCCCATCCGAACATTCTCGCGTAGTCCCCGGCCGCCGCCAAAGCGCCGTAGAATCCTTCAACAACCTTCCACCAGCCGGGGAGCTCCGTGTCCGCCACCCTCCACCCGCAGAACGTCATCGCCATGGTCTGGGATTTCGACAAGACCCTCATCCCGGGCTACATGCAGGACCCCATCTTCGAGGCCTACAACATCGACGACCAGGCCTTCTGGCGGGAGGTGAACGCCCTGCCCACCTACTTCTCCCGCCAGGGGGTGACGGTGCACCCGGACACCGCCTACCTGAACCACCTGCTCACCTACGTCCAGCATGGGCGCATGCCCGGGCTCACCAACGCCCGGCTGCGGGAGCTGGGCGCCGGGATCAAGTTCCACCCGGGGCTGCCGGACTTCTTCCGCGCCATCCGCGCCCACCTGGAGAGCGATCCCGAGGTCCAGCGCTTCGAGATCCGCCTGGAGCACTACATCGTCTCCACCGGCCTGCGCGCCATGATCGAGGGCTCGGCCATCCAGCCCTTCGTCAACGGCATCTGGGCCTCGGAGTTCCTGGAATCCCCGCCCGGCCCGGGCTTCGACCCGGACGCCACGGTGAACCTGGACGGCGCCCAGGCCGGGGCGGGCGAGCCCCTGTTCCCGGTGACCGGGATCACCCAGATCGCCGTGGCCTACGACAACACCAGCAAGACCCGCGCCCTGTTCGAGATCAACAAGGGCAGCAACACCGACCCCAGCATCCAGGTGAACGCCACCATGCGCCAGGAGGACCGCCGGGTGCCCTTCCCGCACATGATCTACATCGCCGACGGCCCCTCGGACGTGCCGGCCTTCTCGGTGATGCGGCACAACCAGGGGATCGGCTACGCCGTGTACGATCCCCGCGACCAGGCCAGCCTGAAGCAGGTGGACCGCCTGCGCCGGGACGGCCGCATCGACCATTTCGGCCCCGCCGACTACTGCCCCGGCAGTCCCACCAGCGACTGGCTGACCCTGCAGGTGGACCGCATCGCCGCCCACATCGCCGGCGAGCGGAGGGCCGCGCTGAAGGAACGGGTCGGCGAAGCCCCGCGGCACCTGTCGCACTAGACAACATGTATTGGCCCGGCCCATCCAGAGCGTGCCGGACCCCTCATCATCCGGGGGCTCTGCCCCCGGCCCCCGGGATTTAACGCTATAAGCCCAGAAACTGGAGACAGAAAGATCT
>JBELAL010000080.1:0-16796 GCA_049508835.1 Holophaga sp. | reverse complement strand
ATAGACCAGGTGATGCAGCGCCACCCGATTCCAGCAGCGATGGGCCTGGACGAAAGGGACCATCGCATTGCAGGCATCCGCAAACAGTCGCGCAAGCACGGAAAACGCTTCAGCTTGCTGAGCCGTGGTGATGAGTTTGAAGGATCCAGTCCGAATCATTTCGCTATTTTTTCGTCAATCCGAATGGGTGTCAAGCATCCATTCTTCCCCGCCCAAAAGGACAGGGTTTCCTGGACAAACTGATGAAGGTCCATGCCAAGCCTCTCCAGCCCCAGCCAACCACGCCCGCCAGTGCCCTGAAAGGCTCCAGGCCCGGCGCCGCGCCGGCCCAGGGCCGCCCGTCCGCGGCCGGCGCCAGCCTGTTCCGGCTCCCGTGGGAGGAAGCCTCGACCCAGGACCGCCCGGACCCGCACCCCGGCTCCGGAGCCGCGGACCGGGACGCAGAGCCCCAGAAACCTCCCGCCGAGGGCAGCGCGGACCAGGACACGGTCACCATCTCCGCGGCCGCCCAGCAGGCGCTGGCGACCCAGGGTCCGGAAGCCCAGGCGCGGCCGGCGCCGCTGACCTACGGGCCCGGCCCGCGCCTTCCCGGACGCGGCGGCGCCGGGTAGCGCCAGCCACCGCCGTCCATCCCGCCGCAAGACCAGCGCCACGGCAGAATGGTTCCCCTGCCCGGAGGGTCTCCAGGAAGGGGCCGGCCCCCACGAAACTGACCATGGTTGTGGTTGAACCAAGTTGCGGGGTTGAATTCGTCGAGTTGGGGTGCCCACCTCAAGGAGGAGGCAACCTAGACCGCCATCGTCGGCACCTTTCCCTCGACGATCAGCTTCGGCTCGGTCACCGCCTGCACATCCGCCACCGTCAGCCCCGGGGCCAGTTCCACCAGCTTTAGCCCCCCCGGCACCACGTCCAGCACCGCGTGGTCGGTGATGATGCGGTGCACGCAGGCCACCCCGGTGAGGGGGAGGGTGCAGTTCTTCAGGATCTTCCTGTCCCCGTTCTTGGCCACGTGCTCCATGGTCACCACCAGGTGGCGGCTGCCGGCGGCCAGGTCCATGGCGCCGAGGATCGACAGGTCGATCTTGCCGGCGCGGATCACGGCGAAGGAGTCGGCCGAGGAGAAGAAGGCGGCGCCGGGGAGCACGGTGACGGTCTGGCAGGCCAAGGAGCAACTGTATGAGACCGTGTAAGCACCCCGACTTCGAGCAAGCCATCCTTCAGGCGTCAGATCATTTCCAGGACCGGAGCCTGCGTCCCGCCATCATCGAGAAGGACTACTACGGCACAGAGGCCCTGCGCATCGTTGCCGCTTGGTCCTCGGAGGGGAACGGGCCCAACTCTTGCGGAATACCAAGGTGCCTGGGCCGACGCCCTTCCAGGTCGCCACCAGAGAGAAGCGTCGGGGCCGATTAAAACCAATACAGGCATATACCCGGTATGAATACCGACCATCAAACCCACGATCCAAAACGCTTGACACTCCCTTGGGGCTAAGCGAGACTGGCAGGGCACAACCAATGTGCAATCACTCCAGACATGCCCCCCTATGCGGGGGCAATTTCTTTGATGGGTTTAGAGTTGGCTAGAACGGTTATTTTCATTGACGGTCAGAACCTCCACAAACGCCTTGAAGAACTGGGATTGGCCGAGAAGGACATCCGGTGGGATCTGGTCTTTTCCGATCTGGTTCCGCCTGGCGAAGTGCTCATCTGGGTCTACTGGTACCAAGCGGGTAGGGTTGCACCTTGGGAATGGCAGCCCGGCTTCAGGCATCGGTGCCCACCAGGCTTGACTCCTAGTGATTTCAAGGCAATGGCGGAAGCCTATTACAAGAGCGAGAAGGAAAGACCGGAACTCCTGCAGAGGAACGTCTATTCACGCCTGGAAGAGGACTTTGCCAAGGTGGAATTCCGCTACTCAGGCGTTCTGAAGGTGGACCCCATGGGTTCCTTCGTGGACAAGTCCGGAAACCTGAAAGTCGGCAAGCGCATCGGCGAAAAGGGTGTGGACGTCGCTTTGGCAATCGACCTGTTCAAGTTTGCCGAATTCTACGACCACGCCGTGCTTCTGAGTGGAGATTACGACTACGTGCCCGCTATCCAGGCCGTGAAAGACCGCCTGAAGAAGATCACCGCCGTGCCGATCATGCACGGCACGCCACCGGCGTCCAGGGGCCATGCCTGTCGGCTCAAGGGACTCTGCGACCAGGAAAGCCCCCTTTACGAATCCGACCTCAAAGGCCGATTCAAGCGTTGATCATGGTAGGAGTTTCTACACCGCCATCGTCGGTACCTTCCCCTCGACGATCAGCTTCGGCTCGGTCACCGCCTGCACATCCGCCACCGTCAGCCCCGGGGCCAGTTCCACCAGCTTCAGACCCCCCGGCACCACGTCCAGCACCGCATGGTCCGTGATGATCCGGTGCACGCAGGCAACCCCGGTGAGGGGCAGGGTGCAGTTCTTCAGGATCTTCCTGTCCCCGTTCTTCGCCACGTGCTCCATGGTCACCACCAGGCGGCGGCTGCCGGCGGCCAGGTCCATGGCGCCGCCCATGCCCTTGACCATGGCGCCGGGGATCATCCAGTTGGCCAGGTCGCCGCGTTCGGACACCTGCATGGCGCCGAGGATCGACAGGTCGATCTTGCCGGCGCGGATCATGGCGAAGGAATCGGCCGAGGAGAAGAAGGCGGCGCCGGGGAGCACGGTCACGGTCTGCTTGCCGGCGTTGATGAGGTCGGCGTCCACCTGGTCGTCGGCGGGGAATGGCCCCAGCCCCAGGATGCCGTTCTCGGACTGGAGCACCACCTCGACGCCCGGCGGGATGGCGTTGGCCACCAGGGTGGGGATGCCGATGCCGAGGTTCACGTAGTAGCCGTCCCGGAGTTCCTGGGCGGCGCGCAGCACGATCTGGTCGCGGGTCAGCGGCATGGCGTCCTCCTATTTCCGTACCGTGCGCTTCTCGATGCGCTTCTCCCGGGGCGCCACCACCACCCGGTGCACGAACACCCCGGGGGTGTGGATCTGGTCCGGGTCCAGCTCGCCCGGCTCCACCAGCTGCTCCACCTCGGCGATGCAGACCCGGCCGGCGGTGGCGGCCAGGGGATTGAAGTTCCGGGCGGCCTTGCGGAACACCAGGTTGCCCAGGCGGTCGCCCTTCCAGGCCGCCACCAGGGAGAAGTCGCCCAGGATGCCCCGCTCCATCACGTACGGGCGCCCATCGAACTCCCGCGCCTCCTTGCCCTGGGCCACCACGGTGCCGTAGCCCGCCGGGG
Organism: Holophaga sp.; assembly: GCA_049508835.1. GTDB lineage: Bacteria > Acidobacteriota > Holophagae > Holophagales > Holophagaceae > Mesoterricola. The sequence goes on along the minus strand of JBELAL010000080.1, from coordinate 13,524 downwards.
TGTAGAAGGCCGGGATGCCGGCGCCCCCGGCCCGCATGCGCTCGGCCAGAGTGCCCTGGGGCACGAACTCCACCTCCAGTTCGCCGGCCAGGAACTGGCGCTCGAACTCGGCGTTCTCGCCCACGTAGGAAGCCACCATCTTCCGGATCAGCCGGCGGTCCAGCAGCAGCCCCAGGCCCCAGCCGTCCACCCCGGCATTGTTGGACACGCAGGTGAGCCCGGTCACGCCCTTGCGCACCAGCGCGGCGATTAGGTTCTCCGGGATGCCGCACAGGCCGAAGCCCCCCACCACCAGTGTGGCCCGGTCGGGGATGTCCCGCACGGCCGCATCGGCGGATGCAACCACTTTGTCGATCATGGCGCCGCCCTCCTCCGTCTGCCAACGTTGAATCAGGATGGCTCGGATAATGACAAGGTTTCGCCTTGGAAATCAAGGACGTTCTTAGTGCGTTTTGAACACCCGGACGTACTGGTGCGCCGCCACCGGGTCCCCCTCCCGCTGGATGGGGCCCAGGAAGTCGTCCAGGTGCCCCTCGGCGAACTCGCCCCCCTGGGTCATGTTGCCCAGGATGTAGACCATGAACTCCTCCTGCCGGCGTTGGACGTATTTCTTGAAGGGGCGGGTCAGGACCCCCAGAATGGCGCTGTCCAGGGTGGTCCAGGCCTGCAGTCGACACTGGAAGCCCTCGGGTCCTTCCCAGTAGCGGTAAACCACCAGCATCCGGGCGCTCACGGCGAACGGGTTGCCCATCCGTCCCCTGGCGACATACCCATCGATCAGGTACACCCGCAGGCCCGGCTCCCGGTAGGCCAGGGTCAGGGTGCCCCGCAGCCCGGTGGGATCGTCCACTACCAGGCCCTCGGGCAGGACGAAGGCGTAGAGCCTGGGCACGAACTGGCACTCCCGCCACATGGCCGCCGCCAGGCGCGGGTGGTCGAAGAGGCGGTCCATGGTGCGCAGGTGGACGTGGACCGGCCGCGTGACGGTCTGGAAGGTGAAGTTGTGCTTGCGCAGGAGCTCCCCGGCCATGATCCGGTTGTACAGGCTCATTTTCTCAACGGGCACCCGGTCCGGGGTGGACTGCGCCCCAAGCGCCCTGGGCAGGGAGAGAAGAATCAGGAGCCAGGGCAGGAACGAAGAATACATAAGACCACCCTAGCCCAGCGGGTCCGCCAAATCCAGGAGGCGCGCCGGGCGCTAGAATACAAGTTGAAATCGCCCTCGATACCGGACCCCCAACGGAGTACCCCTATGCCCGATCCCAGATCCTCCCAGCTGCTTCCCTCCGCGGTGGAGGCCATCGGCCAGACCCCCCTGGTGGAACTTGGCCGGTGCGTGGCCGCCGCCGGGCTCGAAGGGCGGCTCCTGGCCAAGCTGGAGTTCCTGAATCCCGGTTTTTCCAAGAAGGACCGTGCCGCCCGGCAGATGATCGAGGACGCCGAGGAACAGGGCCTGCTGCGCCCCGGGCAGACCGTGGTGGAACTCACCAGCGGCAACACCGGGACCGGTCTGGCCATCGTCTGCGCGGTGAAGGGCTACCGGTTCGTGGCGGTGATGTCCCGGGGCAACTCGGTGGAGCGGGCCCGGATGATGCGCGCCCTGGGGGCGGAGGTGGTGCTGGTGGACCAGTGCCCCGGCTCCCGCTCCGGCGAAGTGTCCGGGGACGACCTGGCCCGGGTGGAGCAGGTGGCCCGACGCCTCACCGCGGAGCGCGGCGCGTTCCGGGCCGACCAGTTCCGCCTGGCGGGCAACATGCGGGCCCACTACCTGCACACCGGGCCCGAGATCCTGGCCCAGGCCGGGTGCCGCATCGACGGCTTCTGCGACTTCCCCGGCACCGGCGGCAGCTTCGCTGGCTGCGCCGCGGCGTTCAAGGAGCGCGACCCGGCCACCCGCTGCTTCGTGGTGGAGCCGGCCGGGGCCGCGGCACTGTCCGGGCAGACTGTCTCCGAGCCCAACCACCCCATCCAGGGCGGCGGCTACGCCATGCCGGACCTGGTGTTCCTGGACCGGAACCACGTGGACGGCTACCTGCAGGTCACTGGCCGGGAGGCGACCGAGACCGCCCGGGAACTGGCCCGCACCGAGGGCCTGTTCGCCGGGTTCTCCTCCGGCGCCAACGTGGCCGCCGCCAAGCGCCTCCTGGCCGGGGAGCTGAAGGGCGGGACGGTGGTGGTGCTGCTGAACGATTCAGGGCTGAAGTACCTCAGCACCGATCTCTGGCCCGGGTGAGGTTTCTTCTGCAATAACCCGCCCCCGGATTCGTCATGAGGGGTGAGGACCGATTTCCGGTCGACTTGCGAGGTCGCCATGCAGGAAGGCCAGAACCGGCTGCTCGAGATCTTCCAGCGTGAGAAGGCCCGGTTCCTGGCCTTCGTCCGGGGGCGGATCCGGGGCCTGTCCGGGCTGGACCCCGAGGACGTGGTGGCGGAGGTGTTCGGCAGCCTCCTGGACCGGGGCGACCTGGTGGCGGAGGCGGAGAACCTGGCCGCCTACATCTACCGCTCCCTGGGCAACCGGATCCTGGACGCCCGGCGGCGGCCGGCCCCGGCCCCCGCGGCCGTGGACCCGGACCAACTGCCCGACCCGGTCCAGGACCCCCACTCCGCTTTCCAGGCGGCCCAGCTCCGGGAGCGGCTCGGCCGCGCCCTGGACGCCCTCAGTCCCCGGGAGCGCGCGGTCTGGCTGGCCACGGAGCTGGACGGCGAGAGCTTCCGGGCCCTGGCCGACCGCTGGGGGGAACCGATCGGGACCCTGCTGGCCCGCAAGAGCCGCGCCGCCGCCAAACTCCGTCATCAACTCGCCGGCTTCAACCCCTCCTGGAGCTGAACCATGACCTGCTGCCAGAATCATCCCCCCCGCCGCCGCGCCTGCCGCATCGCAGGGCGCATCCTCCTGGGCATCCTCCTGGGCATGGCCCTGGCCGCCGTGTTCGGCGCGGTGGTCATGTGGCTGTGGAACTACACCCTGCCCGCCCTGTTCCAGGTCCGCCCCATCCACTTCTGGCAGGCGGTGGCACTGCTGATCCTGGCCCGGATCCTGGTGGGTGGCCACCACGGCTGGCACCACCGCAGCTGGCGCCGCCGCCACGGCGCCCCAGGGGGCTGGTGCGGGTGCGGGCGGGAGGAGGAGGGCCCCGTGGAGCCGGGGGCCGACGTAAGGGGCACCGAGGCCTGAGCATCTGGATTTAAATGCATATTTAATTAATTTTGACCAATTGAAAATCCAATCTTGAATTGGTAAAGCGGATCCATCATCCTAGGTCACATGATCGAGCGCGATCTGGGTCCCCTTTTGACGCACTGGGCCCGTTACTACCCGGTCGTCACCCTCACCGGTCCACGCCAATCCGGAAAGACCACGCTCTGCCGCCAGGTTTTCCCGGACAAGCCATACCGCAGCCTGGAACCTCTGGAAACCCGGACCTACGCCCGGGAAGACCCCCGGGGGTTCCTGGCGGAGTTCCCGGACGGCGCCGTGCTGGATGAAGTCCAGCGGGCCCCGGACCTGCTCGGGTACCTTCAGGACCTAGTGGACCAGGACCCCAGGCCTGGACGCTTCATCCTCACGGGTTCCCAGCACTTCGGCCTGGCCGAAGGGATCAGCCAGTCCCTGGCCGGCAGAACCGCCGTGCTGCACCTCCTGCCTCCTTCCCTGGGCGAACTGCACCGTTTCCCCGATCCACCTCGTAACCTGTTCGACACCCTCTTCACCGGGGCCTATCCGCGCATCCACGACCAGGGCATCGCCCCCGACCGCTGGCTGGCGGACTACCTCGCCACCTACGTACAAAGGGATGTGCGGATGGTCCTGAACGTGGGCGACCTGGACACGTTCGTGGGCTTCCTGCGCCTGTGCGCGGGAAGCGCCGGACAGGAACTGAACCTTTCCCGGTTGAGCGTGGATGCGGGCATCGCCCAGCCGACCGCCAGGGCGTGGCTGTCGGTCCTGGAGACCAGCTTCATCCTGTGTCGCATTCCGGCCTGGCATACCCATCTGCGCAAGCGGGTGGTGAAGACGCCGAAGGTGCACTTCTTCGATTCAGGTCTGCTCTGCCACCTCCTGGGCATCCAGACTCCGGACCAGATCCGCAGCCATCCCCTGCGCGGCGCCATTTTCGAAAGCTGGGTGGCGTCCGAAGTGATGAAGCAGCGTTACCACCTGGGCCTGCAACCCAGCGTCTTCCACTTCCGGGAAGTTTCGGGCCTGGAGGTGGACCTGCTGGTGCAGGACGGGCCGGAAATGATCCTGTTGGAGGCCAAATCCGGCCAGACCATGGACAGCAGCTTCCTGGGCAACCTGAAGCAGCTCGTGGAACACCTGCGGGAGACCCAGCCCGCCGGACACTGGAACCCCGTGCTGGTCTACGGCGGCGGCCAGGCCCAGACCCGCCAGGGGGCCCGGGTCCTGCCCTGGAGTTCGATCGAGGAACTTCGCCCAGCCAAGGCGGCCAAGGAGATCGCGGCTCCTGACAGCTCCGGTTGAACTATAATTCGGGACATCCAGCCCAAGCTCATCGGTAGTTTCCCATGTTCAGAGCCCTGAACCTGTTGACATCCTCCGCCCTCTAGAGGGGGCGGATTCCGCCCGCGGGAGGCCCATGCCTGAGCCCGAGGGCCAGAATGTTCCGGGCGGCATTGACGTCCCGGTCGTGAGACGCGCCACATTCCGGGCATACCCAAGCCCTCTCATTCAGCCCTGCGCGGCCTTTCGGTCCAGCCGTGCAACCGCACGCTGAACAGGTCTGGGTGGTCCACTTCTCGGAAACCTCCGCAAACTTCCGACCGGCCTGCTGGCTCTTGTACCGAAGCTGGTTCTTGAGGATCCCGTGCCCGGCGTCCAGGGTGGACTTGGGACTGAATTGGAGCAACAAGGCGGTACTGACATCCCCGACGAAGATGGCGCCGTATTGGCGGACCAGCCCCGTGGAGAATTTGTTGAGGGCGTCCTGGACGAGGCTCCCGTCTCTGGCGGTGAACCGGCCCAGGCCGTAGGAATCCCAGACCTGGAAACGCTGTTTCATGAACCGGAAGCCGCCGTCTTCCAACTGGAGATGGGCACCCTTGAAGGGGACCCACCCCAGAGCCTTCCGGCCCCGGAAGCGCAGCCACGCCTTCCCGTGCTGGTGCTTGGAGGTGTCGAACTGGGCGCACACCTTCTGCACCGTCCCGGAATGGAGTCCGAGGTCCTTGGCCGCTCCGCTGGTCTGGCCGGCCAGCCCACCCGGACCCGCGTAGTTCACGAACCGGCGCTTGGCCTTCCACTCGTGGCGGGCATAGGCGTTGGCGTAGTTCCACATGTAGTTCACCGCACGAGCCATACGACCCAGCCGGGCAGCGTGCTTGTCCCTGATCCAAACCTTGAGTGTCCTGATGGCCAACCTTGTCTCCAAGATCCAGCATGGTGCCGCAGACTTCGTGCCCAACGCAAGGACATCCGCGGGGCGTGGTTCTAGAACGCTCTCTGGAGCCGAAGTTATTTCGCTGGCATTTCTGGGGCAGCAACGCTCGGACAGCTCAAGAGGAACGTCGGACACCAGCGTCGGCCTCATCCCCACCTGAAGGTGGCGGGTCTGCGGCCTCTGGGAATTGATCACGCTTCTGGCCACGCCCCGCATCCTGCACACCCAGCAAGCCACCGTGGCTCCTCCGCGGAACCTTCAGGTCCATCAGGCCGCCCCCGCGGACTCAGAGGTTCATTGTACAGCGCTGGTCAGCAGAGTTCCGCAAGGATGAACCGCCGCTGCGCCTCCGTACGCGGGGCGTTGTCGGATTTGCTCAGGATGCCGCTGTTCTTCAAGTCTTCCGCTCCTGGGTGCGGCGCGGACAGTTTGCACCATCGGCCGCGCGCGTGGACAGGAAGGGAGGGGTGCGGCCTGCCCCGCTTGGTTGACCTACTTGGCCTCCAGCGATCCCGCCGCCACCGTGATGCTGGCCACCGGCCCCGCGGCACCCAGGAACCCGCCCTGGGTGGCGGCCAGGCCGGCATCGCCGGTGTCCGCGCCCGTAGCCAGGTCCAGGGCCACCTGCACCACCATCGTGGTGCCGTCGCCGAAGCTCACCGGGGCCGCAGTCACCGGCTGGCCCAGCACGATGCCCAGGGCCCCGCCCTGGACCCCGGCCACGTCCACCGGGGGAGTTGTGGCGAACGGGGTCTGGGTGGCATAGCTGGTGCCGGCCACGTACGACCACTTGGCCACGGCGGGGTTGACGGTCAGCAGCACGGTGACTGCGTTGCCGGTGATATTGGCCGGGGGCAGGAGGTCCAGCACCACATGGGTGGTGGGGGAAGGCGGGGAGGCCGGGTCCAACTGCAGCCTCCAGCCAGAGGTCGTCGATGGATCGGTGTAGGCCAGCTGCTTGGCCGGGGTGCCGCTGGAACCTCCCCCGCCGCCGCAGGCGAGGGTGAGGAGGAGGGCCGCTCCGGCCGGAAGGATCGTCAGCTTGTTCATCACCAGCCCTGGGTCTGCAGAAGGTTCAGGAGGATGGCCAGGTCCTTGTCGTCCACCATCCCGTCGCCGTTCAGGTCCGCGGCGGTGCCGGAGCCGTACTGGCTCAGGAGGAACAGCACGTCCAGCCCGGTGACGGTGTTGCCGGCGCCGGTCAGGTGGGGGTCGTGCACCTGGACCGAGATGGAGGCAGTGTGCAAAGCAGCCTCTGAGGGCGAGGCGGTGACCGTGTAGGTGCCAGCCCTGGAGGCGGTAAAGGTGGCGGTGGAGGTAGGCGTGCCCGGGGTGACCTTGGCCCCGGCCGGTGTGACGCTCCAGGTCACGCCCACATCCTGGATCCCGGTCACGGTGGCGGTGAAGATCGCCGAGCCTCCGGTGATCACCCCGGCCGAGGAGAGGCTGGTGGTTATTCCCGCATTCATGTTATCCACCAGGTTGGCTGCGTCCACTGAGCCGAGCCCAGTGGCCGGATCGAAACCGGTGGTGGCGGGGTAGCCGGCCGGGGCCCCGGCGTTCCAGTTGGTGTTGCCGCCCGTGGTGATGTCGTGGAACACGTTGCCGCCGGTGCTGTACTGGGCATTCCCGAACTGGTAGAGCACGGTATTGAAATTGCCCCAGCGCTGCCCAGTGGCCTGGACCACCAGGGCCATGATCCCGGCGAAGGAAGGAGAGGCCGCGGAGGTGCCGCCCGCCGAATACAACGTCGGGCCTATGCTGCCCGTGGTGTAGATCACGTAGCCGTCATGTTCGGCAGCCGCCGCCAGGGCCACGTCAGGCACCCACCTGTTGCCGGCGGGCACCCCGGGGGCCACCTGCCAGGAGGGTTTCGAATAGAGGGTGGAAACTCCGCCTCCACTCGCCCCCCCGGCGAAATCGGCATTCGCAGGCTCGTACCACACAGCTTCCGGAATGTACTTCAAGGCGCTTGGATAGTCGCTTGGCCCCGTCGACCAGTAGGTACCGGCACCGTTCCCTTCGGTGAACATGGTGCCCCCGACACAGATGTTGCTGGGCGTGGAACTGATGCCGTTGACGGCTCGCATCAGGCTGCCGGCATCCATCCCGCCGACGTCACCGGCGCAACCGGACGCCCCATCGTCCCCCGACGCCACGAACACCGAGATGCCCTCGCTGGCCGCCTGGGCCCAGAGCAAGCTGTAGAACTGGTTTTCGGTGCTGCTCATGTCCTGCTCGCACAACCCGAAACTGACGCTCATGATGGGCGCCAAGCCTTTCTGGCCATTCTGGTTGTAGTTGACGATGTACTGGGAGGAAAGGTAGACCCCGTCCGTGGCGCCGGACGGTGACGCCACGAAGAGGATGCTCGCCCCAGGGGCGACCCCCCCGGACCATTCCACATCCAGATCGGCCTCGCCGTCCTCATCCGCACCCTGGTCGCCGACCGTGCCGTTGGGTGTGAGGGTGGTGGGCTGATTCGTCGACAGGTTCATTTCCGTGCGGAACTGGTTCCAGCCCCCCGGGTCCCCGCTCGGGACGGTCCTTCCCGCGATTGCGATACTGACCCCCGAGCCGTTGATGCCAAGGCTGTAGAGCGGGTTCAAATCGTATATGACAGCGAAATCGGCGGGGCCCAGGTAATGATTAGTGGTGTTGTTCAGGGTGAAGTTGTACTGCGGAGTCGAGAGCGGGCGGAAACCGGTGTTCATGGCCTTAAGGGGGATGTTGTGCAGGGTGACGACCCCCCCCACCAGATCCGCCAGGTCCGCGGGGATGCTGGGGTCGGCCGCATTGGCGTGACGGAGGCTGCCCTGGACCAGGTAATCCATCATGGGCACCCGGAAGGCCTCCTCCACCATCCCGGCGGTGCCCGAGAAGTTCATGGACATGCCCCCCGCGGTCACAGGCTCGACGGTGAAACCCTGGCTGCCCAGCCAACTCGCCACCTTGGCGACCTCTTCGGGCCGGGGCCCGAACGCGGAGGCGAACTCGTCCGGACTTAGCCACTTGTGGAAGTCAGGAGAGGCGGGGTTCTGCTGGTCGGCCAGGAGGCGTTCCAGGGCCGATCTTGCCTCAGGGCGCATGCGGAAGCTCAGGATCATGTGTTCCATGGGCAGTCCGGCATCGGTGCGGGCCACCGGCACCAGGTCCCGCACCGCCGGGTGCACGTTGCCCTGGAGCACCACCCGGTCCGGCACCGGGCCGGCCGGCTCCACCTTGAGGATCTGGGACACCTGGGGCCCCTGCCCCGCCAGCGGCATCGCCGCCACCGCCAACGCAACCACGGAGCCTGCCAGGACTCGCTTCATCGGATTGTCCAGGAAACCCCGTCCTTTAGGGCGGGGAAGAAGGGATGCTTGACAGCCATTCGGGTTGACGAAAAAATAGCGAAATGAGACGAACCGGATCCTTCAAACTCTTGACGACACCTATGCAAGCCGAGGCGCTTGCGGCTCTTTCGAGGCTGTTTTCCGAGGCCTGCAATGCGATGGTCCCATTCGTCCAGGAACATCGGTGCTGGAACCGGGTGGAACTGCACCACCTGGTCTATTACAAGGTCCGGGAGATGTTTCCCGTCCTGGGCAGCCAAATGGTCTGTCAGGCCATCCATCGGGTGGCGGATGCCTACAAGGCGTTGCGAACCCAGGAGGGCCTCCCCAAGGACCAACCCGTCCCGGCGATCACCTTCAGGCCCACGTCCGTCAGCTTTGATCACCGCACCTACTCGATCCAGGGGGAGGCCTTCACCCTGTTCACCCCCACCGGCCGGGCCAAAGTGGGGTTTGCTTGCGGTCCCCTCCAGAAGACCCTTCTGGCTACCGGCATGGCCAAGGAAGCCCGGCTCACCACCCGCAAGGGCATCTGGTATTTGAACCTGGTGTTCGACCTTCCGGATCCCAAACCCCTTCCGGGCGAACTCGCGATGGGCTTGGATGTCGGGGAAAACAATCTCGCCGCCACCAGCACCGGCAAGGTGTTCGGCGGGAGCAAGCTGCGGCATGACCGGGACCGATACCTTGCCTCCCGCCGTCGTCTCCAGTCCAACGGTAGCCGAGCTTCCAGACGGAAGCTCAAGGCCATCTCCGGCAAGGAGCAGCGGCATGTCCGCCACGTCAACCACGTGACCAGCAAGGCCATCGTCGCCCAAGCCATCCAGGCTGGGGCCTCCACCCTGTGCATGGAGGATCTCACCCACATCCGGACCCATATCCGGGCCGGGATCCGGGTGAGGGCCAGGCTGCATCGTTGGGCTTTCCGTCAGCTTCAGGACTTCGTCCAATACAAGGCCGAAGCCGCCGGACTCAAGGTTGAATTCGTGGCACCGGCCTACACCTCCCAGACCTGCAACGTCTGTGGAGGGCTCGGCAAACGGGTGCAGCATCGCTTCGCCTGTTCCTGTGGGAACCTGGCACACAGCGACGTCAACGCGAGTCGGAACATAGCCAGGTTTGCTGGACTTTCCAGTCCTGCAAGGGGCGTAGTAAACCGTCCTGAATTCGCGCACCGCGTTCGTCCTTGTGCAGTGGAAAGCTCCTTCCTTTAGGAAGGGGTTGTTTACGTTCTTCGCACCCGCTAATGAGAGCCGCATTTCCCGACTTGAGCCAAGGTACACCGATCTCTACACCTGCGCCATTCGCCCCTTGGTAAAAACATGTGATCTTGATAACAAAACGGTAACGGACCGCTGATCCGGCGAACGGAGGCGCCGCGGAATTTGCCATTGACACCCGGGACCGGGGAAGGGTTGAGGGTACGCGTCCAGATTCCACCGTGACGGCGAACCGGGCGCCGGGCCGGGCGGAATCCGGAGCCGGGGGGCAAACCGTCAGCCATTCCCCTGTAAAAAAATCCCGGGCATCCAGGAATCTTGTACCAGTTGAATTCTTGTACAAACCCCCGAATCAGTGGGCGAAGAATGTCGCCACCGCGTCGAACACCCGCCGGAACGCGGCATCGACCTCCCCCCGCTGCTGCTCCTGGGCCGGGAAGGGATTCTCGTGCTGGTAGTCGAAGGGGAAGTCCAGGACCTCCACCCGCACCGGGATGTCCCGACCGGCGCCCCGCAGGGTGTTGACCACCTCGTACGGCGGGACCACCTGGTCCTGGGCCAGGGCCAGCGCCATCATCCGGGGGGCGAGGTGCCGGAACTGCGCCTCCCGCTCCGCCCGCAGGACCCCGTAGTTGAGCATGCTGCGGAAGTGCATCCCTTCCGGATGCTCCCCGCCCAGGTAGTGGCGCAGTCTGGCGTCCCGGCGCAGGTGGCTCTCCAGGTGCTCCACGATGTAGGAATAGAGGGCGACGTTGGCCTCGCTGTCGAGGATGAACTTGGTGACCGGCGACATGCGGTTGAGCACCGCGCCCCCGCAGAACATGCACAGGCGGGACCGGGCGAACAGGTCCTCGGGGTCGGTCATCATGAGGATCTGGGACAACAGGCAGCCGATGGAATAGGCCAGGATGTCCACCCGGGCGGACGGATCCACCTGGGGCACCTGCCCTGCCCGGACGGAATGCATCAGCTGCACCACGTCGCAGTAGGTCTGCAGCCCGGACCAGATGAACCGCTCGGGCCGGGCATGGAGGCGGGTGCTGATGGCCACGTTGGACAGAGAAGAGGCGATCACCTGCGGAAAGCCGCGCCTTCGCTCCAGGCTGGTGCGGTGCATGCACCGGTGATCGCTCCAGTTGCCTGGCGCCCGGTTCATGTGGAAGGCGATGGGGAACAGCAGCACCGCCTTGCCGGTGGTGAGGGCCAGGCGGTGGGCCCAGGGGTAGTACTTGTCCCATTCCTTCTCGTTGAGCCCGTGGAGCAGGAGCAGGAGCTCCCGGGCCCGGCCCACTTCCGCCCGGTGGAACACCGGGCACCGGAAGGCCAGGTTCTCCTCCACGTGGGAATCCTGCACGTCCAGCAGCCCGCCGGGGACGGGGGGCCGGCCCGGGGGCGCCTCCGCCGCCCAGCCCGCGCCGTCGTGGATGGCGCACTGGTAGCGGTCCTCGCCGGGCAGGATCCGGCCGTTCTCCGAACGGAAATCCAGGAAGGAGACGCACAAACCGTCTCCCACCGGCAGGGTGCCGGAGGCGGTCCGGAGGGCCTGCTTGAGGCGGAGGTGAAGGTCCAGGTAGTCCATGGCGGGAATCCAGGCCCTGGGGGGGCAAACCCATATGAGGGAATGATCCATGTTACCAATCCTCTGTTCGGGTGGTCGGCTTGCCTGTGGAAGGATTTCGGCCCAGAATTGTGTTCTCTTGTCCATTTTTCCAGGTTGACTATTTTTCGTGGACACGTTATTTTTTTGGACAAGATGCTCCGAGCGCCCCAGATCGACCTCCTGCAGATGGCCGCTGCGACCGGCAGGCGGTGGGGCCTGGACCTGACGCTGGAACCCGGTCCGGTCCGGTCATCAAAGGCCGCGCCGGACGGGTGGTTCCGGTTGCAATGCGGGGGAAGGGCCAGGCGTCTGGCGGCCATCGTCCGCCAGGATCTGAAACCGGGCGCGCTGGGCGCAGTGCTCAGCCGGATGCAGCCTTTTGGCCCGCAGGCCATCCTGGTGACGGACCAGGTGACCCCCCCCATGGCGGACGCCTTGCGGGAACGGGGCGCCCCCTTTCTTGACGCAGCAGGGAATGCCTACTTGCCGTTCCCGCCCGTCATGGTCTGGGTCAAGGGTGAACGTACGAAGAACCTGCCCGCGGTCGAGCCCGCCGGTCGTGCATTCCGACCCGCCGGACTCCAGGTGATCTCCGTACTGCTCGCGGTGAAGGGCAGCATCAACCTGCCCTTCCGCCGCCTCGCCGACATGGCTGGGGTATCCCACGGCAGCGTCGGACTGGTGCTGGGCGAGTTGCAGAGGCTTGGCTTCATGGCCAACGTGAAGGATCGTCGCCGCCTCTTGAACCAGGAGCGTCTCCTGGCCCAGTGGGCCGAGGCCTACGCAAGGACGCTTCGGTCCAAGCTCCTCCTGGGGCGATTCCAGGCCGAAGGATTGTCCTGGCTGCACGGACTGGACCCTGCGAAGTCCGGACTGCTCCTTGGCGGTGAACCGGCCGCGGACCGTCTGACCCATCACCTGCGACCCGGTACGGCTACGTTTTATGGTGAAACGGTGGAACCCCGGTTCCTGGTCGAGCATCGAATGCACAAAGACCCTGCCGGAAATGTGGATTTCCGCCGCAAATTCTGGCATTTCGACGGCGAGGAGGCCGGTCTGGTTCCGACTGTCCTCGTCTACGCTGATCTGCTGGCCATCGGCGACCCCCGCTGCCTGGAAACGGCCAACCTTCTTCTCGACAGGATACATGCTGGATTTATCTGATCGCCTGGAATTGGTGCCCCTCGGAAGAGTGGTCGGCTCCATGGCGCGAGTGCAAGCACAAGGCAGGCTCCTTCTGGTTGGAGCGGCGGCGCGCGATATCCATTTCACCGTCCTCAATGGGATCCCTTTGGAGCGCGCAACCCGGGACGTGGACCTGGCGATGGGCGTACCTGACTGGGCGAGCTTCCTGGAATTCCGGGAAGGCCTGTTGGGGTCCGGTGACTTCTTCCCCGAGAGCAAGGTCCTGCACGCTTTTCGGCATCGGGACGGCACCTTGGTGGATCTGATCCCCTTTGGAGGCGTCCTGCGCCCAGACCGCACCATCGCATGGCCGCCGGATGGGAATCCGGTCATGACCCTGCCTTGTTATGAGGAGGCCTGGGCCACCTCGATCCAGGTCCTCCTGCCGGGTAGCCAGACCATCCACCTGGTTTCCATCCCAGCACAAGCCCTATTGAAGCTGTTCGCCTGGAAAGACCGGAGGAACATCTCCCGAGGGAAGGACGGCCAAGACTTGTGGCCGATCATGAGGTACTACCTCGATACAGGACCGATGGACCGCCTCTACGAAGAAGGCGCGCACCTCTTCGGCTCGCCCGACTTTGACCTGGATTCAGCGGGAGCCTGGCTTCTTGGCAGGGATTCCAGGAAGGTATTGGAACATGGCGAATCTCCCGATGACCTAGTTGTCGAGGCTAAACAGGTTGTTCACCCTTGAGGCGGGAGGCCTGCCTCCCAGGGACGAATGCGGTCGATGGTTATTGTAGTAGTGAAGCCAAACCGCCAGGGCTTTGCTCCGCTCC
>JBELAL010000008.1:0-128935 GCA_049508835.1 Holophaga sp. | reverse complement strand
AGCACCGGGATCCGCAACGTGACCATCCTGGGCAACACGGTGAGCGGCAGCAAGAGCGACGGGATCTTCCTGAGTTCGGCCAGTTCCTCCACCTGCACCGGCAACACGGTGACCGGGAGCGGGGGCAAGGGGATCAACAACCAGTGCGGCAGCGGGGTGACGGTGAGCAACAACACCGAGAGCAGCAACTCCGGCGGGAACTAAGCCCAGCCGCTTCCAGATCAGGCCGCTCGAAAGAGCGGCCTGATTTTCGTTACAGTCCGAGCAGGTGCTTGAGCCGGCGGGTCGCATCCCGCGAGGCGGTGAGCTGCAGGCCCCCGGCCACCGACACCCGGGCCCGGCCGCCCAGGGCGGGCTTGAAGTCCAGGACCGCCTGGGGGCTGAGGAGGATCCCTGGCTGGATGCGCACCAGCAGCACCTGGCCCAGGGCCCGTTCCACCTCCCCCAGGGTGCGCCACGAGGTGGCGTGGGGCTGGCCGTCCACCCAGGCCCACACGGTGCCGTCCCGGTCCTCGAAGTGGCTGGTGCGCCAAAGGTCCAGGGACACGGTCCGGTCCCCGTCCCGGGCCGGGTAGGCAACGCCGCCGCCGGGGGGGCGCTCCGGCTGGATAGCGGCCGCGCCCGCGGCGGGAACCTTGCGTGGCGCTGGCCGGGGCGGCTCCGGGCCGGCGCCCGGGTCCCCGCCTCCTGTCCGCCGGCGGAGGACCGACAGGGCCGTGAGATCCCGGGCGCCGAGGCCCTCGGCCTGGGCGGCCCGCACCTCCTGGAGCAGGGGCCCGGCCATGGGCACGGCCGCCTGCAGGTCCCGGGCGGCGCGGAGGAGGGCTTCCAGGTCCTGGGCGGCCAGGTCCAGGCTAAGGTCGAAGGGCTCGTGGTCCCGGCGCACCATGAACCCGCCCAGCGCGTCCAGGAGGGGCGACCTGAACAGGCCCAGGTTGAGGGTGCGCAGGTACTCCGCCGCCGGATACCCGGCCTTCTCGCCGTAGGCCAGGACTTCGGCGAGGGCCTCGACCACCGCCAGGTTGAGCAGGTGGGCGCCCAGCTTCAGGGCGTGGGCCAGTTCCGGGCGGGATCCCACCCGGGTGATCCCGCGGCCCAGGCGTTCCAGGATGCCCAGGCAGCGGTTCACCTGCAGGTCGGGCCCGGCGGCCAGGATCCAGAGGTGGCGGGCCAGGGCGGCGTCGGGATTGCCCAGCACCGGAGCCGCCACATAGCCTTGGCCGGCTTCCTGGTGGGCCGCGGCCAGGCGACGGGAGGCCTCCACGCTGATGGTGCTCATGCATAGATGGATGGCGCCCGGGGGCAGATGCTGGAGGAGGCCGCCGAGACCGAAGACCAGGGCGGTCTCGGCGACGTCGCCCGGGACCATGGTCAGGGCCACCTGGACATCCCGCACCGCTTCGGCCGCCGAGGCGGCCACCTGGGCTCCGGCCGCGCCCAGCGCCGCCGCCTTCTCCGGGGTGCGGTCGTGGACCGTGACCCCGTGCCCGGATTCGAGCAGGTTGCGGGCCATGGGGGCGCCCATCCGGCCGGTACCGAGGATGGCGATCTGCATGGCGGCCTCCGGAATGGGGTCATCATCGCCTGGAGTGGACGACAGGGTCCAGAAATCTTGTGGGATATGCCCTTGCGCAGGAAAAAATTGGCCTAAACATTACTCAGCGATGACTTGAAATTTTCATCCAGCCCTGGAGGTCCTGATGATCCGGAAGCTGCTCGCCACCGTCTCAAGGCTCGGCTGGGTGCGCAAGGCCGCCATGAGCACCCCGCTCCTGCGCGGCCTGGCCTGGCGGTTCGTGGCCGGCGAGAGCCAGGAGGAGGGCCTGGAGGCCGCGAGGAGGCTGAACGCCCGGGGCCTCCGGGCCACCCTGAACTTCATCGGGACCCACGTGCGCCGGCAACCGGAGGCGATCGCCGCGGCCGACACCGCCGTCCGCTGCCTGGAGCGCATCCATGCCGCGGGCCTGGAGGCCCATCTGTCGATGAAGCTGACCCAGATCGGCCTGGACCTGGACCCCGGACTGTGCCGGCGGGAACTGGAGCGGGTGCTGGAGACGGCCCATGCCCTGGGCAATTTCATCCGGGTGGACATGGAGGAGTCGCCCTACACCGGCGAGACCCTGGCGATCTTCCAGGAAGCCCTGGCCAGGCATCCCGATACGGTGGGCATCGTGCTCCAGTCCTACCTGCGCCGGACCCGGGCCGACCTGGAGCGCATGGTCGCCCTCGGCGCCCGGATCCGCCTGGTCAAGGGGGGCTACTGGGAGTCGGGGGAGGTGGCCTTCCGGCGGAAAGCCGAGGTAGACCAGGCCTTCCTGGGCGACCTGGAGTACCTGCTCCGGAACGGGCGGCGGCCCGCCATCGCCACCCACGATCCCGCCGCCGTGGACCGGGCCCTCCAGGTGGCGGAACAGCTAGGACTGGCCAAGGACGACCTGGAGTTCCAGATGCTCTACGGGGTCCGGGAGGACTTGGCCGAATCCCTGGTCCGCCGGGGCTACCGGGTGCGCAGCTACGTGCCCTACGGGTCCCACTGGTACGAGTACGTGCTGGGGTGCGTGCGCAAGGACCCTGGCCAGGTGCTCCAGGTCAGGAAGGCCTCCTGAACCGGGGCGCCCGGGGGCCTATAAAATTCCTATGACCCGACCTGGGGCTGGACCCCTCCCGGCGGGAGGGGGGAGGGCCGCATCCTGCCGGGCCGCTCGATCGGGTAATTCGGGCCCGGCCAAGGACGCGGGGCCTGGATCGGTGGAATCCAGTCGAGCAATCAGGCATCTGGTCCGAACCAGGGGTTTGCGGTAGGAGGAGGTCGTATTTTATGTTATTGAGATGCATAATCAATGAATTTTGGCAAGGATCGATCCACCGCCGGAACTAGCATAGAATCAGTCCTTTGCGGGGCAGAGGCGGCCGCGCCCCCGGCCCGCGCCCACCGGGATCCTAGTGGCCGGCGCGCGTCCCGGCTACAGGATGCCGGGGGCCTGGGTTCGGGACGGGAGTCCATTTGTGAATGAAATGAGGGCCTTGGCTTGTCCTGGATACCGAAGCCGGCCTCAATCGCCTGGTGTCTGGATGAAGGCCAAGACCAAGCAATACAGGGGATCTTGCAGAACCCAG
This sequence comes from Holophaga sp., assembly GCA_049508835.1. GTDB lineage: Bacteria > Acidobacteriota > Holophagae > Holophagales > Holophagaceae > Mesoterricola. The sequence goes on along the minus strand of JBELAL010000008.1, from coordinate 125,818 downwards.
GCAGTCCCTCCCCCTGCGGATGGAAGGGACGTAGGCGGCCTGGGACAAGCGTGGGCAAGGTTTTCCGTAGTTTGATCCCGGCCATGGATTAGTTCACTCCTTGAGGGGATTGCTTGACTGTTCCGGAAGGAAGCCGGCGGGAAGGCCCGCCCGGAGCCCGCGCCCATGCCTTCCTCGGATAAATTAATTGTATAAAATGACATCTTTGTAAAGTATCGTAACTTATTTTTACTATCATCTCTATATTAGTCAAAGGCTTGTCCAGGGAAAAATTTCAGTGGCTATGGGTTGACAACTATAAACCAATCTTTAGGTTTTCAACAGCACATTTCCCTCCCTGCCCGTTCGTCCCCCGCCCCATCAGGAGACCTCATGGCAATCTGCCCATTGCCCGAGGCGGCGTGTGTCCGCACAGACGGCTCTCCGGCCGCCGCCCCCGCAACGAAGCCGGTCCGGTCCGTCCGGAACCTGGCCTTCCCCTTGGGCTCCCCGGCTTCCGGCGGCGCGGTTCCCTTCCGCTTCCCGGACGCGGACCTGGTTTCCCTCGCTTAGGAGATCCTTCATGCGCATCGCCGTCATCGGTCTTGGATACGTGGGTCTGCCCCTGGCCCTGGAGGTGGCGAAGAAATTCTCGGGCACGGTCGGTTTTGACGTGAACCGGGTGCGGGTGCACGAACTCAGGGACGGCATCGACCGGACCGGGGAGGTGGACGGAGAGTCCCTGCGTGGGGCGGGCCTGACCATTACCGCCGACCCGGAGGCCCTTCGCGGGAGGGATTTCTTCATCGTGGCGGTGCCCACCCCGGTGGACGACTGGAACCGGCCCGACCTGGGCCCGGTGACCAGGGCCAGCGAGACGGTGGGCAGCGTCCTGGGGAAAGGGGCCATCGTCGTCTACGAATCCACGGTCTTCCCCGGCGTCACCGAGGAGATCTGCGGCCCGATCCTGGAAAAGCAGTCCGGGCTCAAGTGCGGGGTGGACTTCAAGCTGGGCTACTCCCCGGAGCGCATCAACCCGGGCGACAAGGTCCACACCGTGGACCGGATCGTCAAGATCGTGTCCGGCCAGGACGAGGAGTCCCGTCGGACCATCGCGGGGGTCTATTCCGCCATCATCCCGGCCGGCATCTACCTGGCCTCCTCCATCAAGGTGGCCGAGACCGCCAAGGTGATCGAGAACACCCAGCGGGACATCAACATCGCCCTGATGAACGAGCTCGCCATCATCTGCGACAAGGTGGGCATCCGCACCTGCGAGGTGCTGGCGGCGGCCCGCACCAAGTGGAACTTCCTCCCGTTCTCCCCCGGCCTGGTGGGCGGACACTGCATCGGGGTGGACCCCTACTACCTGACCACCAAAGCCGAGGAGCTGGGCTACCACCCGGAGGTCATCCTGGCCGGGCGGCGGATCAACGACAGCATGGGCGCCTTCGTGGCGCAGAAACTGGTCAAGCTCCTGATCCAGCAGCTGATCCAGGTGAAGAAGGCCCGGGTGGGCATCCTCGGGCTGACCTTCAAGGAGGACGTGCATGACATCCGCAACAGCAAGGTGCCGGACATCGTCCGCGAGCTGAACCAGTTCGGCATCAAGCCGCTGGTCCACGACCCGCTGGCCCATGCCGAGGAGGCGCGCCGGGAATACGGCATCGACCTCTCGCCCCTGGACGAGTTCCAGGACCTGGACGCGCTGGTCTACGCGGTCAACCACGCCCGCTTCCAGGAGGCTGGCCTGGACCGGCTGGTGGACTGCCTCAACCCCAAGGCCGTGCTGGTGGACGTCAAGTCCGCCTTCGCCGGCTTCCATTTCCCCCATGGCATCACCTACTGGAGCCTGTGACTCACATGAAGCTCGATGCTGTGCTCGCTGACCTCGAAGCGTCGCCCCGGACCTGGCTGGTGACCGGCGTGGCCGGGTTCATCGGCTCCAACCTGCTGCAGGCCCTCCTGGAGGCGGGCCAGCGGGTGCGGGGGCTGGACAACTTCTCCACCGGCTACCAGGCGAACCTGGACGAGGTGCGGGCGGCCGCGGCGCCCGGGGCCTGGGCCCGGTTCACCTTCATCCAGGGGGACATCCGCAGCCTGGAGGACTGCCGCCTGGCCTGCGAAGGGGCCAAGGTGGTCCTGCACCAGGCGGCCCTGGGCTCGGTGCCGCGGTCCATCGCCGACCCCCTCGGCGCCCACGAGTCCAATGTGGACGGCTTCGTCAACATGCTGGTGGCGGCCCGGGACGCCAAGGTGGCGCGCTTCGTCTACGCGGCCTCCAGCGCGGTCTACGGCGACCAGGAAGCGCTGCCCAAGCGGGAAGGGCGGATCGGCGAGCCGCTTTCGCCCTACGCGGTCACCAAGCTGGTGAACGAGATCTACGCCAAGGCGTTCGGGCGGGTCTACGGCATGGAGACCATCGGGCTGCGCTACTTCAACGTGTTCGGCCGGCGCCAGGACCCCGAGGGCCCGTACGCCGCCGTCATCCCGCTCTGGATCACCCGCATGCTCCACGGGTCCGAATGCAGCATCAACGGCGACGGCGAGACCAGCCGCGACTTCTGCTACGTGCAGAACGCGGTCCAGGCCAACCTCCTGGCCGCGGCCGCCGACCTGGCGGCGGTCAACGAGGTCTACAACGTGGCCTTCGGCGGGCGCACCACCCTGAACCAGCTGCACGAGATGATCCGGTCCGGGCTGGCCATGACCCGGCCGGAGGTCGCCGTCCTCAAGCCCCGCCACGGGCCCTTCCGGGAGGGCGACATCGCCCATTCCCAGGCCGACATCGGCAAGGCCGCCCGGCTCCTGGGCTACGAGCCCCGGTACGATGTCCGGCGCGGGCTGGAGGAGGCCCTGGCCTGGTACTGCGAGCACCTCCGGTGAGAATCGCCGTCCTGGGCGGGTACGCCCAATCCCTGGTCAACTTCCGGGGGCCCATGATGAGGGCCATGGTCGCCGGGGGCCACGAGGTGTTCGCCCTGGCTCCGGAGTCGGACCCGGCCCTGGCCCCGGGGGAGGACCCGGAGCAGGTGCCGCGGGACCTGGCCGCCCTGGGGGTCCGCTTCCGGGCGGTGCCCATGGGACGCACCGGGCTCAACCCCATCGCCGACCTGCGCTGCCTGCGCACCCTGGGCGCGATCTTCCGGGAGCTGCGCCCGGACCTGGTGCTGAGCTACACCATCAAGCCGGTCATCTACGGGACCCTGGCGGCCGCGTGGGCCGGCGTTCCCCACCGCTACGCCATGATCACCGGGGTCGGTTCGGTGCTGGAGGGGCGCGGGCTGCGCCTGGGCGTCCTGGCCGCCGCGGTCCGGCGGCTGTACCGGCTGGGGCTGGCCTGGACCGAGGGGGTGTTCTTCCAGAACCCGGACAACCTGGCCTTCTTCGAGGCCAACCGGCTCCTCGCCCCCAACTGCAGAGTCACCATGATCAACGGCTCCGGGGTGGACCTGGACCACTACCGCCCGGCTCCCCTGCCCGAAGGGCCCACCACCTTCCTCATGGTGGCCCGGGTGGCCCGGGACAAGGGCGTGGTGGAGTTCGCCGAGGCGGCCCGGTGGCTCAAGGCGCGCCACCCGGAGGTGCGGTGCGTGCTGGTCGGCCCGTTCGACACCAACCTCACCGCCCTGCCCAGGGAGATGATGGACCGCTGGGTCCAAGAAGGGATCCTGGACTACCGGGGTCCAACCCAGGAGGTCCGGCCGTACCTGGCCCAGGCCCACGTCTTCGTGCTGCCCAGCTATGCGGAGGGCACGCCGCGCTCGGTGCTGGAGGCGATGGCCTCGGGCCGGGCCGTGGTCACCACCCGGGCGCCGGGGTGCAAGGAGACGGTGGTGGAGGGCCGGACCGGGTTCCTGGTCCCGGTGCGGGATGCCCAGGCGCTGGGGCACGCCATGGAACGGTTCGTGGCCGATCCGTCCCTGGCCGCGCGGATGGGCGCCGCCGGCCGGGCCTACGCTGCGGCCCGGTACGACGTGCACAAGGTCAACGACGTGATCCTGGAGGCCATGGGCCTCCGGAGCCGGGTCCGGGCGGCCGGGTGAGGCGCCCATGGCCCACGCGCTCCCGAAGCTGACGGCCTGGGTGGCGCTGTCGTGCCTCCTGGCGCTGGCCGCCGTCTCCCAGACCACCTGCGGAGGCGGTGGGCCGGGCGTAGCCGTGGCCAGCGGCCCTCCGGCGTCATCCCCGCCCTCCCAGCCCTCCCCGCCGCCGGCGACGACCGACCCCTGCTCGCCGACTCCCGCCGGACCCGTGGCCAACGTCCAGGACGCCCCCTACGGTGCCCGGGGCGACGGAGCCAGCGACGACACCGCCGCGATCCAGATGGCGGTGAACGCAGTGGCACGCACCGGCGGCACGGTCCTGGTTCCGGCCGGCACCTACATGGTGGATGCGGTGACCTCCGTCATGCTCAAGGGGAACATGACCTTCCAGATGGCGGAGGGCGCGGTGCTCAAGGCCATCCCCAACGGCGTCGGCAACTACAGCATCCTGACCGTGTACCAGGCCGCCGACGTGACGATCATGGGGGGAACCCTGGTGGGCGACTACGGCAACCCGGTCACCCACACCGGCACGACCGGGGAATGGGGCATGGGCCTTTCCCTTTCGGGCGCGAGCAACGTCACGGTCGTGGGTGTCACTGCCCGGGACTGCTGGGGCGACGGCTTCTACCTGGAGAACGGCTGCAGCGGCGTGACCCTCTGCTCACTGAACGCCGTGCACAACCGGCGCAACGGGCTCACCGTCACCAGCGCCGTCCTGGTGACGGTCAATGATTCCGTCTTCACGGGCTCGGGCGGAACCCTGCCCGAGGACGGGTTGGACCTGGAGCCCAATCCAGGGGAGACGGTCGACCAGGTCACCATCTCCGGCTGCACCATGAGCGGCAACGCCGGCGACGGCGTGGCGGACGGGGTGGACCTGGCCAACACCGGGACCGCCTTCATCACCCGGGTGACCCTCAGCGGCAACACCATCACCGGCAACGGCGCGAACTCCCTCGATTCCGATCCGAGGAGCGGGATCGAGGTGTCCAACGTCACCGGGCACCTGATCAGCGGCAACACGGTCGACGCCAACACCGGGAACGGCATCCTCCTGCGGGACCGCGCCACCGGCCTCACCGTCACCGGCAACACCATCGAGGGCAACTCCCTGCACGGGCTGTGGGACCAGGTGGGCGGCAACGCCACCGGCGGGAACGTGGTGTCCGGGAACGGTCTCTCACCCTGATCCGGGCTGTCGGGCGAAGGGACCTAGGGATGATTCCTGAATCATGAAGTGTCCCGACGGGGGCCCCAAAAATGGTTTATTTTGATAAATTGAAAATTTAACATTACGAAGACGCAATCTCAAATCTATTTTTTTAACAATTGAAACTATTAACAAGTAAGCAAAACAATCATTTTTTTTTAAGTCGCCATGGGTTGACAACTGAAAGATTAATCTTTACGTTTTCAATCGCCTATTCCTGCCTCGCCCCGTATCACCGCCCAATTCAGGAGGTCCAATGGCAATTCATTCATTGCCCAAGGTAACGTGCGCCCGCTGGTTCGGCCTTCCGGGGTCGGCGGCGGCTGCCCTGTCCCTAGTCCTGCTGGCGGCCTGCGGCGGCGGAGGAGGAGGATCCTCGGCGCCCCCGGTTCCGCCCAGCATCACCAGCTTCGCGGGCAGCCCCGGCACCGTCACGGCCGGGACCGGCGCCAATCTCACCGCAGTGTTCGCCAACGGCACGGGCATGGTCACGCCCGGGAGCCTCGGCATCACCAGCGGAAAGGCCCTGGCGATCACGCCCGCGGCCACCACCACCTACACCCTCACCGTCACCAATTCCGCCGGCGCCAAGGTTCAGCAGACCGCTGCCGTCACGGTGGTGCCGGCGCCCTCCACGCCGGCCATCACCGCGCCCACCTACGTCACCGCCGGCGCCGCGGGCCTGACCGCCTCGGTGCCGCCCCAGACGGGAAGCACGTACGCCTGGACCATCACCGGCGGCACCATCACCGCCGGCGCCGATACGTCCCAGGTCACCTTCACGGCCGGAGCCTCGGGCATGGTCCAACTGGACTGCATGGTCACCAACGCGGCCGGCACCGCCAGCGTGCCCGGCGCGGCCTCCAGCGCCATCGTCCCGGTGCCCGCCACCCCGGCGGTCAACGCCCCGGCCGACGTCGGTGCGGGCCAGGCCGGCTACGTGGCGTCCATCGCCTCGCCCCAGGCGGGGACGACCTACGCCTGGACCGTGGGTTCCGCCGCCATCACCGTCTCGGCCGATACCACCAGCGTCACCTTCACCCCGGCCGCCAGCGGCACCGTGACCTTCAGCGTGGTGGCCACCAACGCGGCCGGCCTGGCCTCCGCCGCCGGCATCGCCAGTTCCGCCATCGTGGTGGCGCCGGTCGCGACCATCACCGCGCCGGCCAAGGTCACCGCCGGCGTGGCCGGAGTCGCCACCGCCTCGGTGCCCAGCCAGGCCGGGATGACCTACGCCTGGACGGTGGGATCCGGGACGGTCACCGCCGGAGCCGGCACCAACAAGATCACCTTCACCCCCGCCGCCAGCGGCACGGTGGGCCTCAGTGTCACCGTCACCAACGCGGCCGCCACGGCCACAACGGGCACCGGCTCCTGCGCCATCGTCCCGGCCCCGGCCATCACCGGGTTCACCGCCTCCCAGCCCAGCATCGGGCCCGGGGGCACCATGACCCTCGCCTCCAGCCTCTCCGGTGGCACCGGCGTGATCACCCCCGGGAACATCGCCGTGCCCGCCTCCGGCCCCACCACCATCCATCCTTCCGCCACCACCACCTACACCCTGACCGTCAGCAACGCGGCCGACGTGCCGGTGAGCGTCACCGCCAAGGTGCGGGTGGTCGTGGGCACCCTGGCCGTCTGGCAGGGCGTGCCCAACGGCTCCGGCAACGTGAACGGCACTGGCAGCGCCGCCCGGTTCTACGGCCCCTCCTCCTCGGTCTACGACGCCGCCGGCGATCTCTACGTGGCCGACAAGCTGAACCACGTCATCCGCCTGATCACTCCGGGCGGGGTGGTGACCACCCTGGCCGGCACCCTCGACCTGCCCGGCCTCGCCAACGGCGTCGGCACCGCGGCCAGCTTCAACAGCCCTTCCGGGATCGCCGTGGATCCCACCTCCGGCTCACCGGCCGGACGGGTCTACGTGGCCGACACCGGCAACAACCAGATCCGCCTGCTCACCATCGCCGGTGGGGTCGCCACCGTCTCCACCTTCGCCGGTGATCCCGGCGGGTCCGCCCTGGTGGCGGACGGCACGCCCGGCGGCTTCAATGGTCCCCAGGGTCTGACGGTCGACACCGCCGGCAACGTCTGGGTGGCCGACACCGCCAGCAGCACCATCCGCAAGATCACCCCCGCGGGCGTGGTTTCCACCTTCGCCGGGGTCGCCGTCACCGTGGGCCATGCCGATTCGCCCGTGGCTCCCGCCACCACCCCGCCGGCCACCTTCAACCACCCGGTGGCGCTGGCCGTGGACGGCACGGGCTACGTGTTCGTCGCCGACACCGGCAACAACACCGTCCGCATGATCACCCCCGCCGGCGTGGTGAGCACCTACGCCGGATCCTGGAACGGCGGCGTGGCCGGCAATTCCGACGTGCCCACCGCCGGGTTCTGGAACCCCATGGGGATCGCGCTCGATGCCGCCGGCTGGATCTACGTGTGCGACACCAGCAACCAGATCCTCCGCGTGCTCCAGCCGAGGACCTCGGGCGCGCTGCCGCCGCTGCGCTCCTGGACCGTGATCGGGCACAACACCGACTCCGACTTCGGCGACGGCAGCGGCCTGGGCAGCGAGTTCAGCCTGCCCCCCGACGGCGCCTACTTCAACTATCCCACCAGCGTGGCCCTGAACGCCGCCGGCAACACCCTGGTGATCTCCGACTTCAACAACAACTGCATCCGCCTGTGCCCGGTGACCTACAACACCGGCGACGGGGTCGGCGAGCCCATGGACAACGGCAGCACCTCGACCCCGGCCGGCATCGCCTACTTCCACGGCGCCCTGTTCCTGGACACCAGCACCGCGGTGGACCACAACGGCACCGCCCGGTTCGACGATCCCACCGGCATGGCGCTTGACGCCACCGGCAACGTCTACGTGGCCGACGCCACCAACAACTCCATCCGGATGATCACCTCCGCCGGCATCGTCAGCACCTTCGCCGGCGTGCCTCCCGGCCAGGGCAACAACTCGGGCCAGCCCGGCCTGGTCAACGGCCCGGCCGCCACCGCCCGGTTCGACGCTCCCAACGCAGTCGCCGTGGACGACAGCACCCTTCCCACCGCCGGCACCGTCTACGTGGCCGACACCGGGAACAACCTGGTCCGGTCCATCTCCGGAGGGACGGTGAGCACCGTCGACACCACCGCAGTCATCCCCCTGAACACGCCCCTGGGGGTCGCCGTGGATGATTCCACCGGGAACGTCTACGTGGCCGACACCTTCAACAACCGCATCGTGGAGATCAAGAACGGCGGCCCGGTCAGCGTCCTGGCCGGCGGAACCTACGGCAACCTCGACGGGTCCGGCGCCGGCGCCAAGTTCGCCCTGCCCTTCGGCATCGCGGTGGACAACAGCAGCCTCGCCAGCGCCGGCACCCTCTACGTCGCCGACACCTACAACAACACCATCCGCAAGGTCACTCCCGGCGGGGCGGTCACCACCCTGGCCGGTTCCGGCACCCCCGGCTTCGCCGACGGCACCGGCACCGCCGCCATGTTCAACCGCCCGGGCTCCATCGCGGTGGACCCCGGAACCGGCAACGTCTACGTGGCCGACACCTACAACCAGGTGGTGCGCATGATCGTGCCCGCCACCGGCGCGGTGATCACCCTGGCGGGAACCGGCATGACCGTGGCCAACACCGGCACCGGCTTCGAAGCCCCGGGCGGGCTTCCCGGCAACCTGGCCTTCCCCTTCGGGATCGCCGTCGCCCCGGGCCTGACCTCCATCACCGACGTGAACAGCGTCACCTACAGCAACCCCGGAGGCAGCCTGCTGATCAGCGTCGGCGACGCCATCCTGGCGACACCCTTCTAGCAGACGTTGCAGGCTTCGCCTCCCACGGCTGCTTGTGCCCGGAACGAGCGCCCAGATCCGCTCGGACCTAACCGTGCTGATCCGCCCGTCCCGCGCAAGCCACGTCCCCGGAGGCGACCACGCCCCCGGGGACTTAGGCAATTCTGCAAGAACAGGATGCCTGTTAAGGACTTCTTCCCCATCACCTCGGCCCGGCATCAGGAGCCAAGTCGCACGCCGTACAGGTCCAGGAAAACGAAGCCAATGAACCAGGCGGCTCGGAGCACGGCAAACGATTCGGACTTGTCTGCCCGCAGCTTGCGAGGACAGACAAGTCCGAATCGTACGGGTGGGGCGGCGCGCCTCACGGGACACGGACGGGAACACCCGCCGCCGCCCCGGAGACGTCGTCCCACCCTCTAGATTGCCGAACCGTTACGGCGCCGGCGCGTGCTGGACCGGCAGGATGTGGTCGGGGACGTTGCGGTTCACCAGGCGGCGGAACAGGGCTTCCCACTCGTCCACCACCCGCTCGTTCTCGAACCGGGCCCGGATCCGCTCCAGGCCCCGTTCGCCCATGGCCCGGCGCTGGTCGGGGGGCATGGCCATCAGGCTCAGCATGCGGTCCGCCAGGGCCTCGGAATCCCCGGGCTGGACCACGAATCCCGAGGTCCGGTCTTCCACCAGCTCCGGCACGTCGCCCACGTCCGTGGCCACCACCGGCAGGGCTGCGGCCATGGCCTCCATCACCGCGTTGGGCATCCCCTCCCAGGCGGAGGACAGCACGAATCCGTCGGCGGCCCGCAGGAGCTGCGGCACGTCGTCGCGCTCGCCCAGGAATTCCACCTGGCCCTCCAGGCGCAGCTCCGCGGCGCGCAGGCGCAGCGCCTCGGCGTAGGGCAGGGCCCTGGCGTTCCGGCCGGTCCCGGGCTGGGCGGCGCCCGCCACCAGGAGCCGGAAGGAGCCGGAGACGGTGGCGCAGCGGGCGGCGGCCTTCAGCAGGTTGGGATAGTCCTTGGCCGGGCGCAGGTTGCCCACCGCCAGCCAGAGGAAGTCGGTCTCCCGTACGTGCAGGCCGGCCCGGATCTCCTCCCGCGAGGGCAGGCCTTCGAACGCCTCGAGGGAGAGGCCGTTGGGGATGACCCGGGTCTTGGCGGGGCTGAGGATGCCCCGGGCGGTCATGGCGGCGGCCGCCGCCTTGGAATTGGCCACGGTCACCGCGATCAGGGGCTCAGTAAGGCGGTAGAACTTCCGCCTCAGGGAGGTCCGGATGTGGGTGGTGCCCACCGCCGAGACGATGGCGGGGACGCCGGCGAACCGGCCGCAGATCCGCCCGAAGACATCGGCAGGGAAGTTGAAGGTGACCAGGACCACCGGACGCCAGCGGCGCAGCTGCCGGACGATCCGCACGGCGGACCGCCACGGGATCCGGTCCCGGGCGTTCAGGCACTCCACCCAGGGGATCTCGGCGCTTACCAGGTCGTCCCGGAAGGCGCTGGAGGGCAGCATGGTCAGGATGCCCACCCGCCAGCCGCGCCGGCGCAGGGTGGTGGCGAGGCGAACCATCTGGGTTTCGGCGCCCCCGCGGTCCAGGGCGGTGGTGAGGAAGGCGATGTCCATCATTCGGTCGCTCCCGCCGGGATCGGGGTCCCGGCCAGCAGGCCCAGAAGGGCGTTTTCGGTGGTCCTGGCCAGGGACTGGCAGCTGAAGGCCTCGCGGATGCGGGCCTCCGCCGCCGCGGCCCTGGCCCGGCGCCGGACCGGAGATTCCTCCAGCAGGCGCCGGGCCGCCTGGGCCAGGGCGGCGTCGTCCCCCGGGGCGGCGAGGCCGCCGGTCCCGCCGATGAGGAGTTCCGCATCGCCCACCCGGGTCGCCACGCAGGGGACCCCGCAGGCCATGGCTTCGCCGATCACGTTGGGAAATCCTTCGTCGGTGGAGGAGAGGATGAGCAGGGAGAGGGCGTTGTAGGCGCCGGGCATGTCGTCGCATGCTCCCGGCCAGAGCACCCGTTCGCCGAGCCCCAGGGCCAGGGCCTGGCTCCGCAGGTGCTCCCGGCACCCGGCGGGGCCCGCGCCCACGCAGACGAAGCGGAGGTCGGGACGGTCCTGGGCCAGCCGGGCGGCGGCCCGCAGGAAGGTGGGATGGTCCTTCACCGGGTCGAGGCGGCCCACGATGCCCACCAGGGGCACCTCCGGCGCCAGGCCCCAGGCTTCCCGCCGGCGCGCCCCGGCGGCCGGGTCCGGGTGGAACCGGGCGGTGTCGAACCCGTTGGGGATCACCAGGCTGTGCCGTGCCCGCAGGCCCAGGGCCAAGTGGCTGGCGCGTCCGGCCTGGGAGTTGAAGATCGCCAGGTCGACGAACCGGGAGGCCCAGAGGTGGGCCCGGAACACGGCCCGGGACAGCCCCGTGAGCCTCGCGGGGTCCGCGTTGGCGGCGCGGATGCCCCACACCACGCGCTTGCCCAGGGGCGGCCCGGCCAGCAGGGCCGCCAGGTTCCCGTCCAGGTAGCCGTGCACGATGTGCGGGTCGATCCGGCCGGCCAGACCCAGCAGGCGCGGCAGCATGGCCGCGCTGCCGAGCGCGCCCCGGCGCTTGTGCAGCCGGTGCAGGCGCACGTGGGCGAGGCCGGCCAGGTCCGGGGCGAGATCGCCGCCGATGCAGTCGGCGGGGTCGTAGAACACCGCGACGTGGAGCTCGAACCGGTCCGGATCCATGTTCCTGACCAGCTCGCACAGCTGCCGCTCGGCCCCGTGGGCCACCAGGGAGGGGATCAGGAACAGGATGCGGGTCTTTCCGGCCATGGTCAAGCTCCTAGGTCCGGCGCAGGCGGCGGGCGCGGGTGACCGCCAGGCGCACCAGCCCCACCAGGCGGTCGCCGGCGGTCCTCCGGGTGCGGCACAGGGCCACCGCCTCGTGCAGGGAGATCATGCGCGGGCCGAGCCGGCCCAGGGCGCGCCGGAACCGTTCCAGGGCCTCGGGTCCGATGCGGTTGATGTGGTAGCAGAAGGTCCAGACGCCCCAGGGCAGGGGGCGCATGCGGGCGAACTGCTGGGGCACCCAGGCGGCGCCGCCGGGGTCCCGGTACGGGAACAGCCCCAGGCCGTCGCTGATGGTGCGGAGCCCCACGGCCTTGAGGGCGAGCAGGGTCACCCCGTCGAACGAATGGGCCGGAGCGATCCACGCGTCCGCGCGCACTCCTTCCCGGGCGAACACGGCCAGGCCCTGGTCGAGCTTGGCCACCTGCGCCTCGAAGGGCAGGCCGGCGAATTCGCTGCGGGGATTCAGGCCCAGGATCCCGGCCTCGCGGTTCACGTAGGTGTGCTGGTATCCGTGCAGCCCGATGGCCCAGCCCCGGGCCTGCCATGACCGGACCCGCTCCCAGAAGTCCTCCCGGGCGGGACCGGCCACCAGGTGCGGGTCGCGGTTGTCGGGCACCACGGCGAGGATCGGCCTCACGCCGTGCCGTTCGAGCATGGGCTCGATGCGGTCCCAGGCGTCCCAGTCCATGGTGGGGCAGAGGTCGTCGAACCGCAGGAGGTAGCGGGCGCCCAGTCGGATCATGCCGGCCGCCTTTCCGCCCCGCGCCCGCCCTTGAGGGCGCGGGAGAGCCAGGGACGCAGCCCGTGGTTCCACCGGCACTCGTACCAGGCCGAAAGCCGGTCCCCCAGGGACAGCCGCCGGCCGGCGTAGCGTTCCAGCACCAGGGGCAGGCTGGTGATCCGGGCGGCGTAGGCGTCCAGGTCCTCCAGGAACCTTGCCCGCTGGTCCGGGCTCCAGGCGTTGGGGTGGCAGCACACCGTCCAGATCCCCGGAGGCCTGGGGCAGAAGTCCCAGATCTGCTGGGGCACCCAGACCGCGCCGCCGGGCTCGCTGAAGGGCCTGCGCCCGAGGCCGTCGCTGATGACCGGGAGGCCGAGCCTCGTCAGCAGGCCCACGGTGGTCCGGTCGAAGGAATGGCCCGGCGCCACCCAGGCTTCCGCCCGCACCCGGTGCTCCCGGAAGATCGCCAGGCCCGCGGCCAGCTTCCGCTCCTGCTCGGCCCTGGGCAATCCGGCGAACTCGCTGCGGGGGTTCAGGCCGATGAGCCCTGCCTCGCGGGTGACGTACAGGTGCTGGTACCCGTGCATGGCGATGGTCCAGCCCCGGGCCTGCCAGCGGCGCACCCGGTCCCAGAAGTCGGACCGCGCCGGCCCCGCGGCCAGCTTCGGGTCCCGGTTGTCGGGGACCACCGCGAGGATCGGCCGCACGCCGAGCCGGACCAGGCGGTGCTCGACGGGATCCCAGTTGGCCCACGCCATGGTGGGGCAGATGTCGTCGAAGCGGAGCAGGTAGAGGCATTCGCGCATGCGGGGCTCGTGGCAGGGCGCGCCCGGGGCGGGGACGCGTCGGGTTCCGGGGTCGGACGGAGTGGATGGACTGGTTGAAAAATAGGTTTTAATCGATGAAAAATCAAGACTGAGTTGGTATTTTCCAGAGTCGCGTTCACGGAGACATGCCGTTGCCGGCCACCGTGTTGCCGCTGACGGTGCCCCCGGTGCAGTTGGTGGAGAGGATCCCGTGCCCGGTGTTGCGGAGCACCTGGTTGGCGGTGATCCGGTTGTCGCGGCACGCGGCCTGGGCGATGCCGTCGCCGGCGGTCAGGACCACGGTGTTGCCGGACACCAGGCTGCCGTCGGCGTTGAAGCGCAGGTAGATGCCCCGGCCGGCGTTGTCCAGGACCACGTTGCGGGTGACCTGGGTGCCAGGGCAGTTGGAGATCCGGACCGCCATGGCCTCCGCGCCTTCCGCCGAGGCCTGGCCGTTGCCGATGAAGGCGTTGGCGTCGATGCTCACCTGGGTGACGAAGGCCCGCCCCAGGCTGAGGTCCGGGACTCCGTCCTCCAGGCCGTTGCCGGCGTTGCCCGCGAACAGGCAGCCGGTGATGAGGGCGCCGCTGACCGTCTCGCCGGGGTTCGGCTCCACGTCCAGCCCGTCCTGGGGGGCCGTGCCCCGGGAGTCCCGGAACACCGAGCCGCGCACGGTGACGCTGCGGCAGCTGGTGATGGACAGGCCGTTGCGCCTGTTGTGGACGGCCAGCACCGAGTCGAACGTCACCTCCGCGGAGCCGGAGATGTAGAACCCGTCGCCCCAGCACTCCCGGGCGGACACCCCGGCCACCGTCACCCGGCGGGAGCCCTGGACCGACAGGCCCATGCCCCACTCGCCGGCCGTTCCCGCGTGGGCGCCCCGGTCCCCCAGGAGGGTGCCGCCCAGGACGGTCACGTCGCTGGCCCCGGCCACCGAGACCAGGGTGTAGTTCCCGCTGGCGTTGGGAATGGCCTTCAGGACAGCGCCCGGGGCCATGGCCAGGGTCATGCGCCCGCCCAGCACCAGGCCCCGGTTGGAGTTGGCGATGGTGTTGACGCGGTAGGTCCCGGCCGGGACCAGCACCGCGCCTCCGGTGCCGGCCACCGCGTCCACCGCCCTCTGGATGGCGCCGGTGTCGTCGGCGACCCCGTCGCCCTTGGCCAGGTAGGGCGCGTCCCTGACGTTCACCCCGCCGGGGGCCGGATCCGCCGCCGGGGGCCTCCCCACCAGCACCGCGGCCCAGGCCAAGGTCCGGCCGCCGACGGCCGCCGTGACCAGGTGGGCGCCCGCCTGGGCTGGGGCCGAATAGCGGATCGTGGTGCCGGACCGGGACAGGGTGCCGGTCCGGCTGTCGCCCCCGGGCACTGCGTCCACCGCCCAGATGAGGGACGGATTCACCGGGTCCGGGAAGGCCGCCCGGAAAGCCTGCACCGCGCCAGGGGCCACCCGCGCCACCTGGGGCACCAGGCCGGTATTCTCGGTGGGACCCGCCGGGCTCGCCGTGGCCGAACCGCAGATGGCGGCCAGGGCCAGGATCCAAGGGATTCGAAACAAGGACATGTACCTCTCCCAAAATTCTTTTTCATCCCCTTCATCCCCCTTATCCCCGGCCATAACCATCGCTGCATGCTGCCGGGACCTCGCTCCTGTGCCGAACTCGATTGCGCCGACCCACTCCGGCAAAAAGCAATGGCCGGGGACGTTTGCATCAGATGGAGCCTCGGGGCGGCTTCATCTGCTGCAAAGGTGGGATAAAGGGGATAAAAGAGATGAATGGGATCCCCTTGAATCATCGGACGCAGGTCCATGGCGTTACCCCGCCACCCGTCGGATCGCTTCCTCCCAGAGGCCCAGCACCTTGGGCAGGCTGAATCGGTCGACGACCTCCGGAGCCCGCGCCGCCAGGCGGCGCCGCTCGGCGGGGTCGGCCATCAGCCCGGCCATGGCCCGGGCCAGGGCCGGGACGTCCCCGGGCGGGACCAGGAGCCCGTCCAGCCCGGGGCGGATCAGGTCGCCGGGCCCGCTGGGGCAGTCGAAGCTGACCACCGGCAGGCCGCAGGCCATGGCCTCGGCCAGGGCGTTGGGGAACCCCTCGACCCGGGAGGGGAGCACGAACAGGTCCGCCTCCCGCAGCCGCGCCTCCGGCTCGGTGGTGGCGCCGGGCAGGCGGATCCTCCGCTCCAGGCCCAGGGCGCGGATCCGCGCCGCCAGGGCGGCGCGCTCGGGGCCCTCGCCGTGGATCCGGAGGTCCCACTGGGGGAAGTGCGGGGCCACCCGGGCGAAGGCCTCCACCAGCAGGTCGTGGCCCTTGACCCGGCGCAGGCTGCCCAGGCTGGCCACCTCCAGCCGGCCCTTCCCGCCTCCGGTCCGGGCCCCGGCGGCCTCCGGGGCCCGGACCGGGTTGGGGATGACCATGCCCCGGTTCCGGATCCGGGGCGGGAAGAAGGCGAGCGCGTGGCGGCTCTGGACCACCAGTCCTCCGCACCAGGGGTAGGTCAGGCGGCGTAGGGCCGCCCAGGCCAGGCCCAGGGGCCGCCCGTGGGGGTCGGTGCGCTCGGAGACCAGGGTGGGGATGCCCAGGCCCCGGGTGGCCAGGAGGCACCGTATGTTGGTGGTGTCCAGGAAGGACACGAGCAGGTCGGGCCGCAGCCCGCGGATGGCCCGGCGCAGGCGCGCCAGCCGGCCCAGGTTGCGCCAGGCGGCCTGGATCGGGTTGCGGGACGGCGACTGCCGGGCCAGGGCGAGGGTGGCCACGGAAGGGTGCAGGGGGTAGTGGCAGGGCGTGCGCCCGTCGTCCTCGGTGAGGATGGTCACGCGCCGTCCCATCTCGACCCAGGCTCCGCTCAGGTGGGCGGCCACCCGCGCCGCCCCCCCGCCGCCCAGGGCGTCGACCAGCAGGGCGACGGTGCGGATCTCCATGGCTCACAGTCCCAGCCCGTAGTGGGCGTCCAGTTGCCGGCGCAGCTGGTCCGGGGGCAGGGACCGGTAGTGCAGTCCCTTGGCCACGGACTTGGCGCGGTACTCGTCCAGGGACCGCACCACCCGGGCCGGGACCCCGGCGGCGACGCTGTTGGACGGGATGTCCCGGGTGACCACGGCCCCGGAGCCGATGACCACGTTGTCGCCGATGGTGACCCCGGGCATGATGATCGCGTTGATCCCGATGAACACGTTGCTGCCGACGGTGATGGGGCCGAACACGTCCAGGTCGGGGAACCGGTCCCGGAACACCCAGACGCCGCCGTCGTGGGAGACGAAACGGACCCCGGAGGTGATGGAGACGTGGTCGCCCAGCCGGACCAGGTAGGGCTCCGAGCCGAACACCTCCTCCGGGGTGCCGTAGATCCGGCACCCCTGGCCGACCCGCACCCCCATGGACGCGAGGTAGCCCCTCGGATCCTTGTGCCAGCGCCGGTTCCGGAGCAGGCGGTCGATGAGACCTCTGAGCGCGCCGATCATGAGGCAGCCTCCATGGATCGCATGCCGTTGTCCTGCCAGGCCTGGAACATCAGCAGGCGCCAGAGCAGGTCCAGGTGGTCCTTGCGCCCCTGCCGGTGCTCGGCCCAGTACCGGCCCGCCAGGACCGGATCCAGCAGGCCCTGGGCCCGGATCCGGCGATCGTCCAGCAGATCGTCGGCCCACGCCCGGAGCGGTCCGCGCAGCCACGCTCCCAGGGGCACGCTGAAGCCGTGCTTGGGCCGGTCCACCAGCTCCGCGGGGAGATGGCGTTTGAGGATCTGGCGCAGGATCCACTTCCCCTGGCCGTCGCGGATCTTGAGCCGGGTGGGGAGCCGCCAGCCCAGGGCGACCACGTCCTGGTCCAGGTAGGGGACCCGGCCTTCGAGGCTGACGGCCATGGTGGCGCGGTCGATCTTGCTGAGGAACTCGTCGGGCAGCATCATCAGGGTGTCCAGGAACATGAACGTCTCGGCCACGTTCCGCGTCCGGCCCAGGGCCAGGGGCCGGTTCAGCAGGTAGGGGGGGTCCCGCTCCTCCAGGAGCAGGGTGGAGCCGCGCCCGAGCATGTCGGCCACGTGCTCCCGGTAGTACGACACCGAGTCCCGGAACTGGTAGGGCCGGGCCCGGTGGTGGAAGGCCTCGCAGGCGTAGCCCGCCATCCGCCCGGGAATGTGCTGCAGCGCCCGGCCGAACCCGGACATCCCCGCCCCGATGGCCAGCCGGATCGGCGCCGGCACGCGCAGGGCCCGGGCCAGGCGGCCCTCCAGGGCGGACAGGTGGAAGTGGTAGCCCCCGAACACCTCGTCGCCCCCATCGCCGGAAAGGCTGACGGTCACGGAGCGCCGGGCCAGCTGGGAGACCAGGCAGGTCGGCAGGGCCGCCGGATCGGCCAGGGGCTCGTCGTAGATCCTCGGGATCTCCGGTACCAGCGCCAGGGCATCCCCGGCCGTCACCTGCCATTCGGTGTGCTCGGTGCCCAGGTGCTCCGCCACCGCCCGGGCGTACCGGGCCTCGTCGAAGTCGTCTTCCTTGAAGCCGATGGTGAAGGTCTTGACCGGCTTCGGGCTCTGGGCCTGCATGAGGGCGACCGCCAGGGAGGAATCGATCCCGCCCGAGAGGAAGGCGCCCAGAGGCACGTCCGCGACCATCTGCAGGCCCACGCTCCGGCGCAGCGCCGCCTCCACCTCGTCCATGGCCTCAGGGTCTGAGCCGGTGAAGGGATCCTCCAGGCCCCGGGCCGCCACTTCCTCCAGCGACCAGTAGGCCCGGGGTTCCGCGGGCACGCCCGGCTCGGAGAAGGTGACGATGGTGCCCGGGGGCAGCTTGTGGACGCCCTTGAAGATGCTGTACGGGCCCGGCACGTAGCCGTGGCGGAAGTAGAGGGTGAGCGCGTCCCGGTCCAGCACCGGGACGAATTCCGGGTGGGCGAGCAGGGCCTTGAGCTCCGAGCCCCAGAACAGGGTGCGGCCCCGCTGCCCCACGTACAGCGGCTTGATGCCCAGGGGATCCCGGGCCAGGTGGAGCCGGCGCTCCCGGCGGTCCCAGCAGACGATGGCGAACATGCCGTTGAGGCGCCGGACGGCCGCCTCGATCCCCCACTGTTCGAAGGCGGCCAGGATCACCTCGGTGTCGGAATGGCCCCGGAACGATGCCCCGAGGGCCTCCAGGTCCTTCCGCAGCTCCCGGAAGTTGTAGATCTCGCCGTTGAAGGTGAGCACGTACCGGCCTCCGGCGGACGCCTTGGGCTGGTGGCCCTCGGCGCTCAAGTCCAGGATCGCCAGGCGGCGAAAGCCCATCCCGATCCCGCATCCGGGGTCGGTCCACTGCCCGCCGTCGTCGGGCCCCCGCAGGACCAGCGTGTCGGTCATGCGCCGGGTCCGCCCTTCCAGCGCTTCCGCCGAGGGCAGAATCCCGTGCCAGCTTCCTGCCAGTCCACACATGGCTACCTCCTGTCGGGGGAAAGGCGCTGTCCCGCCAGGGCCGGGGAGGCCGGCAGCAGGAACATCAGCGAGTAGGCGATCCAGCCCGCGTAGTCCGTGAGCATGTCGTGGTTGAAGGCGGAGAAGGCGAGGACGATCAGGCAGAAGGCGGCGAGCGCGTGCCGGGACCTGGGGACCAGGCGCAGGCGGCGGATCCGGGCCAGCTGGAGCAGGATGATCCCCAGGAAGGCGCCGAGTCCCACCCAGCCCACGTCCAGGAGGATCCCCACGTAGAGGTTGTGCGGCCCAATCACCGGGAAGCCCGGGCGGGGCACCGCCTCGTCGGACTCGCCTCCGTACAGGGTGTAGAGGCCATAGCCGTACCAGGGCTCGGCGGGGACCAGCCGCAGCCATTCCATGAGCACCTGGCGCCGGGACCCGTCTCCGGCCCGCTCGGTCCTGGCCTCGGTCACGTCCAGCACCCGGGAGATGGTGGGGTTGTCCGCCACCAGCCGCTCGACGCTGGTCCCGGTGGCCTTGAGGGCGAAGAAGGCGCCGAGGGCCAGGACCAGCGCTGCCGCCAGTGCGTTCAGCCGGACCTTGGGCCTGGCCAGGAAGGCCAGGTAGACCACCGCCAGGAAGACCAGGATCCAGGTGGCGGTGCGGCTGGCGGTGAGGTAGATGATCGCCACGCCGGAGGCCCGGCCCAGGAAGGCCTGGGCCCGCGGCGCCCAGGTGGACAGGACCAGGACCAGCAGGGCCACCAGCCCGGCCTGGTTGGCGTTGCCCCACATGCCGGCGAACCGGGCGGACTCGGGGTCCAGGTTCAGGCTGGACAGGAACGGCAGGCTTTGGAGATCCGGCCGGACCATGAGCAGCACGGTGACGGCGAGGTTGGCCACCAGCACCCACTGCATCGCGCCGGCGAACACCCGGAGCCGGCCGGGGCTGCTGGTCACCACCGCCATGGCCGCGACGATGGACACGAACCGGAAGGCGAGCCGGTAGCCTTCGTCGAAGATGGAATAGTCGGCCGCCATGACGCCCCAGCAGATGTAGAACAGCAGCCAGAGCAGGAGCGGCGCCGCCGGGGCCAGGAGCCTCCCCGCCGGCAGCTCGGACCAGAAGCTGGCCAGCAGCGCCCAGAACAGGACCCAGGCCGTGGCGTCCGCGGCGTGCCCGAACATGGCCACCAGGGTCGGGAAGACCCCGCCGAACATGATGCAGACGATGGCCGTCAGGGCCAGGTGGCGCAGGTCCCAGCGATCGATCCGGGCCAGGAGGGAGGGCGGGGCGTGGGCGATCATGTCGCGTTCTTAGACTCCATGTCCGGGCTCCGCCCGGGCATGGAGTGGGGGTGTTGGGGGGACGGAGAGTGAGCGAAGCGAGCGGGCGGTCGCTCCACAGGCATATCTGGCGCCCGCCCCAGCAGGAGCTGCCGGGTGCCGCGCAGGGCGAAGAAGGCGAGCACCGGGACCAGGGCGGCCGCGGTGATCAGGAAGTCGTGGTGGGAAGCCTCCAGCAGCCACCGGCAGGCCCCGAAGGCCGCCAGGGAGAGGGCCAGCTCCTTGCCGAGCCTGGCCAGGGTCCGGGACACCGGCCCGTGCACCAGCAGGAGCAGCCAGGCGAAATAGACGAGCATGAAGGCCGCGCTGGCCCCTCCATAGAGCCACATGGCCAGCAGGTCGCTGTGGAAGCGGATGCCGACCGCCAGGGCAGCGGTGCGCAGCGCCAGGAGGAGCGCCTGGAACACGAAGCTGGTGCGCTGGCGGTCGAAGACCAGGGGCAGGGCCTCCAGGGGGTTGACCAGGAAATTGCACAGCACCCAGGGCGCCAGGGCCGCCGCGTACTGTCCAGCCCGCTGCCACTGGGGCCCGAACACCAGGACGAACAGCCATTCCCCGAACAGGCCCAGGAACACGGCGAAGAACACGTTGATCCCCGAGATGCTGTCGATGAGCCGGGTGGTCAGGCGGGTCAGGCTCCCGTCCCGCTGGGCCTGCTTGGCCCGGGAATAGAACACCGGCGTGATGGCGCCGCTGACCAGGATGATGGGCAGGAACAGGATCCGCTGGCAGAGGGAGAAGTAGCCGGTGTAGGTGGGGCCGAACCCCCGGGTGAGCAGGAGCACCGGGACCAGGCCGCTCAGGGTGCTCATCAGGGTGGACCAGGTGGTGTAGAGGGGATACCGGTAGTAGCGCCGCGCCGCCGCCCGCAGCCCGGCCAGGGACAGGCGCGGGGCCAGGGCCCGCAGCTGGGGCCAGGCCAGCCGGCCCAGGGCGGCGACCCCGAACAGGGAGCCCACCACCGAGCCGGCGATGAGCCCGGCCAGCCCCGCGTGGGCGAAGCCGAGGGCGACGGTGCAGCCCGAAGCCAGCAGGCTCTGGAGCACCAGGACCAGGGACAGGCGAGGGAAGGCCTGCCGGCGCATGGCCCAGCGCTGGAGGGTCTGGAACAGGGCGGTGGCGCAGATCCCGAAGGGCAGGAACCAGAGGTGCCGGTAGAACTGGGGATTGTCCCGGGACAGCAGGCGGGTCACCAGGAAGGGGGCGCCGAACGCGGCCAGGGCGACCAGGGTGGTGCACCCGGCGATGAGCAGGAAGCAGAGCACCATCAGGTGCATGGCCTCGGGGTCGTCGTCGGCGGTGGCCAGGGACATCTCGTACTGCAGGGTGCCGACCACCGCCACCGAGGTGAACATGGCGGCGAACAGGGACAGGGTCCCGTAGTCCGCCGGCCGGTACAGCCGGGAATTGATGGGCCCCACCAGGACGCCCAGGACCTGGGCGGCCAGCGCGCTGCCGCTCACCACGGCCACGTGGCTGGCGAAGGACTTCCCGGAGAAGAGCCCCCGCCAGCCGTCCCGCAGGCTCGCCCCGGTGATCATCTGCAGCCCCCGTGCATTGCAACTCCGGCGCCGGTCAGGCCTTGTAGGAATAGTGGTAGGCGTACTGGTAGTTGGAGCCTATGTTGCCCAGCACCGTGGGCTGGACGTCGTTGAACACGCAGCCCAGGAGGCGCACCCCGGCATGCTCCAGGCGCTGCTGGCAGGTACGGATCTCATCAATGGCGTGGCGGCCGAACTTGGCCACCAGCAGCACGGTGCCCGCCCGGGCGCCGATGATGGTCGGGTCGGTGACCGCCAGCACCGGCGGCGCGTCGATGATGACATATTGGTAGGCGGCCTTGGCCCGGTCGATGAACTCCCGGAACGGGGGCGCCATGAGCAGTTCCGAAGGATTCGGCGGGAGCAGGCCGGTGGTCATCAGGTCCAGGCCCGGGATCTCGGTCCGGCGGACCACCGCCTCCCAGTCGGCGCGCCGGGCCAGCACGTCGCCCAGGCCACTCTGGCGGGACTTCACGCCGAAGTAGTGGTGCAGGTTGCCGCGCCTCAGGTCGCCGTCCACCAGCAGCACCTTGGCCCCCGACTGGGCCAGCAGGGCGGCGAAGTTGGAGGTGATGAAGGACTTGCCGACCCCCGGCGCCGGCCCGGTGAGCATGACCACGTTGTCCGGCGCCTCCCGCATGGCGAAGTAGAGGACCGTGCGCAGGCTGCGCAGGCTCTCGGTGGCCAGGTCGTCGGGCTCGCCCAGGGCCATCAGGTGCAGGCCGTCCTGGCGCTTGGCGATGGCCTTGGCGTAGCGGTCCTGGGCCTGGCTGTGGGGGATGGTGACCACCACCGGGAGGCCCAGCTTGGACTCGATCAGGCGGTGGTCCTTGACGCCTTTGCGCAGCAGGCGCCGGACCTTGGCCACGCCGCCGCCCACCAGCAGGCCCAGGAAGCCGAAGATGGCCACCTGCATGCCGGGCTTGGGCCCCATCGGGTCCATGGCGGCGTTGGCCGGATCCACCAGGTCGTAGCCGCCCTGGCCGCCGGCCTTGGCCAGCTGGAGTTCCTGGATGTTGTTGAGCAGGGCAGTGTAGAGCTCCTGGTTGACGGTCACGTCCCGGGTCAGGCGCACCACCGTCTGCTCGGTGCCGGGGAGGGTGCGGGCCTTGGCTTCCACATGGTCGGCCTCGTTCTGCAGCCGGCGGATCTGTTCGTTGACGGTGACGACCACGTCGGCGCCGGGCTGGTAGGTGCGGAGCAGGTCCTCGCGCTTCTGCCGGAGGGCCGAGATGTCGGAGTTGAGCTTGGCGCTATGGGTCACCAGGTCCTCGGCCTCCTTGGGCAGGTCCACTGAGCCGGTCTGGCTGCGGAAGGCATTCAGGCGGCTCTCGGAGTCCTCCAGCTTGGCCTTGAGCTCGGGCATCCTGCTCTGGAGGAAGGCCAGGGTCTGGGCCGCCTCGCCGCCCCGCTTCTCGGCCTTGAACCGGAGGTACTGGTTCACGATCTCGTTGAGCACCGCGGTCCCCTGGGCCTGGCTGTGGGAGCGGTAGGCCAGCCCGATCACGTTGGTGAGCTTGCCCCGTTCGGAGGCGCTGAAATCCTTGCGCAGCTCCTCGATGGCGACTTGCATGGGCTTGCGGACCAGGTCGAACCGCTGGCCGGACTTCCCGGCCAGGAACTGCACCTTGAGCTGCAGGGGGAACCCGGCCAGGTCGGCGCGCAGGGGATCGCCGGGCCGGCCGGCGCCCAGGATCTCGCCGCTCCGGGTGGTCCAGGCGAAGCTGCCGTCCCCCAGGGCCGTGAGCCGGAACCCGACGCCGCGCAGGGCCGGGGGCACGTCGAAGGAGGCCACCGTCACCGCGGGCGCGGCGGGGTTGTCGCGCATCATGGCCGCCCCCACCACCGGGAAATAGACCGGCCGGGCCTCGATGTCCAGCTTCAGGGTCTCGACTGTCCGGCCCAGGATCTGGTTGCTGCGCAGGATCTCGATTTCCGCCTGGGCGTCGGCGGGCTCCGCGAACATGTTCTGCATCTTGGAGAAGGCCGGGTCGCTGGGGCTC
This sequence comes from Holophaga sp., assembly GCA_049508835.1. GTDB lineage: Bacteria > Acidobacteriota > Holophagae > Holophagales > Holophagaceae > Mesoterricola. Next base: position 102,163 of record JBELAL010000008.1, on the reverse strand, counting down.
TCCTTCTTGGGCTCTACCTGGAGCAGGGCCTCGATCTGGTAGACCGGCGTCTTGTGCCAGACATAGAAGACGCCCAGTCCCAGGAACAGCACGAACCAGACCAGGGTGGTCCAGCGCGCCTCCCAGAGGTTGATCAGCCAATCCCCCAGGTTCGCCTCCTCGGGACCGCCAGCCTTGCCAGGGGCGAACGGATCGGCAGCGGGGGCCGGGTGAGGGCCGTGTTCTTGGAGTGGATGAGGACGGTTCAAGCTGACCTCCGTTCGCTAAGCAGGTGCGGGACCCAGTCCGCGACGCACTGGCCGATGGCCTCGAACGCCGCCAGGAAGGCATCGGGGCCCCGCCCGTAGGGATCGGCGATCTCGAACGGAGCCGGCCGCCGCCAGCGGCCCAGGAGGAACACGCGGCCCCGGGCGCTGGGGACCAGCCCCTCGCAGCGGTCCTTCTGCACCCGGTCCATGACCAGGATCAGGTCCGCGCCCAGGGCCATGGCGGACGTCAGTTGCCGGGCCGCGTGGCCGGAGAGGTCCAGGCGCCTGGCCGAGGCCAGCCTGACCGCCTCCGGGTGGGCCGGGAGCCCCTCCCGGGCCGAGAGCCCGGCGGAGGCCACCGTGAACTCCGGGCCCAGCGCCGCCTGGAGCAAGGCCGCGGCGATGGGGCTGCGGCAGAGGTTGCCCTCGCACAGGACCAGGATGGTGTTGCGGTCGATCATCAGTACGCCTTGCGCAGGTAGTTCACTTCCGCCGTGGCGGCCGCCCCGGTGGTGATGGCGGAGACGGTGGGCAGGATCAGGCCCATGACCCGGCTGAACCGGACCAGGGTCCCGGCGTCCACGTAGACCAGGTCCCGCGGGTTGAGTTCGAACCGGTCGGCCAGGACCATGGCGGTGGGGTTGCGGGCGTCCAGGTGGTAGACGTCCACCGCGTTGGCCGCGCCGCCCTGGCGGATGACGTAGATGGAGTGTGCATCGGCGCTGGTCCCGAGGATGCCGCCGGAGTCGGAGAGCGCCTTGGCCAGGGACAGCTTGCCGTGGACGAAGGGCAGGGTGCCGGGCCGGGTCACCTCGCCCATCATGTACACCGGGAATTCGAGGTTGTTGGCCACCTGCAGGGAATCCCCGTCCTTGAGGCAGATCCTGCCGATGAGGTTGCCCTGGGCCATGAGGGCCTGGAAGTCCAGGTGCCAGACCTTGTCGCCCCGGGTGAGGACCAGCTTGCTGTCGTCCGCCGTGGGCAGGAATCCGCCGGCCTGGTGGATCGCCTCGGCCAGGGTGAACGGCACGTCGGTGATGTTGTAGATGCCGGGGGCCTTGACCTCGCCGCCCACGAACACCTTCTGGGAGCGGTAGGCCAGGACCTTCAGGTCCACCTGCGGCTTCTGCAGCACCCGGGTGAGCTCCTCGGTGAGCCGGGCCCTGGCTTCGGTGGCGGTCAGGCCCTGCACCCGGAACCGGCCCACGTACGGGAAGAAGAGGTAGCCCTGCTCGTCCACCACCAGGCCGGAGCCGGCGTCGGTGCGGTACTGCCCAAGGGCCAGGGTGATCTCAGGGTGGTCCCATACCGTGACCAGGAGCACGTCCTGGGGACCGATCCGGTAGGGCTGGGGGCCTTCGGCGAGCAGCTCCGCAAGGGCCGGCCGGGAGGACGCGGCGGCGGCTGCCTGGGCTTGGAGCGCCTGGGGGTCCAGCTTCCGGAGGGTGATCCGCATTCCCTCCATCTCGGTGGACGTCGGATGACTGGACGGCCTCACGTCCAGCTTCATCCCGGGCGAACTGCAGGCCAGGGCCAGCGTCAGCGCCAGGCCCGCGGCGATGCCGCGGGCCCTGGCGGCGGAGACGGCCGCGGGCTTGAAAAGCCGGGAAGCTGGGGACGGAAGCGAGGGCATCGGGATCTCCGTGGAGGGTGGGGCGGTGGCGGCCGGGGCCTCCGGATGGCTGGCCAGGAAATGGACGGAATTTTCTGAGTGGTCCATCGATGGGCGCTGGCTCCGGGGCTTGGCTGACTGCAGAGGTCGAACTTGAAGAATAAATCTATGAAAAATCATTCAATGGGCAAGGGGCTGGGCAGTAAATAAACAAACGAGCCGGAGGGTGGTTATGAATTGAATCGGCCTCGCAGGACCCCGCAAGAAGAGCACCGGGGCCGGTGCGGCGGCAGGGGCGGGCCCCCGGGACCCGCGCCGGGATCCTGGCCCAAGCTCCCAGTTCCCCGCCCTGCGGGCCGAAGGCGGAAGGTCCGGGTCGCGGGGAGATGGACGCAAGACCTGAGGATGTGTCGAGTGGTAATAAGACAATAATTCCTAACATTATAAAATTGTAATTAATTACCTCTTCGAGATTCTTTGGGTGGGGCTTTTTTAATTAATTAATTCTAATTTTGGACCCTACAGGCCCATGCTTTCGGAGGGTAGAAATAATTTGATAATAACATATTTAATTTATTCAAAAATTAACGATTTTTGTGTTGACGAATTCATCGTCGCGACTGAGATTGTATCGCTTTGCACCCCCCACCCTGGTTTGACTGGTCCACCTATGATTCCTGGTGCCTGATATGGAGCGTTGGGAAAAACAAGCTCGAACCTTGCCGTACCCGGCGCTGAAGGCCGAGCCGGTGGCCCTCACGTGGGAACGAAGTTTTTATCCCGAGCCGGTGTCCCGCGGGCCCCGTCCAGACCGCGTCTCCGGGGCCGTCGAAGCCGGCCGGAAAGCGGCGGATAGGATCCTTCTTGACCTGAAAACCCGGGAATTCGGACCTCGTCCGAGGCGTTCCGGTGGTTCCGCCAGTTCGGCCTTAGCCGAGCTTTTTTACAATTTATTCATCGACACGCTGATGAAACGGTAACGTCTGAACCTGCCCGGATCCCGGTCCGGCCTCCGCTTGTTGGCGGGACTCCATGGAAAAGAATGCAGACATCGCCGCAGCAGCCTCTGGTCCCGGAACGGTCCGCCTGGGCGCCATCCGCGGGGACCCCCTGGTGCGCAGGGCGGTGAAGGTGGGCCTGGACGCCGCCCTCGCCGGCCTCGCCCTCTGGACCGCCTCTCTCCTCCTGCGCCGCGGAGCCCCCGACCTCGCCTGCTGGACCAGCTTCGTGGTCCTGGCCATGGCCGTCAACGTCGGATTCCGGTTCCACTCCCAGCATTACCGGATGGTGGGCATGTCCGAGGCGGAGGCGTTGCTGGTCGGGAACCTCTGCCTGGCGGCGGCGGCCATGGTGCTCTGCTTCGTCCACCGGGGCCGTTGGCCGAGCCTGGAACCACCCGGGGTGGTGCTGGGGGGCAGCCTCCTGACCGGTCCTCTGTGGTTCGGGCTGCGCATGCTCTGCGTCGCCAGGCACCGCCGGCGCTACCGGCGGGACCGGGCGGCCCTCCCGCCTTCCCCGCGCAAGCGGACCTTGATCATCGGCGCCGGCGGCGCCGGGACGCTGCTGTGCCAGGAGCTCCTGGAGCATCCGGCCAGGCCGTGGGAAGTGGTGGGGTTCGTGGACGACGCCCTGGAAAAGCAGGGGGTGCGGATCCACGGTATCCCGGTGCTCGGCCCCACCCGCCTGCTGCCGGTCTACCTGCGGGAACAGCGGGCGGCCCAGGTGATCCTGTGCCTGCCCGGCGCGCCCGGTTCGCGCCTGCGTGAACTGGCGGAAACGGTGCGGGCCGAGGGGGTCGAGGTCAAGACCGTGCCCGGGATCACCGACCTGATCGGCGACCGGCCCTGGAAGCCCGAGGTGCGGGACCTGGCCATCGAGGACCTGCTGCAGCGGGAGCCGGTCACCCTCGACACCGCCGCCATCCGGGCTGCGGTGGGCGGAGCGGTGGTGCTCATCACCGGCGGCGGCGGCTCCATCGGGTCGGAACTGGCCCGGCGGGTCGCCGACCTGCGTCCGGCGCGGCTGGTGCTCCTGGGGCGGGGCGAGAACAGCCTCTGGCTGGCCCAGCGGGAACTGGCGAACCTGTTCCCCGGCCTGTCCCTGGAGATCGTGCTCTGCGACATCCGCAACCGGGTCCGGCTGGCCCAGGCGTTCGAGGCCTGGCGCCCTGAGGTGGTGCTGCACGCCGCGGCCCACAAGCACGTCCCCTTCCTGGAGGCGCACCCGGAGGAGGCGGTCGAGAACAACGTGTTCGGCACCCGCAACGTGGTGGACCTGGCCTTGGAGTGGGGCACCCGGACCCTGGTGAACGTGTCCACCGACAAGGCGGTGAACCCCGCCAGCGTGCTGGGGGTGTCCAAGCGCATCGGCGAACTGGTCCTGGCCCGGGCGGCGGCCGGCGCCGGGCCCGGGGTCCGCCTGGTCAGCGTGCGGTTCGGGAACGTCCTGGGCAGCCGCGGCAGCGTGATCCCGGTGTTCAAGGAGCAGATCAGGCGCGGAGGGCCGGTCACCGTCACCCACCCGGACATGGTGCGGTTCTTCATGACCATCCCCGAGGCGGCCCAACTGGTGCTGCAGGCGGGGCTCCTGGGCGACAGCGGCAAGGTGTTCGCCCTGGACATGGGCGACCCGGTCCGCATCGTCGACCTGGCGCGGGAAGTGGTCCGGCTTTCCGGCTACATCCCAGGGGTGGACATGGAGATCCGCTTCACCGGGGTCCGGCCCGGGGAGAAGCTGTGCGAGGACCTGTTCAACCCCGGCGAGGCGCGCCGCACCCAGGTCCACGCCAAGGTGCTGGAGGCGGTCCAGGATCCGCTGGACCCGGCGGTCCTGGCGCAGGGGCTGCGCACCCTCGAGCACATCATCCGCCATCCGGGACGGGGCCGACGCCAGGAGCTGCTCGAGTGCTTCCTGGGCCTGGTCCCGTCCTACCGGCCCTCGCCCGGCGGGCTGGGGCGCCTGGGCGCCGAGCCGGCCGGACCCCGGGAGGCCGGACCCCGGGAACCCAGCACCCGGCCCGATGCCGCCCGCCCCATCCCGGCCATGGATGGGGGCCTTTCCGCAATCGCCTGAAACCGACCGCAGGAGTGCACAGGAGCTGCCATGACCTTCCAGACCGGGTCTTCCCAAGCGGGCCCGACCGAGGCGCCGTTCACCCTCTCCTCCCCCCTCGCCAGGCGCGCCAAGGCGGCGGAACAGCCGCCGCCCATCGCCATGGCCAGCCCCGACATCAACGAGCAGGACGTGGAGGCGGTGGCGGCGGTGGTGCGCTCCGGGCGCCTGGCCCTGGGCTTCCGGGCGCCGGCCTTCGAGCGGGCGGTGGCCGACTACGTGGGCGTCGAGCACGCGGTCGCGGTGAGCTCCGGCACGGCGGCCCTGCACCTGATCGTGAAGGCGCTCGGGCTGGGACCCCGGGACGAGGTCCTGGTGCCCTCCTTCACCTTCGCCGCCAGCGTCAACGCCATCCTCTACGAGGGCGCCAGGCCGGTGTTCGCGGAGATGGACCCGGAGACCTTCAACCTGGACGTCAAGGACCTGGAGCACCGGATCACCCACCATACCAAGGCCATCCTGGCGGTGGACGTGTTCGGCGCCCCGGCCGACTGGGACGCCCTGGGCCGGATCGCGAAGCGTTACGGCCTGGCCCTCATCGACGACTGCTGCGAGGCGCTGGGGGCGGAATACCAGGGCCGCAAGGTGGGCGGCTTCGGCCAGGCCGGGGCCTTCGCGTTCTACCCCAACAAGCAGGTCACCACCGGCGAAGGGGGAATGATCGTCACCAACCGTTCGGACCTGGCGGCGCTGGCCCGCAGCTACGCCAACCAGGGACGAGGCGCCATGGGCGCCTGGCTGGAGCACGAGCGGCTGGGATACAACTACCGCATGGACGAGATGTCCGCCGCCCTGGGCCTGTCCCAGTTCAAGCGCATCGAGGAGATCCTGGACCGGCGCGAGGCGGTGGCGCGCTGCTACGCCGAGCGCCTCAGGGCGCTGCCCGAGGTCGGGATCCCCGGGGCCGTCGCCGGCGGCCGCAGGAGCTGGTTCGTCTATGTGGTGACCCTCCCGGACGGCTGCGACCGGGACGAGACCATCGAGGGCATGGAGGAGGACGGGGTGCCGGCGCGGGGCTACTTCTCGCCCATCCATACCCAGGCCTACATCCGGCGGCTGTACGGCGACCTGGAGGGCACCCTCCCGGTCACCGAGGCCATGGCCCGGCGGACCCTGGCGCTGCCCTTCCACGTCCACCTCACCGATGCCGAGATGGACCGGGTGGTGGCGTCCCTGAAGAAGAACATGAAGTAGGCTAGGGCTACACGAGCGCCGGGTGCGCCGGGTCGTTCACGGCGGGCTCGGGCTCCGGCAGGGCCGGGAACCGGAGGGTGACCGTCGTGCCCCGTCCCACCTCGCTCTCGAGGGACACCTCGCCCCCGTGGAGGCGGGTGATGGACTGGACGATGGCCAGCCCGAGCCCGGTCCCCCAGCGCCCGGGGCGGTTGAACTGCCCGGTGCGGTAGAAGCGGTCGAGCACGTGGGTCAGGGCCTCCGGGGCGATGCCGCAGCCGGAATCGGCCACGGTCAGGACCCAGCGCTCCCCCTGGGGCCCGCCGGCCAGCCGGATGGAGCCGCCGGAGGCGGAAGCCTCCAGTGCGTTGGACACCAGGTTGCCCAGAGCCTGGCGCAGCATGTCCGGATCGCCCTGGATCCTGCCCCGGACCTCGCTCACCAGGGCGACGCCCTTCTCTTCCGCCGCCGCCTCGAAGAAGGCCAGGACCTCCCGCACCAGGGCGGGCATGGGCACCGGCGCCATGGGGATGGCCGACTGGGGATTCTCGGTGCGGGCCAGGAACAGCATCCTCGAGGTCAGGCGCGACAGCCGGCCCAGCTCTTCCAGGCTGGACACCAGGGCCTGGCGGTACTCCTCCGGGGTCCGGTCCTTGGCCAGCATGGTCTCGGCCTCGCCCGTGAGGATGGCGATGGGGGTGCGGAACTCGTGGGCCAGGTCGGAAGAGAACTGGGTGAGGCGCTGGAAAGCGTGGTCGATGCGGTCCAGCATGGCGTTGAGGGCCTTGACCAGGTGCTGGAGCTCCCGGGGCACCCGCCCGGCCTTGAGCCGTTCCTGCAGCGAATAGGCGGTGATCCGGCCGGTGGCCTCGACGAGGTCGCGGATCGGCTGCAGGCCGCGGTAGGCCCCCCACCAGCCCACCAGGGCCGCGAGGACCGCCCCGCCGGTGAGGGTGAACATCATCTGCTGGAGGAACCCCGCCACCATCTGCTCGTCCTCGGTGATGTCCATGGCGCCTTCGATCCGGTGCTTGCCGTCGAAGTGTCCGAGCAGGGCGAAGGTGCGCCCCCCGCTGGCCATGGTCTTCCGCCCGTCGAACCAGGCGGGGGAGATCAGGCGGTCCATGCCCGGGGTCTCCCCCAGCAGGCCCTGGCGGTCGGACACCCGCACCCAGACCTGGGGCTCCAGGCCGGTGGGGCCCTCCCAGTCCATCTCCTCGACCAGGGCCAAACTGTCCCAGGGCCGCTGGGTGAGGATCCGGCCCACGTCCATGACCCGGTCCCGGAGCATGTCCTCGTCCCGGGACAGGACGTGGTGCCGGAAGGTCAGGTACTGGATGGCCGAGGTCACCAGCACCACCACCAGACCGCCGGCCATGAACCCGAGGGCGAGGCGGAGCCGCAGGCTCCCGGGGCGCCTACCGGGTCTCGAAGACATAGCCCAGGCCCCGCTCGGTGTGGATCAACTTGTGCTCGAACTCGTCGTCCACCTTCCTGCGCAGGCGCCGGACCGCCACGTCCACCACGTTGGTGTCGCTGTCGAAGCTCATGCCCCAGACCTCCTCGGCGATGAGGGACCGGGACAGCACCTCGCCCCGGCGCCGGATGAACAGGGACAGGAGGAGGAATTCCTGGCGGGTCAGCCCCAGGATCCGGCCCCCGCGCCGGGCGTCGCTGTGCACCAGGTCCAGCTCCAGGTCGCCCGCCGCCAGGGCCTCCTGGGGGCGCATGGCGTTGCGCCGGAGCAGGCCGCGGATCCTGGCCAGCAGTTCCGAGAAGGCGAACGGCTTGACCAGGTAGTCGTCCGCGCCCAGCTCCAGGCCCTTGACCCGGTCCGGCACCGTGTCCTTGGCGGTGAGGAACAGCACCGGGGTCTGGAAGCCTTCCTTGCGCAGCGCCTCGATCACCGACCACCCGGAACGGCCCGGAAGCATCACGTCCAGGAGGACCAGGTCGAAGGCGCCGCTCCGGGCCGCCGCGAGGCCGGTCTCCCCGTTGCCGGCCGCCTGGACCGTGTACCCGTTCTCGCTCAGCCCGCGGGTCAGGTAGGCTGCGGTCTTCGGCTCATCCTCGACGATCAGTATTTTCATACCCCGCTCCCGTCCCTGCTTGCTCGTACGGAACAATATGGGGTTCGTGGTATCGAGAGGCCAAGAAAATCTGGAGTTCATCAGCCTCTTGGGAGACGATCGCGGTCCCTGGGGCGTCCGCCCGGACTCCCGGGCGGGGACGAGTGAGTCATTTTGCAACGGGCGTTGCAGGATTCATCCTGGACCATGGGGCACGGCAGTAAAAAAAAAGGGTGACCGTCGGTCAATTACGGCGCCGGCAGCGGGTTTCCAGGCTCCGGATGCCGCGGCACGTTTATTGCTTTGCCAATTATTGTCCACGCATACCCTTAGGAGGCCCCCATGCCAGAGCTGCCCCTGTGGGAGGTTCTCTACCTGGATGGCATCGCCCTGGTCCTGACCGGGTACCTGGCCGCCCTTCTGGACGAAGCGCCCAAGGAGTGCGCGACCTGGGACGACCTGCCCCCCCTGGCCGATCCCTATGCCGAGATCTAGAGTACCGTGTCCCTGCTCACCGCCACCACGTAGTCGTCGCTGCCGGGGATGGTGAAGGTCTTCAGGCCGCGCTGCTCGTCGTCCTGGCGGTCGTAGCCGATGATCGTGCCCTCCTGGAGGACCACGTGGCGGTCCAGGATGGCGTTGCGGATCCGGCAGTGCCGGCCGATGGAGGTCTCCATCACCCGCTCCCGGTGCACGTCCCCGCCGAAGATGACCGAGGACTCCACCAGGGCGAAGCTCTGCACGAAGGTGCCGGCGCCGACCACGCTCATCCGGACCCTGGCCCCGGAGACGATCACCCCCTCGGCGACGATGGAGCGCACCGCCATGCCGGTGCGGTCCTCCTCCTCGTGCACGAACTTGGCCGGCGGGAAGAAGGTCGGGCTGCGGAACAGCGGCCAGCGTTCCCCATAGAGCGAGAAGGGCGGCCGCACCGACACCAGGTCGAGGTTGGCCTGCCAGAAGGCGTCGAGGGTCCCCACGTCCCGCCAGTACCCGGCGTCCTCGGTCAGGCGCAGGGTCTTGACCCGCTGGCCGCCCCGGGACACGTAGACGTAGTCCTCGATCTGGTTCAGGGTGGAGAAATCGAAGGCGTAGACCGCCTCCCCCGCCTGCACCATGGCCGGGATGACGTCGCGCCCGAAGTCCACCAGGTCGTTCTCCAGCCACTCGTGCAGCGCCCGGTTCCCGAACATGTAGATCCCCATGGAGGCCAGGCACTCGCTGGTCCCGGGGAGGCACTTCGGCAGGTCGGGCTTCTCTTCGAACCCCATGACCCGCCCCTCCCCGTCCACCTCCAGCACCCCGTACTGCCCCGCGGCCACGGCGGCCGGCACCCGGATGACCGAGACCGTCAGCTTGGCGTTCCGGTCCAGGTGGAACTGGCGCAGCCGGCGGTAGTCCATCTTGTAGACGTGGTCCCCGGCCAGGATCAGCACGTTGTCCGCGGCGATGGCGTTGATGAACCCCAGGTTCTGCCGGATGGCGTCGGCGGTGCCCTGGTACCAGCGGCCGCCCAGCTGCATCTGGGCCGGCACCTCCTCGATGAACTCGTCCAGGCGCGGAGAGAGGAAGTTGAACCCCAGGGACAGGTGCCGGCTGAGGGAATGGGACTTGTACTGGGTCAGGACCAGGATCTGGCGCACATCCGAGTTGATGCAGTTGCTCAGGGTGAAGTCGATGATCCGGTAGATCGCCCCGAACGGCACCGCTGGCTTGGCCCTGACGTCCGTGAGCGGGCGGAGCCGCTCTCCCATGCCGCCTGCCATGATGACCGCGAGGGTGTGCTGCGTCATGCCGGCCTCCTTCCCCGGCGCGGAGCCGGGAGACCAGGCCGGGCCTACCCCCCGTGCCACGCCTTTTTCCTGACAGACCTATCCAGATTCGCCCCAAGGATCCGGCATTTTTCCCATCCGTCAAGGGTCCGGAGCAGGAAAGGGGCGGCCGTCCCCTAGGGGATCGCGCCGACCCACCGCGGGTCCCCGGCATGGCGCCGACCCACCCGTACCACGTCTGCTCAAGCCGTCCGGGCCATTGGCTGCGGTAACTTGGCTATCCCGATCTCCAGGCCCACCCTCATGCTCTGGGCCGCCTTCAAGCTGACGAGACCTGAGCCATGGGGGGCTTCGACGGCAAACGTGGTGTTGTTTGAGCGCCCGCAGCTTGCGAGGACGCACAAACAACACCACGTACCGGTGGGTCGGCGCGCATCCCGGGACCCGGAACGACGGGTGCGCAGGGGACGGCCGCTCCCTTGGGGCTACCGGATGCCGATCTGGTCCAGCGCCGCCTTGAGGTAGGAGACGGTGCGGTCGACGTTGTGGAGCTTGTCCAGGCCGAACAGGCCGAGCCGGAAGGTCATGAAGTCGGCCGGCTCGTCGCACTGCAGCGGCACGCCGGAGGCCACCTGCAGGCCCGCGGCGAGGAACTTCTTGCCGGACTGCACCTCCGGGTCGGTGGTGTAGCTCACCACCACGCCCGGGGCCTTGAAGCCCTCGGCGGCCACGCTGGGCAGGCCGCGGCTCTCCAGCAGGGCGCGGACCTTGGCGCCCAGCTCGGCCTGTTCGGCCCGGAGCTTCTCGAACCCATAGGCCTCGGCCTCCTGCATCACCGCGCACACCTTGGCCAGGGCGTCGGTGGGCATGGTGGCGTGGTAGGCGTGGCCGCCCTTCAGGTAGGCGTCCATGATGGCGGACCATTTCTTCAGGTCGCAGGCGAAGCTCGAGCTGGCGGTGCCCTCCATGACCGTCCGGGCCCGTTCGGAGAGCATCACTATGCCGGCGCACGGGGTCCCGCTCCAGCCCTTCTGGGGGGCGCCGGTGATCACGTCCACGCCGATGGCCTCCATGTCCACCCACATGCAGCCGGAGGCGATGCAGTCCAGCACGAACAGCCCGCCGGCCTTGTGGGTCGCCTCCGCCACCTTCTTCAGGTAGTCGTCGGGGAGGATGATGCCGGCCGCGGTCTCCACGTGCGGGGCGAGCACGACGTCGGGCTTCTCCGCCGCGATGGCGGCCACCACCTCGCCGACCGGGGTCGGCACCCAGGCCGCCTGGCTTCCGGTGCCCACGCGGCGGGCCTTGAGCACGGTGTGGGAGGCCGGGATCTTGCCGGTGTCGAAGATCTGGGTCCAGCGGTAGCTGAAGAAGCCGTCCCGGATCACCAGGGCCTTCTTGCCGGTGCAGAACTGGCGGGCCACGGCCTCCATGCCGTAGGTGCCGCCGCCGGGCACCAGCACCGCCGCCTGGGCGTGGTACACCCTCTTGAGGATGCGGTTGATCTCGTTCATCACCCGCTGGAACTTCTTGGACATGTGGTTCAGGGCGCGGTCGGTGTAGACCACGGAGAATTCCAGCAGGCCATCAGGGTCGATGTCGGGCAGCAGGGCGGTCATTGCGGGTTCTCCTTTGCGGTTGGTTACAGCCAATTGATGTCGGTGCCGGGCGGAAGGTGCGGGGTGAAGATCGAGAGGTACTGGAGGTCCGCCTCCAGCGCCCGGGTGTCGTGGATGATCCCGCGGGGGCAGACGTGCACGTCGCCCGCCTTGACCGGCTTCCATTCGCCGTTCACCAGGATCTCGCCCCGGCCCCCAACCACCACCACGATCTCGTCGCAGACCGTGTGGAAATGGGTGCCGATGGTGGTGCCCTTCACGGCGGTGCGGACCACCAACTGGGTGCGCGGGCAGTCGTAGGCCACCTGGCTGTCCACGCCCTTCTCGGGGAGGGCTCGCTGGGCATAGTGCTCCCCCAGGGCGATCAGGACCGCCTGGTCGGGGGTGGAGTCCACGAGACCTTTCAACATGCCTGGGGTGTAGTTGGTCATGGCGCTTCCCCTCTTGTCAGGATATGCTCATGATTCTACAACCAGTTCCAGGCCGGGTGGGACTAGGGTTCGATGCGGGTGCCGAGGACCTTCAGGAACTTGGCCATCCAGTCCGGATGGGCGGGCCAGGCCGGGGCGGTGACCAGGTTGCCCTCCACGTGGGCCTTGTCCACCGGGATGGCCTGGAACTTCCCTCCCGCCTCGGTGACTTCCGGACCCACCGCCGGGTAGGCGGAACAGGCGCGGCCTTCCAGCACCCCGGCCGCGGCCAGCACCTGGGGCCCGTGGCAGATGGCGGCGATGGGCTTGCCGGCCTTGGCCATGGCCTTGACCAGGTCCAGGACCTTGGGGTTCAGGCGCAGGTATTCGGGCGCGCGCCCGCCGGGGATGACCAGGGCGTCGTAGTCCTCGGCCCGGACGTCGGCGAAGGTCGCGTTCAGGGTGAAGCGGTGCCCGGGCTTCTCGGAGTAGGTCTGGTCGCCCTCGAAGTCGTGGATGGCGGTGCGCACGAACTCGCCCGCCTTCTTGTCCGGGCAGACCGCGTGCACCACATGCCCGACCATGAGCAGCATCTGGAAGGGGACCATCATTTCGTAGTCCTCGACGAAATCGCCGGCGAGGACGAGGATCTTTTTCGCGGCCATGGTTGCCTCCTCTGCTTGGGGTTTGCCGAAGCGCGGGAATGGTACCAGGGATGGCCCAGGGCGGGCGCCGCTTGGGGGCCTAAAAAGCCGGCATCCTGGATTAATAATTCACGCGCGCTACGGCGTGCCCGCCGTCCCGACCTCCATGGTGTTCACCACCGCCGTGGCCTCCCCGTACTGGACCTCCGCCTTCTTCACCAGGATGCCCCGGGTCGTGGCCAGGAGGCTCTGCAGGTCGGCCTTCACCGCCGCCAGGCCGTTGCGGTCGGGGGCCTGGGCCTGGACTTCGATGGGGTCGGTGCTGGCGATGACCTTCACCATCTCCGCCCCGAACGGGGGCTGCACCTCCAGGTCGAAGGAGTTGTCGTCCGGGGGGATCTGGTACATGCGGTCCTTCTGGATCCTGGCGTCCGGGTGGTACTTGTTGGGGAAGACCAGCACCTGGGCGCCGTCCACCTGGTGGTAGAGCACCTTCACGTAGCAGTCCATGTTGGCCTTGACGAACAGGCGCAGCTTGTCGCCCCGCCGGTAGATGCCCCCGTCGCCCCGGTCCAGGGCCAGCTTCACCTGCAGCTGGGTGGCCTGCACCTGGGCGTCGCAGATCTCCAGGGCCTTGCGCGCCTCCTGGTAGTTGTCGGGCACCAGCTTGAGGCCGGCCCGGCGCACCAGCTGGGCCGGCAGGGCCGTGCCGGCCGCCGTCAGCTCCTCGCCGCCGGCGGAGGTGATCCGCAGGGAGACCTTCACCTCCTCACCCAGGTCGAACACAGTGCCGCGCACCGCCGCCTGGGCGCCCAGGGCCTCGCCCAGGTCCCCGCCCAGCCCGGCGAGGCGAATGGCATCGGCGCCCCCGGCCTTGTCCAGGATCTTCACCTGGCCGATGGCCGCCAGCTGGGTGGCCAGGGCCTGCTCCAGCCAGGCCGAAAGGGTGCCGCAGAAGGGGGTGTCGGCGAAGGTGATGCGGTCCATGAGCAGCCGGGTGCCCCTGGGCAGGTCCATGCCCAGGTCCAGGGCGGCCAGGTCCACGTAACGGTCCAGGCCGTTCAATGACGTGTAGACCCGGCGCAGTTCGGCGATGATGTCCGCGTCCGCCGGCGCGGCCGGGGCCGGGGCCGGCGCGCCCGAGAGCACCGCCCGCACCACCAGGGCCTCCTCCATCCCGTCCCGCAGGTGCCGGGCCTGGATCAGCCCCGCCGCGTCCCCGGCGCCGCGGGCGCGCTCGAACAGCCTGGCGCACTCCCCGGCCTGGCGCTGGAGCCTGCCGTCCAGCAGGCGCACGGTCTTGCCCCGGTCCAGCACGGCCAGGGCGTGGGTGGTGTCCTTCTGGGGGTCGCGCCAGGCGAGCACCGTGTCCAGTCCCTCCAGCTCCAGGTCGGCCCGGGTCCGCACCAGGTTCTGGGCGTAGCGGGACATGTGCTGGTCCTGCTGGGTGACCCGGCTGGTGAACTCGGACGTGATGCGGGTGCGGATGCCGGAAGCCAGGGCCTCCTGGGCCATGGCCACGGCCTGCCGGCGCTGGTCGGCTTCGGTTCCCCCCGGGGCCGAGAGCCCGTAGCCGGTGAGGAACTGGGCCGGGGGATAGGCGGCCGGGTCCTGGCCCTGGCCCCGGACCCACGCCGGGGGGGCCTGGGCCCACGAAGGCGCGGGAAGGGCCAGGAACAGCATGGAGGCCAGGAAGGATCGAGCGAAGGACACGGGCGGCTCCTACAGGACCTTGATGGTCCCCCGGGTGGAAAAGACCTTGCCGGCCTGGTTCTGCACCTTGACCTCCAGCTGGAAGGCGCCGGCGGCGCCGACGGAGAACTGGATCTGGCTAGTGCCCTGGCCGGAGGTGATGGTCGCGGTGCTGGTGCCGGGCAGGATGGTCCAGGTGTAGACCATGCCGGCCTGGGCCGGAACGCTGGCCTGCAGGCCGGTGTCCATGGCCCGGGCCGCGGAGGGCAGGGTCAGGGTCGAATCAGGCACCGGCACCACGGTTGCCTCGCCCCGTCCCGACACGCTGCCGCCGGTGTTGCTGACCGTCACTTCGGCGGTCAGGGTGCCGGGATCCAAGGCGGTGAAGGTGATGGTGCGGGTTCCCTGGCCCGAGGCCACGGTCCCGCCGGTCAGGGTCCAGTCGTAGCTCGCCCCCTCGCCCTGGTCCTGGGTGCTGGCGGTCTGGCCGGGCTCGTTGGCGGTGATGAAGGCGGGGAGTGTCACTTCCGGGCGCTGGGACGGAGCTAGGTCCTTGACCGTGATGGACATGGGGTAGCTGATGCTGCCGGCGGCGTTGGCGGCCGTCACCAGGTAGGTCTGGGCCGGGGCGACTGCGGTGGGGGTCCCGCTGAGGGTGCCCGTCACCGGGTCCAGCGCCAGCCCGGGCGGGAGGGGCGGGTTCACCCGGAACAGGGTGACGGCCCCGCCGGCCACGAACGGGCTGTTGGGGGCGATGGCGGCCCCTCTCACGTACACCGCCGAGTCGGTGGAATAGTAAAGGCCCGTGGGCGCCTGGTTCGCCTGGGCCGCGCCGGTCGCCGGCTCCGGGGCCGGCTGCGCCGATTGCGGCACCGCCGGGGACTGGCCCTGGCCGCTCCGGTCGCAGCCGCAGGGGACCAGCCCCAGGGCCAGGACCAGACTGGTGCACCGGAAGATTCGCATGGCTACCTCGAAGACCCAAAGAGATTTAATAAGGCGATCTTAATATGGAGAGGGGCGTTGTGGGCAATTTACACTGGGGCGGATGGACGTCCTCTACCACCAGCTGCCCCGCCGAATCGCCGCCGAGCTGGGCCGGTTCCTGGATCCCCTGGAGGCGCGGGCCGAGGCCCGCGCCTGGCTGGAGGAGGGCCTGGAGCGGCCCCGGGCCTGGCTGGCCGCCCACGGCGACGAGCCGGTGCCCCAGGCCGAGCTGGACCGGGTGGACGGCTGGCTCCGGCGCCGGGCCCAGGGGGAGCCCTGGTCGTACCTCCTGGGCTGGGCCCCGTTCCGGGGCCGGCGCTTCCGGGTGACCCCGGACACCCTCATCCCCCGTCCCGAGACCGAACTGGTCCTGGAGGCCGCCCTGGAGGTCGGCCGGCGCCTGAAGGTCCTGTACGCCTGCGACATCGGCACCGGGTCCGGCATCCTCGGCATCTGCCTGGCCCTGGAGACCGACTGGGATGTGGTGGCCACCGACCTGAGCGCCGGGGCCCTGGCGGTGGCCCAGGCCAACGCCCAGGCCCTGGGCGCCCGCCTGCGCTTCGTCCAGGGCGACCTCCTGGCCCCGGTGCCCGACCCGCCCGGGCTGGTGGTCGCCAACCCGCCCTACGTGGACCCGGCCGAGCGTCCCTCCCTGCAGCGGGAACTGGCCTTCGAGCCCCCGGGCGCCCTGTTCGCCGAGGACCACGGCCTGGCGGTGGCCACCGAACTCCTGCGCCAGGCCCGGCGCCGCTCCGCCCCCGGCTGCGTGCTGGAGATCGGCGCCGGCCAGGGGGCCGAACTCACCGCCCGGGCCAAGGCCGCCGGCTGGAAGCGGGTGAAGGTCCACCAGGACCTGGCGGGGCACGACCGGGTGCTGATGGCGGTGGGGTGAGATGAGCAACGTGGGTTTCAGGGTGTTCCTGGGCATCAAGCAGGACTGGGCGCTTCCCACGACCCAGCGCCTGGCCAAGGCCCCCGACCTGGCCGCCAAGACCGCCCCCGGGCCGGAACCCGGGCCCTCGACGCGCTGTTCTTTCTGACCGGGCCTGGGTTCGAAGCAGTTTCAATTACGTGGCCTCCCAGGTCTTCGGCTTCAGGGTCCAGGAACGGGGCGGGGACGGGGTCGTCTACCGGAGCATCCGGGCCCGGCCCTGCGGCACCTGCTTGGTGGTGTTCCGCCGGACGGCCCTGGCGGCGTGCCAGGAAGCCGGGACCCTGACCCTGGTCTGGGACGGCGAGGCGTTCCGGGTCAGGCCAGGGCGTTGATGTCCCGGGCCTCCAGCACCGCCTGAGGCGCCCCGTGCCGGGCCGCCTCCAGCATGGCCCGGCCCATCACCTCGGTGGTCAGCACCAGGGCGGGCCACAGCCGGCGCGCAACGGGCAGCAGTGGCCGGGTGGCCGCATAGAAGATCCGGCTCATCCGGGTCCTGGAGCGGATGCCGTGCAAGGGCTGGATGAGTCCGGGGCGGAACAGGTAGACGGCCTTGAACGGCAGCCGCCGCAGGGCGTTCTCGGTGCGCCCCTTGACCCGGGCCCACATGACCCGGCCCTTTTCGCTGCTATCGGTGCCCGCGCCGGAGACGTAGATGAAGGTCATGGCCGGATTCAGCCGGGCCATGGCTTGCGCCGCCGCCAGGGTGAAATCGTAGGTACGGCGGGTGTACTCCGGCTCCGCCATCCCCAGGGAGGACACCCCCAGGCAGAAGAAGCAGGCGTCGAAGCCCCGGAGTTCGTCCTCGACCGCCGAGTAGTCCAGGAAGTCCCGGTGCACCACTTCCCGCAGCCTGGGATGCTCCTGGCCGGTGGCGGTCCGGCCCACGGTCTGGATCAGCGCCACGTCCTCGGCCAGGAGGCATTCCCGCAGCACCCCTTGGCCCACCATGCCGGTGGCTCCGAAAATCAGGATGTTCATGGCCGGGCCTCCTTTGCGCTGCCGGATGAATCGTACTGTGGATTTCCGGGCCAAGAGCCGGCAATCAGGAGGAGCCCTTTCCCGGGGCCCCTGATCGGAGTGTCCATTGAAAGCCTTTCATTGTCTCGCCCTCGTTCTGCTCTGTGCCTTTCCCGCCTGGCCCTCCCATCGGACTTCGCGGACTGCCCGCCACCGCCGTGAACGCAGTTCCCTGGATCCGCGCATGGTGGAGGCCATGGGCGTGGCGGAAGTGGAGACCGGCGGCGAGGCGGTGTCGGCCCGGCGGGTCTCCATGGGCGGCACCGTGTCCCCGGACGGCAAGGGCGGCTTCGAGGTGCTGGTGCACATGCCCCGCCAGGGCAAGGGCCGGCGCTGCCTCATCGACGGCAACACCTTGCGGCTGCGGCGGATGGAGGAGATCCCCAACCCGGCGTCAAAGGTCCACTAACGGCTCCACGTGCGCCAGGAACTGCTTCGCGCAGGCCTGCCAGGAATACCCCAGGGCGTGTTCCCGGCACGCTTCCGGCGAGAGCGCCTGGGCCGCCAGCGCGGCCCGGCCCAGGTCCTCGTCCAGGACCCCGGTCACGCCCTGGGCCACCACGTCCAGGGGGCCGGTCACCGGGTAGGCCGCCACCGGCAGCCCGCAGGCCATGGCTTCCAGCAGCACCAGCCCGAAGGTGTCGGTGCGGGAGGGGAACACGAACACGTCCCCGGAAGCGAACGCCGCCGCCAGGGTCTCGCCCTCCATCGCCCCCAGGAAGTGCGCGCCGGGGTGGCGCTGGCGCAGCACGGGCAGGTCCGGCCCGGCGCCGATCACCGCCTTGCTGCCGGGGAGGTCCAGGCCCAGGAAGGCCTCCAGGTTCTTCTCCACGGCGATCCGGCCCACGTACAGGAACACCGGGCGGGGCAGGGAGAACGCGGTCTTGGGCCGGGGGCGGAACAGGCCGGTGTCCACGCCCCGGGACCAGTGGACCAGGTTCCGGAACCCTTTGCGGGCCAGGTCGTCCCTCAGGCTGGCGGTGGCCACCATGGTCTTGGCGGCGGCGCCGTGGAACCGCCGCAGCCACGCATAGCTGGGGCCCAGGGGGAAGCGGAAGCGCTCCTGGATGTACTCCGGGAACCGGGTGTGGAACGCGGTGGTGAACGGCAGCCGGTGCCGCAGGCACCAGCGGCGGGCGCACATCCCCAGGGGGCCCTCGGTGGCTAGGTGGATGGCGTCCGGCTTGGCCTCCCGCAGGAGCCGCCCGATGTTCCAGGGGGCGTTCCAGGACAGGCGGATCTCCGGGTAGGTGGGGCAGGCGCAGGACCGGAACAGCCCCGGGTGGATCACCTGGGTCTGGTGGCCCAGGGCGGCCAGCTCCTCCCGCAGGTGCTCGAGGGTGCGCACCACGCCGTTGAGCTGGGGGCGCCAGGCGTCGGTGACCAGGAGGATCCTCATGCGGCGCTCGCGGGCTTGGCGGCCGGCCCCCGGACCTCGGTCCAGGCGATGAGCTCCAGGCTGCCGTCGTATCTCTCCGCCAGCGCGGTGCAGCTCTCGATCCAGTCGCCGGTGTTGGCGTAGAGCAGGTCGCCGGCCATCCTCAGGTCGGCCTTGTGGATGTGCCCGCAGACCACCCCGTCGGCGCCCCGCCTGCGCACTTCCCGCAGCAGGGCCTCCTCGAACCGGG
The DNA here is from genome assembly GCA_049508835.1 of Holophaga sp. GTDB lineage: Bacteria > Acidobacteriota > Holophagae > Holophagales > Holophagaceae > Mesoterricola. The sequence continues at coordinate 83,250 of JBELAL010000008.1, read as the reverse complement.
ACACCAGGGAGACGATGTTCTTGACCTTGTGCTTGACGAACGCGGACAGGGACCAGTACCCGAACCCCAGCTTGCGACGCACGAAGTTGAACCCGTGGTTGGCCAGCACCAGGAGATCGTAGAGCACCGCCCCCAGGCGGGCGATCCACTTGGAGTACAGCACCACCGCGTCGAACTCGTCCCCGTGCAGCACCAGCAGGTTCCGGCCGTCCGCGGTCCGGTGCACCGCGTGGCCCCGCAGGGTGATGCCCCCGAAGGACAGGCCCAGGTAGCTCCGGAACACCTCGTCGTGGTTGCCGGGGATGTAGATGATCCGCCTGCCCTTCCGGGCCAGGCGCAGCAGCTTCTGGACCAGGTCGTTGTGGCTCTGGGGCCAGTGCCACTTGCTGCGCAGGCGCCAGCCGTCCACGATGTCCCCCACCAGGTAGATGGTGTCGGCCGTGTGGTGGCGCAGGAAGTCCACCAGGTTCTCCGCTTTGCAGCCCCAGGTGCCCAGGTGCACGTCGGAGATGAAGAGGGTCCGGAAGCGGTGGGGGGACTCGGGCTCCTCCGCCAGGATTCCTTCGGCGGGCGGCAGGGGGTGGAGGTCGGCGACCTTTCCTTCTAACATGTCTATATAAAGTGCTTGGCAAGCGTACCAATCCGGTGAAGGTCCGGTGACCGGACCGTAACCTTTTTCGTCGACAACCCACGGAGGCGGACATGAAGATCAAGCGCTTGGGACGCACTGGACTGAAAGTCTCGGAAATCTGCCTGGGGACCATGACCTTCGGGGCCCAGGCCGACGAGGCCGCGGCTTTCGCCATCCTGGACCGGGCCGCAGAGGCCGGGGTCAACTTCCTGGACAGCGCCGACGGCTACCCCATGCCGGTCACTCCGGAGACCCGGGGGCGCACCGAGGAGATCGTCGGCAAGTGGCTGCGCAGCCGGCGCGAGGACTTCATCCTGGCCACCAAGTGCTTCGCCCGGATGGGCCCGCGCCCCTGGGAGGGGGGCCTGTCCCGCAAGCACATCCTGCGGGCCGTGGAGGACAGCCTGCGCCGCCTGCAGACCGACTACATCGACCTGTACCAGGCCCACCACACCGATCCGGACACCCCGGTGGACGAGACCCTGCGGGCCATGGACGACCTGGTGCGCAGCGGCAAGGTGCGCTACGTCGGCTGCTCCAACTTCCAGGCCTGGGAGCTGTGCAAGGCGCTGTGGACCAGCGACCGGCTGGGCCTGGCCCGCTTCGACTGCGTCCAGCCGCGCTACAACCTGCTGTTCCGCCAGGCGGAGGACGAACTGCTGCCCCTGTGCCGGGAGGAGGAGGTCGGGGTGGTCGCCTACAACCCCATGGCGGGCGGCTTCCTCACCGGCAAGTACCGCAGGGACGCCGAAGCCGAGGCCGGCACCCGTTTCCAGGACTTCCGGCGGGTGACCCGGATCTACCACGAGCGCTATTGGCACGAGGCCCAGTTCGACGCCGTGGAGGCCCTGAAGGCGCACTTCGGCCCGCGCGGCAAGTCCTTGGCCCAGGTGGCCCTGGCCTGGATCCTGGGCCGGCCCGAGGTCACCTGCGCCATCCTCGGGGCCAGCCGGCCCGGGCAGCTGGAGGAGACCCTGCCCGCCACCGGCCTGAGCCTGGACGCCGAGGATCTGGCGGCCTGCGACGACGCCTGGTTCAGCCTGCCCCGCCCGCGCGATCCCGAGTTCGCCCTGCGCTGAATCCCCGCCGGATGCCGTTCGGCACGGCAGGAACCGGCCGCTGGCCGGGCCCCGGACAGGCCGGGTGGATCTCTGTGCAGGTAAGCCCTGGACAGGGGTTAGAATAGCCTCATCCGCTCGTTTGTCCGTTGGAAGGCTTGCCCCCATGTGGATTGTCCGCCTCGCCCTCCGGCGACCGTACACGGTCGCCGTCATGTGCTTCCTGGTCATGCTGCTGGGCTTCCTGTCCATCCGGCGCATGGCGGTGGACATCTTCCCCCAGATCGACATCCCGGTGGTGGCGGTGATCTGGAACTACAGCGGGCTGGCCCCCGAGGACATGGAGCGGCGGGTGGTGGGCCAGTGCGAACGGGCCCTGTCCTCCAACGTCAACGGCATCCAGCGGGTGGAGTCCCAGAGCATCCAGGGCGTTGGCCTGGTGCGCATCTACTTCCACCCGGGCACCGACATCGGCGCCAGCATCGCCCAGGTCACCTCCACCTGCAGCACCATCCTGCGCTGGATGCCCCCGGGGATCACCCCGCCCAACATCATCCAGTTCAACGCCAGCAACGTGCCGGTGGTGGAGCTCACCGCCCGCAGCGAGACCCTCACCGAGCAGCAGATCTTCGACCACGCCACCAACTTCATCCGGCTCAAGCTGTTCACCATCCCGGGGCTGCAGACCCCGGCGCCCTATGGGGGGCGGCCCCGGATGATCGCGGTGGACATCGATCCGGCCCGGCTGGAGGCCCAGGGGCTGAGCCCGGCCGACGTGCTGACCGCCGTGTCCAACCAGAACGTGATCACCCCCGCCGGACTGGCCCGCATGGACACCCGGGAACTGCCGGTGCTCACCAATTCCAGTCCGACCCGGGTGGAGGAGCTGCGCCGGCTGCCCATCAAGGTGGTCTCCGGGGCCCCGGTGTTCCTGGCCGACGTGGCCGACGTCTACGACGGGTTCGCCGACCAGAGCAACATCGTGCGCATCAACGGCCGCCGCGCCGTGTACATGGCCATCCTCAAGAAGGCCGACGCCTCCACCCTGGCGGTGGTGGACGCGGTCAAGGAGGCCCTGCCCGCCATCCAGGCCGCGGCGCCCGAGGGCCTCGAGCTCAAGTTCGACGTGGACCAGAGCGAGTTCGTGCGGGACGCCATCCGTTCCGTGGGGCGGGAGGCCCTGGCCGCCTCGGTGCTGGTGTCCCTGATGATCCTCATGTTCATCGGCTCCTGGCGCTCCATGCTCCTGGTCTGCACCAGCATCCCCCTGGCCATCCTGTTCGGCATCATCGGCCTGAAGATGTCCGGGCAGACCCTCAACCTGATGACCCTTGGGGGACTCAGCCTGGCCATCGGGATGCTGGTGGACGACGCCACCGTGGAGGTGGAGAACATCAACCGCAACCGGGCCATGGGCAAGCAGCTGACCGTGGCCATCCTGGACGGCGCGCGCCAGATCGCGGTGCCCGCCATCGTCGCCACCCTCTCCATCTGCATCGTGTTCTTCCCGGTGGTGCTGCTGGAAGGCCCGGCCAAGTTCCTGTTCACGCCCCTGGCCATGGCTGTGGTCTATTCCATGCTGGCCTCCTACCTCCTGTCCCGGACCCTGGTGCCTACCCTGGCCCGCCGGCTCCTGGACCACCCCGAACCCGCCGAGACGAGTCTGACCGGGCGGTTCAACGCCTGGCGCGAGCGCTGGTGGGGGTCGTTCCAGGGCGCCTACGGCCGGGTCCTGGACCGGGTGCTGCACCACCGCCGCTTCGCCCTGGTGTTGTCCGGGGTGATGTTCGTGGCCAGCCTGGGGCTGCTCCTGGTCATCGGCCGGGATTTCTTCCCGCCGGTGGACGCGGGCATCATGAAGCTGCACGTGCGGGCCCACAGCGGGCTGCGCCTGGAGCAGACCGAACTGCGGGTGGCGGAGGTGGAGCAGGCGGTGCGCGGCCTGGTGGACGCCCGGGACCTGTCCTCCCTCAACACCAACATCGGGGTCCCGGCCGGGCCCAACCTGGCCTACATCCCCACCGACAACGTCACCAGCCAGGACGCGGAGATGTTCATCACCCTCCGCCCCGGCCACCGGCCCACCGCAGCCTACATGCGGATCCTGCGCGACGACCTGCCCCGGCGGTTCCCCGACTGCGGGTTCTACTTCCAGCCCGCCGACCTGGTGAGCCAGGTGCTCAATTTCGGCATCCCCGCGCCCATCGACATCCAGGTGGAGGGGCAGGACCTGGACGTGAGCGCCCAGGTGGCCCGCCGCCTGCAGGACGCGGTCCGGCTGGTGCCGGGCGCGGTGGACGTGCGCCTCAAGCAGACCCTGGACGCCCCGGCCTACCAGGTGGACGTGGACCGCTACCGGGCCGCCCGCCTGGGCCTGAGCCAGACCGCGGTAGCCAACGGTCTGCTGGTGGCCCTCTCCGGCAACGGCCAGCTGTCGCCCTCCTTCTTCATCGACCCGGTCAACGGCGTGAACTACACGGTCCAGGTCAAGTCCCCCCTGCGCCGGGTGGATTCCCCGGAACGCCTCATGGGGCTTCCCTTCAGCGCCACCGGGGGCGTCGGCCTGCTCCAGTCCCCGGGCTTCTCCCCGGCGGGCCCCGACGCCACTGCCCCGGCCGAGCCCCTCTCGGGCTTCGCCACCCTGCGCCACCTGGGCGTGCCCAACGAGGTCAACCACTACACCGTGTCCCGGGTGCTGGACGTGATGGCCGGCGTGGACAGGCGCGACCTGGGCAGCGTGGTCCAGGACATCCAGGCCCGGATCCGGGACCTGGGGCCCCTGCCGCCCCGGGTCGGCATCCGCGTCCGCGGCCAGTTCGACGTGATGCTGGATGCCTTCCGGGACATGGGCGGCGGACTGGTGATCGCCATCGCCCTGGTCTACCTCCTGATGGCCGTGCTCTACCAGAGCTGGGTGGATCCCTTCATCATCATCTTCGCCGTGCCCGGGGCCCTGGTGGGGATCCTGTGGATGCTGGCGGTGTCCGGCACCACCCTCAACGTGGAATCGATGATGGGCGCCATCATGGCCGTGGGCATCGCCACCTCCAACTCCATCCTGCTGGTGAGCTTCGCCAACGACGTGCGGGTGGCGGAGTCCGGCCTCACCGCCCTGGAGGCGGCCCACCGGGCCGGGAGGGTGCGCCTGCGCCCGGTGATCATGACCGCCCTGGCCATGATCCTGGGCATGGTGCCCATGGCCCTGGGCTTCGGCGAGGCCGGCAGCCAGAACGCCCCCCTGGGGCGGGCGGTCATCGGCGGGCTGGTGGTGGCCACCGTGGTCACCCTGTTCATCGTGCCGGTGATCTACAGCCTGTTCCGCACCAAGCCCCCCACCGCCCACCTCCTGGACGAACAGTTCCACTCTGAACAGCAAGGATCCGAGCAATGAGCGAGCCCGCTACCCCTTCGCGCTTCCGCATCGCCGGCATCGCCCTCGCGGTGGTGGTGGTGGCCGCGGTGGCCATCCTGAAGACCGCCCAGCAGCGGTCCCTGGCCGCCGAGGCGGCCCGCCGCAAGGTCACGGTGGAAGCCGGGCCCTGGGTCCGCACCGTGGTGACCGGCGGCGGGGACCAGGACACCGCCCTGGCCTTCCAGGGCGAATCCAACCCCATCGCCGCCACCACCCTCTACGCCAAGATCGGCGGATTCCTCAAGGAGATGCGGGTGGACAAGGGCAGCCGGGTGCGCAAGGGGGAGGTCCTGGCCATCGTCGAGTCCCCCGAGACCGCGCGCCAGACCGAGGCCCTCAAGTCCGCCTACGAGAACCTCCAGCGCACCGCCCAGCGCATGAGCGAACTGGGCCGCCAGGGCATCGCCAACGCCCAGGACGTGGACAACGCCGCCGCCGCCGCCCAGGTGGCCAAGGAGCAGTGGGCCTCCCAGGTGGAGGTCGAGAACTACCAGAAGGTCCTGGCCCCCTTCGACGGGGTGGTCTCGGCCCGGTTCGTGGACCTGGGCGCCTTCATCCAGAACGCCACCACCTCCCTGTCCTCCCAGCCCATCGTCTCCCTGGCCGACACCAGCCGGCTGCGGGTGGACTTCTTCCTGGACCAGGCCACCGCGGCCCGGGTCAAGGTGGGCCAGACGGTGGAGGTCAGCCCCGCCGACCGCCCGGACCTGGTGCGCACCGGGCGCATCGACCGGCTGGCCGGGACCCTGGACGTGCGCACCCGGACCATGCTGGCCGAGGCGGAACTGGACAACCAGGACGGGCGCTTCCTGGGCGGCGGCTACGTGAAGGTGGCCCTGCGCCTGCCGGACGGGGCCGGGCGCATGGAGATCCCGGCCGAGGCGCTTCTCATGCGCGGGGAGAACCCGTTCGCCGCCGCGGTGGAGGCCGGCCGGGTGCACATGCTGCCCCTGGTGCTGGGGGAGGACGCGGGCAGCCGGGTGCGGGTCCTGCAGGGGCTGCGGGCGGGGACCCGGGTGATCCTCAACCCGAACCCCGGGCTGCGCGACGGGGATCCGGTGCAGGTGGTGGAGTAGGCGGGTCCAGAACCGCCCTGGACAGCGGTCGCGCTCGCTGCGGGCGCACGCTATTGTGCGCGGGTAAAAATGTAATAAATTATCAATCACGGCTTCGCTGCCCTGGCAACCGGAATCCCGATTCCGGTGATGATAAATGAAATTATTTTCTAAATAGAAATTAGTTCTATTATCAATGCCAGACTTTCCCCGCCGGAGATCCTTCCCATGCGCCCAAGATCCTTCCTTTTACCGGCCATCGCCGCCGCGGTGTTCCCGCTCCCCGCCGCCCCGACGGCCGGCAGCGGCACCGTCGCCGGCCGGGTCGCCGATCCCCAGGGCCAGCCTGTGCGCGGGGCGGTGGTCCGGCTCGAGAACCCGGTATCCGGCCACCGCCAGGAGGCCGCTACCGACGGCAACGGCCGCTTCAGCCTCTACAACGTCCCCTTCGGGGACTACCGGATCGAAGTGGTGGCGGGCGGTTTCCAGCCTTGCCAGGCGACGGTCGCCGTGCGCTCCAGCCTCCCGGTGCCTTTCGACGCCGTGCTGCAGCTGCCCTCGGCCACGGTGGTGGTGGAGGCGGAGGCCGGCCTGGTGCAGTCCCGCGCCTCCTCCAGCCAGGAGATCGACCGCGGCACCATCGAGAAGACCCCGGCCACGGTCCAGAGCCGGGGCCTGGAGAACATCCTGCTCACCACGCCCGGGTTCATCCAGGACGAGAACGGCCGGTTCCACTTCCGGGGCAGCCACGGGCAGGTGATGTACGTGATCGACGGGGTGCCGGTCACCGACCAGGTCCAGGCCACCTTCTCCAACTCCCTGGACCCCGCCCAGGTGGACAGCATGGCCGTGATCACCGGGGGCATCCCGGCGGAATACGGCGGCAAGCCGGTGGCGGTGGTGAGCCTCACCTCCAGGACCGGGCTGGGCACTCCGGACGGTTTCAAGGGCGAAGTGTCGATGGGCGCCGCCCGGTTCCAGACCTACGAAGCCGGGACCCAGGTCCAGGGGTGCACCGACCGGTTCGGGTACTTCGCGGCCGTGGCCGGGTCGAGCAGCGACCGCTTCCTGGACCCGGTGAACTTCGAGAACCTGCACAACCAGGGGGCCACCGGCCGGGCCTTCACCCGTTTCGACTGGATCCTTTCGGAGGTCGACACCCTGCGCTTCTCGGTCAGCGGCGGCCGGACCAGCCGGGACGTGGTGAACCTGGCCAGCCAGGAAGCGGCCGGGATGAACCAGCGGGTGACCAATGAGGACAGCAACCTGAACCTGGGCTGGACCCGCGTGGTCGGCGCCGACCGCAGCCTGGACGCCACCGTCTACTACCGTCACGCCGTCGCCTACCTGGATCCCACCGCCGACCTGCAGCCCGGATACCCGGTGGGGGGGCCGGACACCCCCGTCTGGGCCCGCCAGAACCGTACGCTGGACAACCAGGGCGCCCAGGTCGCGTACACCCTGAAGGAGGGCGGGAACACGGTCAAGGCCGGGCTGCAGTACGTGCGCTACCCGATCCACGAACGGTTCGCCTTTGCCGTCACCGACCCGGGCAACGCCCAGATCGAGCCGATCCCGCCCGGGCTGCTGCCCTACACCCCGGTCTCCGCCGGCGGCGGCGGCCGGATCTTCATCTTCGATGAGAGCCTCGCCCCCTCCCTGGCCTCGGCCTTCCTCCAGGACGACCTGGCCGCCGGCGACTGGAACGTCGCCCTGGGCCTGCGCCTGGACAGCTACCACGGCCGGGACTACGTCAAGAACCAGCTCCAGCCCCGGCTGGGCGCCGCCTACACGGTCCCCGCCTCGAAGACCCTGTTCCGGGCCAGCTACGACCGGCTGATGATCACCCCGGAGAACGAGAATCTGGCCTTCTCCACCTTCCAGGCGGTCTGGAACCTGGTGGCCCCGGCTGGAACCACGGTTCCCCGCCTGCTGCCGGAGCTCCAGGACAGCTACCTGGTGGGAGTGGAACAGCAGGTGGGCGGGCACGTGCGGGTGAGCTTCGAGTACTGGTGGAAGGACAGCACCAATTCGGCGGACAACGACCAGTTCTTCAACACCGGGCTGCTCTTCCCCACTGCCGCCGCCAAGGGTCGTTTCCACGGCACCGACCTGCGCCTGGACATCACCCCCGTGCACGACTGGTCCGGCTACCTGAGCGCCGGCACCGTGCGCACCATCTTCTACAGCCCCACCATCGGCGGCCTGACCTCGGCCGACCCGCTCATCAACGGCCCGGCCGGCACCCCCTACCTCATCGACCATGACGAGAAGCTGTGCCTGCAGTGGGGCGCCCGCTACGCCCGCGAAGGCTTCTTCGGCCAGGTGACCGGGCGCTACGACTCCGGACTGGAGGCCGGGGACCCCACCACGGTGGCAGGCAACCCGGACTACGCCTTCGGCATTCCCTACGTTCGTTCCGAGAACGACAGCCTGGTGGGCCTGAACTACCGGATCGAGCCCCGCACCATCTGGAACCTCAACGCGGGCCAGGAGTTCAAGCTCGCGGAGCAACGTTCGCTCCTGGTGGACGCGGCCCTGCTGAACGTGTTCGACACCAAGGGCCTCTACAACTTCCTCAGCACCTTCGGCGGCACCCACGTGATCCCGCCCCGGACGCTGGCGGTGCACGTCAAGTACCGGTTCTGACCTTTCCAGGGTTCCGTCGCCCCGCGGGCCGCGCGGGACGACGGACGGGAAAACCCGGGAGCCTACCGGGACGCGGCGGGAGCGGGGCCGGGCTCGGTCTCCGGCGCCTGCCCGACCCGCACGTGCAGGCTCTTGGGGATGGCGAAGAAGGTGATCACCGCGCCCACGAACATGGACAGGGCGATGATGTACAGGGCCGCCGAGGGGTCGCCGGTCCAGGCCTTGGCCCACACCGGGATCTGGGGGCCGAAGTAGCCGCCCAGGTTGCCGATGGAGTTCACCAGCCCGATGCCCGCCGCGGCGGCGGTGCCGGCCAGGAAGGCCGAGGGGATGGGCCAGAAGACCGGCATGGCGCCGATCACCCCCAGGGTGGCGATGGACAGGAAGATGATGTTCAGGTACGGGTGCCCGGCGGTGAGGCCGCACAGGACCAGGCCCGCGGCCCCGGCCAGGACGGTCCAGATGTAGTGCATGCGCCGCTCCCCGGTGCGGTCGGAGCTGCGGCTGAGGATCAGCATCCCCACCACCGCCACCGCGTAGGGGATGGCGGTGACCAGCCCCACTTCCAGGTAGCCCTTCATCCCGAAGGCCTTGACGATGGTGGGCAGCCAGAAGGCGATGCCGTAGAGCCCGATCATCAGGGTGAAGTAGATGGCGCACAGGGCCCACACCTTGCCGCTCTTGAAGGCATCGGCCAGGCGCACCTCGGTCTTGTGCTGGTCCTCGGCGTCCAGGTTGCGCTGCAGGAGCGCCTTCTGTTCGCCGGTGAGCCACTTGGCCTCGAGGATGCTGCTGTCCAGGTAGAAGAACACCCAGATGCCCACGATGATGGAGGGGATGCCCTCCGCGAGGTACAGCCACTGCCACCCGGCCAGCCCCGCCGCCCCGCTGAGGTTGTCCATGATGGCCCCGGAGATGGGGTTGCCCACCACGCCCGAGACGGCGATGGCCGAGACGAACAGGGCGGTGCGGGTGGAGCGCATGCTGGACGGGTACCACAGGGTCAGGTAGAAGATGATCCCCGGGAAGAACCCCGCCTCGGCGATGCCCAGCAGGAAGCGCATCACGTAGAAGGACCACGGGCCCTTCACGAACAGCATGGCCCCGGAGATGATGCCCCAGGAGATCATGATCCGGGCGATCCAGGCCCGGGCGCCGTACTTCTTGAGCAGGACGTTGCTGGGCACTTCGAAGAAGAAGTAGCCGATGAAGAAGATGCCCGCCCCCAGCGCGAAGGCCGCGTCGCTCAGGGACAGGTCCTTGGACATCTGCAACTTGGCGAACCCGACGTTGACCCGGTCCAGGTACGCCAGGATGTAGCAGAGGAAGAGGAAGGGGATCAGGCGCCAATCGACCTTGGAATAGGCCTTGGCCTCCAGTGCGGACGCGTCGGACATGGCTTCTCCTGGGATTAGGCCCCTATTATGAGAACAATCCCTCCGTATTCCGTAACTAATTCATCTCCAGGGACTTCGTGTTCCCGCTTGGGAGGTGTAGGATTTTGCAATATTCAAGGTTCGTTTCGGGGAAACGCCATGTCGGATGAACGGTGGTTCAAGGACCGGCAGACCACCGTCACGGTGGGGCTCACGGATGGCCGCACCCTGGTGGGGACCCTGGGCCGGTTCCGGCCCGGGGACGCGGACCTGGTGCTCACCCTGCGCTCCCGGGGCGCCGCCGGGCTGGTGGCGACCCAGCACCAGCGCCTGGCCGCCGAACACATCGCCTACGTGGCGGTCCACCGCGGAGGCATCCTGCCCGCCTCCGGGGCGTTCGGGGAGATCTACTTCTACGCCCACAGCGTCAACGCCCGGGAGGAGAAGACCACCCTGGCCGACATCCTGGTGGAGACCGGCGCCCTGGCCCCGGACGGGGGCATGCGCACCCTGGTCCCGGACGGCATCGAGAAGTGCCTGGCCGGGCACACCGACCTCGGGCGGGTGGTGGCGGTCTGCAGCCGCTGAACCGCCCCGGCAATGAATATGCGCGCCCCGGGGGGTCCGGTCCCCTGGAGTTGGGGTAGCATGGGGGCATCCCCCTTACCGGCGATCCTGGGAACGAATGGAACTTTTCCAGCGGATCCCGGTCCTACTCCTTGAAACCGCGGTTCGATCCCCAACCCCATCCAGGAGGTTCACCATGCGCGCGACCTGCGCCCTCGTCCTTCCCGCCATCCTGCTCGGCTTGGTGGCCTGCGGTCCCGAAAAAGCACCCGCCACCGTGCCGGTGACCACCACCCAGACCAAGAACGCCCCCGCCTGGATCGACAACGAGGAGATTCCGGACGGCTTGGCCGCGGTCGGCATCGCCCAGTCCAACCCCATGGGCGACAAGGGCCTGCAGCGCACCGTGGCGGTCGCCGACGCCCGCACCAAGCTGGCCGGCAAGCTCAAGGTCCGGGTCCAGAGCATGTTCACCCAGCTCAACCAGCAGGTGACCATGGCCGCCGCCAACACCGGCGCCAAGCCCATCAAGAACGACGTCATGAACCGGGTCATCGAGAACGTCACCCGGCAGCTGGTGGACCAGGAGCTGAACGGCGCCATCACCCGGGCCAACTGGACCGATCCCCAGGACGGCAACCTCTACGTGTTCGTGGTCATGACCAAGGACACCCTGGACCGGGCCCTGGCCGGCGCCGCCCAGGCCCAGATCAAGAAGGAGATCGCCCAGGGCGAGAAGTCCCTGGACAAGGCCCTGGACAAGCTGGACGCCGCCATCGCCGCCAGCGAGAAGCAGTCCTAGGGAGACCATGGCCGCCCCCATCCGCAGACTGCTCCAGGACGTGGTGGACCACTGCCGGTCCACCGCGGCGACTTACTGGCGCGCCACGGAGGAGGGCGGCCGGCTCGTGGCGGCGGTGAACGTCGGCCCCGGGCCCGAGAAGCTGGAGGGGCTGGAGGTGCCGGTGGAGGGCTCCCTGGTGGGGATGGTCCTGTGCACCGGGCTCCCCACCGCCGTGGGGGCCGAGGCGCCCTACCACCCCGCGGCCATGGAAGTCACCGGGATCCACACCACCGCCATGGCCGCCGCCCCGGTCCGGGTGGCCGGGCGGGCCGTGGGCGTCCTCTCCACCATCAATCCCCTGGCGGCGGACCGGTTCGGACCGGAGGACCTGGAGCGGGTCCAGTGGCACGCCTTCCTCCTGGGCTGCCTGCTGGAGCACCTGGACCATGGGCTCTGACCCGGTCCGGGTGCTGCTGCTGGATTCCGGCGTGGAGGCCGCGCATCCGGACCTGCGCCCCTGGGTGGTGGAGACCCTGGGCCTGGAAGGCGGCGCCGGGGCCTGGCGGGTGGCCCCCGAAGCCCCGGTGGACAGCTTCGGCCACGGCACCGCCATCGCCGGGATCATCCTGTCCCGGGCCCCGGCGGTCCGGCTCACCAGCCTGCGCATCCTGGGCCAGGACCTGCGGGCCGGCACCGAGCGGGTGCGGTTCGCCCTGGACTGGGGGCTGGAGCAGGGGTTCCACATCGTCAACTGCAGTTTCGGCAGCGCCGCCCGCCAGGACCTGGGGGAGTTCAAGCGCCTGGTGGACCGGGCCTTCTGCGCCAACACCTGGATCGTGGCCGCCAGCAGCAACCTGGACCCGGGCCTGGAGGAGTACCCGGGCGCCTTCCCCACCGTGTTCACGGTGACCTCCGCCGACCTGGACGACCCGGAGGCCCTGGTGCGCCGGCCCGGGGAGCTCACCGAGTTCGCCGCCCACGGGGCCAACGTGCGGGTGGCCTGGAAGGACGGCGAGCACCGCATCCTCACCGGCAGCAGCTTCGCCGCCCCCCGGCTCACCGCCCTGCTGGCGCGGCTGCGGGCCGAGCGCCCCGGGTGGAACGCCTGCGAGGCCAAGGCCTGGCTCTACGGGCGCTGCACGGCCCTTTGATGGAACTTTCCGTCCGGGTCCCGGTCCAACTCCAGCAGGAGGCGGGCCATGAAGCGGAATCTCTGGAGAGGGTTGTTCGGACTGCTCCTGGCCGCGGTCCTGGCCGTGGTCTGGGGCCGGGCGGGCCGGTGGTCCAGGACCGGATCCTGGACCGGCGAGGAACCCGCTTCCCGGGCGGCGCTGATCGCCACCCAGGGCCGCTGAGAGGTGGACGATGAGCGCCATGGCGGGCGGACCCAGGGCAGGTCGCGGGCTTTGGCTATACTGGAAATCCCAAGTTCCAGCCGGCAGCCCCCATGGATGTCCATACCCCGCCCTTCACGCTTGCCCACGCCGCCGATTGGCGGCTGGCCCAGCGGGCCCTGGCCGGGCACCCCACCGCCTGGATGGAGCTGGTGCGGGCCTGTCAGGGGATCGTCATGGCGCTGCTGGTGCGCCACGTCCCGGCACCGGAGCGGGAGGACGCGTTCCAGGAGGCGTTCCTGCGCATCCACCGGCACCTGGGCACCTACCGGGGCGAGGCGGCGCTGTCCACCTGGGTGTTCCAGGTGACCCTGAACCTCATCCGCACCCGCTGGGAGGCCGAGCGGCAGCGCACGGCCCGGGAAGTGCTCGCCACCGACTGGCGCAGCCCGGACGAGGACGGCGCCGGAACAGCCTGGGACGTGCCGGTGCAGCCCAGCCAGGAGGAGGAGGCGGCCGACGCCGAACGCCGGGAAGTGCTCCGGAAGCTGCGCGCCCTGATCGCCGGAATGAAGCCCCTGGACCGTCAGGTGCTGCTGCTGCGGGACGTGGACGGCTGTCCCTACGACCAGATCGCCGCCCGCATGCAGGTGCCCATGGGCACCATCAAGTCCCGCCTGGCCAGGGCCCGGGCCAACCTGGCGACGGCGCTCCAGGCCGGGGCGTCCCTGGCCCGGTCCCGGTGAGGAGCCTCCCATGAACGCGCCCTGGTCTCCCGAGGAACTGGATCTGCTGCTCTCCGGCTACCTGGACGGCGAACTGGACCTGGACGCGCGCATGGACCTGGAGGTTTGGCTCCTGGCCAGCCCCGAAGGCCGCGACCGCCTGGCCCGCCTCCGGGCCGCGGCCGACGTCCTGGGCGCGCTGCGGCCCCGGGCCGAGGTGCCCCCGGGCTGGACCGTGCGGGCCTACAAGATCGGCGTTCCGGCGTCCCTGCCCGCCCCCCGGCGGATGGCCTACCTGGGCCTGGGCCAGGCCCTGGCCCGGCCGCGGGTGTCCGGGCACCGGGCCGGGGTGCGCCGGCGGCTCCGGAGCCGGAGGATCCGGGTCAGGCTCTGACGCCGAGTCAGGGCTGGCCCAGGTCGATGAAGTTCAGGAAATCCGTGTTGGGCAGGACCGTCCCCAGCTTGCGCAGCATGGTGGCCAGCTGCCCCCGGTGGAAGGCCGAGTGCAGCACCAGGTGCTGGACCATCTGCCGCAGGGTGTATTCCCACCGGACCCCCTGGAAGTTCACGTAGGCGATCCGCTGCTCCGTGTCGGCTGGATCGAGACCCTTCAGGAACTTCAGCTGCCGGGCCTGCACCGCCTCCAGCTTGCGGCCCAGGCTCTCCAGGGTCGGGAAGTCCTCGGGGTCCAGGGCGCTGGTGAAGGTACGGCGCTGCCACCGCCGCAGCCACAGCTCCTCGGCCCACAGGATGTGCACCAGGGTCTGGTGCACCGAGGGGAAGCTGCCGGGCAGCTGCTGCCGCAGCTGTTGCGGGTCCAGGCCGGACGCGGCCCGCACCACCTGCTGGTTGGCCCAGCCGTCATAGCCGATCTGCTGGATCAGGGTTTCCATTCCGTCCTCCCCCGCCGCCGCGGCAGCGGAAAGAACATGGGCACCGCGGCCCGGTACGCTTCGAAGTCCGCCGCCAGCCGCCGCTCCTCGAAGCGCCGGATGTAGGCCCGGAGCACCGGCAAGAGACCGATGCCGAGGAGGTAGCCGGGGAGGTACCGCAGGGGGGTTGGCATGGTGGAAAGGGGCATTCTACACCGCTTGCCGGACCCGTTGGGACTGTTCAACGCCAGCCTCGACGGGAATGCCAGGCAGTAGCCGTAGCCTGAGACCGTCAGCAGCAGGCTGGGATTCCGGGGGTCGGCTTCCAGTTTCCGGCGCAGGCGGGACACCAGCACATCGACTGAACGGCCGGAGCGGCCGCGGCCAGGCGATCACGCCCGAACCCGTGACCCGGGTCAGGGCAGGATGCAGGCCGACAGGTGCCCGGGGCGGATCTCCTTCAAGGCCGGGCGGCCGGCGCGGCAGGCCTCCGTGGCGAAAGGGCACCGAGGGTGGAAGTGGCAGCCGGCGGGCGGATCGATGGCGCTGGGGATCTCCCCTTCCGGGAGATGCTTGGCACGGCGCGCGGCGGGGTCGGGGATGGGCACCGCGGACAGCAGGGCCTGGGTGTAGGGGTGGTGGGGGTTGGCGAACAGCTCGTCCCGCCCGGCCAGCTCCACGATCCGGCCGAGGTACATGATCGCGACCCGGTCGCACAGGTACTTGGCGGTGGCCAGGTCGTGGGTGATGAACAGGTAGGTCAGCCCGAAGGCGTGCTTCAGGTCGATCATCAGCTGCAGGATCAGGGCGCGCACCGAGACGTCCGCCATGGCGATCGGCTCGTCCGCCACCAGGAAGTCCGGCCGGGTGACCAGGGCGCGGGCCAGGACCACCCGCTGGCTCTGGCCGCCAGAGAGCTGGTGGGGGTACTTGCGGTACAGGTACTCCGCCGGGGTCAGCCCCACCTTCTCCATGATCTCCAGTACCTGGGCCCGGCGCTGGGCCGGGGCGCCGATCCGGTGGATCCGGAGCGGGTGGCCGATGGCCTCGCCGACGCTCATGCGCGGGCTCAGGCTGCTCACCGGATCCTGGAACACCACTTGCGCCCGCCTGCGGAACTGCGTCATGGCCTCGCGCCCGTAGGCGAGGATGTCCTGCCCGCGGTACTGCACCGTCCCCGCGCTGGGCTCGACGAGCCGGACCAGGAGCCGGCCGGTGGTGGACTTGCCGCACCCGCTTTCGCCGGCCAGGCCCAGCACCTCGCCTTCCTCGATGGTCAGGCTGACGTCGTCCACCGCGTGCACCTGGCGCCTCCTGGCGGTGAACAGGTCGAAGAAGGATCCGCGGATGGGGAAGTTCTTCACCAGGTGCTCGGCCCGCACGAGGGTCGCCACGCTACGCCTCCTTCTCGTGCAGCCAGCAGGCCGCCTGGCGGCCTTCGTGGGCGCGCAGTTCCGGGCACCGCTGACGGCAGATGTCCATGGTGAATGGGCAGCGAGGGTGGAAGCTGCAGTAGTCGCGCTCCCCCACCAGGTCGGGCGGGCTGCCCGGCATGGCGTTCAGGTCCTTCTGCTCCAGGCGGATGTTGGGCACGCAGGCGATCAGTCCCTGGGTGTAGGGGTGCAGGGGCCGGGCGAAGATGTCTTCGGCCGAGGCCAGTTCCACGATCCTCCCGCCGTACATCACGGCGATCCGGTCGGCCACCTCGGCGACCAGCGCCAGGTTGTGGGAGATCAGGACCACCGTGAGATCGTAGAGCCTGTGCAGCCGGACCAGGAGCTCAGTGAACCCGGCCTCGACGATGACGTCCAGGGCGGTGGTGGGCTCGTCGGCCAGGAGGATCGCCGGGCGGAGGATCAGGGCCAGGCCGATCATGATGCGCTGGCGCATGCCGCCGGAAAGCTGGAAGGGGTACTCCGCGAGCCGCTCCGGCTCGATGCCCAGGTCGGCGAGCATGCGCCCGGCCCGGTCCAGGCAGGTTTTGGCGCGGGCCCCGGGCTCGTGGGCGCGGATGGTCTCGATGAAGTGGTCCGCCACCGACATCAGCGGATCCAGCGAGGTGAGCGGGTTCTGGAAGATCATGGCGATCCTGGGCCCGCGCAGGGACAGCAGCTCCCGCTGGCCCATGGCCAGGATGTCCTTGCCCTCGAACCCGATCCGGCCCCCGGTGATCCGCCCTGGCGGCTTCAGCAGGTTCAGGACCGCGAGCCCGAGGGTCGACTTGCCGCAGCCCGACTCGCCGACGATGCCCAGCACTTCCCCTTTCCGCACGTCGAGCGAGACGTCCTCCACCGCGCGCACCGTACCGATGGAAATGGGATAGGCGATGGACAGGTGGCTGATGCTGAGGATGGGCTCGGGCCCCGGGGTCGCCATCGTCAGTACTCCTGGAGGCGCGGGTTGAGGATCTCGGCCAGTCCCTCGCCGACCATGGTGAAGCCCAGGGCCAGGATCACGATGGCCAGGCCCGGGAAGGTGACCATCCACCAGATCCCGGACGGGAGGAAGTTCTTGCCCATGGCCAGGTCCACGCCCCAGTCCGGGATCCCCGCGGGCAGCCCCAGGCCGATGAAGGACAGGGAGGACTCGGTCACGATGGCGTCGGCGATGTTCAGGGAGAACACGATCACCACCGTGGCGATGACGTTGGGGAAGATGTAGCGGGCGAGGATGGTGGGGCGGCTGGCGCCGATGGCCCGGGCCGCTTCGACGTAGAGTTCCTCCTTGATGGACAGGGTCTGCCCGCGCACCAGCCGGAAGTAGGTGGGCACGTAGATCACCGCCACCGCCATGGTGATGTTCACCACCCCCGGTCCCAGCATCGCCGCGAAGGCGATGGCGAGGATGAGGCCCGGGAAGGAATAGACTGAGTCCATGACCAGGGAGAGGACCTTGTCGCCCAGGTTGCCGGCGAACCCCGAGATCAGTCCCAGGGGGATGCCGATGGACGCGGACAGGACCGATGCGGCGATGGCGACCCCGAAGATGGTCCTGGCCCCGTACACGATCCGGGCATAGATGTCCCGGCCCAGGTTGTCGGTGCCCAGGAAGTGGGCCGGGCTGGGAGCGGTGAGCTGGCCGCCGGCGTTCTGGTCCAGGGGGTTGAACCGGGTGAACAGATAGGGAAACAGGGTCATGCCCAGGATCGCCAGGATCACCGCCAGGCCGGCGACCATGATCCACCATTCCAGGCGGTACTTGCGCGCGCCGGCCGAGAACCGCCGCAGCAGCCCCGCGCCCAGCCCCGCCGGGGAGAAGGCCGCCCTCGGGGCGGGGTCCGCGGGAAGGTTCCCCCGGGTGGCCATCAGAGCCGGACCCGGGGGTCGATGACCGCGTAGGTGAGGTCCACGACCAGGGACACCGCGCTCACCATCAGCGCATAGCCGACGATCACCCCCTCGATGGTCGGGTAGTCGCGCAGGTAGATGCGCTCCACCAGCAGCCGGCCCATGCCCGGCCAGGAGAAGGTGGTCTCGGTCAGGATCGCCCCGGCGAGCAGGGCGCTGAACTGCAGCCCGAGCATGGTGACGATCGGGATCAGGGCGTTCCTCAGGCCGTGCCGATAGACCACCAGCCGCTCCGGGATGCCCCGGGCGCGGCTGGCCAGGATGAAGTCCGACTTGAGCACGTCCAGCATGTTGCCCCGGGTCATGCGCACGAACACCCCGGACAGGACCAGGCCCAGGGTGAGGGAGGGCAGCACCAGGTGCAGGCAAACGTCGCCGAAGGCGTGCGGGCTGCCCTTGAGCAGGGTGTCCAGCAGGTAGAACCCGGTCTTCTCGAAGTCGCCCGACACCACCCGGCTGCCGACCCGCCCCGAGATGGGGAACAGGTTCAGGAACACCCCGAAGATCATCTGCAGCATGAGCCCCATCCAGAACACCGGGATGCAGTAGAAGACGTTGGCGAACAGGCGTATGGCGAAATCGTTGGCGGTGCGCCGGCGGCGCGCGGCCCGGACTCCGAGCGGGATCCCGATCCCCAGGCAGAGGGCGAGTCCGCAAAAGGTCAGCTCAAGGGTGGCCGGGAGCTTGTCCCGGATCGCCTTGGACACCTTCTCATCGAAGATCATGGACCGGCCCAGGTCCAGCCGGGCCATCTGCCCCAGGTACTCCACGTACTGGGTGGCGATCGGCTTGTCCAGCCCCAGTTCCACCTTCTTCTCCTGGATGACCCATTCCGGGGCGTGCCCGCCGAGCATCGCCGACACCGGGTCCCCCGGCATGACCCTGAGCACCACGAACAGCAGGGTGAGCAGCACGAACACCATGGGAATGGTCAACAGCAGCCGGGCCGCAAGGTACTGCAGAACGCGTTTCATGAAAAACCTCTGCGGTGGTGCGGCGGCCGTCCGGGCTGTGGGCATCCCCCGGCGCCGTCACGCCGCGGGCGCTTGCCAAGGGCCGGGGGGCGCCCGGGCGCCCTCCGGCAGGTCCATGGGTCTGCAGTCTGGGTCAATGGGTGAAGGAAAGCGTATCGTACCGGAAGATCAGCGGCGCACCAATCTTCACGCCGGTGACGTTCTTCTGGGTGAACACGTAGAGGTTGCCTTGGAAGATGGGCGCGCAGGGCACTTCATCGGTCCACGCCTTCTGGATCTGTTCGAACACCTGCTTGCGCACCTTGGGGTCGGCGGTGGTCTCTTCCTTCACGAACATCTCGTCCCATTTCGGGTTGGAGAAATAGATGCCCTCCCCGGCCGAGGCCTTGGTCTGGGCGAAGGCGGCGGTGTAGTCGTCCGGATCCACGTAGTCGGGATACCAGCCCAGCAGGTATGCGGCCATCTCCTTCTTCTCGAACTGCTTCTTGTAGGTGGCCCACTCGGAGCTCTTGATGGTCACCTTGACCAGCGGGGTCTGTTCGAACTGGCTCTGAAGCACCTCGGCCAGGTTCATCTCGGTGTCCCCATAGTGGCTGGTGGTGTACCACAGGTCGAAGGTCAGGGGCTTGGCCGCCGAATAGCCTGCGGCCGTGAGCAGCTTCTCGGCCAGGGCCTTGTTGCCGTCCCCCAGCGCCGTCTTGAAATCCTCGGTGTGGTAGAGCATGCCCTTGGGAACCAGGGAATAGAGGGGTTCGTTCTGGCCCAGGTAGACCTTCTGGTTGATCGCCGGCCGGTTGATCAGCGCCGCGACCGCCTTGCGCAGGTTCTTGTCCTTGAACACGCTCTCGGAATTCTCGAAGCACAGGAACCGGATGAATGGTCCCGGAAGCTTGTTGGTGGTGAGCTTGGGGTTCTTCATCAGGTCCGAGATGTCCGACGGGTTCAGCGACTTGAACGCCAGGTCCAGGTCGCCCTTCTCCAGCGCCAGGCGCATGGTGGTGGCGTTGGCGAAGTAGCGGACGATGATCCGCTTGATGTGCGGCGGTTCACCGTAGTAGTTGGGGTTGGCCTCGAACACCACCTCCTGGTCGCGCTTGAACGAGGTGATCTTGTAGGCGCCCAGCCCCACCAGCTGTCCGCCCTTGAGCTCGCTGGGGTCGCTGATGAACTTGTCCTGGGGATAGACGCCGGGGTCAAGGGGGAAGTAGGGGGGATTGCCGGCGATCACCGAGGGGAAGAAGGCGGTCGGCCCGTTGAGGGTGAACGTCACCGTGAGCGGGTCCACCACGTCCACGGACTTGACGAACTGGGTGACCAACCAGGACGGGTCGCCCTTGAGGGCCACCACCCGGTCGATGGTCCACTTCACCGCCTCGGCGGTGAACGGCGTGCCGTCGGTGAACTTGAGGCCGCTGCGCAGCTTGAAGGTGTAGACTGTGCCTTCCTTGTTCACCGTGAAGCTCTGGGCGAGCCCGGGGACGATCTCCGAGGTGCCCGGCTTGTAGGTGAGCAGGCTCTGGTTGATATTGTCGAACAGTTCCCAAGTATGGAAATCGTAGGCGTTGGCCGGATCCATCTGGGTGACTTTATCGGTCGTGCCGTACACCAGAGTGTCCTGCGCCAAGGCTGTGCCGCCCACAAAGAGTCCGAGGGCGGTTACGGCGACCGCTGACTTCAAGGTTCTCGACATATCCCCTCCTGGGATAGATGGAGCCCTATCCTAGTGCGGAAATTTAAAGAATTCATCTTGAAAAAGACGATATTGAAAAATTGAAATGTCGCGGTTTTCCATTGTGGCCAGCGAGAATCCGCCTGCTAATGCCCAGGATGAAATAATTCATCTATTTCCAAATAATAAGGTTTTCGGGTGCGCAGGCAGGAGGCGCCATTGGCGTCGAGCCTGCCGCCGGTCATGGCCTTCCCGTCGGCGGAAGCCGACGCCGTTGGCGACCTGCCGCCCCGCTTACTTGGCAGCCCCCGCGCCGCCGCCGGCGCCGACCCCGGACACCGCAGCGGGGGCGGCCGTGCCCCCCTGGGCCTGGGCGGCCCCGCCCTGCTGGGCCAGGGTCGCATTCGTCTGCTGGTTGACGAGGAGGAAATTGGGGTAGGTGAGCAGGTCCAGGGTGACCTCTTGGTGATGGTGGTGGCGATGATTGCCGAGCAGGGCCATCTCCACGGTCCCTTTCTCCAAGGCCTGGATGCCCTCCCTGGAAATGGAGAGGACATCCTCCTGGTTCCCCTGGCCTGGGAGGGCCTGGGGGGCCTGGGTCCCTTGGGGCTTGGCAGCTTGCTGCGGGGCGGATGCGGGCGCGGCTGCGGACATGTTCACTGCACCGATGCCGGACATGGGCGGTCTCCAAGATGGTCTTCTGCGTTTCGAAGTGCAGGCGATAACGCCACCAGATCCGCACAGCGGACCGGAAGGCACTCAGCTTCCTGGCCTTGCTCTGCCTGCCGGGCAAAGGCTGCAGGGTGAAAGACTTGGTTTTGAAAAAATTCCACTACATGATTGAAATTATTGGTTGAGACATGCAAAAAAACTACGTTGAAAAAATATACGACGTCATTTGACAATGGCAATTAAATATTTTCAGCAAATAAAAGGGTAAATTTTGCGATGGCGCGGAACGCTGGGCTTCCTGTTGGGCTTCAGCGGGTTGGGTGATGGATCCCGCCCGGCGAAGGCCACAAGCTCAAGGTGGTCCTGCAGCGATTGGAGAAGAAGGTTTTCCAATGAGGGGGCGCCCGATGGCCACAGCTGCGGATCTGGCCCAGCTTGACGGCGGTGGCGGGCCCTGGGTTTCAGGTATACTTTTGATCACTTCCAAGGTGCGAAATCATGGGCAGGATAAAGCCTTTGCCTTTGGTCGCCGGCATCGTTTCCCTTGCCCTGTGCTGGATGGCAGGGGGCGCACCTGCGCCCCAGGCCACGGTCTGGCCATCGCCTGAATGGCAAGTCGCCACACCGGAGAGCGTCGGTCTGGACTCGACCCGGTTGAAGGGGGTCTTGGAACTGGTCCAGCAACGCGGTTGGCGGGTGGACAGCATCCAGGTCGTCCGACACGGCAAGCTGGTGTTGGATGCGTATTTTTATCCTTATGGTCCGGCTTATCCTGGTTTGCAGGGAGTCCCTTGCCTGGTGAAGCTTCGTCATATGCTCAAATGTTCCGAACCAAGGATTGGGTTGGATTTGTTTTGAATCAGCCCATGATCTTCGAACCAGGAAGCCTTTTCCTTTACAATAACGGGAACTTTGATGTACTTGCCGCTCTGATCGGCAGGGCCTGGCACCAGCCTGCCCGCGAAGTGGCCAGGGGAAAACTTTTCAGGCCCATTGGCATCTCCCGGTTCGAATGGGCTGTCGCTGACCCGGATGGAAACACGCTCGGGGCAGCCTCTCTGGCGCTGACTCCCAGGGACATGGCCAGACTCGGCCTGTTATGGCTGCATGATGGGGTCTGGCAGGACGAACGGCTGCTGCCCGAGGGGTGGACCGGCAAGTTGTTCGACGACGGCGATGGCTTGTGGGCGGAAGCCGGATACCTCTACAAGCGCGGATTCTGGATTGATACCATTAGTAAGACCTTCCGAGCCCTGGGGCAGCATGGCCAACTCATCATGGTCGACCCCACCTTGGACATGATCGTTGTGGTAACCAGCAAAACTCCTGACGAGGGGGAAAGACCTGATAAAGTCGGTGGCCGGGCAGTCATACCTTGTTTTTATGTGATGAATGAAATTCGATATATGGCCAGCAAAAATGGGGCTATTCCGGAGAACCCATCCGCTCAAGCAGAACTGAGGGCCATGCTCCAGAAAACCGCTCAACCTTCGCAGTTAAACGAGGGTCCTAGTGAGATTCCCGCCGGCAGGTGCGGCAAGACCTGGAAATTGGAAAACAATTCTTTAGGCATTGCTTCCATGCGCCTTGAACCAGATTCCGTCGATTCCGGTTCAATCATCATTGAATGGGGCCTGGCCTCCGGGGAAACCAAACGGCTCTCCTGCGGTATGGATGGAGCCTGCAGGTTCAATCCTGATGCGGATGATTATTACGGGTCCAGCATCAGGGTCTGGGCCATGCAGAATTGTGTCTTGGCCTTGAAGGGGAGATGGACAGCGCCAGATTCATTTGAACTCGAAAGCCAATACCTTGAGTCGTCTATGTATATGAACTATCATATCGTATTCCGGAACGACGGCATCATTATGAATTTCGAAGATAATGAGAACCGGCATGAAGTTATCAGGTCCTTGGCTGGAAGTGTCAGCGCCAGCCTCGACAAGCCACAGGCTGACCCCACCCTCTACCAGATCCTGGTCGTTTCTCCCATCGCCAACAAGGCCACCGACACCGAGCGTTTTCTCGGATCTTTCGGGCTGATCGAGAGGGTCCCCCAGTAGCCGCTGTTCCTGGGTAGGCATGGGGCGATTTAAAAGGGGGAATCAGGCACCAGCCGCCGGCCACGGCGGGGCGGCCTCCAGGACTTCGAGCAGCTCCGGACCCACCTCCCCGATCCGGTTCACACCGCAAAGGGCCATGGCCACCGCCAGTTCCTTCCGGAAGGTTCCCAGCAAGTCCTCCAGCCCGGACTGACCCGAGCCGGCCAAGGCCCAGACCCAGGGCCGCCCGATGAGCACCCCCCGGGCGCCCAGGGCCACCGCCTTGAACACGTCGAGCCCGCTGCGCACCCCGCCGTCCAGGAGCACCTCGGCCCGCCCGGCCACGGCCTGGACCACCCCCGGCAGCTTGGCCAGGGACGGCGCCACGCTGTCCAATTGCCGTCCGCCGTGGTTGGAGACGATCACCCCGTCGGCCCCCACCTCCACCGCCGCCGAGGCGTCCTCGGGCTCCAGGATGCCCTTGAGCAGCAGTCTGCCCTTCCAGATCCCCCGCAACCAGGCGATGTCCTTCAAGGTGACCCCAGGGTCGAACTGTGTCCCCATCCAGACCCGGGAGGCCTGAATGTCGGTGGGAACCGCGACGAGGTCCACCAGGCTCCCGAAATGGTGCGGTCCGCCCCGGAGCCCCACGTTCAGGATCCAGCCTGGGCGGCGGAGGATCTGCCCGGCCCTGAAAAGCTTGCCCCGAAGCCCGCCGTCGAGCATGCCATTGCGGACGTCCCGCTGGCGCAGGCCCGCCACCGCCAGGTCCACGGTGAAAACCAGGGTGGTGCAGCCCGCCTCGGCCGCGCCGTCCAGGAGCCTGCGCACGGCCGTCCGGTCCCGGAGCATGTAGAGCTGGAACCAGAAGGGCTTGGCCGCGGCTGCCCGCACCTCCCGTAGGGAACAGATGCCCACAGTGGAAAGGGTGAAGGGGATCCCCGCCGCCTCCGCCGCACGCACCCCCAGGACTTCGCCCCGCCGGGCCATCAACCCGGCCAGCCCCACGGGGGCGAGGGCCAGCGGCATGGCGGCGGGTTCCCCAGCGAGGGTGGTGGTGGTGTCCACGGCCGAGACATCCCGCAGGACCCGCTGCCGGAGCCCCAGCCGGCGGAAGGCTTCCAGATTGGCCGCCAGGGTAAGCTCGTCGTTGGCGCCGCCGTCGATGTAGTCGAACAGGAACCGCGGCAGGCGCCGCTCCACCCACCGCCGGTGGTCGGCGGAAGTGACGGGCAGGAAATCCAGGGTCCGCCCCATCAGCCCGTGACCTTGCACCAGGGGGCGCTGCCGATGAACCGGACCTTGTCTCCCGGAGGGAAGCGCTTGAGCACGGTCGGAACCAACCCCTTGGTGAACCGGATGCGCTTGGAGTCGTCCGCCCGGACCGGGGGTAGACCCCAGAACCTGGCGCCCGGATTGGCATCACCGACCAGGATGGCGGTCACAATGGCGAGCAGGCGCTTCATGGATGTCCTTGCTTGTGAGGTTTTCAAATCGGATGGTGGGGGGAGCAAGTTCAATTGCCACCCTGGAAAGAGAACCTGCATTTTTGGCAGGTGAACGTGCCCGGATGAGCAAAGTTTTCGCCACACCGAGGGCAGACCCCATTGCCGAGGCAGTCCGGACAGTCCGAAATGCTCGGCGTGGGGGAAGGAAAAGCGACAACACCCTGCCCGTGGCAAGTCCTGCAGGTCGATCTTTTTCGGTCAGCATCCATGAGCAATCCAATGACTCATGAAATAATAGATAAATACAATACCTTGTCAATTATTTTTCAAGCCAATTTTCATTGGTTGTAAGGATCTCGGTTGCCTAGGAAGTTTAGGTAGCTCCACTCCAGAGGTCGTCCCCGTACGTTGGGCATGGGGTAGTACCCAGCTTCAAGGTTCCGTGGACGCGGCGGAATGAACCTCCTCCCGTGCCAGGATGACCACGGCTCCGAGGATGAGAGCTCCGCCTGCCACCCGCAGCATGGTGATCGGCTCGCCCAGCAGGGCCGCTGCGAGCACCAGCGCGAACACAGGCTCGATCGTGGAATAGACCGAAGCCCGCACCGGACCCACCCGTTTCAGCCCTTCGAAGAAAAACAGGAGCGCAAGGACCGAATTGATCAGGGCCAAGCCCAGCACCCCGGTCCAGCCTGCAAGGCTCCGGGGCAACTGGAAGCCCTTCAAGGCCGCCAGGCAAGCATAGACCACGGCCGCCGAGGTGGTGATGACCGCCGTGGCGGCGATGGGCGGAACGCTGGCCGGAAGGCGGCTGCCGGCAAGGATCCAGGCGGAGTAGATGACGGCGGAGGCGACGGCGAGGGCGATGCCGAGGGGCTTGCCGTCGCCCGCCTTGCCGATGGTGAGCGCGCTTCCGGCCAGGGCGAGGACCACGGCGGTGATCTGCAGCCCGGTGAGCGGGTGGCGGAGGACCACGCGGGCCAGGACCGCCACCATGGCCGGATAGAGGTAGAAGAGCAGGGTCACCAACCCGACGGAGGCCAGGTTGAGTGCGTTGAAATAGCAGAACGCTTGCCCAGCCAGGCCCAGTGACCCGATGGCGACGAGCAAGAGGAACCATTTACCGGTGGGGCAGGCCTCCCCGCGGCATGCCAGGATCGTCCACAAGCAGGCCGCGCCGATGGCGAAGCGCAGGACCAGGAGGGTGGGGATCGGGACCCCGGCCCCCTGAGCGATGCGCCCGAAGATCGGCATGGTCCCGAAACACAAGGCGGAGGCGATAATGAAGATGCCCAGCGGGACGTTCCTGGCTCCGTTCCGAGGGACGGAAACCGGGTCCAGGCTCAGGTCACGCTGGTTCCCCATGGTTGCCCCTTCACCTCGTCAACTTTTGAGCCTTGCCTATCAGGATGCCAAATAGACTTAGTTGACCAAATCCTTCGGTCTTCGGCCTTCCAGCATAGACACGGCATTTTCCACGGTCCTCGTTTTAAGGTCAGCATAGGATTCTTGCGAAATATAGGAGATGTGGGGCGTAACGATAATATTGTCATGCCTGAATATATCTTCGTTCATGGCCGGTGGTTCGTTCTCGATCACATCGACCAAGGCGCCCGATATGAGACCTTCTTTTATCGCCTTTACCAAATCCTGCTCGACGATGATCTTCCCCCTGGCAGAATTGATAAGGTACGCGCTCCGTTTCATGATCAAAAAATCCTCGTATTTGATCATTCCGAGGGTTTCTTCATTGAGAATTGCATTGATGCTAATGAAGTCTGCGCAATTGAGTCCTGTTGCCCAGCTGGTTTTCTCCACGCCCAATTGAGCCATCGTCTTCGCGTCTACATAAGGGTCATATGCCAACACTTTCATTCCAAGGCCTTTCCCCTTGACCGCAACAACCCTTCCAATTCGGCCAAGGCCGATGATCAGCAATGCTGAGCCCTGAATTCGCCTAACGGGTGATTGGACGGCTTGAGCTCCCCAAATCCCTTTATTCATGCAGTGGGAATAATTTAAAATTTTCTTATTAAAGTGCAGAATGCCTGCCATGACATAATCCGCGACATCCTCTTTACAGTAATCCGAAACATTTGTTACGCTGATCCCCATCTCCCGCGCAGCTTTGATATCTACTCGGTCATACCCACCACCATAAATTGCAATCCCCTTGCATTTCAACAATTTTTTTATCACATCACTTGTAATTCTTGTATAGATTTGGGCCATGATTACATCAGCCAAGGAAGCATATGTCTCAAGATCTTTTTGGTAATCATATTTTGAGTATCGAATGACACAATCGGGGTAAAGAGCCTCCAGCATTCCTTTCTCAACGCCATAGTCAGGCCATTCTTCATCGATAATCCAGATGAATGGCGCCATGGCTTCACTTCCTCCCTGAATTAAATGATCTTCAGGAGACCCTTGTGGGCATCGACTTCAACCCGGTCCCCGTCCTTGATAGAATTATAAAAATCTTGCTCGACTTGGTCTACCATCGGGATTTCCATGATAATTGCGCTTGCCACCAGAACTGTTTCCGGGCTCTGAATGATCATCGCTTTGGGTGCATTACCTTTATTTAAAAGTTGATACAAGCCATCTGCCTGCACGACGGAGCTTCCCTTCCCACCTGGGAAAACCAGGATTTTCCCGGCAATGCTTTTCCCCTCGAGGCTATGGCCTTTTTCAATGACTGTCCCATCTTCCGGCGTAATCAGGTAGAACATGATAGTGTCTTTAGAGATAAGAACTTCACTTTCTACCAACCCTTCCGAAATGACGTGGCATTTGAATTCACGTTTTTTCATCAGTCTACCCTCCCATTTAAGGCTGACTCCACGCATTCCTCGAGGCTTCGGATGATAAAGTTAATCCCCCTGCGCTTGGGGTAGTAGGCACACTTGGGAGAATCGGTAACACCATACTTACCCTTCAAATGACTCCAACATGGTTGATCGCAGCAGGTGTCTTCTACGATATGTCCTCCCGCGTTTTCAATAACATCTGCAATCCCCATCCGGATGGCCATTTCCTTTGTGTGGCTCGAAGTTAAAATCCAGATCTCGGCCTTCACCTGCTTCCCTTGAACAATATTCGCGATTTCCTGCACTTGCCGCAGGCTTAAATGAGGACAGCCGAACATCGCAAAATCGATGGCCCGGCCGCCAGGTTCCGAGATTTCATTCAGAATCTGTTCAAGGTCATGGGCCTTGATCACCACTTTCCGGTCTGGTTTCCGCCCGCCAAAGGCCGCCTCCAGCGACGGGGCTTCCGGGGTGACGCCGACGATGTGGTACATCCCGTAGGCACCCGAGGTGTTCAACTGAGCGCCCAGGTTCATCAGGGCCTCTGGTGAAATGTCCTTCGGCAGGCCGACGAAAACGGGGATGCCGTTGCCGATTTTCTTTCCCATGTACCCAAGCAGCTGGTAGTCGAAATCAGACTTGATATCTGCCTTCACATCGACCAGGATCTCCCCTTTCCGGTTCTCGTCCAGAAGAAGCCCATACTCAGGTACAAAGCCTGTTACAGCGGCGCAGAGCGCACTGTTCGCCCCCTCCCGGTTGCTTCGCGCGCCATACACACTATTTATGTAGGGCGTTGCACTCGATTCGGAGAATGCAGTGATCTCGCCAAATCTTGGGATATTTGTACCATGGTAGGGCGTGCAATTATATGAAAGAATTGCCCCCAGATTCTTATAAGCGCTATGGGTTTGTGTCATTAAATAAGCTTCGCTTTCTGAGACCATATTCCGTTCTTTGAAATAGGAGAGGCAGAATCCCGGATTGACCGTTGTTGGAACCCTGCATTTCGCGCCGGCATTGGACAACTTCTCCGCGAACCAGACGTCTGCTTCCTGAGCGCTCAGTGCGACATGGGCTCGAGTAATCGGAACCAATCTTTTGGCATTGAATGATTCGCCGATTTTTATTTGTATCTTCATGGCTATTCCAGTTCCGGGGCCATGCTTCCCATCAAGCATTGCTTTCTGTTCTTGGGTGAGAATCATGCAAACCTCCATTCTGCCATTATCGTTAATTCATGATACGATCAGGCTGGACGAACAAGGAACTATCGTTAGAGGTTGAGATCAGTGTTTGATTTTACTGTAATAACGGCGGATCTGCAACCCTAGTCCGCTCCCTTGGTCCAGAACTCGTTCCGCTCCAGGTAGTCGTGCAGGAACTGCTGCAGCCTGGGCGGCTGGCCAAGGCCCTGGAAGATCTCCGACGGCGGGCCCTGGGCGACGATGCGGCCCTGGTCGATGAACGCCACCGTGTCCGCCACGTGGGCGGCGAAGCCCATCTCGTGGGACACCACCACCATGGTCATGCCGTCCCGGGCCAGGTGCTTCATCACCTGCAGCACCTCGCCCACCAGCTCCGGATCCAGGGACGAGGTGGGCTCGTCGAACAGCATGATGTGCGGCTCCATGGCCAGGGCCCGGGCGATGGCGGTGCGCTGCATCTCGCCGCCGGAAAGCTGGGCCGGGAAGGCGTGGGCCCGGGGGGCCAGGCCCACCTTGTCCAGCATCTGCAGGCCCAGTTCGTTGGCCTTGTTCCGGGGCAGCCGGCGCACCAGCCTCAGGGCCTCGGTGACGTTGCCCAGGGCGGTCATGTGCGGCCAGAGGTTGAACTGCTGGAAGACCATGCCGATGTTGCGCCGGATCTGGTTGATCTCGGCGTCGCCGGCCCGCACCCGCTCCCCGGCCCGGTTCTGGGTGTAGCCCAGCAGGGCGCCCTCGACGAACACCTCGCCCTCGTCGTACGCCTCCAGGAAGGCCATGCAGCGCAGCATCGTGCTCTTGCCCGAGCCCGAAGGGCCGATGATGCAGACCACCTCGGACTTGTGGATGTCCAGGTTGATCCCCCGCAGGACTTCGTTCGGGCCGAAGCGCTTGACCAGGCCCTGCAGCTGGATCATGACTGGCCGGGACCGGATGGGGGCTGCTGGCCTGCCTTCGATGGCTTCATCTGCGTTGGCGCTCATGGGTTTCCTTGGCAGAAAGTTAACGGATCATGAAACGGCCGACCTTGCGCTCCACCCAGCGGCCGAACCAGGCAGTGAGTTCCACCAGCAGCAGGTAGCCGACGCAGAGGGTCATCAGCACCTGCACGAAGGCGTAGGAGAGGCTGCCGATGCCGGTGAGTACGCCGGTGAGCTCCGGCACGGTGATCACCGAGAGCACCGCGGTCTCCTTGCTGAGCACGATGATGGTGTTGCAAAGCGAGGGCACGATGATCACCAGCATCTGGGGCAGCTGGACCCGGCGCACGGTCTGCCAGTGGTTCAAGCCCACGCAGGTGGCGGCCTCCAGCTGCCCCATGGGCACGGAGTTGAAGCCGGCCCGGAACACCTCGGCGAAATAGGCGCTGCCGTAGAGGCTCAGGCCCAGGACCCCGGCGGCGACCGGCTGCAGGTCCAGCCCGATGGAGGGCCCGCCGTAGTAAAGGAAGAACAACTGGACCAGGAACGGTGTGCCGCGGATGATCTCGATGTACGTCCGCAGGGCGCGGTTGAGCCAGCGGCCGCCGCGCAGCTGGAGCAGGGCAATGGCCAGGCCCAGCAGGCTGCCGATGATCACCCCGGCGATCCAGGTCTCCAGGGTCACGGCGAAGCCGCCGAGGATCTCCCCGGAGTGGCTGGTGAGAACGGACAGGTCCAGCTTCATGATGTGTGCGCCCTGGCCAGGCGCCGCTCGCCCAGGTGGCCGAGCCGGGACAGCAGGCTGTTGATGGCGAAGTAGGCCACCCCCACCAGGAAGTAGGTCTCAAGGGGGCGGTAGTTGCTGGCGGCGATGTTCTGCGCGGTGCGGGTCAGCTCGGCCACGCCCACCACCGAGACCAGAGAGGAGGCTTTGATCACCAGCAGCACCTCGTTCACCAGGGAGGGCAGGGTCAGGCGCAGGGCCTGGGGCATTTGGATCCGCACCAGGGTTTGCAGTCCGCTCAGGCCCAGCAGGTGCGCCGCTTCCAGCTGCCCGGGCGGGATGCCCAGGAAACCGCCGCGCAGGATCTCCGCCATGTAGGCCGAGCTGCAGAAGGAGACCGCGATGATGGCCGCGGTCAGGGAGGACATGTTGATGCCCAGGACCGGCAGCAGGTAGTAGAGCATCAGCAGCTGCACCAGCAGCGGCACGCCGCGGAAGAAGTGCACGTGCGCCATGCCCAGCCAGCGCAGGGGGCGCGAGCGCGAGAAGCTCACGGCGCACACCGCGGTCCCGATGAGGAAGGCGAAGCAGAGGGAGACCAGGGAGATCAGGATGGTCGCCACGGCCGCCTGCAGCAGCAGGGGCAGGGTCTGCATCATGCTTCGGAGGGTTTCCATGGGACGGGGTGCTCGGGCTCAGGGAAAAACTGTGCCGCACCGGGGGTGCGGCACAGCGTTGGGCACAGGGGATATGGGGCTAGAGGTTGGGGTTCTCGATCGGCGCCTGGGGCAGGTCGAAGGAGGTGCCGAACCACTTCTGCTGGATGGCCGCCATGCGCCCGTCCTTTTCCATCTTGACCATGGCCGCGTTGACGGCGTCCATCAGCGGCTTGGACTCGGGGTCCTTGAGGCCGATGAAGCCGAAGTAGGTCTTCACGCCGAAGGTGGGCTGCACCAGGGCGAAGACGTCGGGCCGCTTCTTGGCCACGTCGGCGTTGTTGGGCAGGGAATTGCCCATGGCCACGATGCGGCCGGCCGCCAGGTCAGCGTAGCCCTGGTTATTGTCGATGTATTCCCGCACCTCGGTCTTGCCCGGGAGGGTGGCCACGTACTTCTTTACCTGCTCCAACTGGGCAGAGCCCTTCTGGCCGCCCACCACCTTGCCGGCCACGTCGCTGGGCTTGGTGATGCTGGTGTCCTTGGCGCGCTTCAGGAAGCCCACGCTGGCTTCGGCGATGGGCACGCTGAACGCGTAGCGCAGCACGCGCTCCTTGGTGATGGTGGCCGGGCCGGCCACCAGGTCGTACTTGTGGGCATCCAGGCCCGGCAGGACGCTTTCCCAGGGCAGGTCGATGAACTTGACCTTGACCCCCAACTCCTTGCCCACCTCATCGAAGATGTCGACGTTGAGCCCCTTGTGGGCTCCGCCTTCCATGAAGTCGAAGGGCGCGAACTGGGCCTCGGTGCCGATCACCAGTTCCTTGGCGGTCTTGACCTTGGCCAGCAGATCCTGGGCCTGGGCCCGGGCAGAGAACGTCAGCGCCATCACCGCCGCTGCCGCGGGCAGCAGCCACTTCCTGAACCAGCCACGAGAGATCATCCTTGCCTCCTTTTTCGGCTTGGGTTGAGGGGAAAAACAAACAGACGGTCCACTGTTCCAACCGAGGGCCATCCGACACAAATTTGAACTTAGCTATTTATATCATTTTAATCTTGCCGATTGTTAAGAATAATTGCCGGTCAGGCCGATCAGAGCACTTGGCTGGATACACCGTGGCCTGAATTCAGGATAGGCGGCGGGCCTCCAGGCGCCCCAGGGCCACCAGGATGCCGAATATGATCGCCTCTGGGCGGGGAGGACAGCCCGGAATATAGGCATCGACGGGAAGAGCCTGGTCGACTCCGCCGCCGCTGGCGTACCCCCGTCCAGCGATCCCGCCGGAGGTGGCACAGGCCCCCACGGCGATCACCAGGCGCGGTTCGGGAATGGCCTCGAAGGTTCGGCGAACGGCGGTCTCCAGGTTGCGCGAGACCGGACCTGTGACCATGACCCCGTCCGCGTGCCGCGGAGAGGCGACGAAATCGATGCCGAGGCGGCGCACATCATAGACCGGGTTGAGAAGGGCCGCGAGCTCCCAGTCGCAGGCGTTGCAGGAGCCGGAGTCGAGATGGCGCAAGTGGAGAGATCGCCCGAGCACCCGGCGGATCTCGGCCGCGACGCAGGCAGTTCCAGCGTCCTGGCCCTGGCCGGTTGCGGGTTCTCCCGATGGGACTGTATGGCCGTCCAGACCCTCGGCGGCGACCTCGATCCGGAGGCTGCCCTTGGATCGCTGCGCAAGCTCGAAATCACGCCCGATGGACACCGCCCGGGTCCACGGATCGTCGGCGCAGCGACCGCAGAATACACACCGGCCGAGGTCCAGGGTGACGTGGCGAACCTCGCCCCCGCCCGCCTCAGAGAGGGCGCCCACCGGACATGCGGAGGGTGGGGGGAGGTGGCTGCCCGGATGGAGCATGGGCATGCCCCTGAACCGGTCCGGCGGCACGCTCGGAACCCCAGGGTAGCGGGTCGTGACCGCTTTGGTGCGCAGTGTGTTGTACAGGATCCGTAGCATGTCAGCGATCCGTGCAGGAGTAGCAGAGCTCGAAGCTCTTGTTGACGAGCGGGAAATCCGGGACGATCGCCTGCTCGGCGGCCAAGGCGACCGCAGGCCAGTTGTGATAGCTCGGCGACCGGAGGTGGTAGCGTTCCACCCGCCCTGCAGCATCGGTGCGAAGCCAGTGGACGGCCTCGCCGCGGGCCGATTCGATGGCGGAGATCCCGATGCATCCGCCCGGCAGGGGATCGGCGAGGGCGACGGACAGCGGCCCCGGTTCCAGTCGCAGTACGAATTCCCCCACGAGCCGGATCGATTCCGAGGCCTCCAGGGCGCGGACCTTCAATCGGGCCATGACATCGCCCTCCGAAGCCGTCGCCACCCGCAGGACAGGAGCCTCAGGGTCCGCGAAGGCCCCGTGAGGATGGTCCCGCCGCGCATCGCGGTCCACACCGCTCGCCCGGGCCGCCACTCCGGTGACCGCGAGGTCCACCGCGGCCTGGTGGGTGAGGAGCCCGGTATCGTCGAACCGGTCCACCACGGACGGGTTGGCCTCGATGCATCCCATGAGGTCGTCCAGCCCCCTGGAAGTGTCCCGCAGGGCGGCCTGGAGCATCTCGAGCAGCGGGTCCGGCAGGTCCAGCCGGACGCCGCCGGGAACCAGCAGCCCCCGGAGGAACCGGTTGCCGGTGAGGCGCTCGTTCATCTGCTGCAGGCGCTCCTTCAGCAGGGCCCCGGTGGCGGTGCCGTAGTGGAAGGCCGCGCCAGCGCAGAGATTGCCGATATCGCCGATGTGGTTGTAGATCCGCTCCAGTTCGAGGACGAGGCTCCGGACGAGCCTGGCCCGCCTCGGGGCGCTGATGCCCGCGATCTGCTCAAGGGCTTCGCAGTAGCCCATGCTGTGCGCCACCGAGCAGACACCGCAAATCCGCTCCGCGATGTGGAACGCTTCCAAGGGGGCCAGCTCTTCCATCCGCTTCTCGAGTCCGCGGTGGGTGTAGAACAGGCGCGCATCGAGGTGGAGCACCGTCTCGCCGACCGAGGTCATCCGGAAGTGTCCCGGTTCGATGATGCCCGCGTGGATGGGCCCGACGGGGATCTCGAAGACACCCTCTCCTTCGGCGACCATGTGCGGAAATTCGGCGGCCGGCTCGACCGGGACTCGGCAGGATCCATCAAAGGACTTGCGGAGCGGGAAGACACCCCGGGGCCAGCCGTCGTGGACCACGAGCGGACGTGGGTCGGGGTGCCCCACGGGAATGATGCCGAAGAGGTCCCGCATCTCGCGCTCGTGCCAGTTGGCGGCAGGGATCGCCCTCATGATGGAAGGTACCTCTGGCCGTCCCGCATCCACGGAGACGAGCAGGGTCACGAACCGGTCCATGGCCCCGGGGCTGGTCGGCTCGAACAGGTAGCGTACCGTCAGCGTCCCGTCCTTCCCGGTCTCATCCGTAGCCACGACCGTTGCCAAGGCCATGGCATGGGATCCGGAAAGAACAGCCGCGGCATTCGCGAGGTCCGTGGGGCGCCCCAGGTGCAGGGTGAGGTCCAGAGAGCGAGGACCGGGCGCCATCTCGACGGGTCCATGGGCATGGGCGCGCACGGCATCAAGGAGGGCCTGGCCTGGAGCGGAAGCTGGATCAACCATGGACAATCTCCGTGGCGCGGCGCAGGAGCCCGTCGAAACCCGCCGGGATGCAGAGACCGAAAAGCACCATGGCCACAGCGAGGATGGCCATGGCGATGAGGGGAGACCAGGCCTCGGGTTCCCGCCCGGCCCCCGGGGTCGGCCGGCCGAAGACCATGGCCCCTGCGTGTTGCAGCAGGCCGGCGAAGATGATGACGACCATCAGCAGGAAAACCGAAACCGCCACCCAGTGGGCGCTTCCGATCCCGGCCCGGAGGACCAGGAGCTCGCTCACGAAAATCGAGAAGGGAGGGATCCCGGCCAGGGACAGGACCGCGAGCATGAGGAGCAACGCGGCGATGGGCGCCAGCGAGAAGTAGCCCCGGATGAGGCGCATGTCCCGTGAACCGTAGCGGGCGATGGCCGTGCCCGCTCCGAAAAAGGCGAGAGCCTTGGTGACTCCGTGGTTCACCACATGCAGGAGGGCGGCATAGATCCCGATGCGGCCGCCGAAACCGAGGCCGAGCGCCACGATCCCCACATGCTCCACACTGTGGTACCCGAGCAGCCGTTTGATGTCATGCTGGGCCAGGATGAACGGCGTCGCCACGGCCACGGAAGTGAGGCCGAAGATGAGCAGCATCTTCTGCGGAAAGGCAGGTGTGCAGGCGCCGGCGGCGATCGTCTGGAAGCGGATGATGCCGAGGAGGGCGCACTTGATGAGGACGCCCGAAAGCAGGGCCGAGACCGGGGTGGGCGCCTGGCTGTGGGCGTCCGGAAGCCACAGGTGCATGGGTGCGAGGCCCGCCTTGGTGCCGTAGCCGACCATCACGAAGATGAAGCCGATCCTCACGATCCCCGGGTCCAGCCTGGGCGCGACCTGCATGATCGCGGACCAGCTCATCGCTCCGGCGCCGCCCATGACGTCCGCGGCCGCGGCGTAGATGAGCACGGTGCCGAAGAGCCCGAAGGAGATGCCGATGGTCGTGACGATGATGTATTTCCATGCCGCCTCCAGGCCGTGTTTATGGCCGTGGTAGCCGATCAGGACAGCGGAGGTGATGGTCGTCCCTTCCATCGCGACCCAGAGGATGCCCAGATTGTCCGAAAGGACCGTGACGACCATCGTCGCGACGAAGGCGTGCACCAGGGCGAAGTACGACCGCAGGGATTCGGGCCTCATGTTGCCCACTTCCAGCGCCTGCTTGAGCCACCCCACCGTGTAGATGGACACGGCCAGGGTGACGAAGACGAGGAGGAGGAGGAAGAGGACCCCGAGATCGTCCGCGCGGAACGCGCCCAGTCTGCAGGGGCCTCCGGTCGCCACTTCCCGGGCGAGCAGGAGCGCGAGTACGGCCAGGAGCGACGACCCCCCGATGTCGAGCAGCGACAGGATCCGGCGGTCCCGTGTCGTCAGCATGAGCAGCGCCGTGACGGTGGGGGCGAGGGGAAGGGCCCAGAGGAGCGTCGTGGCCACGGTTCATCCCCTCAAGCGGCTCAGGTCCGCGATATCAGCGTCCACCGTCGAACGGACCCGCAGCAGCATGATGGTCATGACCAGGGCGGCCAGGATGACGTCGAGGATGACGCCGATCTCGATGATGAAAGGCATCCCCCGGGTCACCGCCATCGCCGTGAAGAAGATCCCGTTTTCCGAGGCGAACAGGCCCACCATCTGGGTCAGCGCCGCCCTCCGGGTCGCCATGACCAGCACGCCCATCAGGGTGAGGGCGATGCCGACAGGGAGCGCGTTGCCGGTGATGGTCTGGCGGACGGACCCGAGGGAGGCGTTCAGGTGGAACGACATCATGGCGATCAGGACGGACAGGGCCAGCGTCAGGGAGACAGGGATCACCGGATCCATCTCGCGCCGGACATCCATGCGCTTGACGACCCCATGCAGGATCCAGGGAAGCGCGACGGCCTTGACGACCAGGGTGACACCGGCGATCACCCACAGGTCCACGTTCCGGGTGGCCTTCGCCAGGATGGCGCCGGCGACGGCGATCAGGAGCGACTGGGCCGCCACGGCGTAGATGGCCCGGTAGATCTGCCCCGCGGCGATGATGAGGATCATGGTGAACAGCAGCAGTGCGCCGAGGTCGTCGATGATCATGGGAACCGTGATGGAGTTCATAGGATTCTCAGCGCGAGCGCCATGAGGGCGCACACGAACCCAAGGCCGAGATACTGCGGCACCCGGAAGAAGCGGAGCTTGGCATAGGATGATTCGATGAGCGCGAGGTAGAGCGTCAGCACCAGGGTTTTCACCGCGAACGCGGCGATCCTGAGGAAGCAATAGACGGCGCCCAGCTTGCCAGCGAACCCCGCCGGGAAGAAGAGGGCGGCTACCAGGCCCAGGGTCACGATCTGCCGGGTGTGGGAGGCCAGCAGCATGCAGCCGAGCCCAGGGCCCGAATGCTCAAGCAGCATGCCTTCGTGCAGCATCGTGAGTTCCAG
This sequence comes from Holophaga sp., assembly GCA_049508835.1. Taxonomy (GTDB): domain Bacteria; phylum Acidobacteriota; class Holophagae; order Holophagales; family Holophagaceae; genus Mesoterricola. The sequence continues at coordinate 46,290 of JBELAL010000008.1, read as the reverse complement.
GTGGGTGTCGGGGTTGTCCACGGGAATCCGGCCCGTCTCCGCGGGAAGCAGCACGAGCATGGCCGTGAATCCCAGGAAATCCGCCCCCTGCCAGGCCAGGATCCACGAGGTGCCCCGGTGCGCCAGAAGGGCGCCGAGTTCCGTCACCCCGGTAGCCATGGCAGTGGAGAACACGACCATCATGAGGACCGGCTCGATGAGCGGAGCGATGGTCATTTCCCGCGATGCCCCCATGCCTCCGAACGCGCCGCCCGAATCGAGAGCACCCACGGCCGTCAGGAAGCGGGCCAGCGCGAGCAGGCCCAGGAGCATCAAGGCATCGCCCAAAGGGAAAGCCGCAGGCCCCTGTCTGAGGACGGGAACGAAGGCGCTCGCGGTCACGGTCGTGGCCAGGACGAGCACCGGGATCGCCCGGAACAGCCCCGAGGCCGTATCCGCCTGCACCGTGCCCTTCCGGAAGAGCTTGGCGAGGTCGCGATAAGGTTGCAGGATCCCGGCTCCCTGCCGGCGCTGGAGCCTGGCCTTGAGCTTCTGGATCACTCCCGTGACCAGCGGCCCGAGGAGGACGAGAATGGCCACATCGAAAAGCACGGATCCCAGGGATCTCAGGTCGACCATCCTCAGCCCCTCCCGAACAGCAGCAGCGCCACGAACAGAGCGCCCAGCACGATCCCGATGTAGCCATTGATGCGGCCGGTGCTGCGCAGGCGGATGGTGCGGGAGAGGGCGGTGATCCACCGCTGGATGCGATGGTAGATCTCGGTCTCCGCGAGGTCCACGACCTCCCCGGTGTAGCGGAGGTGCCGGACCACGTACGGGTTCACCGCAGCCTCCCGGACGACGTTGCGGCGGGGCCGGTAGACCCGCGCGAAAACGATCCGCAGCGGCTTGGCGAACGCGGTGGCCGTGTAGTCGAAGCGTGCGGTGGGAGTCATCCCGCAGGTCCATGTGGGTGCGAGGCGGTGGCGGTCGCGGCCCCTGGCGGGCCCGAACCCGCGCCGCAGGACCCAGGCCATGGGCACGAGCGCGAGGAGGAGCGCGGCCACCAGCGTCATGGAAATGGCCGTGGCCTCCATCCCTGACGCCGTCAGGCCCGTGGTCAGGACGAGCGGGCCGCGGGCCGTCACCACGGCGCTCGCCCCGGAGACCTGAAGGAGCCCCGCCGTCGGCGCGTCGAGCAGGCGGATCGCGAACCCAGGAGCCAGGCCGAGGGCCACGCAGAGAGCCCCGAGCCAGACCATGCCGCCGATCATGGGCCATGGCGACTCGGTGGCATGCTCCGCCTGGTCCGTCCGTGGGCGGCCAAGGAAGGTGACGCCGAAAGCCTTCACGAAACAGGCGGCGGCGAGGCCCCCGGTAAGAGCCAGCATCGCCGCCGACAAGACGATGAGGAGGCCCGTAGGCCCGTGGAACCGGCTCGCGGCGCCGAGCAGGGCCTGGAAGGTGAGCCACTCGCTGACGAACCCGTTGAGCGGCGGCAGGCCGGAAATGGCTATGGCGCCGAGCAGGAACAACCCCGCCGTCCACGGCATGCGCCGGGCGAGCCCTCCAAGCTCCTCCATGTTGTGGACGTGCGTACGGCTGATGACGCTGCCGGCGCCGAGGAAAAGAAGGCCCTTGAAGGCCGCGTGGTTCAACGTGTGGAGCAGGGCCGCGGTGAGCGCGAGGGTGGCCAGGGCCCCTCCCGGGCCCTCCCGCCGCCACACGATCATCGTGAGCCCCACCCCGATGAGGATGATCCCGATATTCTCGACGCTGTGGAAGGCCAACAGGCGCTTGAGGTCATGCTGCTGGAGCGCGTAGAGCACGCCGAGCACGGCCGAGGTCGAGCCGAGCGCCAGCACCGCCCATCCCCAGGAAGAGGGCAGGGGCTCGGACGCGGGCGCGAGGATGTCGAAGCCGAAGCGCAGGAGGCCATAGATCGCGACCTTGAGCATCACCCCGGACATCAGGGCCGAAACGTGGCTCGGAGCCGCGGGGTGCGCCCGCGGGAGCCAGACATGAAGGGGCACCAGGCCGGCCTTGGTGCCGAACCCGCAGAGCACCAGGAAGAACAGGACGGAACGCGTCGTGCTGTCGAGGCTGCCCGCGGCGGCGCGGAGAGCCCCGAAGTCGAAGGCGCCGGCACGCTCGGTCAGGGTCAGGAAGGCGATGAACAGCAGAGCCGTCCCCCCGTGGGCCATCACCATGTAGAGGAGGCCTGCCCGCGCCTTGCCGCCATCCTGGTCGTAGGCGACCACGAGCACATAGCTTGCGAGGGTCATACCTTCCCAGCAGAGGAGGAAGGTCATCGCATCCCCGGCGCAGCAAAGGAACGCCATGCAGCCCAGGAACCCATTCAGGGCCAGGGCCACCACCGCCTGCTGGCCGCGTCCGGCAGTGGGGTATTCCGCCTGGAGGTACGCCGGGCCATAGAGGGTCGCGGCCAGGGTCACCAGGGAAATGACGAGCAGGAAGAAGGCCGAGAGGCCATCCACCACGAGGCTGAGTCGAGCGAAGGGGAAGAGCGCCGGGAGGGCGTGGGCCAGGGTCGCGCCCGGGCCCGCCAGGAGGACCCCGATCGAAACCCAAAGGCCCGCGACGCCCCCTGCGAAGGACGCCATGTGCCCCAGGCGGATCGCGGACCGCGGCGACCACCGTCCGAGCAGGCAGGAAAGCACACCCAACCCGTAGCACACGGCCATCAGACCCAGACCAGAGCCAGCGTCCACGCCTTCCCCTTCTCTCGCAAAACCCTTCAATATCCCGCCGTCACGAAGACGGGTTCAAATAATGATCTTGTTGGCTTTTTCTAGATTCTACACGGAAGGAGCACAAGGTCGAAACTATTCATCCTTGCAAATCTATCATCATGATCCCATATTATCCTGGATGATCGACCGAAGACTGACCTCCACCCTTCTTGAGCGGCTGGACGCCATGCCCGCCGTGGTGCTCCTCGGCCCGCGCCAGTCCGGCAAGACAACCCTGGCCCTCACCGTGGGAGGGCCCCGCGACGCTGTCTACCTGGACCTTGAATCCGAACTGGGCCGGGCCAAGCTCGCTGAGCCGGAGGCGTACCTGGCGGCCCATCTGGACCGCCTGGTCATCCTGGACGAAGTGCACCGCGCCCCGGGGCTGTTCCCGATCCTGCGGGGCCTCATCGACAGGTCGCGCAGGGCCGGGCGGAGGGCGGGACAGTACCTGCTGCTGGGCTCCGCCTCCCTGGACCTGCTCCGGCAATCGGGTGAGACCTTGGCAGGGCGCGTCACCTACCTGGAACTCTCCCCTTTCGACGCCCTGGAGACCCGGCACCTGCCCCTGGACGACCTGTGGCTGCGGGGCGGCTTCCCGGAGAGTCTGCTGGCCAGGGACGATGTCCAGAGTCTGCATTGGCGTCAGGATTTCATACGCACCTACCTGGAAAGAGACATTCCACAGTTCGGTCCCCGCCTTCCGGCCGAAACCTTGCGCCGGTTCTGGGCCATGCTGGCCCACAACCAGGGGGGGATGCTGAACAGCGCCCTGCTCGCCCGCAACCTCGGCCTGGACGTCAAGACCATCAACGGCTACCTGGACCTGCTGGTGGACCTGCTCCTGGTACGCCGCCTCCCCCCCTGGCACGCCAACCTGGGCAAGCGGCTGGTGAAGACACCCCGGATCTTCGTGCGCGACAGCGGGCTGGTGCATGCCCTGGCGGGTGTGCCGGACCGGGAGACCCTGCTGTCCCACCCCATCCTTGGACCGAGCTGGGAAGGCCTGGTCATCGAGAACCTGATCGCCGCCGCGCCGGACCAGGCAGAGCCCTTTTTCTTCCGCACCGCCGGAGGAGCGGAGATTGATCTGCTGCTGGCCTGGCCGAATGGGGGCCTATGGGCCATCGAGGTCAAGCGCAGCCTGGCGCCCAGGCTGGAAAGAGGCTTCCGCGCCGCCTGCGAAGACCTGAAACCGGAGCGCAGCATGGCGGTCTACCCCGGCACTGAACGGTATCCCATGGCCAGCGACGTGGAAGCCATCCCTCTTCCGGTTCTCATGGAGGAGCTGGTGGCCCTCCGGTAGACGGCACCAATGGGCCTTGCCCGAATTCATCACTCGGCGTGTGATGAATTTCATCTGATCAGTGTTGGCGAGCCAGAAGGATGTTTTTTTGTCAAGTTTTTTTGATAAAAAACATGACAAAATGGTCTCACGCGGCAAGTATGGAGCATGGCCGATTCCCTCCCGAAATCCCCGAACCCCCGCGGCGCCGCTGCCCTCATCCGGCAGCGGATCGAAACCGGCGGCGAACGGATGTGGCGCATGGAGGACTTCCGGAACCTGCCTTTCACGGCCGTGGCCCAGACGCTGTCGCGCCTCACCAAAAGCGGTCAGATCGAACGTCTGAGCAAGGGGATCTATTACCGCTCTCGGCAGACCTCCCTGGGCAAGATCCGGCCCAACACCAGCAAGCTTCAGATGCTCGCCTCCGCCCGCCAGAACCTGTTTCCTTCGGGGTTGGCGGCGGCGAACCTCCTCGGCTTCACCACCCAGTCCGCCCGCAGGGTGGAACTGGCCACCAGCAAGGCAAGCCTGCCCCGGAAACTGGTCGGCATGGATGCGGTGATCCGTACCCGCAGGCCCGAGGCCTGGGCACGGCTGACGGACCTGGAAGCTGCCCTGCTGGATTTCCTGCGGCGGGGCGGAAAGCATTCGGAACTCCCCCCCGCAGAGACGGTTCGCAAGCTCTTGTCGCTGCTCTCCGAGCGTGGAAGATTCGAACGCCTGCAGGCGGTGGCGGCCACGGAGCCACCCCGTGTGCGTGCCCTTCTGGGTGCCCTGGGCGAACAACTCGGCAAGCCGCGCAAGGCGCTCCGAAACCTGCAAGATTCCTTGAACCCTTATTCCAGATTCGATTTTGGCGTGCTGAGCATCCTCCCCAATGCGCGAGCTTGGCAAGCCAAGGAGCAACATTCATGAAACTGTGCGAGCATCCGGATTTCGAGCAGGCCATCCTCCAGGCTGCGGACCATTTCCGCGACCGAGGGTTCAGGCCTGCGCTCATCGAAAAGGCATCGACCGGGAGTTGAAGCGGCTGCGGGATGCGATCGCAAGCCACCCGGCGCTCACCCTGAAGGTCGGGGAAGGCCTTACCATCGGCGGGTTTGGCCGGAGCGAACGGTTCTCCTACCGACAGCGCTTCCGAGGGGTCGGCGAGGTGGCCAACCGGGTCCTGGTCGAAGCGGGCACGGCCAGTGGGCGAGAGCCGACCGTGCAGGTGGGTCTCGGATCCCTCCTCGGCGAATTCCTCGAGGCCAGGGGGCTGTCCCTTGGCGCTTCGGATGCCTGAGCGAGCGGGAACCCAAGCAGCGCGTCCATCCGGTAGTCGGGTGACATGGCGGCCCGGAGGCACCTGGTCTTGATGCTGCCAAAGGGAATCGGGTCCTGGCGAAGCAGGCTGGGGACGATATGGCGAAGGAAGGCGCTGCATTCCGTTCCCCTTCCGGGCCCGGTTGGCATTCTCGTATCAGCTCCGGTGGATTGAGTTTCTTGGGATATTCGGACCTCTACCCCCCCAAATGTAAATCATTTCTATTTAGAAATCCAAGAAATCGGAACGGAAATGGTGTCGCGCGAATTTTGGAAACGGTAATCAGGGGCGTAATGGTCCAGGGAAGGGACCCCGTCTCTGAATTAAATACCTGAATCCGTGAACACTCCCATCAGCCGAGCGCTCCAAGATCCACCATTTCAGCGGTAGGATCCCCAATCGTCCCTCGCGGGTTTTCACAGCAGTTGTGAAGGATTCTTCGGTCAGCGTGTCAGGGTCGGCGGCAGCCTCGGGCAAGGAATTGGCCATGGACGAACAGACCATCCTCCATTTGCTTTAATAGAGGAGGAGGAGATTGAGTTCAATTACCGTCTGATCGAAGGGCGGCAGAATGGACCCAAGAGTTGATTTTCCGTAGCACCTAGCAAGCCCCTGACCGGGTAGGTCTATCTTGTCTCCGATCTCCAGGTTACCGAAAGGCAGACCAGGAAATTCGGCCACCTTCAAGGGGCCACAGGTTCCAACCCGCCAAACCGTTGTGACCGGATCGTCGGTCGACATGGTGCGCCTCGGGTTCTTGTTGTCTTTGTAATTCAAAATATAGATTTAATTCTCCTATTGGCATGACAAATAGGTCATTTTCATTGTTTTTCAACAGAAATATTTCTGAGACGATGTTTCAACGCCCTCTCTCAAGACTCTTAGCCGAAAACTCTGTTTAACCTGGGCATCTCCCAGGCCCAGGGTCGGCTGTCCTGGAAGATTGGAATCCCGATGTCCATGAGTTACTGGCCGAGTTTCCGTTTTGGAATCTGGCTCCTGACCCATTTGCCGTCGACCTGAACAAAGCCTTGAACAGTCCCATTGCCATTCTGAGCAATTACTACGCCTTCCCAGGTTGGCTCGGAAACCATCCATAACTGGCCTTCGCATTGAAAGGTGAAACCGACCTCGGGGAATGTCATCATGCCCTCCAGAAATGGAAATGTACGGACTTGGGGTGCAGCTCGACCTCCGTGATGGCCCCGGCGGGGGGTTGGGTACTCTGTAGGTTCCTGATGGGCTGAGGACTCCCTGGATCGCCGCTTACCTCCTCCACTCTTCCACCTCCGCCAAAGCCTGGGAGATGATGCAGCTTGGGAGGTGGCCCTGGGTGTCCACGTTTTACAGACAAGCGCAGCATGAGCCAGGCGGCTGGTAATTCTGGTAGGCCAGACGCCGGAGAACATCTTCCCGTTGCCCCACCAGTGCTTCCGTTTCTTCCTGGGTAGGCATGGGGGCCCCCAATTGATGTGGGATTCTACACCGCACACCCGAGTTCTCCAGGCGCTTTCCCTTCGCAGATTTGTCCGAGGTGTGGCGATAGTGTGGTGACGACGCAGGGGTCCCACATGCCGGGAAGTTGGTGACCTTTTCAAAAACCTCAAATTGGACTATCTTCAATCCGCAAGTCATCCAAGCGATGCGTTGCGAAATTAAAAAATTGTAATAGAACGAGTTATCTTATTGTCACAGCTGATTTGCGATCAATTTTTTACCAAAGGGCATAATCGGGAAACCCTTCCCGAGCCTGGACAGGAGGAGTTGGCATGAACCAGGAAGACACTTCCTCATCCTTCGCTCCAATGCTTCTGACGTTCATCGCCGGCCTCGCGGTCGGCGCTGTGGTCGCCGTCACCACCGCACGCGCCAAGCGGAAGGGCGCAGATCTGGCCAAGGATGCCTCTGCGGTCCTGGGCGACCTAAAGGAGCGCAGCCGCCTTGCAGCCGCGGACCTCAAGCGCGGCATCGCCGATGCGGTGACCCACCTTAAGCAGCCTGCCAAGGTCCGGTCTTCGGCCGCCCCTGTGCAGACCGGAGACGAGGCAGAGGCTACGCAATGGTTCTGATGGCGGCTGAGGGGTCAAATACATAGACACGCTTCCCAGTGTGGGCGGGTCGAAATAGCAGAAAAATCTCCACCCGAAGGCAGGCGGGGAGGTTCTAATGAGCCTGAATCGAGTGCGAGTAAGCTCAGACCCTCCGAAGCAACTGCAAAGCCTCCGTCACGTTCCCAGCTGTGGGCTGATCCTCTAGCCAGTGGTCCAGGTCCACCATCCGGTAACGGATCGTGCGCCGCCCCCAGACCAGGTAGCGCGGCCCCTGTCCCGTGCTGCGCCACCGTTTGGGCATGTCTCCGCTGGCACTGAGGTATTCAGCGGCTTCAGCGAGAGTGAAGACTTGATGGTCGGGGGGGCGTCCACGGGGTACGGATCATGGATCAGAATGCCCGGGCCCACATCTTGCCTGAGCTGGGCATCCTCGAGGTGGCCGTCCTGACCCCCCGGCGGGTGCAGCGGTGGCACCAGGGCCTGGCCCAGCAGCCGCGTCGGCGAACGGGGCGGGCCCGGCGGGAAGGGGAGGAGGTGGCCTACCAGGATGGGCCGGCCACCGAGGATGAGCGGCGCGCCCGGCGGGACACCGCCAACCGGATCCTCACCGTCCTGAAGGCTGCCTTGAACTTTGCCCAACGGCATGGCCATGGCCGGGGCGTCAACTGGATCGAGGTGAGACCGTTCCAAAATGTGAGCCAGGCCCGGGTCCGCTTCCTTTCCGTGGAGGAGCAGCAACGCCTGGTCAACGGCTGTCCGCCCGACTTCCGATCCTTGGTCCAGGGAGCTCTGTTCACCGGTGGCCGCCATGGCGAGCTGGCCAAGGTGCTGGTGAGGGACTTCAACGCACAGGCTGGCACCCTGTTCATCCAGTTCGGCAAGGCCAAGGGGGGCGGCTACAAGCCACGCCACGTGGCCCTGACCGAGGAAGGGCAGCGATGGTTCGCCTCGCACACGGCCGGTCGCCAGGGGCACGAGCTGATGTTCCGGCGGGGCGCGGTGGCCCGTGCCGGGCGGAAGGATGCCCTGGCCGGTTTTGACGGCTGGGCCCCGTACGATGAGGTCCACGCCATGGAGTTGGCCTGCGAGGCCAGCCAGGTTGACAAGGTGACGTTCCACGAGCTTGGTCACACTTACGCGTCAGGGCTCGTCAACCGCGGCGTGCCCTTGGCCTTCGTCGCCGAGCAGCTGGGCCATTCGGACATCCGGATGGTGCAGAAGCACTACGGCCATTTGGCACCGAGCGCCAAGGCGGAGGCCATCCGGACCTTGGCGCCCGTGCTCGGGATTGGTGGACTGGGGGTGGTCCAGCCTCTGGAGATCAAGACGCCTGTTCGGCCCGACTCAAAACTTGGGTGACGGGTGCGCGTATTCGAAACGCTGCCTTCCCCGCTCCAGTTCCTGGCGAAGGTCGTCTTCCGAGGGGAGCACCTTGAGGTACTTGGCGGCAAAAATCTGCTTGCGATCGTTCAGCACCGAGTACTTGGCAACGGCTTCATTGCGTTCCGCACACAGGATGAGGCCAATCGTGGGGTTGTCGCCCTCGGTGGTGTACTGGTCGTCGAAAAGTCTCACGTAGCCATCCATCTGGCCCACGTCCTGATGCGTCAGACGGCGCATCTTGTGGTCGATCAAGACGTAGCACTTCAGAATGCAGTTGTAGAACACCAGGTCGACGAACAGAGAGGCAGGTGTGGATCTGGCGTTCGAGGAGGCCGGCACTCCAGCCTTCGCGCTCGGCTTCGATCTCATAAAAAGCGCGTTCCTGGGCATCCTCGATTCGGGCCAGGGTGCGGTAGTGGGTCCAGCCCAAGGCGGGAGAAAACCCTTGTCCTTTAAGGACTTGCAAGGATTCACGGAATTCATCACTGGGCAAGTGATGAATTCCGTCCCGACCTTTGGCCGCCATGGGCCGGAGCGTTGGCTTCCGATCGGCAAATGCCTGATAAAAGAGCCTGATATAGCGCAGTGTAGTGACCGAGAAACCGTTGCCGTAGCGCTCCACCATGCGTGCGGACAATCCTTCCAGGACTTGCTGGCCATATTCGGCGCGGCCTTCGCCCCCTTGGATGGCTTCCACGATTTCCCGGCCGATGGACCAGTAGGCAAGGACCATCTCGCTGTTGACGGCACGCGCAACAGCCGTCCGCGCCTGGTCCAGAATGGCGGAAACCCTTTCGAACAGGGGCTCCGCGACCGGAAGATCGACGCGGCGGGATGTGGCGGGGGTGGTTCGGGCCTTCTTCGTCATTGGTCCATCCTCGCTGAAAAAGTTTGCCCATGCGAGGTCGTCCTCTATGGGTACTTCTGGAATTTGGTGACCTGGAGGTGGTTCAGCTTCTGAAGATCAAGACACCTTCTCGGGGATGACGGGCTCAGGATCGTTCGCGAAGCGCTCGAGCTCCGCGTCGGAGATGATGACCCGGGCCCCCACTCGCTTGCCCCGTATCGCCCCTTCCTTCATGAGGCGGAAGAGGATGGTACATCCCCAAAGCCGATGGCCGCCTGCGGCCACTAGGCATTGCCGCGCTGGAAGACAAAATCGTCCAGCGTGTCGTGGCGGAAGTGCTCAACTCCATTTACGAGACGGACTTCCTGGGCTTCTCATACGGATTCCGACCAGGGCGAAGGGCTCACGAGGCACTGGACGCCCTGGCCATCGGAATTCGCACGCAGAAGATCAGCTGGGTCCTCGATGCGGACATCCGCGGCTACTTCGATGCGATCCACCACGATTGGATGATGAGGTTCCTGGAGCACCGTATCGCCGACAGGCGGGTGCTTCGCCTCATTTGGAAAGAGCTGCGGGAAGGTCATCACTCCAGATTTAGAACCGATTGCGGGGCCGGACATCCGCGGCTCGCAAGGCAGGCTCCAGCATGGGCTCCACCGCGGCCAGGCCCTTGAAGGCCTCCGGCTGGGCGAAGGCGATTTTGAGGGCGCCGTAGCCGCCCATGGAGACTCCCAGGAGTACCACTTCACCGGTAAGGTCATAGCGCCTCGCGAGTTCTTCCGGCAGCCGGGTGCCGACGCGTACCCAGCCCAACAACGAGAGGCCGTGGAATCGTTCCGTCGTATGGTAAGCAACTCAGGGCACGAGGGCGACCAGGACAACACCTAACGCCGTCTTCTGCAATGCCGCTTCATAACCCCAATGACGTTTGGCAAAAGCATTGGGCCTCCCGTGCCGCGTCAGGCCCAATCAGGGACGGATGTGCGGGATCCGGTCCGGGGCAGTCGGCAATTGCCGAAATGTGGACAAGGTCGAACGGGCACTTGAGCTGTGCTTTATCGCAAGTAGTTTAAATTTAATTACTTATCATTCGGCACGAAAATAGCCCTACTGGTATTCGGAGTTTGCCATGTCCGGAACCACCTCCCCCTGACTTGCGGGATAGGGAGCGGGCGAAGCCCTGTGGCGGTCTGAATTCGCTCCTGCGGTACAGGTCGCCGGAAGCGCCAAATGCGGCGCTCCGAACCCATCCGAGGTGGCTCCGCGATCGAATTCGTTTCAAAAAGGCTAGACGATGCTTCGAAAGCAGAACGAACGCGAGGACAGGTTCCGTTCCCTGGCCGAGAGCAGCATGGACCTGGTCGTCTGCTACGACCGTCAAGGCCGGCACACCTACCTCAACCCAACCGGGTTGGAGATGCTGGGCATCAACCGGGCCTCGGACATTCTCGGCAAGACTCACCGGGATTGCGGCCTTGCGGATGATATCTGCAGATTCTGGGAAATCCGGATCGAGCAAGTCTTCCTGACGGGTCAGTCTTTGCGAACAGAATTCGGATTCCTTGGCCCAAATGGGTTGGTCACGCACGACTGCAGGTTGATCCCGGAGTTCGATGCCGAGGGAGCCATTCATTCGGTACTGGGCGTGTCCAGGGATATCACCGAGCGGAAGCGGGCCGAGGATGAACTCAGGGAGAGCGAGGAACGCTACCGACGAATCACGGAGGCGATCACCGACTATATCTATTCAGTGCGCCTGACGGACGGACGCAGTGTGAAGACACTGCATGGCCCGGGCTGCCTGGCTGTTACCGGATACCAGGCGAAGGAATTCGCTGACGACCCCTTCCTCTGGTTCCGCATGGTCACGAATGAGGATCGTCCGGCAGTGGAGGATCAAGTGCAGCGGATTCTCGCCGGCGAAGACCCACCGCCCATGGAACACCGCATCATCCGCAAAAACGGGGAGTTGCGATGGGTAAGAAACACCTTCGTCCCCCATCGTGACCAGAGAGGAATCCTGGTGACCTATGATGGGCTGGTCCAGGACATCACCGAACGCAAACGGGCCGAAGAAGAGAACACCAAGCTCCAGGCCCGCCTTCAACAAGCCCAGAAAATGGAAAGCCTCGGCAACCTGGCAGGAGGAGTCGCCCACGATATGAACAATGTGCTGGGCGCCATCCTCGGACTGGCCTCCGCCAACGTCGAAGGCCAACCGTCCGGCATCAAGGCGCAGCTGGCCTTCAAATCCATCATCAAAGCTGCCGAACGGGGCGGCAAGGTATTGAAAAGCCTGCTGAACCTGGTACGAAAGAACCCAGTCGAGGATCGGGAAATCGATCTGAACTCGATCCTCATGGAGGAAGTACACCTGTTGGAACGCACCACGCTGGCCAAGGTCCACATTGAAATGGACCTCCAGCCCGGATTGCGGTCCATCCGCGGGGATCCGAACGCCTTGACCAACGCGCTCATGAATCTATGCATCAACGCGGTGGATGCAATGCCGGCCAATGGAATGCTCACCCTCGCCAGTCGCAACTTGGATGAAGGATGGGTGGAAATCCTGGTGAAGGACACCGGTTGTGGGATGACCAAGGAAGTCCTGGAAAAGGCCTTCGACCCGTTCTTCACCACCAAGGAAATCGGGAAGGGTACCGGCCTGGGCCTGCCCTTGGTCTACAGCACCGTGCAAGCTCACCAAGGGCAGATTGAAATCCAGAGCGAACCGGGTCGAGGAACCTGCGTCAGAATTCTTTTCCCTGCCTATGAACCTGCGGTCCAGTCCACTGAATGTGCAGTCGAACCGCGATCGGAGTCCTCCCTCCGGAAGATGAACGTGCTTCTGGTTGACGACGATGAACTCATCCAGAGCTCTATGCGGGAGGTCCTGGATTTGCTGGGCCACAAGGTCACCTCGGCGCAGAGCGGCGAGGAGGCTTTGGGGATCCTGGAAGCAGGGTTCCAGCCCGATCTGGTGATCCTGGACCTGAATATGCCCGGGCTTGGCGGGGCTGGAACCATGCCGGGCCTTCGTACTCTGCTGCCGGCCGTTCCCGTCCTCCTCACCACGGGCCGGGCCGATCAGACTGCCCAGGACCTGGTCGAGGCCTATCCGAACGTCACCATGCTGGCCAAACCCTTCACCATGCGTGAACTCCAGCAGCACTGCGAATCGTTCGGGAGGAGCAGCAACAGCATTCATCGTCTCGAAAAAAGTTGACTACAGAACCTGCCCACCAGGTTCGATCCTATCTTTATTCCTGTCGCATCCAGAGTTTCGGCATTTGCCCGAATATGGGCAGCTCTGATTCGTCAGTGGATGGCATCAGTTTCGTAACTCATTTGTTACATGCCCTTCTTGTTTGGTACGGTCCTCGCCTCTGGGGGGCTGGAGTTGCTTTGTCGGGCCGGATGCGCCCCCCAAGGCACTGGGTCCTTTCGTACCGCGGTGGTGCAAGAAACGCGACCTTCATGGCCTTGTAAATCCACCCCTGCCTTTGAGAAGGATGTTCCCCCTCGATTCTCACGGAGTCCTCACTGGACATGGACAATTCGGACCGGCGTCAGACAGACTCAGCGACATCCGGTGGAAACCGCCAGAAGAAGCGCTTCGTGGGTGGTTGTGATGCCGCGCGCCTGGAGGGCTTGCCGGGGTGGCCAAGGGGGGGGAAGGGGAGCGCCGCGTATTTTGTAGTCCTTTCACCCAATGGCCGTGTCCTCCTTGTGAATCACGCTTTGCAGCGGGCGGTCGGATCCAGGCCAAAGCTGATCATCGGGAAGCATTTCCCTTTCCATTTGGTGCCCCGGGAAGGCCACGGGGCCCTGGCCGCCGCCATGCACCAGCTGCCAGACCAGCACGGCTTCGCCCTTTTCCGAGTGCCCATCCGGGCAGCCTATGGGGGTGTCCTCCAGGTGGAGTGGCGGACCCGGGTGGTGCGCCACACCGACGGGAGGATCAGACAGATCTTGGCTATGGGGATCGATGTAACCGAGCGCGAACGCCAGGAAAAGCTCCAGGCCACGCGGATCCACATCCTGGAGTCCCTGTCCGGGGAAAACATGCAGTCCTTGCATGAAATGCTCGCGGACCACATCCTGGAGATCTGGCCGGAACACCCGGTCTCCATCCTGAGGCTGGACGCTGAGCATGGTACCCTTCACAACCTCATCAACCGTGGCCTTCCCGATTTCTTCATCAATATCCTCGAAGGCCTAGCTATCGGTCCCAGCGTGGGCTGTTCCGGCGAGGCGGCCTACACCGGGACCAGGGTGGTCGTGGAAGATGTCCAGAACCACCCAAACTGGATCCGCTTCCGGGAATTGGCGGCCAGAGCCGACCTGGGGGCATGCTGGTCAGAGCCCATTCTGACTTCCGGTGGCCAAGTACTGGGGACCCTTTCGGTATATGCAGGGCGGCCCGAGCGCCCAACCAAGTCGGATCTACAGATCCTTCACGAGGTAGCAGCGCTGGCCAGCCTAATGTACGAGCGAAAACAGGTCGAGACCCAACTGGCCCTCCGGAACGCGGCCATGGAGGTTGCCGCAAACGGCATCGCCATCACCGACCGCAATGGCGTGGTCGAATGGGTGAACGGGGTATTCACGGAACTGACGGGGTATGCCGCCCAGGAGGTCCAAGGCAAGCCCATCAAGATCCTGAAATCGGCCGAACAGGACCACACCGCGTTCAAGCAGATCTGGGACACCATCCTGGCCGGCCAGGCGTGGAAGGGGGAACTGGTCAACCGCCGGAAAGATGGCAGCGAATACATCGAAGAACAGACCATCACGCCGGTCCATGGGGAGGATGGCTCCATCAGCCATTTCATCGCCATCAAACAGGACGTGAGCGCGCGGAAGGCCTCAGAGGCGGGGCTCCGGATGCTGTCCCAGGCCGTCGAGCAATCCCCCAACACGGTGGTGATCACCAACGCCTCTGGGGAAATTGAATTCGTCAACCCGAACTTCACCAGGATGACCGGCTTTACGTCGGAGGACGTCCTGGGCCAAAAAGCACAGCTTTTCAAATCGGACCTTACCCCCCCGGAGGTCCTAAAAGAGATCTGGGAGACCATCCCCTCCGGGCATACCTGGCGCGGGGAAGTGGTCAGCCGGAAGAAGGACGGCCTCCTGTTCCGGGAGAAGCTTGCCATCGCACCCGTGTTCGACCAGCGGGGCGTCGTCTCCCATTTCATGGCCAGCGTCGAGGATGTCACCATGGCCCGGCAGATGGAGGAGACCCGGCAACGCCTCTCCCTGGCCCTGGAACAGACCACGGATGCCACCGCCATCCTCGAGCTGGACGGGACGGTGGTCTACGCGAACCCATCCTTCCATCGGGTTCTGGACCTGACCGACCGTCACATTATCGGCGAGCTCATCACCACCATCCTCGAAGATCCCCAGGCCCCGGGCCACATGACTGAAATGATCACCCAAGCGCGCAACGGGATCCCCTGGAAGGGACGGCACAACATTCAAACGGCAAAAAGCCTGAAACGTACATTGGACGGGTCCCTTTCACCCGTTCGGGACATGGATGGCGTCATATCCGGCCTGGTGGTGGTTTTTCGGGACGTGACAAGGGAGATCGAACAGGGACGCCAGTTGCTCCAGGCCCAAAAGATGGACTCCCTGGGTGCACTGGCCGGAGGCGTGGCCCATGATTTCAACAACATCCTGACCGCCATCCTCACCTGTTCCGAAATGATCGAATGGCAGCTGGAACCTGACAGCCCGATCCGCTCCAAGTTGGGAATCATCTACCAGGCGACCCAGCAGGCACGGGAATTGAACCGGCAGATCCTGAGCTTCAGCCGGCAATCCGAGGGGAAGCGCATCCCTTTCGACCTGAGCGCCGTTACCCGCGAAGCTGCCCGCCTACTCAAATCCACCCTGGCCAAGAACATCCTTCTAAAGGAAGCGATCAATCCCTCCATCTGGGTGGCCGGGGATCCGGCCCAGGCGCACCAGGTGGTGCTCAACCTCGCCATCAATGGCTGCCAGGCCATCGGACCCAAGCCTGGGCGACTGACCTTGAGCCTGCGGGAACGGGAACTGGGTGAAGCGGACGGCCTGCCGCTCCCCCCTGGACAATATGCGGAACTCTGCATCCGGGATTCCGGATCAGGCATTGCCCCCCAGACACTCGAACGGATCTTCGAACCCTTCTTCACCACCAAGAAAGCCGGGGAGGGCACAGGATTGGGACTCTCGGTGGTGCATGGGATCGTGCACGCCAACGGCGGCCACATCCGGGTGGAAAGCACCCCGGGGAAGGGCACCTCGTTCTGGGTGTATCTTCCCTGCGGGGTCGAGGCAGTCCTCAAGCCATCGACGAGTCAAGAGCCGGAGGTCCTCGGCTCGGAGCGCATCCTGCTGGTGGATGACGATGACATCGTCACCGCCCTGGCCAAGCAGGGGCTGGAGGGACTGGGCTACCAGGTCGTAGCCAAGACCAGCCCCGCAGATGCCCTCGAGGTGTTCCGCGCCCAGCCCGGTGGGTTCGACCTGCTCGTCACGGACCTGGAGCTGCCCACCTATTCCGGAACGGAGCTGACCCGCAGGATCCGCCTGATCCGCCCCGGGATGCCCGCCATCCTGGTCACGGGAACCGTGAATACGCTGACAACCATGCCGAGCCTCTCGGTGACCTTCGATGAGACTCTGATAAAACCCTTGATGGCCAAGGATCTCGGCGCAGCCATCCGGCGCGTGATGGACACCCGCAGGCTTCTGGGCACCCGTGAGACCTATCCGGAAGCCGAGAACCTCCAGGACGAGGATGGGCATCCGCGAGTCCTCCTGGCCGAAGACAGCAAAACGACCCGGAACCTGCTCAAGACCTGGATGACCAAGGCGGGTTACCTGGTCGAGGAAGCCAAGGACGGCCAGGAAGCCTGGGAGCACTTCGTCGCAGCCCAGGGCCGTTCGCCTTTCAGCATGGTCCTCACCGATATCCTCATGCCACGAATGGATGGCCTGGAGCTGGTGGGAAGGATCCGCAAGGCCGATCCGGATGTCCCGGTCGTGATCCTCAGCTCGGTGGAAGATGCCGAGGCGGGGAACGAGGCCCTGCATCTGCACGTGAACGAATTCCTGGTGAAACCCGTCACTTCCGATGTCCTGCTGGCCACCCTCGCCCGCTTGGCCCAAAGCGGCATGTCCCGGGCCCACAAGGAGCAGCTGGAGGAGACGGCCCAGGCGGTAAGAATGGCCCACAAGGTCATGACGGCCGTCCCCGAAAAGGACCTTCCGATCTTTTCCATCTGCGAGCCCCTGACCGAGGCTGGGGGAGATGTCTTCCGCTGCCTCCGGCGCCCTGACGGGACCGCCCTGCTGGTGCTGGCGGACGTGGCGGGGCACTCGGTGCTCAGCAGCTACGCAGTGGCTTCCTTCCTGGGCATGCTTGCGATTTTCGTGCCTGAATGCGGGGAACTCAAGGACCTGTTCCACCGGCTGAACCAGAACATCCAGTCCGGGCCCTTCCCCGACATCCCCATCGCGGTGCTGGCCGCGGACTGGGATCCCCGCACGGGGCGCCTGCATGTGGTCAATGCCGGCAATCCTTACGGGGTCTGGCGCCGGAAAGAGCTGGGACGGAGCGAACCCATCGTCTTGAAGGGCACGCCGTTGGGGCTCTTCGACGAACTCCGGGTGAATGAGAAAGTCCTGGTCCTGGAACCCGGCGACCGGGTCCTGTTCGGCACGGACGGCCTGTTCGACACTCTTTCGTCCGACCGCGCTTTCTTCCGGGACAAGGTCCCCCTGCAATGGGAGGGGACCGCGGGGCTCCCCGTCGAGCAGGCCCTCGGGGCGATGTGCGAGGCCGCCAGACAGCACGGCGGCGGCGGGATTCCGGACGACCTCCTGGTGGTGGGACTCGAACAGCCGGTTTGGACACCAGATCCGCACGAGCTGGTGCTGGTCCTCCCTTCCCTGGCCGCCTCCATGGACCTGGCCGACCGGGAGTTGGATGCACTGTTGGCTCGTCATCCCCAAGGTCGGCAGTTGGGTAGACAAAAGCGTTTTGATTTGAAGCTCGCCCTTTACGAAGCGCTCAGCAACGCCATGGAACATGGTAATGGCAGCGATCCAGGCAAGCGCGTCGCGCTTGCCTGCCTCCTCGCGGAGACGGACGCCCGGGTGCGGGTGGTGGATGAAGGCCCCGGTTTCAACCTGGAGGCTTTCGTGCGGCCGGAAGCCATTGATTCAGAACGCAGCCGGGGTGTCGCCATTCTGCGGGCGGTCACCCGGGGCCTCCGGATGTGCGGAGGTGAGCTGGAATTCCACTTCGACCTGAAGGGAGCAACCCATGGCCTCCATTCCTGATCCATTCGACGCCAGCTTGACGGGCGGGACCCTGCGACTGGCGGCGCTGACCCCCCTGGTCGCAAGCAACGTCACCGCCCAGCGCGCTGCCCTGAAGGAGCACCTGGGCAAGGCGGGGCAGGCGGTGGTGCTGGATCTGGGCAAATCAGAAATGGTGGATTCCCTCGGCATCACGCTGGTGGTGGGTCTCTACAAATCGTGCGTGGAGCACAAGCTCGCCTTCTCCGTGGAGGGGGCCAGCGCCGAGGTGCTCAGGCTGTTCAGGTTCTTCAGCCTTAACGAGATCTTCGAAATCCGGGAGAAATGAGCCATGGTCAGCCTATCGGACGACAATCTCATCACGGAATTCGTGACCGAAAGCCGAGAGCACCTGAGCACCATTGAACCCGATCTTCTGGTCATGGAGCAGGAAGGCGGGAAGACCTACCAGGAGGTCATCAACCGGGTCTTTCGGGCGATCCACAGCATCAAGGGTGGCGCCGGATTCTTTGCCTTCGAATCGGTGAAGTCCCTCAGCCACATCATGGAGAGCGTCCTCATGCAGGTCCGGGACCGGTCCATGGAGGTGACCCCGGACCTGATGGACGCCCTCTTCGCGAGTCTGGACCGGCTCCGGGCCATGCTGGAGGATATCCAGGCCAGTGAAGGGGTGCCCATCGACGCGGAAATGGCCCGGCTGAAGGCCCTCCTCGAAGGGGGAGGGGTGGCCGTGGGCAGCAGGGTGGAGGCCCATCCGGAAGGCGGGGAGAGAAACCGCCAGTTCGATCTCGATGCCGAATCCGTGCGCTCCGCCATCAAGCGGGGCATGACTCTGTTCCACGCCAAGGCATACCTGCACAAGGACTTGGATGCCCACTGGGAATCGCCCCTCGCCTTCATCAAGAACGCGGTCTCGGTGGGCCAGGTCATGAACGCTTTCCTGGACCTATCTTCCATCGGCAATCTGGACGACTGCCTGGAACAGGACCTCTGCGTCACCGTGCTGTTCGCTACCGTGCTCGAACCGGATCTGCTCGCCCTTGCGTTCAAGCTGCCTCTGGAGCAGATCGAGCGTATGGACATGGCGGCCCTTAAGGCGGCTCTTCCGCCCAGGCCTGACCAGGGTCCTAACCAAACGCCGGAGCTGGTACCCCAGCCAGCGGTTCCGGGGGAGGTTCCTAAGCCCGTCGAGGAGCGGTCCGAAAATGCCGGAGAGGGTGCCCTGGGAAAGGGTTCCAAGGATGCCGGCACGGACACCCTCCGGGTCCGGGTCGAGTTGTTGACTAAGCTCATGAACCTGGCCGGCGAGCTGGTGCTGGGGCGGAACCAACTGCTTCGGACCATGAACCCCCATGCCCAGTCCTTCCCCGGGTTGGCCGATATTCTGCAGAACATCAACCAGGTGACCACCGAACTGCAGGAAGCCGCCATGCAGACCCGCATGCAGCCGATCGGAAGCCTTTTCAACCGCTACCCCCGGATCATCCGCGACTTGTCGCACCAGATGGGCAAACGGATCGATCTGGAGATCCGCGGCGCGGAGGTGGAACTGGACAAGAGCATCGTGGAACTGCTCGCGGATCCCCTCACCCATCTCATCCGCAACTGCGCCGACCATGCCATCGAGGCACCGGAGGAGCGCAAGCGAGTCGGCAAGAACCCCACGGGGCATATCGTCCTGAATGCTTACCATGAAGGCGGCCAGGTGAACATCGCCATCGAGGACGACGGGCGGGGAATCGACCCGCAGCAGATGGTTCGGAAGGCCGTCGAGAAGGGACTGATCGCCCCAGCCTTGGCGGAAACGCTCTCAGAGCGGGAACGGATAAACCTGGTGTTCGTGCCGGGCTTCTCCACGGTAGAGAAGGTCTCCGAGCTCTCCGGCCGGGGCGTGGGCATGGACGTGGTCCGCACCAACGTCGAGAAGCTGGGCGGAACGGTGGACCTGGACACCCAGACCGGCATGGGCACCTCGGTCCGGCTCAGGCTGCCGCTCACGTTGGCCATCCTGCCCTCCATGATCGTCGGGGTCCAAGGCCAGCGCTTCGCCATTCCCCAGGTGGATGTGGTGGAACTGGTCTGGATCAGAGCCGAGGAGGTCAAGACCCGGGTGGAACGGGTCCAGGGTGCGGAAGTGCTGCGCCTGAGGGACAAGCTGTTGCCCCTGGTCCGCCTGGCGGACGTGCTGGGGATCTCCAGGGTCTTCCAGCCACCCGGGAGCGATGCGAATCTTCCGGACCGCCGGGTGGCCCTGGCCGACCGACGGGCCCCCACGGGGAAGACGCCGCCCGCGGACGCGGGCGGCAGGCGCGACCAGGCGGAGCGCCGGCAGGACTGGCGGGGCGACTACCACGTGGTGGTCCTGCAGTTCGGCGGCAACCAGTACGGGATCCTGGTGGACGACCTGCACGATTTCGAGGAGATCGTGGTCAAGCCCGTTTCGAAATTCCTGGAAGGCCTGGCCTGCTTCTCGGGGACGACGATCCTGGGCGACGGGCGGGTCATCCTGATCCTGGACTCGGCGGGCCTGGCGGCCGAGGCGAAACTCCATTTCTCGGACCTCCAGGCCGAGGAACGGAGCCGGCAGGAAGAGCAGCAGCGGCGGAACGCACTCCAGGCATCCCTCCGCCGTTCGATCATCCTGTTCGAATCCGGGCGGGGCGAGCGGTTCGCCGTGGCCCAGGACAAGGTGCTGCGCCTGGAGCAGATCCGACCCTCCTCCATCGAACGGTTGGGAGAACGGGAGTACATCGGGTACCGAGGCGACAGCCTGCCCCTGATCCGACTCGACCAGCACATGGCCGTAAGTCCTCTGAACATAGACACCGAGGAACTGTACCTGGTGATCCCCAACTCGGAGGACGCCTCGGGCCGGACCTCCGGAGGCATCCTCATCACCAACATCATCGACGCCCTGGACGTTGAGGCGGAACTCAAGCCGGTGGAGATCCATGGACCCGGCCTGCTGGGTTCGGCCGTGCTCCAGGGGCACATGACTCTCTTCCTGGATCCCATTCAAGTGGTCCTGGCCGCGGCCGGAGGCAGAAAACCATGACCCAGTACTCCACGTTCTATCTGGGCGATCGGCGCTTCGGCCTGCCGATCCTGTCCGTGCGTGAGATTATCCGCTCCTGCGAAATCACCCCCGTCCCCCTGGCGCCCCCCCACGTGCGCGGCCTCATCAACCTGAGGGGACAGATCGTGACCATCCTCGATCTGGCGGTGCGACTGGACATCCAGGACCGTCCGGACGCCCGCGAATCTCACGTAGTGGTCCTCGCCGGAGGAGAATCCGCCCTGCCGGCCCGGGAACGTTCCACGGACCAGGGCGGGGGCGAGGACATGGCCGGCTTCCTGGTGGACGGCATCGGCGACGTGGTGGAGGCCGACGTGGGCCAGACCAAGCCGGCGCCCGCCAACGTGACCGAAGCCGAGGGCAGGCTCCTCTGCGGGGTCATCCAGGCTGACTCCGGCCTGCTCGCCCTGCTCGACCTCCAGGGGGTGCTGCACGGGAACTGAACGATTCGCACCTGACCGCACCTCCATTCACCCGTCCCAGCAAGGAGCATCATCATGGCCAACCTGAAAGCAGGATCCAAACCTGGTTCAAGCAGAGGAGTCGCCACAGCCGTCCTCGACCCGGAAACCGTCACACTCGTCAAGGGCCCGAATCTAGGGGAAGAAATGGAGCGGATCTCCAGGGCCGTCCAGGCCGGTGATCTATCCATACGAGCGCATCCCCAACAGTTCACCGGAGAGGATGCGATCGTCCTGGGAAGCCTGAACACCATCCTGGACGCGGTCATCGTTCCCCTCAACGTGACCGCCGGCTACGTGGACCGCATTTCCAAGGGCGACATCCCGAACAAGATCACCGACACCTACCAAGGCGATTTCAACACCCTGAAAAACAACTTGAATGCTTGTATCGACGGGATGGGAGGGTTGGTGGAGGCCAATCAGGTCCTGCAAGCAATGGCCGTCAATGATTACACCAAGAAAATCGAAGGCAAGTATCAGGGTGTCTTTGCCGAGGTTGCTTCCGCCGTCAATGTGGTGCAAAGCCGGTTCGCCCGCACCGTCCGCATCATCCTTAATATCAGTGAAGGCAAACTGGCAGAACTTCCAGATCTAAAAGCAAATGGCAAGCGTTCCGAAAACGATCAAATGACACCAGCTTTCATCCAGCTCCTGGAATCCATCCAGAATCTGGTCAGCGAGGCCGAACTGCTCAGCAAGGCCGCAGTGGAGGGCAAGCTGGCCACCCGAGCTGATGCCACCAAACACCAGGGCGAGTTCCAAAAGGTCATCCAGGGTGTGGACGACTGCCTGGACGCGTTGACAGGTCCCCTCAACGTGGTTGCCGGCTATGTGGACCGGATTGGCAAGGGTGACATCCCGCCCAAGATCACCGAAACCGTCAATGGCGATTTCAACACGTTGAAAAACAACGTGAATGCCTGCATCGACGGCTTGGGAGGGCTGGTGGAGGCCAATCAGGTCCTGCAAGCAATGGCCATCAACGATTACACCAAGAAAATCGAAGGCAAGCATCAAGGTGTTTTTGCCGAGGTCGCTTCCGCAGTCAACTCGGTACAAAACCGGATCGCCAGCATACTCAATATGATCCTTAACATCAGCGAGGGGAAGCTATCAGATCTTCCTGAAATAAAAAAACTTGGTAAACGTTCCGAAGAGGATCATCTACTGCCAGCTTTCATCAAGCTTTTTGAATCCGTCCAGAGCCTCGTCAATGATGCCGAAATGCTGAGCAAGTCCGCAGTGGAGGGCAAGCTGGCCACCCGGGCCGACGCCTCCAAGCACCAGGGTGAATTCCGCAAAGTCATCGAGGGAGTCAACGAAACCCTGGATTCCGTCATCGGGCCCATCAACGAAGTGCAGCGGGTCATGGGGGCCATGGAACAGGGCGATCTCACCGTTCGGATTTCCAGCGAGTACCGAGGCGACCTGCAGAAACTGCGCAACGCGGTAAACAATACCGCTACCAAGCTGGCCCAGACCGTGGCCGACATCGGCAGCAACGCCAACACGCTCGCCAGTTCCGCTGAGGAACTGACCTCGGTCTCCAACTCCATGGCGTCCGGCGCGGAGCAGATGACCAGTCAGGCCAACAACGCGGCCGCGGGCACAGAACAGGCCAGCGCCAACGTCAAGACCATGGCGGCGGGCGTCGAAGAGATCAGCGCGAACGCCAACACGGTGGCCAGCGCCTCCGAGCAGGTGTCCGCCAACTTGCGCTCGGTGGCCGCGGCGGTGGAACAGACCTCCGCCAACATGAAGACCATCGCCAACCATTCGGAAAACATGACAAGTGCGGTGAACTCCGTGGCCACGGCCATCGAGGAGATGAGCGTCTCCTTGAACGAGGTGGCCAAGAATTCCGGGCAGGCCGCCAGTGTGGCCGGACGCGCCGCCAAGGCCGCCGATGCAACGGCGGAGACGGTGGACAAGCTGGGCCGCAGCGCCCAGGAGATCGGCAAAGTGGTGGACATGATCAAGGGCATCGCCGCCCAGACCAACCTGTTGGCCCTCAACGCCACCATTGAAGCGGCGCGGGCTGGCGAGGCGGGGCGCGGCTTTGCGGTGGTCGCCAACGAAGTGAAGGAACTGGCCAAACAGACCGCCTCCGCCACCGAAGACATCCGGACCCAGGTCTCAGGCATGCAGAACAACACGGACGCCGCCGTGAAGGCCATCGAGGAGATCGTCTCCGTCATCAACGAAATCAATTCGATCTCGGGGACCATCGCAACTGCCGTCGAGGAGCAGACCGCGACCACCAACGAGATCTCAAAGAGCGTAGGCGCGGCCGCACGGGGGGCCAACGAGGTGGCACGGAATGTCCAGGAGGCCGCCACCGGCACCAACGAGGTGTCCCGGAACGTCCAGGAGGCGGTCATGGGCGTCACGGAAATCGCTAAGAACATCAATCAACTCGCGGTCGGGACGACGGATGTGGCGAAGAATGCCGCCGAAGCGTCCAAAGGCATGAACGAAGTGGCCCGCAGCGTCAACTCGGTCAGTGGAGCGGCCAAGGAGACCACCCGGGGCGCGGGGGACACCCTTGTCGCCGCCAAGGAGCTGGCACGGCTCGCCGAAAAACTGAAGGCAGGCGTTGCCAAGTTCACCGTTTGACCTGGGGTCATTCCACCTTATGAACGACCCCAAGCTTCGTGTGCTCATCGTGGACGACACCGTCGTCTACCGACGCATCCTCAGCGAAGTGGTGGAATCCATGAATGACGCCGCCTTGGTGGGCACGGCCCCCCACGGCCGGCTGGCCATGGCCAAGCTGGAGCAGACGCCAGCCGACCTGGTCCTGCTGGACGTGGAGATGCCGGAGATGGACGGCCTGGAGACCCTGAAGGCGATCCGCCGGCTTCATCCCGCCACCAGCGTGGTCATGGTCAGCGGCACCAACCTGGGCTCCGCGCAGGTTACCATGCAATGCCTGGAGCTGGGGGCGCTGGATTTCCTGCGCAAACCCGAGGGCGCCGACCTGGAGGCCAGCCGGAACGAGCTCAGGGAGAAGCTGCGACCCCTGGTCCGCCACGTCCGGACCCGGATCAACCTGCACCCGGGCCCGGCCACCCCCGGGCGGGCCGCGCCCGGGCCAGTTGCCCGGGCCACGGCCCCGCCCTCCTCCCCCGCCGTGGCGCCGCGGCTGCCGCCTCCTTCCAGGGCCCTCCGGGTGGCCGCGGTTCCGGCCAGGATCGACATCGTCGCCATCGGGGTCAGCACCGGCGGCCCCAACGCCCTGGCGGAGGTGATCCCGAGGCTGCCGGTGGACTTCCCGGTGCCCGTCCTGCTGGTACAGCACATGCCACCCGTGTTCACGGCCTCTCTGGCGGAGCACCTGGACCAGCGGTCGCAGGTGTCGGTGCGGGAGGCCCAGGATGGCGAACCGGTCCTGCCGGGGTGCGTGTTCATCGCCCCGGGCGGCAGGCACATGGTCGTGAGGCGCTTGGCGGAGCGCGGCGGAGGGGCCGGGGCCGCCATCATCGGACTCAATGAGGGCCCGCCCGAGAACAGTTGCCGGCCCTCGGTGGATGTGCTGTTCCGGTCCCTGGCGGCCCAGTATGACGGGAACATGCTGGCGGTGGTCATGACCGGTATGGGCAACGACGGGTGCGAGGGGGTGCGGGCCATGAAACGGCGCGGCTGCCGGTGCCTCACCCAGAGCGAGGACACTTGCATCGTCTATGGAATGCCTTTGTCCGTGGATGAGGCAGGCCTGTCCGATGATCAGGTTCCCCTGGACCAGCTCGCCGATCGGATTCTCCAGTTGGTCCGGAAGAACCGGAGCCAGTGATGCAGGAGGCCATCGCCGCCCATGAGTTCAAGCTGCTGCGCGACCTCATCGAAGCGTCGTCCGGGATCGTCCTGGGGGAGGAGAAGGCTTATCTGATCGAGACCCGCCTGGTCGGACTCTTGACCGAGAACGGGTGCGCGGATTACGGGGCGTTTTGCCAGTTGTTGGCCAGGGCCCCGGACCAGCGGCTCAGGGACCGGATCGTGGACGCCATGACCACCAACGAGACGCTCTGGTTCCGCGATGCCCACCCGTTCGCGATCCTGAAGGACAAGCTGTTGCCTTCGCTGGGTGCGGAGCTCCGGGCCGGGAACCGGTACCGGATCCGGATCTGGTCCGGAGCCTGTTCCACCGGGCAGGAGGCCTATTCCATCGCCATGACCATCCTGGAATTCTGCCGGGCGAACCCAGGCCTTCTCCCGGACCAGTTCGAGATCATGGCCTCGGACATCTCCCCCTCGGCCCTGTTCCTTGCCAAGAACGGGCGCTACGACGAAGCCGCCCTGGGCCGCGGCCTGGGGATGGAGCACCGGGCCCGCTACTTCCATCCGGAAGGGAAGATCTGGGTGGTCAATGACGAGGTGAAGAGCCTGGTCACGTTCCGGAAATTCAATCTGCAGGATCCCATGGCTCCCCTGGGGCACTTCGACATCGTTTTCCTGCGCTATGTGGCCATCTATTTTTCCGATGCCTTCAAGCGGCAGATCTACCAGGGGATCGCCAGGCTGCTGGCTCCGGACGGCCATCTGATCATCAGCGCGGTGGAGTCAATGCGCGGAATCTCCGAGGACTTTGCCCAGTTGAGCCACGCCGGCGGGAGCTACTACCGCTGCCGGCTTGCCTGACGAGAGGTGTGGGATGCAACAGGTGCTTTCTGTCGACGATTCCGGCGTGATGCGCAGGATCATCGGCCGCTCCGTGGACGTGCTCGGCTATGGTTTCCTGGAGGCGGCCAACGGCCTGGAGGGGCTTGAGGTCCTCGCCAGGCACCACAGGGACGTCGTGCTCATTGTCCTGGACGTGAACATGCCGGAGATGGATGGTTTCGAGTTCCTGCGGCGGGTCAAAGCCAATCCGGATTTCCAGCCGATCCCCGTCATGATGCTCACCACCGAGTCGGAGCGGGGCAAAGTCATCCAGGCCATCAAGGCCGGTGCCGTGAACTACATCTGCAAGCCGTTCAAGCCGGAGGACCTCGCCGTCAAGATCACCGAAAGCCTGGGCGTGGACCTTTGAGCGCGCCGACCCGGCGGCGTGGCGGCGATCACCAAGGAGAATCCGGATCGCCCTTCTAGGGTGCCTTCCCTGCCGAATCCCCGCCGGCCAGGTTCTCGAGGATCCCCGTGGCGACCACCCCCGAACCGAAGATCTCGCAGTCCCACCGCCTCAAGACCTCCAGTAGGATCATTCCGCAATCGTCCACGTACGACACCTCACCAATGTCGATCCGGGTCTTATGGCCATCGGGGAGGCCGTTGTTGAGGCTGCCCCAGGCAAGGGCCAATTCGGTCGTCCAGGGATAGACAAGCTTGCCCTCAAGCCGGAGCGTCACTTCCTCTGGAGAATTGTCCACATGAATTCTCAGCATACCGAGATCTCCGCTCCAAGGTTTGATGTCAAGCCCGGCACCCAGCCTGATCCACCCAAAAGTTGGCACTTCGAGAGAAGGTTCAGGGGCATCAGGAAGGGAGTCACTGGCCAGAGGATCCTGGCCTATGCTGTCCTCACACCATAGGTGCATGGGATAAGACTTCCTAGCCAGAGAGCGAGCCTTATGCCGAAATGCTATTATTGATTTACTTAAGGCTATCCACCAGCATGGATTCTCCCAAGGCCGCATCTGCCCACAGGTGGGCAATTGCCAAGCTCAGGAGAACTTGGGTTTGATCCCGAGTTTCTTCATTCTTGCCTGCAACGTCGTCCTCGGCAGCCCCAACTGCGCGGCCGCCCCTCCGGGACCCGAAACGCGCCCGCCTGACGCCTTCAAGGCCTCGAGGATCGCTCCCCGCTCCATATCAGCCAGGGTCTCTTTGGCCGCCTTATAGGTCTCCTTGGTCCTGAGTTCCTTCAAAGGGACCCTCAGCTCACCCCCTTCGGAAAGGATCACCGACCGCTCGATCAGGTTCTCCAGTTCCCGAATATTGCCGGGCCATGGCCATCCCACCATGGCGGCCATGGCTTTTTTTGGAATGGAATCGATCCGGCGTCCGATTCGCGCAGCGAACTTGTGCACGAAGTGGCGGACCAGCGGAGGGATGTCCTCCACCCGCTCGCGAAGCGGGGGTACATGGATCGGAAAGACATTCAGCCGGTAGTAGAGGTCGCTTCGGAAGGTCCCCTCTTCCACCATCCGCGCGAGATCGCGGTTGGTGGCCACGATGAGCCGGAAATCGACCTTGATGGTTCGGGACCCCCCCAGTCGTTCGAATTCCCTCTCCTGGACGGCCCTCAGAAGTTTCGGTTGGATCTCCAGAGGCAAATCACCGATCTCGTCCAGGAACAGGGTGCCATGATGGGCCAGTTCCATTCTCCCGACCCTTTGGGTTATCGCTCCCGTGAAGGCTCCCTTTTCGTGGCCGAAGAGTTCGCTTTCGATCAGGCCGGCGGGAAGGGCGGCGCAGTTTACCCTGACAAAGGTATGCCCACGCCTTGGACTGCGTTCATGGATGGCGCGAGCCAGCAACTCTTTCCCGGTTCCCGTCTCTCCGAGCAAAAGGACGGTTGCGTCGAGGGAGGACACGGAATGGATCTGCTTGAAGACCTCCTTGATCGCCAGGCTGTTCCCGATGATTTCGTCGACGGTGAAGTCCCGCCGGACTTCCTCCTCGAAGTACAGCTTTTCTTCCAGGATCTGATCCTTCAATGCTTCGATTTCCTGGTAGGCGAGCGCGTTCTCGATGGCGATGGCGACCTGGGCCGTGATGCGTTCCAGGAACGCTCTTTCTTCCGGTGCATCGAATGCGCGCGGCCTCAGGCTGCCGAAATTCAACGTGCCGAAATTCAATATGCCGAAGACCCGGCCACGCGCTTTCAGGGGAGCGCAAAACAGGGATTTCAAGCCTTCGGCCTGGAACTGCTCCGACCAGAACTGGCGCCCGCGCCGGATCGTCTTCCAATCCAGGTAAATGCTCCGGCCGGTATCGAAGGCAGATGCCCAAGGAACCATGGGGCGGGGGTAGGTCATGTCTTCGTGGATGACGCCCTTCCCCGAAGGAAAGTCCAGAAAATGGATGTGGACCGTATCGGAGACCGGATCCAGGAGTCCCAGGCTCAAGTAGTCGTGCTTCAGGTGGGCGCGCAAAGCCCGGTTGACAGCCTGGAACAGCTTCCTCGGCTCCCGCTCATTGGCGAGGATGTTGGTGATTTCCAAGAGCATCTGGTTCTGGTCCCGCTCGGCACTCAAGTGGTTGGCAACGGCTACCAACGTCAGTTGGCGATATTGGATGGCACAGCAATGGCCAGAGAAGCGGACGCTCGCCCTGAGGATGGCGCGGGATTCATCCATGAAAGCTTTCGGATCCGCTGACCCAAGGAGCAGGAGACCGACGGAAGAGCCCTGGGAGACCAGGGGCAGCGACACCATGGATTGCACGCCGAGAGTGTGCATCTCCTTCCCCCATCTCGGGTTGGTTTCAGGTGCGCACGGCACTTCCGGTGCCAAATCCAGGCCCTCCGGCCAATCCAATTCCTTGCAGGCATCTTGATCAAAGCAGCCGATCCAACGTTGGCGCCCGCCTCCGGTAGGCATGGGATCCAGGTCCAAGCCGATGAGGTGGACACCCAACTTTGGGTTGAACAGCCCGTGCAAAACGATGCCGAGATCCCGCAAGGTCTGGGACGGCGGCCACCGGTTGACCTGCTCCGCGAGCCTTGCAAACTCGAAAGCTTCGGTTGGATCGAGGCCTACCTCCGTGGTCATGAGGTCACCTTGCTCTCCGCACAGCCTTGGTCTTGGGCCTGGCCCTTCCCGGAGCTGCCGATCTGGACAAGGTTCCTTCCCCGTGCCTTCGCCTGGTAGGGGGTCTCGTCCGCCGCAATCAGCAGGCCGTCCGCGGGCATTCCCGGCGACCAGTCCATGATGCCGAAGGACCCCGACACGGTGCCGATGCCCGTCGGCGGGGCAAACGAGAACGGCTTACAAATCCTCTCCAGGATCGTCGTCGCAAGGCTGGCCCTGAGCCGCACCCCCAGAAGCTT
This sequence comes from Holophaga sp., assembly GCA_049508835.1. Classification (GTDB taxonomy): domain Bacteria; phylum Acidobacteriota; class Holophagae; order Holophagales; family Holophagaceae; genus Mesoterricola. The sequence continues at coordinate 16,834 of JBELAL010000008.1, read as the reverse complement.
CTCCGCGGCGGCGTTGTAAGCCCCGAGTTTTCTGGCCTTGCCGCGGACGAGGATGCCCTCGGTCAGAACCTGCATGAGCGACCGGAACCGCAGGATCAACTGCCTCAATTCCTGTGCACCGGCGTTCATAAAAGCCTTTTGGTCCATCGTGGGGGATCCGTCGGGGGACGAACAGCATGCTGCCAGGGGCCGGAAGAAGTCCTCGAAATCGATATTCAGGAAGAGGCTCTTATCCTGGGCGCGCATTCAGACGATCCTGGCAGAATGGCGAGGCACCAACACTGGACCTCCAATTGGGTATGGATTCATTATTGTCCAGAGGCTGGAAGATGTATTCAAGATACGGGCCGTACCCACGGGGATGCCCCGGACCATGAGGCTGGTCGGCTCTGTGCCTCGGCATTCCATGGTCGACTCAAGGACCAAGTTGGTACTAAACGTGCCGACGGGTGAATATTCCGATGATGAGAGATTCCCGAGGTCACGGCGTCTGACATCACGTTGACGCCAATGCTGAGAGAGAAGTTCAGGAAGGAGCTTGACCCCGAACGGAACGAACTGTTTTTCGCCAAGCGCGTGCTTTTCGTCGAGGGTGACACGGAGAAGCTGGCTCTTCCCGCTTTTGCTGAAAAACTCAGGATCGACCTGGACAGGGCAGGTGTCACCATCGTTGAAGTCGGCGGGAAAAAGAGCCTTAAGGCAATGGCAGAAGTTGCGATTTCATTCGGTATCCCGACAGGCATCCTCTTCGACCGGGATTCCAAGGACTTCAGCTCTGAACGAGAGAAGGAGGAAGCCTGCAACAAGGAACTCCTTGGGCTTGCTCCTGAAGGTTCTATTCATGCTGCGTGGATGTTGGATAAGGACTACGAAGCCGTGGTGAGAGCTACCCTTGGAGAAAAAAATTATATCCAACTCTGCGGGACATACTCGACACCAAGCAAGCCCATCAAGGGGCGGCTCATCGCTGCGGACCCGCGAACGAAAGTGCCGCCCCAGATTGACGAGGTTCTTGCATGGGCTACTGGAACTGCCTCTGCCCTCAAGGTCCAGGAGACAGCACAGGCTTGACGACCAGAGGAATGCCGAGCATCGGCGCAAGCTGGGTTTCATGGAGGATTTCGAACGGTTGGCGGCCGGCGCCACCCCGGAACCGCGACCCACGTTCCTGGAACGGGCCAGAGCACAGTGGCAGAAAGGCTGGCAGCCATGATCACCCCCTTTCCTCCCATCTTTCTGCCCTTCGTGGATCCGCGGCAGCGCTGAGCCCGCCAAGGCTTCGAGTCCTGCATTCATCCTATATGACGTAATTCTCCAAATTGATGAATTTCGACATGCGAAATATACTTGTAATGTAGTGAAGAAAGTATAGAATAGATGCAGTAGTTCATTAATCCAGGGAATTGTAACAAATGGCATATACCGGGATCCCCGAGGGCCGCCAGAAACTCGCCGATCTAATGGCGGGTGCGGGAGATGTCATTGAAGTCAGTGACGCGGCTCGCATCCTGGGACTCGATCGGACGCCAGCGGCCAAAGCCCTGGCGCGCTGGACCTCACAGGGTTGGCTGAGGCGTGTCCGGCGTGGGGCTTATGTGCCCGTTACGCTCGACACGATGCGTAGTGAACAAGTCCTGGATGACCCTTGGGTCCTGGTGCCTCGACTGTTCACGCCCGCCTATATCGGTGGACGCTCAGCGGCGGAGCATTGGGATCTTACGGAACAGATCTTTAACGACATCGTCGTGGTGACAGCCCAATCCATCCGCCAGAGGTCAGAGCGGTTCCATGGCGCGATGTTCACCCTCAAGCATGTTCAAGAGCGCAAGATATTCGGCACCAGGGCGGTTTGGCGCCGGCGCACGAAGGTCATGGTGTCGGACCTGCCACGAACCATTGTGGACCTGCTGGACGACCCGGCTCTTGGTGGTGGGATCCGGCAGATTGCCGACTGCTTCGCCGAATACCTCAAACACAAGGATCGGGACGATACTCTGCTGATTGAATATGCCGAGCGGCTAGGGAACGGTGCCGTCTTCAAGCGCCTGGGTTTCCTCGCCGGGATGCGGCACGAGACACGGCTGGAGGAGGCCTGCCGTGCACGGCTCACGAAAGGCAACGTCAAGCTCGACCCGGCTCTTGATTGTCCGAAGCTGGTGACACGCTGGCGCGTCTGGATCCCGTCAGGGTGGGAGATGGGGGCGCAACCATGATCGAGCGCCGCGAGATCCTCGAGATGGCCTCGCGCATGTCGCTGAGGCCGAATATCGTAGAGTTGGGTCCCCAGGGCCCCCTGGATCTTCAACAGGCCGCAGGGAACCCACGGCCGTTTGTGTCGCGCATCCCTTCAACCGCCAAAGGATGGGCAACCCGAACCGCATCCCGCCGGGGAGCGTCACAAGGGCAACCGGTGCAGCCATGATCACCCCATTTCCCCCCATCCGCCTCCCCTACTCGGTGCGGCTCCGGAAACTCCACCACCAGCAGCCGAAGGCCGCAGTCGCCGACGTTTCCCTGGGCCGTCCCGTGGACCTGGTCGTGCTCTCCACCAAGACCACCGGCGCCACCTGCCGTCTGCAGGGCCGGGAAGGGGTGCTCACCCTGCGGGCCGACCCGAGCCTGGACGTGGTCCCCGGCCGGATCCTCACCGTCAAGCCGGACCGAGTCTGGGCCTACAACGGCAATACCTACCTGAGCGGAGAACGGGTGGCCAACCGGCTCGACGCGGCCGCCCTGGGCCTGGTCCCGCTGGCGTTGGAGGACTGGGGACCCTGGGATCCGAAGGACGAATACTGGGGCGACGAGGGTGAGCCGCTGGCGCGCTGGGCGCGGCCGATTGTCGCCCGGGGGCCGCGCCCGTCCTTCGTACTGGAAGCCTGCCTGCCGGGGAATGATCCGGAGGACTGGGATTCGGATCCGATCCAGGAGGCCATCGGCCATTGGAATTCGGGCAGGCGGGTCGAGGCCCTTCGGCTGCTGGAGGCGCTCTGCCATGCCGACCTCCGGTGCCTGGATGCCCACGCCCACCTGGGCGCCTTCCACTTCGAACGCCGGCCGGCGCGGGCCCTGCTGCATTACCACGTGGGGGTCGGCATCGGCCGGCTCTCGCTGGGCCCGGATTTCGCCGGGGTGCTGCCCTGGGGCTGCCTCGGCAACCGGCCGTACCTCCGTTGCCTGCACGGGGCTGGCCTCTGCCTGTGGCGCCTGGGCTTTTTCCGGGAGGCGAAAGGGGTCTTCGAGCGGATGCTGTGGATGAATCCGTCCGACAACCAGGGGGTGCGCTTCATCCTGCCGGAGGTGCGCGCCAAGCGGGACTGGCAGGACTACACCGACGAAGAGGAAGGACGAAGGTGACCACCGAAGAATCCTTGAAGGTGGAAGGCGGGGAGCGGCGGTGACCACTGAACAGGAACTGCGGGACAAGCTGCGCAAGATCGAAGCGCTGTTCGCCGGGGCCGCCACCCACGGCGAGCGCCTGGCTGCCATGGCGGCCCGGGACCGGATCCTGGAGAAGCTCAAGTGCTTCGAGGCCCAGGAACGCCCAGTGGAGATGAAGTTCACTCTGGGGGACGGGTGGCACCTTCGGCTCTTCCTGGCCCTGTGCAGCCGTTATGGGTTGAATCCCTACCGCTGCCACGGCCAGCGCCGGACGACGGTCACGCTGGTGGACGTGCCCAGCTTCGTGGATGACCTTCTCTGGCCCGAATTCACCCAGTTGGCGGACGCACTCCAGGACTACCTGGGCGAGGCCACGGAACGCATTATCCGGGAGGAGGTTTTCGAGGTTGAGAACAGCTCGGGCGGCGGCTTCTTTGCCGGAGGGCTTGCGCACAGACGTTTCCGGGCCAGAGCGCATCCCATGGGTGAGGAGAGCACCGCATGAGGCCAATGACACCCAGGACGCCCAGGATGGTAGAGACCTCAGCCACCGCTGATCCCCACCTTCTCTTGGCGGTCCGTGAGATCTGGGAAGATGCCCGCAATTACGCCGCACGCACGGTCAACACCGCCATGATCCGGGCCCACTGGCTCATAGGCAGGCAGATTGTCGAAGCCCAGCAGGCCGGGAAACGCCGAGCGGGCTATGGGGAAGAGCTGATCGCGAATCTCTCCCGCGCCTTGCACATGGAATACGGCAGCGGGTTTTCCGCGCCCGGGCTTAAATTCATGCGGGCTTTCTACCTTGCCTATCCTGATCTGGTTCCGATTGGCTACGCATCGCGTAGCCAATCGATAGGCCAAAACATTTCAACAGTAACCCCAATTGGCCACGCACTGCGTAGCCAATTCGAGGAGGAACCAGGCTGGAAACCAGGGAAGCTCCATACCTCGCTGTCCTGGACCCACTACCGCACCCTGCTCAAAGTGAACCAGCGGGACGCCAGGGATTTCTACGAGATCGAAGCCATCCGGAATGGGTGGAGTGCCCGGGCGCTGGAACGGCAGATCGACAGCTTGCTATTCTTCCGGCTGGCCAAGAGCCGGGACAAGAAGGGCGTCCTGGCCTTGGCCAACGAGGGCATTCAGGTGGAGCGGCCGGTGGATGCCATACGGGATCCGTACGTCCTGGAATTCCTGGACCTGCCGGAGTCCCATCGCTTGGTGGAGTCCGAACTGCAAACAGCGCTGATCACCAGGCTTCAGGATTTCCTGCTTGAGCTGGGGAGCGGTTTCGCCTTCGTGGGCCGGCAGAAGCGCATCACCTTGGACGGGGACCATTTCTACCCGGACCTGGTCTTCTACCACACCCGCCTGAAGTGCTACGTGGTGATCGACCTGAAGACCGCCAAGCTCACCCATGGCGACCTCGGGCAGATGCTGCTCTACGTGGGGTACTACGACAAGGAAGTGGCCGAGGCCGGGGACAATCCCACCCTGGGTCTCATCCTCTGCACGGACAAGAACGACGCGGTGGTCCGTTTCGTGCTGGGCAAGGACGATCCGAAGATCTTTGCCAGCCGTTACAAGCTGCACTTGCCCACTGAGGAAGAACTCCGAGCCGAGTTGGAGAGGGAAATGGCTTCACTGGCGGAAGCGCCAGTTGCTCCCCGTGCCTCCCGCAAGAAACGAGACCGTTAGTTGCTTCCATAGCCACAGGGAGGTGCGCCTGAGCGATGGTCATTCTCCTGCCGCTTTGCGGTTGCAGATTGGCGCCTCAATGTCGTGAAGGCACCGGCATCAGCTGGGGAAATCCCCATGAAGGCGCCTGGAAGCGCCATGCTCAGAGGGCCGTGGGCGGCAGAAGACCGAACCTTCGGTCCGTGGTGGGGTCCTCCTGAGCCGCACGGGCCCGGGGCGCAGCCATCTGTCGATGGAAGACCTCCAGCATGGTTCTGGTCCCGGGATCCAGGGGCATCGCCGGCTCTGGGTCAGTGCCGCCCTGGGCCAGCCATTGGGACCATGCACGCTCAGCCTCCCCCTGGGGTCCTGGCTGGGGCGGCGCCAGGCGCTCCCCGAGCCAAAGGAAGGCGGCCCGGAGGCGCGGCAGCAGGGTGGGGCCCACATGGTCGGCCTCGGCGGTCAGCCTGAACTCGTGCGAAAGGTCCAGGTCCCAGAGCACCCGGTGGAGAAATTCGGCCCCGTCCTGGAATAGGAGTGAATCGTTGTCGCCGCATTCCAGGTAGATGGGCAGGCCCGCTGCCCTGATCTGCTCGGCATTTCGGACAGCCCGGTTGGCAGGGTTGTGGGTTCATCCCGACGCGGCCACTGCCGGGATGGTTTACCTGGTTCTCACGGTGGCCAGCTTCGTGCTCAACGCCCTGTGGTTGACCCGGGTGGTCCGGAACTTCGCGAGGCTCACCCTTGTCCGGCTGGAGAAGGGGGAGGCCCGCAAGAAGGACCTGGAGCAGGAGAAGCTGCCCCTGCCGCCCTGGCCCTACACCCGGGAGGGCTTCACCGTCATTCTGGGCGAACTGCAGGCCCGGGACGGGGCCCGGGTGCCTTCGGAACGGGATTCGGAACTCAAGCCCCGGTGGCTGACGTTGCCGGAGGAGGCTCAGTACACCGGGGTCTTCGTGACGGGAGGTATCGGGTCGGGGAAGACCGCGGCCGTCGCCTACCCCTGCCTGAGGCAGATGCTGGGCTTCCGCCGGCCGGTGCAGGTCCGCATGCCCGATGGACGGATCCGGGAGGAGGAATGGAAGTACAGCGGGCTGCTGCTGGACGAGAAGGGGGATTTCGTCCAGGCCGCCGAGGCCTTCGCCCGGGACTGGGGGCGGGAACAGGACATCCTCCGTGTCGGCCCGGGTGGGAACCTGGTATGGAACGTCATCTACAACCCCAATCTGGCCCCGTGGGCGGTGGGCTACCAGCTGGGCTGGATCATCAAGAACTTCAACCGGGGGGCCACCAGCGTCGACCCCTTCTGGGAGGCGGCGCCCAAGGAACTGGTGATGGACTACCTGGCCCTCCTGGACGACGCCACCGGCTACTACACCCTGTTCGAGTACCTGGAGGTGCTCATCAACGACGACCTGCAGGACCAGCTCCAGGAGAAGGCCCTGAACCGTCTGGCCCACGATCCTGAGCGGATCCTGGAGGTGGAGCGGCGCTGGCGGTCCATCCAGAAGCGTCGGGAAGGTATGAGCCTCAACCTGAGGGGGTCGCTTGAGAGCTGCGCCAAGGCCGGGATCGACATGTTCAAGTATCCGGAACTGCGGAAGGTCTTCTGCCCAACCCGGGAGGAATTCTTCACCGGCCCGTGCTGCCCCTGGCCGCACAGGGAGGATCTGGACAATGAGCGGGGCCTTGTCCGGCCCCAGGACCATGTGTTCACCGGGTTTGACCAGGTCCTGGACTACGGCAAGATCCTGGGCCTGCAGATGAGCAAGGTGAGCTGGTTCGACGCCGCCTCCTTCATCCAGGTCTCGCTCAAGTCCCAGTGGCAGGACGCGATGCTGCGCCGCGGGGCAGTGGACGCGCAGGGCAAGTTGATCGTGCCGCCGCGGTTCGGGGAGGCCGTCGGTTATTGCCCTACCTTCCTCATGGCCGACGAGTGCCAGACCAGCGCCACGCCCCAGGACAACGAGTTCAAGGCCCTGTGCCGGTCCAAGCGGGCCAGTTGCTGGGAGCTGACCCAGTCGCACAACTCCATCCTGGAGGCCTTCGCGCCCGGCAAGGAGAAGGCTGCGGAGACCTACTTCCAGAATTCCATGACCCACATCTACCTGCGCCAGTCCGACCTGCACTCCATGGAGATCATCCAAAAGGAGGCCGGGACCAAGGACATCGCCAAGACCCAACTGAGTGTCACAGAAGGAGGACGGGCATCAGACCTCTCCTATGTCCAGGGGGGGTTCGTGAACAAGGGGCTGGCCATGTCCTCGACCCGCACCGTGACGGCGGAGGAGAAGCCGTTCGTGGAGATCGATGAGTTGAAGCAGTTGCCCAACAACGTGGCGCTGGCCTTCCCGAGCACGGGTGAGAATACGCTGCCGGCGACTTACTTGTTCTTACGGCCGCTGTGGGTCTTCCGGGAGTATCCGGACCTCCAACTGGAAACGCCATGGTTGGATTGGCCAGGAGAATTGCAAAACACGTACGGTCTGGACTCGATCCCGCAGGCAGTCCATTGGGAAGATGGAATAGGAAGTTCCTGGACGATTCAGAAGTTGTCCCACTGGAACAGCACTTGGCCAATTTCATGCGAAAGGCATGAAATCCATTTGGCTCAAGCTCTCTCAAGCCCTTGATAAGTTTCGCGATGTAAGAACTCCCTCGCCCACCCGTGGAAGATCAGTGAGGGGTTTTAAAATTATTAAATATCAAGATTTGAGATATAAGTGTTCCTGTAAGAAGAAAGTTTTTGCTTCACTGAGTCCCTTATCTCCGAATATGTGCCCTGGTTAAGAATAATGTTTTGTCCACTTTGTTTAAGTTTCATCTCGGATGATGAAAACGTAAACCAGAGAATTTTTTTGACATCTTCAGTTGTTTTAAAATAAAAACAACCGATGGTAGAAGAAATGACATTGTTGGTTTCCTGGAACGCTACTATTTGAAAATTGCCGGCGTGAGAGGTATGGGTTGCGCTATCCCACAAAGTGATACGACCATCAGAATCCGCTAGACTCTTCATTGAATTGATCGTTTGCGTGACTAAGCTCAAAATTGCTGTACCTCCCGCAACACCTCCAGCAACTATTGTCGCTAATAAATCAAGCACTGCTTTTTCCATAATAACAGTACTTCCCTTTGCGTCATAATCTGTAAATTGTGTATTTCCAATAACCCATCCGGTATTTCCAAGAACATCCAAATAATTTTTATACCAAGAGATAGGATCTGTTTCCCTGTCGCATTTTTTATTAGCAACTAGCTGGGCTAATAGGAATGAATCCAAAACATCTTGTTGATGCTGAGCTGGAATTCCTCCCAGTGCAGATACCAGGGCACCATCGTTCAAAAAAGCCCCTTTCTGGTTGTCCGTGACCTGAGGTCCTTTAGGGCTTGGCGCTGCCAAGAGAGCTCTTCGAAGACGGTGTTCGGCCGGTGGCAGTTCGAGGCTGTTAATAAAAGCGATTCTTTCACTTACGGTTTTGAGAGCCATGTTCCCTCCTTTAGTTGGCTGTAGTGCGAGGGAACGTTGGCAGAGATTATTAGAATGTCTATTTGAATTTTGAGGAGAAAGCATTGTTAAAATTCAATATTTTATTTAACAATAATTAAAAATTTCAATACCCACATTTAGATCTGGCCTCAAAGAACTGAAACCATAACATCCAGAGGATCCCAACTCATTCTAAAGGAGATGATTAAGGAAGGTCTTCTGCCCCACCCAGGAGGATTTCTTCACCGGCCTCTGCTGCCCCTGGCCGCGCTGGGAAGCCCTGGACAACGACCAATGCGTGTGGCGGCCCCGGGGACCACGGGTTCACAGGTTTGTCCGACCAGATCCTGGACTACACAAAAATCCTGGGCCTGCAGATAAGCAAGGTGAACTGGCTCGACGAACTGTCTCGCGGTCGAAATCCGCTATCAGGCAAAGGTAATTACTTCAGCATCGGGTTCTGGCAGTAATAGACCATGGCCCGGATGTAGGCCAGTGCCTGGACCTGGATCGGAGGGGCGGCTCCGCTTGGGGGTAGACCGTGCCGTCGCAGTTCGGGGCCTGGGCAGGGATCGCCGCTGTACAGCTCCTCCACGTGCACCTCCACCTTCCGGGCTCCAGGGTAGGCGGAGGCGCCGTGGCGGCCGTGGCCAAGTGCGTTTTCGCCATCCTTGCGCTTTCGATTGCCGCCTTCCGCACGATCCTTCTTCCCGGAAACGGAGGTGGTGCTTTCAATTTCCGGGCTGAACAGGATGAACCTCATCTTGTACACGAACACCCCCCACGCTCCACCTCTGGTGCCGGAGGGCCCGGGAGTCCGCCCGCTTCGACTTCAGGTAGCCGTCCTCGCCCAGGGATTGGGGCCGTCCTTCTGGATTCCTGCCTTCCCCTTTGGCCTTGCGAGCCTCCTGGTTGACCAAGGTTTTGCATGGCATTGGAAAATGCAAAATTATTTTGCAGATATCATCTAAAAAATATTAATACAAATCAAATAAATTCAAAAAAATTCCAATATATTGCTTGAAATTAAATTGGGAATTATATAAAATACATCCTTCGATCATTGAGTTTGAAGGTCTGGCCAGAAAATGCTGGGTTCAGTTCCTATCGTTTGATGAGCAAGGTTTTTTTCAATATCCGGACAGCCCATCTCTTAAACGGAGGTATTGAAAGCATGCCAAACGTGAAACTCATCATTCCCAATGATTCTGAAAAACAGTGGCAAGGTCTGAGCCTACTTGCCGAAAGGCCCGTAACCAACCAGCGCGCCCTTGGAAAGAGATTCTCGCTGGTCGAATTGAATACGCCCGCAGGGCGGGCCGGGGACGCGTGGGATGTTGCCTATGCCGCCACCCGGCAAATTCCAGGACAGTTCCTTGAGCCGGACCTTCCTGCTGGTTACCCAGAACCGAGCGAAACCACGGAATTGCGCTTGGCGCTCACGACGGACGATGGCCGAGCCCACGATCAGATCGCCCAGCCGGGGCTCAAGGGTCCGTGCTTCGGCTGGCACCGGCGGGACGAATATTCCCAGCTCGAGGAAGCGCGCAAGGCCGCCGATCAGGGCGATCCAAGCGACACCCGCATCGCTATTTGCGATGTCGGATTCGATCTTGAGCACGAAACCTACCCCAAGGATCGGATCGAGAATGCCAGGAATTTCCTGCCCGACGCCGCGTCCGACAATGTCCGGGATCGCGATGTCCACGGGTTCTTAAAGAATCCTGGGCATGGCACCGGAACGATCGCCCTCCTCGCGGCTGGAAGAATCGCCGGGGATGTTATTTCCGCCGAGCCCGCCAGCACGGGCATTTTCCTGGGCGCCGCCCCGGATGCCAAGGTCATCCCCCTGCGCATCGCCACTTCCGTGGTGCTCTTCAGCGTTTCCAGTTTCGTGGAAGCGATGGAGTACCTCCTGAAACTCGACGAACAGGGCATCCACACCGACGTCGTCTCCATGAGCATGGGCGGGGCCGGGAGCAAAGCCTGGGCCGATGTGGTCAACCGTGCCTACGAGAAGGGCATCGTGATAGTTGCTGCGGCAGGCAACCACGTTTCGCTCGGGCTCGGAGTGAGCAGCCCGGCCAGCACCGTGTTCCCGGCTCGATTCAATCGTGTGATTTCGGCGACCGGCGTCACCGCCGGCTTCACGCCCTATGCGACGGTCACCGGATTGTGGATGCGCGGCAATTTCGGACCTCCTAGCAAGATGCTTACGGCAATCGCCGCCTTCACCCCGAATTCGCCCTGGGCGTACTACAAGAACGATCGGAGAATCGATTTGGATGGCCAGGGGACATCCTCGGCGACGCCGCAGGTGGCGGGCGCCGCAGCGCTGTACCTGCGCAAATACAAGAACGCCATGAAAGGATGGGAACCATGGCAGGTGGCTGAGGCCACGCGCCGTGCGCTTTTCAGGTCCGCTCGCTCTGTCGATCCAGGGACCGACGTGTATTTGCCGGACTGCGAGAAATACTTTGGCAGAGGCCTGCTTGCTGCCATGGATGCCATGGCCCTCCCCCCGGAACTTCCGGATAAGCCCGAGCAGGAGGACTCGGTTTTCCTCCCCGCGTTCAGCGTCCTGTTCGGCAACCTCAACCTGGAGCTTGCCAAGGGAGACAACGAAGAGACTCTTCGCAAAATGCTTTGGCTGGAGACGGTCCAACTCATTCATCGCGACCCGGCCATCGAGAAGGCGGTTTTGGATCCTGATAGCGGGTCGATGAGCGACGCCGAACAAAGAAAGCTGCGCCAGGCCATCCTCGACAGTCCGGATGCCTCGGTCACCTTGAAGAAGGTGATCGACGAAGGCTACAAGTCTCCGTTGCGAACCATCCCGCGCAAGCCGATCGAACCGCCCCCCCCAACCAGGGAGGAGTCTCCCCCAGCACCGGAAGTCCGGCATATTCAATCCTATACGTTCGATCCCAGCCTGTCAGGGAAATTCGACAGTTTCGGTTTCAACCAGGTGTCCCTGGAAATCCCCTGGGAGAAACTGGAGCCTGGACCTTGCGGCGAGTACCTCGCGGTCATCGATCATGACCCTGCCACGGGCTGCTTCTACCCTCCGGTGGACCTGGACCACCCGCACCTGCTCGCCTCCAACGGTCTGCCGCCGTCGCAAGGCAACCCTCAATTTCATCAGCAGATGGTCTATGCGGTTGGAATGCGCACCATCCGCAACTTCGAGATGGCGCTCGGGCGCCGGGTCCAGTGGTCTCCCCGGATGGAAGACAACAACCCTGACGACAGCGCCTTCGTCCCCCGTCTGCACATCCACCCCCACGCGTTGCGGGAAAAGAACGCTTATTACCACCCCGGCAAAAAAGCCCTGCTGTTCGGCTACTTTCCTGCAGAGCCCGCGGATCCGCAGGAGCTGGTGAAGGGCGGCATTACTTTCGCATGCCTCTCCCACGATATCGTCGCCCACGAGACGACGCACGCCATCCTCGACGGCATCTACCGCAATTTCAACAACCCCACCAATCCTGACCAGCTCGCGTTCCACGAAGCCTTCGCCGACCTTGTGGCCCTGCTGCAGCATTTCACCATCACCAGCGTGGTCGAGGCGCAGATCCGCAGGACGCGGGGGGACCTGAGGATCGGGAACGCCCTGATGCAGATGGCCAGGGAATTCGGGGAGGCAACTGGAATGCACGGTGCCCTGCGCACCGCCATCGGTGGCGGAACCGACCCGAAGACCGGAAAGCTGGATTATCTCGCCCTTGGCCGAACGACCGAGATCCATGAGCGCGGCGCCATTCTCGTCGCGGCGGTTTTCGATGCGTTCCTTAAGGTCTACGAGGCGAAGACATCGGACCTGCGACGGATCGCTACGGGAGGCACCGGGCTTCTTCCCCGCGGCGAGATCTCGCCGGATCTCATCGGCCGCTTCGCCCGGGAGGCAGCCTCTCTTGCCTTACAGTTCCTGCTGATCTGCATCCGCGCCCTGGACTACTGCCCTCCAGTGGACCTCACCTTCGCCGATTACCTTCGGGCCATGATCACGGCCGATCACGACCTGGTTCCTTCGGACCCCTGGGGTTATCGGGTGGCGATCGCGGAGAGCTTCAGGCAGCGTGCGATCTTCCCGGAGCATGTGATCACCTTCGGCGAAGAAACCCTGCTCTGGCACAGCCCGACCGGCACTCAAGTCAGCAGAATGTTCCAGTCCACAGGCCAGCAACTGGAACTGTTCGCCAGCCACCTCCTGCATGTCGATCCAGGGTCCACCCAGCTCCCCGTGCCGGCTCCGGGGGCGCGCCGCAGGATTTTCACCCTCACCCGCGACGCCCGCAGGATCCTGCACGGTCGGATTATGAAATATATCAAAGATCTTACAACGGCCAACCGCGATGCGCTCGCTGGGGAAATCGGGCTCAACCTCAGTGGGGATGAGCCGCATTTTGAGGTGCACACCGTGGCATTGGCGGAACGGCAGGGGCCGGATGGGCGCATGATCAGGCATTTCGTCGTGACCTTGGTGCAGTCAAAGACCGTCCAGGAGGACGGGCGCAGCATCGAGCTCTTGAGCGGAGCGACCGTGCTTCTCAACCGCTTCGACCGTTCGGTCAACTGCATCATCACCAAGAACGCGCTAAGCCCGGGCCGCGAAATGCGGAACAGGTCCTTCGCCCTCGATCAGATCGCCCAGGACAATCCGTATTTCAAGGTTTCGAAGAACCATCGATTCGCCCTGATTCATGCTGGGGGAGGGCTCTCCTATGACTGATCCCAAGGTCACCGTCCGCATGTATCGCACTGGTCTGGGCGACTGCCACGTTGTGACGTTCGAATCCTCAGGCAAGTCCAGCCACATCCTCATCGACTGTGGTTATTTCCCGGGGTCTTCCTTTGACGGCATCGGGATCGACCCCATCGTCAAGGACATTGCAAAGGTCACGGGAAACCGTCTCGATGCCATTGTGGTCACCCACGAGCACCAGGACCACCTGCAAGGCTTCGCGGACGAAGCAGACCAGTTCGAAACCATGGAGAAGTCCGAGCTTTGGATGGCCTGGACCGAGAAGCCAGGCCAGAAGATCGTACCATCGAAACGGACCATCGCTGCCCTTGAGGCCGCAGCCTTGGGGCTGGCCTCAAGCAGGAACATCGAAGAAAATCAGCTGGGCGAGGCCGTCGAGAATATGCTCGGGTTCTCCCAGGGGACCGCGAATACCTTCGATATGGTAAAAGGCTGGTTCTGCGACAATGCAAAGAGGTACTGGAGTCCCGGGGATGTTTTCGAGCCCAAGTGGCTACCTGGGGTGAGGGTCTATGTGCTTGGCCCGCCCACCGATCTCGCGCTGCTGCACAAGACGGTGGGGACGGCTAACGTACAGATGTATGAATTGGCTATGGGTGATTTCGGGTTTGCCGCCGCGGCGCTCGATGAGCGCGAACCGGGAACCCTTTCGCCCTTCGACGGCAAGTACGCGCGCGCCAATCTGCCTGAATCGCTGGCCGCGCAGTACAGCGAGGAGTGGCGGCGCATCGATGTCGATTGGCTCATGAGCGCCTCGCGTCTGGCGCTTCAGCTCGACAGTTACACGAACAATACCAGCCTCGTTTTGGCCTTCGAGCTGAAGGAGTCCGGTCGCGTACTGTTGTTCGTGGGGGATGCCCAGATCGGCAACTGGCTTTCCTGGCAATCGGTCCAGTTTAAGGACGAGCAAAGCAACCAGCTCGACGTGACTGCGCCAGAGCTGCTCTCCCGCACCGTCTACTACAAGGTGGGCCACCACGGGAGCCACAACGCGACCTTGGTCGAAGGTGGCCTTCTGGCCATGGTCGGGAGTGGCCTGCACGCCGCGATCCCCACTAACGAATCCTGGGCCGAGAAGGTCAAGCACTGGACGATGCCCAACGCCAACCTGTTCACGGCGCTGAACCAGAGATGCGTCAAGCCGGTGCTGCGTGCCGATCAACCGGAAGAAGCAAACCAACTTTGCATTACGTACCAGCTTTGATTCATCCGAGATTCGAGGCTAAACCCAGGCACTCAAGGCCATCCCCAACGATTTTGGCCACCTTTTCCGTTCCCATGCTGTTTTCGAAAGACAAACATCCGGGCGAAAGTGGCCATCTGTCTGTTTATTCAGGTTTTTCCCACTCTCTGGAACCTTATCCCGGGCCGAGGAGCATGAATGGCATGATCAGGGCAGGAGGCCATAGGGCAAGGACTGGTTTGACATCGGTGCCGGAAGCTGGGTAGAAGCAACTGGCTTCGGAAGCCACAATGGCCCAGGGTGCGGAAGAGAAGGAGGTCGGCATGGGAACTCCTCGAAGTAAGGCTCTGCTGCAGCGAGAAATCTGGCTTTGGGGGATGAGTCAATTTAAGCACAGCCTGTGGTTTGCAGAACTTCGGGCATACCCCCAGGGAGCCGAACCTATTACGGGTGGTATGTCAGGAGTCCTGGAGTCGGGATTGTCCACCCACACACTGGAAATCAACCTGGAACTCTCCTAAGTGACTTTCCAATTCAAGGAATGCCGGCAGGGGCCGGCCAGGGAGTGGGCCCCCGAAAGGTCGGGCGAGGAACTGGCCGACCTCGGACGGCGTAGAAGCTACTGAATCCCTGTCCCCCCGCTGTCCCCTCCAGATTCTCCCGGCGCTTCCAGCCGCCCTTGAGCCAGCAGCACCGGTCCGTCCTCCTCCGACCAGCGCACCAGGGCATAGCCGCAGGCGACATTCACCACTAGGGTCCCGCCCCGGACCTGATGGCCGAAATCCTCATGCACATGGCCGCAGAGCACCAGGGCCTGGGGCCATTGTCGCGCCTCGAGGTGGCGTAGCAGCGGCCGGTGCCCCACCCGCCCTCCGGTGGTCTGGTCCAGGCAGCCGAACGGCGGTACATGGTTGACATAAATCCAGGGCTCGGGCACCTCCCGCAACTGGCTCCCCAGTTCCTCCTCCAGGTCCTCCTCCTCCCACTCCCGGCTCCAGCCGAAGGCGCCGAATTCGATGGGAATGCCTTCCAGGCGGACCACATGCTGCACCAGCCCAGCCGGCACCCGGTCCAGGCCACGGTCCCGGAAGCCCTCGATCTCGTGGTTACCGCGCACCAGGGTGGTGACGGCGAATGGTCGGATGAACTTGGATCGGTAGGTCCTCCAGAAGTCCCGTTGCGCCGTCAGCCGGGATTCCTGGCCAGAGATCCTCCCGAAATCAGGGAGCAAGTCGCCGCAGAGCACGATCCAACCTGGTTGCGTGGCGGCGATGAGGCCGGCAGCCTCCTGGAACCATTTGCCGTGGAGGTCGGACAGGGCGAGCAGGGTGACAGCAGTCATGGTCGAGGCCGGGAAGATAAGGTAGTGGAGGTCAAGTCTGGCCACCTCTCATCGATGGCCATAGGGCTTCGGGTGGGGGCCAAGGTCCGGGCCTCCCTGTGTAGGAAACCACTCGAACCAGGGGCAGGTGAAGTGTTCGAAGACTGTTTCAGTGAAGTGACGGGAATTCTGGTTGCAGCACAGGCCCCAGTCCGCGTTGAAGACGGCATAGTGCCTACAGAGGTGGCATTGGCGGCCCGAGAAGTGCATGGCCGCGGTCTTGGGCTCGCCCTGCCAATCGTGGCGGTAGAGAGCTTCACTGTCCGGATTGGACCATCCGCTGGTGAAGATGATGTTCCGGTTGCGCGGAGAGCCCTGACCCATGGTCGTCACCGTCCGAAGCCGATCGGCTGCCGCCGCCCCTGGGGCTTGACGGCGCATTCGGCCGCTAGGCGCGCGACCAGGTCCGCGGCGCCGGTAACCCGATGCAGGCGCGCCTGGCGCACCACATTGGCGAAATCCCCGGGGGTGAGGATGGCCAGGGGTCCCAGGGCCGCCCTGGCTTCTGCTTTCGGCTCCAGGCCGAGCCGGTGGGCCACGTCCTGGAACATGCCCCAGGCTTGGTCCGGCTTCAGGTAGCCGAACCGGATCCGGAGGTCAAACCGACGCAGGGCGGCCTCGTCCAGGCTGTCCATGAAGTTGGTCGACGCGATGAAGATCCCCGGGAAGTCCCCCATCTGGGTGAGCATCTCGTTCACTTGGGAGATCTCCCAGCTGCGCTGGGCGCCCTTGCGCTCCTGGAGGAAGGTGTCCGCCTCGTCCAGCGGCAGCACCGCCTTCTCTTCAGCCGCTTCCCGAAACATCCGGGCCAGGTTCTGCTCGGTCTCGCCCAGCCACTGCCATGAAAACATGCGGTAACTATTGCATATTAACCTAGTTATGGAACATCTTCGAGAGGCTCCAGTACGACCCTGTAACCAAGGCGCTCCAGGTCCTTGATTCGGGTGTGAACCATTC
>JBELAL010000079.1:0-16874 GCA_049508835.1 Holophaga sp. | reverse complement strand
TCATCGGGGTGATCCTGTTCCACATGATGTTCCTGGTCTCGCCCATGGCGGGCAAGAACCTCATCGGCTCCGGCATGCTGGGCGAGTACTTCCGCCAGTTCGTGAGCTACGGGGTCATCGCCCTGGCGCTGGTGCTGTACGAGTGGAAGCGGGTGAGCCAGGAGAACGAATCCCGGGCCAGCCTGCGCCGGGAGGCCGTGGCCGGCACGCCCAAGCCGGCCGGGGGAGGTGCCGCATGACCACCCGCAGCCTGGTCCAGCGCGCCGGCGCGGTTCTGTTCCTGGCCGCCCTGTCCGCGGTGCTGTTCTACTGCGGCAAGGGGCACACCCTGCTGCTGGACACCAACGCCGTGACCATCGACGGCAAGGAGTACGCCAGCGCCGACACCGTCAACGTGGCCGTGGATGGCCACGGCCCGGAATCCATGGGCCGGGCCGAGCGGGCCCAGGTGACCGTGGGCGGGCCCCGGCACACCATCGCCATCGAGGTGGCCACCGACGACCGCAAGGTGGTCCGGCGCATCAGCATCCCCACCTTCATGGACACCGCCCTGGTCTCGGTGCCGGCCATCCTGGGCGGCGCCCCCCGCGAGCGCTGGGTCACCCAGTTCGTGGCCCCGCCCCCCGAGGAGGTGCCGGCCGAGCAGATCCGCCTCTCCGATGCGCCTGCGAGCCCGGAGGGCGCCACCGGCGCTCCAGCGGCCCCCGGCCAGCCCGCCCCGGCCACCCCGCCCGCCCCCAAACCCTGACCTGATGGAGCCTCCCATGACCCTGCAGCAGCTGTTCCGGCACCACCTCCGGGAGCGCCTGGCCTACCTGGAGCAGGCCCTGGCCCGGACCGGGTTCGGGGCCCTGGTGATCTCCAGCGGCACCCCGTTCGTCTACTACCTGGACGACCACGAGGCCCCGTTCCAGGGCGTGCCCCACTTCCGCCACTATTGCCCCCTGGAGGGCGCCCACCACCTCCTGCGCCTGCAGCCGGGTTCGAAGCCCCTGCTGGTGCGCTACGTCCCGGCGGATTACTGGGACGAGCAGCTGCCCATGACTGACGCCGGGTGGTGGGCCGACGAGTTCGAGCTCACCGAGGCCCCCACCGTGGACGCGGTGTGGGACCGGATCGGCCGTCCGGCCCGGGGCGCCTGCCTTGGGGATGTCCCGGACCGCGCCCGGGCCGCCGGGCTGGAGCCCAACCCTCCCGCCCTCTCGAACCTCCTGGACTGGGGCCGCAGCTACAAGAGCCCCTACGAGATCCGTTGCCTGGAAGAAGCCACTGCCCTGGGCGTCAAGGGCCACCTGGCCGCCCGGGAGGCGTTCCTGGCCGGAGCCACCGAGGTGGAGATCCACCACGCCTTCGTCACCGCCGCGGGCTGCGTGGACCACGAGCTGGCCTTCCCTTCCATCGTCGCCCTGGACCCCAAGGGCGCCACCCTGCACTACCGCAACAAGCGCCGGGTGGGCCACGGGCGGGTGCTGCTGGTGGACTGCGGGGTCCGGGTGCGCGGCTACGGTTCCGACATCACCCGCACGTCCACCGCCCCGGCCTGCGACCCCCGGTTCCGGGACCTGGCCCGGGCGCTCCAGGCGGTCCAGCTGAAGCTGGCCGGCCTGCTCAAGCCGGGCCTGCCGTTCCCCCAGGTCCACCACCATGCCCACGCCGAGCTGGCGGCCCTGCTGCACCACGCGGGGATCCTCAAGGGCGACCTGGAGGCGTCCCTGGCCGAGGGCCTCACCCGCCCCTTCATGCCCCACGGCCTGGGCCATTTCCTGGGCATCACCATCCACGACGTGGCAGGGCGCTTCACCGGCCCCGACGGCGCCATCCTGCCGCCCCCGGGGCACTACCCGGCCCTGCGCACCACCCGGGTCCTGGAACCGCGCCAGGTGGTGACCGTGGAGCCGGGGCTGTACTTCATCCCCATGCTGCTGGAACCGTTCCGGCAAGGGCCGCAGCGGAACCGGTTCGACTGGAAGCTGATCGACGAACTGACGCCCTTTGGCGGGATCCGGTTCGAGGACAACGTGGTGATCACCGGGGACGGAGCGCGGAACGTGACCCGGGAATGCCTGCCGGAGTGGGAAGTCTAGCACCGCAGGAATCTTCAGGAATTGAACGCCCGTGCTGGGCACAACCAACCGTAACGGCGCAAGCGCCGTAACGGTTACTAGAAGGAGAGCAGCATGGCCGCCTATTTCGTCTGCACCATGACCGTCTTCGACCCCGAGACGTACCGCAAGTACACGGCCTTGACCCCGGCCACCCTGGCCCGGTACGGCGGCCGGTTCCTGACCCGGGGGGACGAGGCCACCACCGTCGAGGGCCCCGCGTTCACCGAGCGCCTGGTCCTGCTCGAATTCCCCGATCGCGCCACCGCGCTCGCCTGGTACCACGACGCCGACTACCAGAGCGCCGCGGCGTTCCGGCGGGCCGCGTCCACCGGCCGGATGATCCTGCAGGAGAGCCGAGGCAACACGGCCAACCCCGAACCGCTCGTCTGACCCAGGAGGAACCGCCATGGCATACCGATACGCGAGCCGGATGGGACGGGTGAAGCCCTCGGCCATCCGGGAACTGCTGAAGCTGGGAGGCGACCCGGAGGTGATCTCGTTCGGCGGCGGCTACCCGGATCCGGAGATCTTCCCCATCGAGAACCTGCGCCGGGTGTTCGACCTGGTCCTGGCGGAGGAGGGCAGGGTGGCCCTCCAGTACACCGGCACCCAGGGCCTGCCCGCCCTGCGGGAGAAGCTGGTGGCGCGGATGGCCCGGGCGGGGGTGCCCTGCGGCCTGGACAACCTGTACATCCTCCAGGGCTCCCAGCAGGGCCTGGACCTGGTCGCCAAGATGTTCCTCGAGCCGGGCGACGTGGTCATCACCGAGAACCCCACCTTCCTGGGCGCCCTGATCGCCTTCAACCCGTACCAGCCCCGGTACGTGACCGTGTCCATGGACGCGCACGGCATGGACACCGACGAACTGGAGCGGGCCCTGAAGGCGAACCCCGGCGCCAAGTTCATCTACACCATCCCGGACTTCCAGAACCCCACTGGCATCACCATGGCCGCCGACCGCCGGCGCCGCCTGGTGGAGCTGGCCGAGGCCCACGACGTCATGATCCTGGAGGACAGCCCGTACCGGGAGATCCGCTACGAAGGGGAGCCGGTTCCGCCCATCAAGAGTTTCGACCCCCACGGACGCGTCATCCAGCTGGGCAGCTTCTCCAAGATCCTCTGCCCCGGCATGCGCCTGGGCTGGGTGGTGGCCGAGGCGGAACTGGCGGCCAACCTGGGCCTGCTGAAGATGGCCGCGGACACCCAGAACTCCACCCTGAACATGCACGCCGTGAACCGGTTCATGGAGATGTACGACCTGGACGCGCACATCGAGCGCATCCGCGCCGTCTACAAGGCCAAGAAGGACCTGATGCTCAAGACCATCCGGGAGACCTTCCCGGCCCGGGTGAAGCACACCGACCCCCAGGGCGGCCTGTTCACCTGGCTGACCTTCCCCGGGCAGTTGGACGCCGGCAAGCTCATGCGCGAGCGGACGCTGCCTGAGGCGAAGGTGGCGTACGTGCCGGGGGCCAGCTTCTATCCGGTGGTGGAAGAGGTGAACCACTGCCGGGTGAACTACTCCTTCATGTCCAAGGAGAAGATCGTGCTGGGGATCTCCAGGCTGGGGGCGATCCTGAAGGAGTGCTGCTAGCCGGGCAGGTCAGCCAGGGCGTTCTCCAGCAGCGGAAATGGCCGTGCACTTCAGGCGGATCAGGTGTCGTTCCCAAATGTTCTTTATGCAGCAAGTTGCAAGATTATTCAGACACTGCCTGAAGAATCTTCTGGTCCGGCCAGGCGAGATAGAACCGTCGCATCCGGGTGAGGTTGACCACGCCGAAGCCACGCCCGAAGCGCCGGGTCAGGTCGGTGGCAAGCCGCTCGAGCAAGGCCTCGCCGTACTCGGCGCGCTCCTCTCCACCCTGTTCGAAGGCGACAATGCGCCGCCCGATTTCCCAATAGGTGGCCGTCATCAGGGCGTTGACGCTACGGGTGGCCGACGCCCGCGCCGACTCCAGGAGCGTGACGATGTCTGCTTGGATTTCCCGGTAGCGATCTGCGCGAATGCTGGACTGGGATACCAAAGGTCGGTTTTCTTCAGTCTGGCCAATGACAGCGGCCGTTACAGCAAGTCCTTCAAGGCATCCTCCAACTTCGGAAACCGGAAGGTGAACCCCAACTCCTCGGCCTTTCCCGGCAGGACGTACGCCCCCTCCAGCAGCATCTCCCGCCCCATCTGCCCCAGCAGCATCTTCACTGCCGCGCCGGTGGCCCAGCCCGGCGCCGGCAGCATGAGCCGATGCAACCGCCGGCACAGGGTCCGGGTGAAGGCCTCGTTGCTCACCAGCGCGGGCGCGGTGGCGTTCACTGGGCCCCGGTAGGCGGGATTCCCGGCGACCTCCAGGACCAGGCGCACCAGGTCGTCCACGTGGATCCAGCTCAGCCCCTGGCGCCCGCCGCCCAGCTTCGCCCCCAGGCACCACCGCATCGCCCGGGCCATCTTCGGCAAGGCGCCCCCGTCCCGGGCCAGCACCACCCCCAGGCGCAGGACCGCCACCCGCACCCCGTGGTCGGCGGCGGCCTGGGCCGCGGCCTCCCAGTCCACGCACACCCGGGACAGGAACCCCCGGCCCGGGTCGGCGTCCTCGTCCACAGGGCGTTCGTCCCGGGCCCCGTAGTAGCCCACCGCGCTGGCGTTCACCAGGGCCCGGGGCCGGGGCGCCGCCGCGGCCATGGCCTGGACCAGCCGTTCGGTGGGGCCCACCCGGCTGTCCAGCACCCGTCGTTGGCGCGCCTCGGTCCAGCGTGCGTCGGCGATGCCTTCGCCGCACAGGTTGACCACGGCGTCCACCCCTTCCAGGGTACGGGGCAGGTCGTCCCAGCCCCGGGCCTCCACTCCCGGCGGCGGTTCGATGGCCTGGGGCGCACGGCTAAGGATGGTGATCCGGACCCCTTTCCGCGCCAAGGTTGCCACCAGACGCCGGCCCACCAGGCCCGAACCGCCCGCCACCACCACCTTGCCCAGATCGATGTCACCCATGGGAACCCATGATCCACCGGGTGTCGATGCCGTTCCAGGATTCGTGAAACCCCCTTTGAGCTTTATTTTCTATATCATCCCAGGGAACCACAGGCGCCGATCCCCCCAGATGGGGATGGCCGCTGGTGCCTCCCAGACGGATCGCATCCATCCTGGTGGAATGGCTCCAGGTGACGCGGCCTCCCGTCGGCGCCGTCACGGGGCCGGCTCCGGGCGCCAACTTCACTCGTACTCGATAGTCGCCGGCGGCTTGCTGGTGATGTCGAACACCACCCGGTTGATCCCCTTCGCCTCGTTGACGATCCGCTGGGCCACCCGCTCCAGCAGGTCGTGGGGCAGCCACGCCCAGTCGTCGGGTGATTGGACCCCAGTATCAGTTCTACTTATGCTGTGTCCATGAAATTTAATTTTACATCGATCATAGCTTCCTTATACTTCTGGTCAGCCCTTGAACTTATCAGATTGATTAATCCCCAAGGTGGGCTTCTTCTCCATGGAGTGGTCGCCTTGGGGAACTGTCCAGTATTGCGGGCCGGGAGAAGGCAAAAAGACGATGCAAATGGCTTTTGTCGAAATCATGGGATTCCGGGAGGGCGGCTGGGGCCTCGACATGCTCAAGGCCACGGGCATGACCGTCGCCGTGGCCCTTTCGGGGTTCTTCTTCGGCATCGTGCTCGGGATGCTGGGCGCGGCGGCCAAGCTCTGGCGGGTCGCCGTGCTGGGAGGGCTGGCCGAGGTCTACACCACGGTCTTCCGGGGGGTGCCCAACCTCCTGGTCATCTACCTGTTCTATTTCGGCAGCAGTTCCGTCATCTCCTCGGTGGCGGCCCTGTTCGGCGCCAGCGGGTTCGTGGGGGCGCCGGCCTTCCTGATCGGGGCCCTGGCCATCGGGGTGGTGTCGGGCGCCTACGAGACCGAGGTGTTCCGGGGTGCCTACCTGGCGTTGAACAAGGGGGAGCTCGAGGCGGCCAAGGCGGTCGGCATGAACCCCCTCCTGGCCCTGCGCCGGGTGGTTCTGCCTCAGGCGGCCCGGTTCGCCATTCCCGGCATGGGCAATGTCTGGCAGTCGGTGCTCAAACAGTCGGCGCTGGTCTCCGTCATCGGCCTGGTGGAGCTGATGCGCCAGGCCCAGGTGGGCGCAGGCTCCACCCGCCAGCCTTTCATCTTCTACCTCACGGCCGGCGTGCTGTACCTGATCATCACCGTGGTCACGGACGACGCCTTCCGGCGGGCGGAACGGCGCGCCGCGCGGGGCATCAGGAGCGCCCTATGATGATGGACGGGCACTTCCTGGCTTCGACCGCGGTGGACCTCCTGGCCGGCATCCCCTTGACCCTGGAGCTCACTTGCCTTTCCGTCTGCCTGGGCGCGGCGCTGGCGTTCGTCCTCGCCTTGATGCGCATCTCCAGGTGGATGGCGCTGGACCTGCCGGCCCGGTTCTACGCCTTCGTCTTCCGGGGCTCCCCCCTGCTCGTCCAGATTTTCATCATCTACTTCGGGCTCAGCCAGTTCCAGGCCGTCCGCAGCAGCTTCCTCTGGGGCTTCCTGAGGCAGCCGTTCTGGTGCGCGGTCCTGGCCATGACCCTGAACACCGCCGCCTACGGCTCGGAAATCATCCGCGGCGGCCTGCTGTCGGTCCACGCGGGCCAGATCGAGGCGGCCAGGGCCTGCGGGATGTCGCCGCTGGTCCTCTACCGCCGGGTCGTCCTGCCCCAGGCGCTGCGGCAGATGCTGCCTGCCTACAGCAACGAAGTGATCCTGATGCTCAAGGACACCTCGCTGGGGTCGGTCATCACCCTGATGGAAGTGACCGGGGTGGCCGCCAAGCTGATTTCCGCCAGCTACCGCTCGGTGGAGGTGTTCGTCTGCGCCGGGGCCATCTACCTGGCGCTGAACTTCCTGATCACCCGCCTGTTCGCGGCCTGGGAACGTTTCCTGGCGCCGGGATTGCCGCCTCCTTCCGGCGCGCCCGCGGAACCCCTCATGCCGGAGTTTCCCCATGCCTGAAACCCCCGCCAGCCTGGCGCTCAGCCTGCAGAACATCCACAAGAGCTTCGGCCCCCTGGAGGTGCTGCACGGGGTGGCGCTGGACGCCCGGGAAGGCGAGGTGGTCTCCATCCTAGGCTCGTCCGGGTCCGGCAAGACCACGCTGCTGCGGTGCGTGAACCTGCTGGAGGTGCCCAATGCCGGGTCGATCACCGTGGACGGCGAGACCGTGGCGCTGCACCAGCCGGCCCAGGGCCAGCCCAGGGCCCTGGACCGGCGCCAGGTGGAGCGGGTGCGGGTGAAGGTGGGCATGGTGTTCCAGAGCTTCAACCTGTGGTCCCACCGCACCGTCCTGGAGAACGTCATCGAGGCTCCGGTGCACGTACAGAAGCGCCCCCGGGGCGAGGTCATCGCCGAGGCCGACGCGCTACTGCGCCGGGTGGGCCTGGAGGACCGGCGCGACTACTATCCTTCCCAGCTCTCCGGCGGGCAGCAGCAGCGCGCCGCCATCGCCCGGGCGCTGGCCCTGCGCCCGCGCATCCTGCTCTTCGACGAGCCCACGTCCGCCCTGGACCCGGAACTGGTCGGCGAGGTGCTCAAGGTCATCCGGGACCTGGCCACCGAGGGCCGGACCATGCTGATCGTGACCCACGAGCTGGCCTTCGCCCGGGACGTCTCCAGCCGGGTGGTGTTCCTGCACCGGGGCGTGATCGAAGAGGACGGCACCCCGTCCGCGGTGTTCTCGGGCTCCCGGTCGGAACGCTTCCGCCAGTTCATCGCCGGGGAGGGGTACGTGCCCGCTTCCCCGCGGCCGGCGGCGCCCTGAAGGCGCCGGCCGGCCCAAGTCTTGCGCAACCCCACCGCCAAGGAGGCACCATGAACCTGAGAAACGCTTTGACCGCAGCCCTGCTGGCTGCCGCCCTGTGCCCGGGAGCCGGGGCCCAGACCCAGCCGGTGCGCCTCGCCACCGAAGGCGCCTACGCTCCGTGGAACTTCACCCTGCCGGGCGGGAAACTGGACGGGTTCGAGATCGACCTGGCCCAGGACCTCTGCCGGCGCATGGGGGTGAAGTATGAACTCATCGCCCAGGACTGGGACGGCATCATCCCGGGCCTCACCGCCAAGAAATACGACGCCATCATCGACGGCATGAGCATCACCCCCAAGCGCCTGGAGGTGATCGCCTTCTCCGCGCCGTACGCGGTCAACACCGACGGCATCGCGGTCATGGAGGGCGGCAAGCTGGTGAACATGCCGGGGTCCGGCGAGACCCTCTCCCTGGACACCCAGCTGCCCGCGGCCCAGGCGCGCATCGCCGAGATGGCGAAGTTCCTCAAGGGCAAGGTCATCGGGGTCCAGGGCTCCACCACCGCCTCCACCTTCGTGGACAAGTACTTCAAAGGCATCGCCGAGATCCGGGAGTACAAGACGGTGGAACAGCACAACATGGACCTGGTGGCTGGGCGCATCGACGCGGTGCTCTGCAACATCACCGTGCTGGCCGAGGCGCTGGCCAAGCCCGAGAACAAGGGCGCCAAGTTCTCCGGCGCCTTCTTCTCCGGCGGCGAGTTCGGCAAGGACGGCATCGGCCTGCGCAAGGAGGATGTGGCCCTCAAGGCGAAGTTCGACGACGCCATCAACGCGGCGCGCAAGGACGGCACCCTCAAGCGCCTCTCCATGAAGTGGTTCAAGGTGGACATTTCGCCCAAAGACTAGCCAACGGCACGGGCCTCGGCCCGATGCCGGCACGTCGAGTTCGGATCGAGAAGGGATTCCCATGACCAACCTGGGATGGCGTGAGTGCACGGTGATCGGCGGCGGCGTGGTGGGGGCCGCCGTCGCCTGGGGCCTGGCGCGGGCCGGCACCCGGCCGCTGGTGCTGGACGAGGACGACCTGGCCCCCAGGGCCTCGCGGGCCAACAACGCCCTCGTCTGGGTCCAGGGCAAGGGGGCGGGCATGCCGGAGTACGCGCTGTGGTCCCAGGATTCGGCCGGGCGCTGGCCGCAGTTCGCCGCCGAGCTCAAGGCCGACTCCGGGATCGATGTGGGCCTCAGTCAGCAGGGCGGGTATTCCTTCTACCTGACGCAGGCGGAAATGGAGGCCGACCGCCGGATCCTGGAGCGGATCGACCGCGGGACCGGCGGCCGGTCCGCGCCCTGGGAGGCCCTGGACCACCGCGAGACGCGGCTCCGCTTTCCCGGCTTCGGGCCGACCGCCGCGGGTTCGATCTTCTGCCCCCGCGACGGCCACGTGAACGCCCTGCGCCTGCTGCATGCCCTGCACGCGGCCATGGCGGCCCGGGGCTGCGAGTACCGGGCCTGCCACCCGGTGGCGACCGTCGAGCCCGCCTCCGGCGGATTCCGGATCCGGGGCCCCTGGGGGGAGGTGTCCACGGAAAAGGTGGTCCTGGCCACGGGGCTGGGCAACGAACGGCTGGCGCCCATGGTCGGGCTGGCCGCGCCCCTGAAGCAGAGCAAGGGGCAGATCATCATCACCGAGAAGTGCGAGCCCTTCTTCCCCTACGCCTCGACCCTCATCCTCCAGTCCGACGAAGGCGGCCTCATGATCGGCGCCAGCCAGGAATCCAGGGTGGACTCCATCCTCACCACCCAGGCCGTCAACGCCGTGCTGGCCAAGCGGGCCATCCTGGTGTTTCCCCGCCTGGGGGAGCTGGGCGTGATGCGCACCTGGGCCGGCTTCCGGATCAAGCCCCAGGACGGCTTCCCCATCTACGACCAGTCCCAGGGCGCGCCCGGCGCCTTCGTCGCCACCTGCCATTCGGGCGTGACCCTGGCGGCCAACCACGGGCTCGTCCTGGCGCCCCAGATCCGGGACGGCCGGCTCGGTCCGGAGCTGGCGACCTATTCCGCAAGGAGGTTCCGTGTTCCGCAGGATCTTTGAGCCCGGGGAGACCCTCAGCTTCAGCTTCGACGGCCGCGTCCTGCACGCGGCGCCCGGCGACAGCGTCGCCGCAGCGCTGCTCCTGGCGGGGGTGGACCGCTTCCGGACCAGCGTCGTGGGCGGGGAGCCGCGCGGGCCCCACTGCCTGATGGGTGTCTGCTTCGACTGCCTGGTCACCATCGACGGCGTGCCCAACCGACAGAGCTGCCAGGTGGACGTGGCCGAAGGCATGGTCGTGGAGAGCCAGCACGGCGCCCGCGCCGTCGCCGCGGGGAGCGTCCGATGACCGCCCGGACCTTCACCGGCGCGGCGGAGCTGGCCCCCGCCTACGACCTGGTCATCATCGGCGCCGGCCCCGCCGGGCTCGCCGCCGCGGCCGAAGCGGCGGCCGCCGGGGTCTCCGTCCTGGTCTTGGACGAGGGCGCCGGACCGGGCGGGCAGATGTACCGGGCCCTCGGCCGCCTCGATCGCAGTGTGTTCGGCTTCCTGGGTCCGGACTACTGGCAGGGCGAGCCCCTGGTGCGGGCGTTCCTGGGCAGCGGGGCGGGATACGCCCCCCGGGCGCTGGTCTGGGGCCTCCAGGCCGCGCCGGAGCCGTCCGGCCTGGAGGTGGCCGTCTCCCTGGGCGGCGCCTCGCGCGTCCTGGGTGCGCGCCGGGTGATCCTGGCCACCGGCGCGCACGAGCGGCCCATGCCCTTCCCCGGCTGGACCCTGCCCGGGGTGATGCTGGCCGGGGCCGCCCAGATCGCGCTCAAATCCTCCGGCCTGGTGCCTGAGGGCCGGGTGGTGCTGGCCGGCTGCGGGCCGCTGCTCTACCTGCTGGCCGACGAACTGATCAGCGCGGGAGCCGGCATCACGGCCCTGCTGGACACCACGTCCCCCGGCCAGTGGCTGCGGGCTCTGCCCCACCTTCCCGGATTCCTCTGCTCCAGCTACCTGAGGCGAGGATTGGCGATGCTTGCCCGGGTCCGGACCTCGGTGCGGACCTTCCGGAACGTGGACGGACTGGAGGCCGCCGGGACCGGCAGGGTGGAGCGCCTGCGGTTCCGGCGCGGGGGGAGGTGGCGGGAACTGGATGCGGACCTGGTGCTGGTGCACCAGGGCGTGGTCCCGGACATCAACCTCCCCGGCGCCGCCGGCTGCGCCCTGGTGTGGAACCCCCGGCTGCGCGCCTTCCAGCCCCGGCTGGACGCGTCCGGCCGGACCACCCTCCCAGGCCTGGCGGTGGCCGGGGACGCCGCCGCGGTGGGAGGCGCGGCCCTGGCCGAGGTCTCCGGACGCATGGCCGCCCTGGACGCGCTGGCCGCCCTGGGGGCCCTGGCCCCGGCGGTCGCTGCCGCGCGCCAGGAGGCCCTGGGCCGCGCCCGCAGGCGCCTGGCCCGCGGCCGGGCCTTCCTGGATGCGCTCTACCTGCCCCGGGCCGCCTTCCGCGTCCCCGCCGACGACCGGACCGTGGTCTGCCGCTGCGAGGAAGTCAGCGCCGCCCAGGTCCGTTCGGCCATCGCCCTGGGCGCCCCCGGGGTGAACCAGGTCAAGACCTTCCTGCGCTGCGGCATGGGCCCCTGCCAGGGCCGCCTGTGCGCCTCCACCGTCACCGAGATGATGGCGGCGGAGCGGCGGGTCGAGCCTGGGCTGGTGGGCACCTTCCGCCTGCGCGTCCCGGTGAAGCCCATCACCCTCGCGGAAATGGCCTCCACTCCGGCCACCCCGGAAGCCCTCATCGCCGTCACCGGCGAAGCCACCCCCCTCGACTGAATGCGGAGGATCTCCCATGGCCACCAGGCACCTTCAGACCCCGATCATGCACCGGGCCGTCGTCCACGGCGGGCTGGTCTTCCTGGGCGGCGCCGCCTGCGACGACGAGACCCTCGACCTGGGCGGGCAGACCCGCCAGATCCTGCGCAAGGTGGACACCTACCTGGCCGAAGTCGGCAGCGACAAGACGAAGCTGCTGTCCGCCACCATCTACCTCACCGACCTGGCCCGCAAGCCCGAGCTGGACGCCGTCTGGAAGGAATGGCTGGCGCCGGCCTCCCTCCCGGCCCGGGCTACCGTCGGCGTCGCCGACCTGGGCGGCGGCACCCTGGTCGAGATCAGCCTCGTCGCCCACACCTAGTCCGGCCTGCGGCTCCAGACTTCCCAGATGGCGAAGTTGGCCTGGTTCAGCGCCAGCTCCTCCTGGATCCACTCCCGGAACAGCTCCGCCAGGGGGTTTTCGCTACCCTTGTGGGTGACCAGGTAGTACTGGTCCGGGCTCTTGAACACCATGGGGAAGGGGATGACCAGGATCCCGGCCTTCACCTCGGAGCCCACCAGGTTGAGGTCGCCGATGGCCACTCCGGCGCCTTCGGTGGCCGCGTTCAGGGCCAGGAACATCGACTCGAAGGTCAATCCCGAATTGGTGTCCAGGCCGACCCGGAAATAGTCCGCCCATTGGCGCCATTCCAGGTGCTCCCGGCTCGGGTGCAGCAGGGTGGAGCCGGCCAGGTCCGCCGGGTGGGCGGGCCTGAGTTCCGGCCGGCATAGCGGGGCGAGGTACTCGGGCACCAGGGGGACCGTCTCGTAGCCCGGCCAATCGCCGTTGCCGTAGATGATGTTCACGTCGAAGTCGATGGTCTGGGCGTCCAGGACGTCCTTGGGGAACAGGCCGAAATACGCGTCCACCCCGGGATGCTTCTGCACGAAATTGTCCAGCCGCGGCATCAGCCACCGGGTGGCGAAGGAGCGGCTCGACCGGATCTTCAGGCTGCCGCGCCGGGTGCGGATGAGCTTGACGGCGTCGTGCAGGCCCTTCAGGTTCCTGGTGACCACCTGGCTCAGGTACTTGCCGTCCTCGGTCAGCAGGCTCTCCTTGTTGCGGCGGTTGATCAGCCGGGTGCCCAGGTACCGCTCCAGCTCCTGGATGTGCTGGCTGACACCCGACTGGGTCATGAACAGTGCGTCAGCTGCCTGGACGAACGTCTGACACCGGGAAACCGCCTCGAACACGATGAGCTGCTTGAGGGGCAGGTTCACCAGGCGATCGTCGTCGGACATGCCACCCCCCCCTCGACCCTCACTCGTACTCGATGGTCGCCGGCGGCTTGCTGGTGATGTCGAACACCACCCGGTTGATCCCCTTCACCTCGTTGACGATCCGGCTGGCCACGTGCTCCAGCAGGTCGTGGGGCAGCCGCGCCCAGTCGGCGGTCATGAAGTCCTCCGAGGTGACCGCGCGCAGGGCGCACATGTTCTCGTAGGTGCGCTCGTCGCCCATGATGCCCACGGTCTGCACCGGCAGCAGCACGGCGAAGCACTGGGAGGTGGTGCGGTACCACCCGGACGCCTTCAGTTCCTGGATGAAGATGGCGTCGGCGTCCTGGAGGATCTTCACCCGCTCGGGGGTGACGCAGCCGGGGATGCGCACCGCGAGGCCGGGGCCGGGGAAGGGATGGCGCCAGACCATGTCCTCGGGCAGGCCCAGGGCCAGGCCGACCCGGCGCACCTCGTCCTTGAACAGCTCGCGCAGGGGCTCCACCAGTTTCAGCTTCATGGTCTCGGGCAGGCCGCCCACGTTGTGGTGGGACTTGACCAGCACCGCGCCGCCGATGCCGGAGCTCTCGATCACGTCGGGGTACAGGGTGCCCTGGGCCAGGAAGTCGGCCTGGACCTGCGCGGCCTCGTGGTCGAACACTTCGATGAAGGTGCGGCCGATGATCTTGCGCTTGGTCTCGGGGTCGCTCACCCCGGCCAGGGCGCCCAGGAACTTCGCCGCGGCGTCCACCCAGCGGATCTGCATGTCGAACGGGGCGAACGCCTCCTGCACCTGGAGCATCTCGTCCTTGCGCATGATCCCGGTGTCCACGAACACGCAGGTGAGCTGCTTGCCGAGGGCCTTGTGCAGCAGCAGGGCGGCCACGCTGGAGTCCACCCCGCCCGACAGGCCCAGCACCACCCGGCCCCGGCCCACCTGGGCGCGCAGGTCCTTGACCTTCTGCTCGATGAACTGGCCGGCGTTCCAGTCCAGCTTCATGGCGCACACATGCAGGAAGTTGCGCAGCACGGTGGCGCCGTGGGTGGTGTGGCTCACCTCCGGGTGGAACTGGATGGCGAACTGGCGCAGGGCCCGGTTCTCCATGGCCGCCACCGGCACCTGGGGGGTGCGGGCGGTGATGGCGAACCCGGCGGGCGCCTGCTCCACGTGGTCCCCGTGGCTCATCCACACCTGCTGCTCGGGGTCCAGGCCCTGGAACAGCACGCTGTCCGGATCCTGCACCCGGATCTGGGCCTTGCCGTACTCCCGGTGGGCGGAGCGGTGGATGGTGCCCCCGGCGTTGCGGGCCATGAGCTGCTGGCCATAGCACACCCCCAGCACCGGCACCCCCAGCTTCAGGATGGCCGGGTCCAGGTCCGGGGCCCCGGCCTCCAGCACCGAGCGGGGCCCGCCGGACAGGATCACGCCCCTGAGGTCGGGCCCCTGGATCTCCGCGGCAGTGGCGCCGGGCCCGTAGACCAGCCCGAAGGCCCCCAGGTCGCGCAGGCGGCGGGTGATCAGGCGGGTGTACTGGGACCCGTAATCGAGGATGGCGACGCGTTCGTGATGCATGGAGTCCCTGCCTAGTCAAAGATTGAGAATACCGGAGATCGGCCCTCCCCGCCCAGCCCGGCGGGCAACCCTACTCTTTCCTGAAGAACTCGTCGGTGTCCCGGAGGATCCAATGGCGGCCCTCCAGGCGGTAGAAAGCGTGCCGCTCCTTGGTCTCGCCGATCTTGACGCCGGGGTGGAGGGCCTGGAACAGCTTGAAGTGCTCGGTGGGGTGCACCAGGCGGACCAGGTAGCCCACCCGCAGGCCGTCGCCGGTGTTCTCCAGGCGGGGCAGCACCCGCACGAACTCCGCCTCGGCCGCCGGCAGCTCGAAGCCGTCGGCGGTGGAATGGATGCTCTTGGGGGCCCTCGGGTTGAGCTGGAACTTGAACTGCTCCCGGTCGCCCTCCGGGGCGCGGTAGACCGCGAACCAGCCGGTGCGGGCGAGGTTCTCCTGGAGGGCCACCAGCCTGGCGTGCTCGGGGGAGCCCTTGATGGCGCTGGCGGTCTGGGGCACCCGGATCGAGACCACCACCGGGTAGTCCTTGCGGATGTCGTTCTCCGCCTCCCGGCGGGACAGCTGCGACGGGCCGCAGCCCAGGACGGCGGCCAGCACGGGGACCAGGAGCAGGCTGCGCGGCACGGGAGCCTCCAGGGGTGGGTATGGCCCCATTCTGCCTCCACCTCGTTCTCGTGACCACCCTCACTTTACGAGCGTCCTATAATTGGCCCGCATCCATGGGAGAAAGCCGTGAACAAGCAATTTCGCGATCATGTGGCCTCGGAACTGGAAAAGCTGAAGGAGCAGGGTCTCTACAAGACCGAGCGGGTCATGGCTTCGCCCCAGGGCGCCTGGGTCCAGGCCGATGGGCGCAAGGTCATCAACCTCTGCGCCAACAACTACCTGGGCCTGTCGAGCCATCCCGAGCTGATCAAGGCCGCCCAGGAGGGGCTGGCCCGGCGCGGGTTCGGCATGTCCAGCGTGCGCTTCATCTGCGGCACCCAGGACATCCACAAGGAGCTGGAGGCCAAGCTCAGCGCCTTCCTGGGCATGGAGGACACCCAGCTCTACTCCAGCTGCTTCGACGCCAACGGCGGGGTGTTCGAGGCCCTGCTGGGCGAGGAGGACGCCATCATCTCCGACGCCCTCAACCACGCCTCCATCATCGACGGCATCCGCCTGTGCAAGGCCAAGCGGTTCCGCTACGCCAACAGCGACATGGCCGACCTGGAGGCCCAGTTGCAGGCCGCCGAGGCCGCCGGCGCCCGGTTCAAGCTGGTGGTCACCGACGGCGTGTTCAGCATGGACGGCTACCTGGCCAACCTGCCGGGCATCTGCGCGGCGGCCGCGAAGCACGGCGCCATGGTGATGGTGGACGACAGCCACGCGGTGGGCTTCATCGGCGAGCACGGACGGGGCACCCATGAGCACCACGGGGTCATGGGCAAGGTGGACATCATCACCGGGACCCTGGGCAAGGCGCTGGGCGGCGCCTCCGGCGGGTACATCGCCTCCAGCAAGGAAGTGGTGTCCATGCTCCGGCAGCGGTCCCGGCCGTATCTGTTCTCCAACAGCCTCGCCCCGTCCATCGTGGCCGCCAGCCTGAAGGTCCTGGCCATGCTGCGGGAGGGCGACGGCCTGCGCCGGCAGCTGCGGGCCAACGCCGTGCAGTTCCGCGCCGGTATGGAGAAGCTGGGCTTCACCCTGCTCAAGGGCGAGCACCCGATCATCCCCATCATGCTGTACGACGCCCCCCTGGCCCAGAAGTTCGCGACCGGCCTGCTGGAGGAGGGGGTCTACGTCACCGGCTTCTTCTTCCCCGTGGTGCCCAAGGGCCAGGCCCGGATCCGCACCCAGATGTCCGCCGCCCACAGCGCCGCGGACATCGACGCCGCCATCCAGGCCTTCGCCAAGGTGGGCCGGTCCCTGGGCGTGATCAAGTAACCGACTCCAACCCCATCCAGGAGGTCAACCATGAAGGCACTGGTCAAGAGCAGGCGCGAGCCCGGACTGTGGATGGAGGACATCCCGGTGCCGGAGATCGGCCCCAACGACGTGCTCATCCGCATCCACACGTCGGCCATCTGCGGCACCGACATGCACATCTGGAACTGGGACGCCTGGAGCCAGAAGACCATCCCCGTGCCCATGGCGGTGGGCCACGAGTACGCCGGGGTGATCGAGAAGGTCGGCGACGAGGTGGAAGGCTACAAGGTGGGCGACCGGGTCTCGGGCGAAGGCCACATCGTCTGCGGCCACTGCCGCAACTGCAAGGCCGGCAAGCGCCACCTGTGCCCCAACACCTTCGGGGTGGGGGTCAACCGCCCGGGCTCGTT
>JBELAL010000078.1:0-16954 GCA_049508835.1 Holophaga sp. | reverse complement strand
TCATGCCGGTACCCAACCCGCGAATATCAGACTGATCAACCGGCGGAATGCCGTCCGTTCTGCTCCCTATGCACTGCCGGACAAAATGGGCCTGCCACCCTTGACAGGCCGATACATATCAGAAACCAACCTGCAAGGAAGGCTTCGGAATACGGACCTGCCAAAGAGCCACGGGCTGATGCCCCTGTTCGAGGCGGTGGTCAATTCGATCCAGGCCACAGAAGAAGCCGGGATGGAGACATCCAAAGGAACAATCGCTGTCGAGATCTTGCGAGAATCCCAGCCGACCCTCGCCTTCGAGGAGAAGCCCGGCAAACGAGGTCCTGACCCCTCCGCCAAGATTCTCGGGTTTAAGATCACCGACAATGGAGTCGGTTTCGATGAGGCCAACTTCAAGGCGTTCGAGACACTGGACACCGATTACAAGGCGGCCATAGGATGCCGCGGCGTGGGCCGCTTGCTGTGGCTGAAGGCATTCAGCAAGGTTTATGTGGACAGTGTTCATCGGAGCGTTGATGGCGGGCTGCGAAGGCGGACCTTCACATTCGACGACTTCAACGCGGTTGGATCGATGGCGGATGATCCGGTAGATGCAGGTACGGCACGAACCACGATGGTGCATCTCTATGGATTCCGGGAGGTGTACCGCGAGGCATCCTCCAAGAGCCTCGACACCATCGCCAAGGCCCTTCTCGAACACTGTCTGTGGTACTTCATTCGGCCTGGAGGCGCTCCGGAAATCCGTCTCATGGACGGCGATGAGTCCCGAGCCATGGACGAGGTCTGCTCAAAGCATATGCTTGAATCTTCAAAGACCCAGATCGTCCAAATCAAAGGCGTTGCCTTCGATGTGACCCATGTGAAGCTCCACGCCAGTTCGGCCCAGGCCCATAAGATCGCCTACTGTGCGGCGAACCGGCTGGTAACGGAGGAAGCAATCAGCGGAAAGGTTCATGGGTTGTTTGGAAGGATCCGTGACGAGAAGGGTGGATTCATTTATGGGTGCTATGTCTGCTCGACCTTTCTGGACAGCCACGTCCGTTCGGATCGTACGGCGCTCACCATCGATGAGAACCGCGAGGGTTGGGTAACCGAAGGTGAGGTATCCATGAGCGATATTCGGAAGGTGGTGCTGGAGGCCGTGGAAGCATACCTTTCGCCAATGCTGGAGGAAAACAAACGGATGTCGAAGGAGCGGGTGGATGCGTACGTCAAGTGCAAAGCCCCTAAGTACCTGCCCATCCTCTCCCGAGTTTCTGCGGAGCAGTTGAACGTCGACCCGGAAATGCCGGACAAAGAACTGGACGTGCTTTTGCATCGCCACCTTTCTGACATGGAAAATCGGTTGGTGGCAGAAGGCCACGACCTCATGGCCCCAAAGGGCATGGAGGACCCGGAAGATTATCGCAAGCGCCTGGACAACTACCTGGAGGTCGTAGAGGACATCAAGAAATCCGATCTTGCGAGCTACGTGTCCCACCGGAAGGTCATCCTGGACCTGCTGGGCAAGGCCATCGAACGAACGCCATCGGGAGGCTACAGCCGCGAGGACCTGATTCACCGCCTGGTCTTTCCCATGGGGGTGGACTCGACAGAAGTCGACCCGATCCAGTCCAACCTCTGGCTCGTGGATGAGCGACTGGCGTTCCATAACTACTTGGCTTCGGACAAGACCCTCCGATCGATGCCAATAACGGGTTCGGAATCCACGAAAGAGCCAGACATCCTGGCCTTGCAGGTTTATGACAATCCCCTGCTCGTTGCCGAAGGGACCCGATTGCCGCTCGCAACCATCACGGTGATCGAGATGAAGCGGCCATGCCGTGACGATGCCGCACAGGGGGAGGAGAAGGATCCGATTGAGCAGGCGTTGGGGTATCTAGAAAGGGTGCGCAAGGGGGAGGTACGGACAGCGGCGGGCAGACTGATCCCTGATTCCCTGGAGACACCAGGATTCTGCTTTGTGATCGCCGACTTGACTCCGTCCGTCAAACACCGTGCAAGGCTCCTGAACCTCAAATTGACGAGCGACAAGCTCGGGTATTTTGGCTATAACGATAACTTCGATGCGTATATCGAAATCATCTCCTTTGATAGGCTGCTCAATGCCGCTAGAGAGCGGAACCGAGCTTTCTTTGACAAGCTCGGGTTACCGACCAACTAAGTTTGATCCGCACAACGCAGGGTAGATGGGTCATTCCTCCTCCAGCGGGTTCGGGTGTCCCCGGTCCAGGGAATGCCCCGTGGCCAGCCCGAACACGAACCCCACCAGCACCAGCGCCCCCAGGGCGAAAATGGCCGGGCCGTCCCCTTCCCCGCGGACGACAGGGAATTTATTAATCATTCACCGCACATCAAGACCAGGAGGCCCGGCAGGCGGGATCGACCGCCACCGGACCTTCCGTGCTAACGGATGAAATGAATGTACTTGCCAATCGAGACGGACCGCCTGATCCTGCGCGATTTCCAGGCCGAGGACTGGGTCCAGGTCCACGCCTATGCCCGGGACCCGGAAGTGGTGCGGTACCAGGACTGGGGCCCCAACTCCGAAGAGGAGACCCGGGCCTTCGTGGACCGGGCCATGGCCACCGGGCGGGAGCGGCCCCGGAAGGTGTACGAACTGGCGGTGGTGTTCAAGCCCACCGGAACCCTGGTCGGGGGCGCCGCCCTGCGCCTGGGGGACCAGGACCCGCTGTGCGCCGAGCTGGGCTACACCCTGCACCGGCTGGCCTGGGGCCAGGGCCTGGGCACCGAACTGGCCCGGGCGCTGGTGCAGTTCGGGTTCCAGCACCTGGAGGTGCGGCGGGTGTGGGCCAAGTGCCGGCCCGAGAACATCGGCTCGTACCGGGTGCTGAAGAAGGTCGGCCTGCGCTTCGAGGAATACATCCAGAACGACGGCACCATCCGCGGCCGGCTGGTGGACTCGTTCCTGTGCGGTCTTACCCGGCAGGAATGGCTCCGGAGCCACTCGGCATCAGCCCGTCCAGGAACGGGTTGCTGAAGATCCGCCCCGGGTCGTAGGCGTCCAGGGCGGTCAGGGCCGCGCTCCAGTCGTCGCCCGGAACCTGTCCCTGGCTGAGGGAGGCCGGGACCACCCGGCCGAGGATCTCCGGGTGGGTCCAGGCGCCCTCCGGGGTGTAGCCCCAGCCCTTGGACCATTCCACCCGGACCCCCGCGTAGTCCCCGGTGTAGTTGCCCAGCACCCAGGCCTCCAGTTCGCCCCTGAAGGCGCTGTCCCCGGGGGTCCCGGGAAAGGTCAGGGCGTTGAGCCAGACCGCGCAGTCCCAGTCGGGATGGTCCGGACGGGGGCGCAGGGCGGACAGGTGGGGCTCCAGGGCCCCGGGCAGCAGCACCTCCTCCGCCCGTTCCAGGCCGGTGGCGCGCACTTCGATGGGCCCGTTCATGGGGTATTCCCCCCTGGCCCGGTACTGGCCGATCAAGTCCCGGTAAGCCTGGTAGAACTCGCTGACCACCCGCTGGATGTCGGCCCGGCGGGTGAGCACCGCGTAGCCGTTCTCGGCCAGGCGGAGGGTGGTGGGCTTCACGTAGAGGGTGGTGCACCGGGACGGTCCCCACAGGTCCCAGGACCGGGTCACGATCAGCCCGGTCCCGGCCGCCGCCATCTCCAGGTTCTGGAAGGCCGGGGTGGCCTCCAGGCGGCCTTGCACCAGCTGGTCCAGGAACCGGGCCTGGGCCGGGGTGACCCAGTTGGCGAAGGTGTAGGCGTACGGCTCGGTCACCGCCCGGCTGAACCAGGGCCGGCCGGGCGCGGGGGACCAGACCTTGAGCCAGGGTACGGTGGCGAAGGGGAACCAGATGGCCTCCACCCGGCCGCAGGCCTCCGCCCAGGCCTGGAAGGCTTCCGAGCCGGCCCGCCCCGGCGGGGCGAACAGGTCCTCCGCCGGGATGTGGAAGAAGCTCCGGCAGCGCAGGTTCACGTCGGCTCCCGCCTGGAGCGTGGCCTCGGTGATGAAGGCCCGGCCCAGGTGGGTGAGCAGGGGCTGGATGCCGGGATCGTCCCGGCGGAACGTGCGCAGGCCGTACCGGCGCCCGTCCCAGACCACGGCGGTGAGGGAGAGCACCGCGTTGGCCAGGGACCC
The DNA here is from genome assembly GCA_049508835.1 of Holophaga sp. Lineage (GTDB taxonomy): Bacteria > Acidobacteriota > Holophagae > Holophagales > Holophagaceae > Mesoterricola. Next base: position 12,854 of record JBELAL010000078.1, on the reverse strand, counting down.
GAAGGTCTTGCCCGGGGGCAGGGCTTCTCCGGCGGCGGGAAGCGCCGCCCCGTGCCCGTTCACGGCCAGGACACCGCCCAGGGTGACGCTCCCCGGGGCGGGCGCGGTGGTTAAGCCCAGCCCCGCGGCTTCCATGGCCTGCAGGAGCGCGTCCATGGTGGCGCCGGCCTGGGCGGTGACGGTGGGGGGCGATCCTTCGGGGTGGACGTCCACCCGGTTCAGGAACTGGGTGGTGTCCACCAGGAGACAGCGGGAACCGGTGGAATCCCGGGGCAGGACCAGGGGCGACCAGCCGTGGCAGCGGCCCTTGGGCCGGACCCGCCAGCCCTGGGACCGGGCCCACTCGGCGATCCCCACCACGTCCTCGGACGTGCGGGGCGCCACGGTCCACACGTCCGGGATGCAGATTTCCCGGGACCAGTTCTGGTAGGCCTGCTGGTACAGGGGAATCCGGTCCGGGAACCGGTCCGGCGGAGGCGAGCCGGCCTGGGCGTCGTCCGGACCGATCCGGACCGTTGGCCGCCACCCCAGGCCGCCCGCCACCGCCAGGGAGGCGGCCTGCAGGAACCGCCGCCGGGACAGTCCGGCGTCCGGTTCCGGACACACCTTTCCTTGCCCTCGCCGGCCGGTCATGCACCCTCCTTTGGCAGGTTGTCCTGTCCAGTTGGGTGATCGGCCTGCCCGGATGTTCCACCCGGGCAGCAAATAAAGAGTCAGTCCGTTGCCCAGCCCCTGGCCCTCTCGACGGCGCGCTTCCATCCGGCGTACAGCCGGTCCCGCACGGCCGGGTCCATGACCGGCATGAAGGTGCGGTCCACCTCCCACTTGGCGGCGATCTCGGTGCGGTCCTTCCAGAATCCCGTCGCCAGCCCGGCCAGGTACGCGGCGCCCAGGGCGGTGGTCTCGGTGACCCGGGGCCGGTCCACCGGGACCCCCAGGACGTCGGCCTGGAACTGCATCAGGAAGTTGTTGGGCACCGCGCCTCCGTCCACCTTCAGGGCCTTGAGGGTGATGCCCGAATCCTCCTGCATGGCGGTGAGCACGTCCCGGGTCTGGTAGGCGATGGCTTCCAGGGTCGCCCGGACGATGTGGTTCCGGCCGACGCCCCGGGTCAGGCCCACCAGGACGCCCCGGGCGTACATGTCCCAGTACGGGGCGCCCAGGCCCACGAAGGCGGGCACCAGGTAGACCCCGGCGGTGTCGGGCACCGAGGCGGCCAGCGTCTCCGACTGGGCGGCGTGGTCGATCAGCTTCAGCTCGTCCCGCAGCCACTGCACCGCCGCGCCGGCCACGAAGATGCTGCCCTCCAGGGCGTATTCCACCTGCCCATCCACGCCCCAGGCGATGGTGGTGAGCAGGCCCCGGGTGGAGCGCACCCGCCGGGCGCCGGTGTGCATGAGCATGAAGCAGCCGGTGCCGTAGGTGTTCTTGGCCATGCCCGGGGAGAAGCAGGCCTGGCCGAACAGCGCCGCCTGCTGGTCGCCGGCGTCCCCGGCGATGGGGATCCCCGCCAGGCCCTCCAGTTCCGGGGCCGTCTCGCCGTAGACGCAGCTGGACGGGCGCACCTCGGGCAGCATGGCGGCGGGGATGTCCAGGGCCTCGAGGAGGGTGCGGTCCCAGGCCAGGTCCTTGATGTTGAACAGCAGGGTGCGGGAGGCGTTGGAGTAGTCGGTGCAGTGCACCCGGCGCCCGGTGAGGTTCCAGATCAGCCAGGTGTCCACGTTGCCGAACAGCAGCTCCCCGTCCCTGGCGCGCTCGCGCGCGCCCGGGACGTGGTCCAGGATCCACTTGACCTTGGTGCCGGAGAAGTAGGCGTCCAGCACCAGGCCGGTGTTCTCCCGGACGTACTCCTCCAGGCCCCTCGCCTTCAGCTCGTCGCAGATGGCCGCGGTGCGCCGGCACTGCCAGACGATGGCGTTGTGCACCGGCCTGCCGGTGGCGCGGTCCCAGACGATGGTGGTCTCCCGCTGGTTGGTGATGCCCAGGGCCGCCACCTCCTCCGGTCCGGCCCCGGCCCTGGCCAGCGCCTCCCGGGCCACGTCCGTCTGGGTGGACCAGATCTCCATGGGGTCGTGCTCCACCCAGCCCGGGTTCGGGTAGATCTGGGCGAACTCCTTCTGGGCCGTGCCCACGCTCCGTCCCGAATGGTCGAACAGGATGGCGCGGGAACTGGTGGTGCCCTGGTCCAGGGCCAGGATGTAGCGCTTGGACATGGGGACGGTTCCAGGGGAGTCCGGGACCCGCCGCCGCTACTTGTAGGTAGCGTGGAAGACGGCGAGCTTGTCCACCACCTGCCGGATCCTGGGGGTGGGAGGCAGGATGGTGGTGCGGAAGTGGGCGGTGCCCGGGGTCTGGCCGAAGCCGGTGCCGGGGACCACGCAGATGCCGGTGGCTTCCAGCAGGGCCATGCAGTAGTCCTCGTCGGTGCGGCCCGCCGGCACGGTGATCTTCGGGAAGCAGTACATCGCCCCGGCCACCTTGTTGCACTGGATGCCGGGGATCTTGTTGAGCCCCTCGGACAGCAGCACGGCACGCTGCTTGAGCTCGTTCAGGATGCCGTCCCGCTCCCGGGCGTACAGCTCGTAGCTGGGCTGCCCGGGCTGGGGCGGATTCACCATGCAGTAGGTGACCATCTGCCCGGTGAGGTTGGCGCACAGGTTGACGCTCTGCAGCTTGAGGATCTGGGCCACCACGTCGGCCGGGATGTTGCGGATCTCCATGTAGCCGCCGCGCTGGCCGCATTCGCCGAAGAACCCCTTGGAGGTGGAGTGGAAGCTGAACAGGCTGACCTCCTTCTCGCCCATCTCCACCAGCACCTTGGCGAAGGAGACGAACTTCAGGCCCGGATGGTACACGTTCTCCTGGTAGACCTCGTCGGCCAGGATGGCCAGCCCATGGGCCTTGGCGAACCGGATGACCATGGCGATGTTGTCCCAGTCCATCACCGACCCGGTGGGGTTGCCGGGATTGATCACGCAGATGGCCCGCACCTTCACGCCCTTGGCCTCGGCTTCCTTCAGGCCTGCCTCCAGCATGGCCTGGCTCAGTTTCCAGTCGTTGCCCTCGTCCATGTAGTAGTTGACCTGCTGGCCTTCGTAGAGGGCGATGGTGGCGCTGTACAGCGGGTACTGGGGGATCGGGATCATGATCCCGTCGTTGGGAGCGCCGATCAGGATGCGCAGGGCCGCCTGGACGCCCTTGGAGGCGCCGTCGGTCAGGTAGATGGCTTCCGGATCGGCCTCGATCCCGTCCCGCTTGGCGATGAACCGGGCCACCGCGTCGCGCACGAAGCGCACGCCCTTGCTTTCGGAATAGGCGCCCATGCCGTGCCGGGAGCCGGCCAGCAGCTGCCGGGCGGTCTCCCGCACGTCGGCCGGGAACAGGTCGGCGCCGGTCTGGATGAGTTCCGGATACTGGCACAAGGCCAGCACCTGGCGCACGTAGGTGAGGGGCTTCTGTTCGAGGGCCTGGGGGTTGCCGATGTTGCAGTAGATGACATCCTTGCCCGCCCGCTCCAGTTCCCCGGCCCGGGCCACGATGGGGCCGCGGACTGCGTACTGGGTGGCGAAGACGCCCCTGCCGAGGTTCTCGAGCTTGATGGTCATGTGGGTTCCTTTCCTTCAAGAAGGCGCAAAGCAAAGCTGAACGAATTCATGGGCGTGACCCTGATTCTGGCAGGTTCGCCGGGACCCCACCACTGGCCGGAAAGTGAGAAAGGCCTTTCGTCACAAAGGTTCCTACTCTCCCTGTGGCGGCGACGTGGTTCGACGGAGCTCTCGGAAAAAATCGATCATATTGAAATTATCAATTAATATGGAAGTTCGCTGTAGGACCCAGAATGTTTACAATAGCAATTCATTGTCGCGTCAAGCTTCTCGTGCAGGTTTCCAACAACCCGATGCCCGGCCGGCGCCGGACGCCTTGTAAGGAAAGGAAATAGGCATGAAAACCAACCTTGTCCATACCGCCCTGGCGCTGACCCTGGCGGCCGCCCTCACCCCCGCTTCCGCCCAGGCCCTGCTCAGCAAGGCACCGGCCAACTTCAACGACCTGGTGAAGGCCGCCAAGGCCGAAGGCGAACTCACCGTCATCGCATGCCCCCACGACTGGGTCAACTACGGCGAGATCTTCGAGAAGTTCTCGGCCAAGTACGGCATCAAGCTGAATGAACTGAACCCCGACGGCAGCTCCGCCGAGGAGATCGAGGCCATCAAGGCCAACAAGAACAACAAGGGCCGCCAGGCTCCGGACGTCATCGACGTGGGCCTGTCCTTCGGACCGGAAGTGAAGAAGGAAAAGCTGGTGGCCCCCTACAAGGTGAAGACCTGGGACTCCATCCCCGCCAACGTGAAGGACGCCGAGGGCTACTGGTACGGCGACTACTACGGCGCCCTGGCGTTCGAGGTGAACACCGACATCGTCAAGGATCCTCCCAAGGACTGGAAGGACCTGCTCAAGCCCGAGTACAAGGGGCAGGTCGCCCTGGCCGGGGACCCCCGGGTCTCCAACCAGGCCTTCCTGACCGTGGCCGCGGCCGGGGTGTCCAGCGGCGGGAACTTCAAGAACATCATGCCGGGCCTGGACTTCTTCAAGAAGCTGAACGAGGCCGGCAACTTCGTGCCGATCATCGCGGTCCCCGGCACGGTGGCTTCGGGCGAGACCCCCATCACCGTGCGCTGGGACTACAACGCCCTCAGCAACCGCGACAAGTGCGCCGGCAACCCCAACATCGGCGTTATCATCCCCTCCTCAGGCGTGGTGGCGGGCGTGTACATCCAGGCCATCAGCGCCTATGCGCCCCATCCCAACGCCGCCCGGCTGTACATGGAATACCTCTACTCCGACGAGGGCCAACTGCTCTGGCTCAAGGGCTACGGGCACCCGGTACGCTTCAACGACCTGGCGAAGCGCAAGGTCGTCCCGGCTGACCTGGCCGCCAAGCTCCCGCCCGCGGCCAGCTATGCCAAGGCCCTGTTCCCCACCATCGACGAGCAGGAGGCCATCAAGAAGGAAACCGCCGAGAACTGGGACAAGGTGGTCAACGTCGAAGTCACCAAGAAGTAGCCGCAGGACCCCATGATCATCCATCCGGCAGGCCCGGGGGGCGCGCGTCCCGCGCGCCTCTCCTCCTCACCGGGTCGGCGCGCCTGGTTCGGGATCGTCCCCTTCGCCCTGTTCGCCCTGGCGTTCATGATCCTGCCCGCGGGCTCCCTTTTCATCGGGAGCTTCCAGGACGCCGAGGGCGCGTTCACCCTGGCGAACCTCGCCCACCTGGCGCGTCCGGACATCCTGAAGTCCTACCTGGTGACCATGGAGGTCAGCGCGGTCACGGCCCTGGCGGGGGGGCTGTCCGGGCTGCTGATGGCCTACGCGGTGGCCCAGGGCGGGCTGCCCCGGTTCCTGCGCTCCGGGCTGCTCACCTTCTCCGGGGTGGCGTCCAACTTCGCCGGGGTGCCGCTGGCGTTCGCCTTCATCGCCACCATGGGCCGGGTGGGCATGGTCACGGTCCTGCTCCGGACCGTGTTCGGGGTCAACCTCTACGCCCACGGCTTCAACCTGTACAGTTTCTGGGGCCTGTGCCTCACCTACCTGTACTTCCAGCTGCCACTGATGGTCCTGATCATCACCCCCGCCCTGGACGGGATGAAGAAGGAGTGGCGGGAGGCTTCGGAAAGCCTGGGCGCGTCCGGGTTCCGGTACTGGGTGCACATTGGCCTGCCGATCCTGACCCCGCCCCTGCTGTCCTGCATGATCCTGCTGTTCGGCAACGCCTTCGGGGCCTATGCCACGGCCTACGCCCTCACCGGCGGCCTGCTGAACCTGGTCCCCATCCTCATCGGCGCGCAGATCCAGGGCGACGTGCTGCATGACCCCAACCTCGGCTATGCCCTGGCCTTCGGCATGGTGGTCGTCATGACGGCCTGCATCCTGGCCTACTCCGCCCTCCAGAAACGGGCGTCCCGGTGGCTGCGGTGAGGGCCCGGCGCGGCTGGTCCTGGCTCTGGCTGTTCCTGGGGTCGCTGTACTTCTTCATCCCGCTGCTGGGGACCTTCCTGTTCTCCCTGCATGGCAGGCGCGGCGTGCTGAGCTTTGCCGCCTACCACCGGGTGTTCGCCGATCCCCAGTTCCTCAGGACCTTCACCTTCTCCATGCAGATGGCGGTGTTCACCATCATCCTCGGGCTGGCCCTGTTCATCCCGACCGTCATCTGGATCCACCTGCGCGCCCCCTGGGCCAAGCCGGTGGTGGAGGTGTTCTCCCTGCTGCCGTTCGTGATCCCCCCCATCGTGCTGGTGTTCGGCCTGATCCGGATGTACAGCGCCCCGCCGGTCATGCTGGTCCAGAGCCGGTTCCTGCTGGTGGCCGGGTACGTGGTGCTCTCGTTCCCCTACATCTACCGTTCCGTGGACGCGGGCCTCCGGGCCATCGACCTGCGGGGGCTGGCCGAGGCCGCCCAGAGCCTGGGCGCGGGCTGGGGTACGATCATGTTCAAGGTAGTCCTGCCCAACATGAAGGTGGCCCTGCTCAGCGCCGCCTTCCTCACCTTCGCCATCGTCGTCGGCGAACTGACCCTGGCGGTCATGCTGGCGTGGCCGGCCTTCGGCCCCTACATGGCCCTGGTGGGACGGGACCTGGCCTACGAGCCGGCCGCCCTGGCGATCCTCAGCTTCCTCATGACCTGGGGCCTGATCGCCCTGATGCAGCTGGTCAGCCACGGCTTCAGGGGGCAGGGCTCCCCGCTGGGCGGCGCCCATTGACACGGAGGCCCACGATGGCGTTCCTGGAACTGGAGGGTGTAGTCAAGCGGTTCGGCCGCAACACCGTGGTGGACGGCTTCACGCTGTCGGTGGAGGACGGCGAGTTCGTGTCCTTCCTGGGCGGCTCGGGCTGCGGCAAGACCACCACCCTGCGCATGGTGGCCGGCTTCGAGACCCCCACCGCGGGCAGCATCCGCATCAGCGGCGTGGACGTGGTCCCGGTGGCGCCCAACCGGCGCGGCGTGGGCATGGTGTTCCAGAACTACGCCCTGTTCCCCAACATGACCGTGCGCAGGAACATCGAGTTCGGGCTGAAGGTGGCGCACTGGCGCCGGCCGGACATCCGCCGGCGGGTCCAGGAGATGCTCGAGCTGATCCACATGGAGGACCTGGGCGACCGCTATCCCCACCAGCTCTCCGGCGGGCAACAGCAGCGGGCCTCCCTGGCCCGGGCCCTGGCCGTGAAGCCGAGGGTCCTGCTCCTGGACGAGCCCCTGTCGGCCCTGGACGCCAAGATCCGGGCCATGCTGCGCGCCGAGATCCGGGCCATCCAGAAGCGGACCGGGATCACCACCATCTACGTCACCCACGACCAGGAGGAGGCGCTGTCCCTGTCCGACCGGATCGTGGTGATGCAGGCCGGGCGCATCGAGCAGGTGGGCACCCCGTTCGAGATCTACAACCGGCCCGCCACCCCGTTCGTGGCCACCTTCATCGGCAACCTGAACATCCTCGAGGCCGCCGTGGCGGATCCGGGCCGCGGCCTGCTGACCGTCGACGGCCAGGAGGTGGCCGCCGCCGGACCACTGGCCGCCGAGACCGGGTCTCTGGTTCAGCTCTCCCTGCGCCCGGAACTGCTGTCCCTGGAAGGCGGCGCCCCGGGCGCCAACCGCCTGGACGGCACCCTCGAAAGCGTGGTCTTCCTGGGCTCCATCGTGCGCCTGGGGATCCGGATCGGGGACCGGGAGCTGATCCTGGACCGGTTCAACGCCCCCTTCCTGGCCCTGCCGGCGACCGGTTCCAGGGTGACCGTCCACTTCCCGCGGGAGGCCTGTCTGGTGGCCGTCGGAGTGGAACCGCCCCAGCCGGCGGCCGTCAATGGATAACTAATTTCCTCTTCCCCAGCCGGGACGGGGGATTTTCGGCCACCTGCCCGGTCCGGTGCAGGATAATTCTGCAACTTCACTCATTCCATAGCCCTTCGAGGTGCCCGTGCGCATCGCCTACATCATCGGAACAGCCGTGGCCACGATGAAGGACGCCCAGCTCCGCGGCCACCGCCTCCTGCTGGCCCGGGAGGCCGACCTGGAAGGCCGGCCCCATGGCCAGCCCTTCGTGGCCGTGGACGTGGTGGACGCCGGCGCCGGCGACCTGGTGCTGGTGACCGACGGCAGCTCCGCCCGCTACACCGGCCTCACCGGGGACCTGCCGGTGGACGCCGTGGTGGTCGGGGTCCTGGACACCCTGGAGACCGGCGGGAAGTTCACATACCAGAAAGGCTGACATGGCCGCCTCCCGCCGGATGATCAGCGTCGGCATCGACCTCGGCACCACCACCACCCAGCTGGTATTCAGCGAACTGACCCTGGAAGACGTGGCCCGGCCCGGGCAGATCCCCCGGGTCGACATCGCCGCCCGGAAGGTCCTGTACAGCAGCGACATCGTGTTCACCCCTCTGCTGGACGCCGAGACCATCGATCCGGAGGCCCTGGCCGCCTTCCTGCGCGCCGAGTACCAGCGGGCCGGGCTGACCCCGGCCCAGGTGGAGACCGGGGCGGTGATCATCACCGGCGAGACCGCCCGCAAGCAGAACGCCGACCGGGTGCTCCAGGCCATCGCCGGGCTGGCGGGGGATTTCGTGGTCTCGGTGGCCGGGCCCAACGTGGAGGGCATGATCGCCGGGCGCGGCTCTGGCGCGGCGGCCTGGTCGAAGGAGCACTACGCCACCGTGACCAACGTGGACATCGGCGGAGGCAGCGCCAACAGCGCGGTGTTCCGCCTGGGCCGGCTCCAGGGCTCGGCGGCCATGAGCTACGGGGGCCGCAGCATCGAGCTGGACGGCGCCCGGGTGCGGGCGGTCACCCGCTCCGGGGAGGCCGTCCTGGCCTCGGTGGGCCTGCGCCTGGCGCCGGGGGACCGCCCCTCCCTGAACGACCTGCGCCGGGCTACCCAGGCCATGGCGGAGTTGACCGTCCACCTGGTGGAGGGCACCACCTCCCCCCTGGCCGACCAGCTGTACCAGACCCCCCCGGTCCGACCCGGGGGCGCCGGCACCGGCCTCATGTTCTCCGGGGGCATCGGCCACTACTACTACCAGCCGGTCCCCCTGGACTCGGTGGAGGCGGTGGCCCGCCACGGGGACGTGGGTCCGCTGCTGGCCGAGAGCCTGCGCGCGTGCCCCGGGCTGCGGGGCCGCCAGGTCCTGCGCCCCCAGGAAACCCAGCGGGCCACGGTGCTGGGCGCCAGCAGCCAGACCCTCACCCTGTCCGGGTCCACCATCTGGGCGGACCCCAGCATCCTGCCCCTCAGGAACGTGCCGGTGCTGCGCCCCGGCGCCGGCAGCGGGGAGGTCGGCCCGGCCGCGCTGCCCTCGGCCATCCGCGAGGCCCTGGGGCGCTGGGACCTGGCCGGCACCGATGCCGCCCCGTTCGCCGTGGCCCTGGAGCTGGAGCCCGGACTGGACTTCAACCGGCTCCAGGCCTACGCCCAGGCCCTGGCCGACTTCGCCGGCCCCCTGCCGCCGGCGCTCCCCCTCATCGTCATCACCAAGCACGACTATGCCCAGGTCCTCGGCCAGACCCTCAAGGGCCTGGGCCGCGACCTGCCCCAGGCCCTCAAGGACCACCCCGGCGGCCGCCCCCTCCTGATCATCGACCAGGTGGGCCTGGAGGAGGGCGACTACATCGACATCGGCGCCCCGCTCATGGACGGCCGGGTGGTGCCGCTGGTGGTCAAGACCCTCATCTTCTATCACTAGGACTGAAATGCTCCTGCGCACCAAGCTGTTCGGCAAGGCCTACGAGTTCCCGGACCTGCGGGTGCTCATGGGCAAGGCCAACGAGGAGAAGTCCGGGGACCGCCTGGCCGGGGTGGCGGCGGACAACGCCGCCGAGCGGGCCGCGGCCAGGCTGGTGCTGGCGGAGGTGCCCCTGTGGGCCCTGCGGGAGAACCCGGCGGTGCCGTACGACCAGGACGAGGTCACCCGGGTCATCCAGGACGGGGTGAACGAGACGGTCTACCAGGAGATCAAGGGCTGGACCGTGGGCGAACTGCGGGAGCGGATCCTGGACGACCGCAGCGACGGCCCGGCCCTGGCGCGGCTGGGCAACGGCCTCACCGCCGAGATGGTGGCCGCGGTGGCCAAGCTCATGTCCAACATGGACCTGGCCTACGCCGCCGGCAAGATCCGGGTGCGCCGCCACAGCGCCAACACCATCGGCCTGGAAGGTCGGCTTTCGGGGCGGCTCCAGCCCAACCACCCCACCGACTCCCCCGAAGGCATCCGGGCCGAGATCTTCGAGGGGCTGTCCTACGGCTGCGGCGACGCGGTCATCGGCATCAACCCCGCGGACGACAGCTACGCCTCGGTGGCCCGGCTCCTGGACATGGCCTACGGGGTGGTGAAGACCTGGGAGATCCCCACCCAGACCTGCGTGCTGGCCCACGTCACCACCCAGATGCGCTGCCTCCAGTCCGGCTCCCCGGTGGGCCTGGTGTTCCAGTCCATCTGCGGGTCCCAGAAGGGCAACGACTCGTTCGCCATCTCGGTGGGGCTGCTGGACGAGGCCTTCGCCCTGGCCCGGAAGCACTGCTACCCGGCCGGGCCGGACTACATGTACTTCGAGACCGGGCAGGGCTCGGCCCTTTCCGCCGGCGCCCACAACGGCTGGGACCAGCTCACCCTGGAGGCGCGCAACTACGGCCTGGCCCGGCGCTACTCGCCGATGCTGGTGAACACCGTGGTGGGCTTCATCGGCCCCGAGTACCTCTACGACAGTGCGCAGATCCACCGGGCCGGGCTGGAGGACCACTTCATGGGCAAGCTCACCGGGGTGTCCATGGGCTGCGACGTGTGCTACACCAACCACGCCCGCACCGACCAGAACGCCTCGGAGAACCTGGCGGTGCTGCTGGCCGCCGCCGGCTGCAATTTCTTCATGGGCGTGCCCATGGCCGACGATTCCATGCTGTCGTACCAGTCCACCTCCTTCCACGACATCGCCACGCTGCGCCAGATGCTGCGCCTGCGCCCGTCCCCGGAGTTCGAGGCCTGGCTGGAGTCCCTGGAACTCATGCGCGGCGGCCGGCTCACCCCCAAGGCGGGCGATCCCGCCTTCTTCCTGTCCCGGTGAGGCCATGGAACCCGACCGTCTGGAAGCCGTGATCGCCGCCGTGGTGAAGGAGCTCGAGGCCGCCCTGCCGGCGGCGCCGGCCCCGCCTCCGCCGCCCGCGGAGGCCAAGGCTCCGCCCCCGGCCGCCGCCCCGGCGCCGGCCGCGCCGGGACCGCGGCCCGGAAGCACCCCGCCTGCGCAGGGCCCGGACCTTCGCATCGACCTGCCGGACCCGACCCTCCCGGAGGCACGGCGCCGGCCGGGGATCACCGACCCGGCCGATGCCGACGGCCTGGCCGCCCTGATGGAGAGCACCACCGCCCGGATCGGGGTCGGGCGCGCGGGGCCGTGCCTGCGCACCGCCGCCCTGAACCTGTTCACCAGCGATCTGGCGGTCACCAAGGACGCCCTGGCCCGGGACGTGGACCCCGCCCTGCTCGCGCGCCTGGGGCTGTTCACCGTGCGCACCCGGGTCGTGGGCGGCAAGGAGGAGTTTCTCCTGCGCCCCGACCTGGGGCGGCAGTTGGACGACGAGGCCCGGCGCACGGTCAAGGAGCGCTGCCTGTCCGGGCCCGACGTGCAGATCTGCGCGGGCGACGGCCTCTCCGCCCAGGCGGTGGAGGTCAACCTGGAGAAGATCCTGCCGGTGCTCCAGTCCGGCTGCGCCACCGCCGGGCTCAGCCTGGGCACGCCCTTCTTCATCCAGCACTGCCGGGTGGGGGTGCTGAACGACATCGGCGGCCTGCTGCAGCCCAAGGTGGCGATCCTGCTCATCGGGGAGCGCCCGGGACTGGGCCGGGCCGACTCCCTGAGCGCCTACATGGCCTACCGGCCCCAGCCTGGCCATACCGATGCGGAGCGGGACGTGATCTGCAACATCTTCGACGGCGGCGGGGCCAACCCCCTGGAGGCCGGCGCCTACGCCCTGCGCCTGGCCCAGCGGATGATCCGGAACCAGGCTTCGGGCGTGAAGCTCAAGCTGATGGAGGAGTGATGGGCATCCTGCAACCGATCCCGGCCAAGGCCCTGGCGGTGCGCCTCATCCCCCAGGTGGCCGAGGGCTACGCCCGGACCCTCGGACTGCGCCCCGGGCAGCACAGCCTGGGCCTGCTGACCGCCGACAACGACGACGCCACCTACGTCGCCATCGACGAAGCCACCAAGATGGCCCAGGTGCAGGTGGTCTACGCCCACTCCTTCTACGCCGGCTCGCGCCACGCCTCGGGCCCGCTGTCGGGGGAGATCATCGCCATGCTGGCCGGTCCGGACCCGGCGGAAGTCAGCTCCGGGCTGGACGCGGCCCTGCGCTACCTGGCCGAGCGGGCGTTCTGGTACTCCGCCGACGAGCGCGGCGGGGTGACCTTCTTCCCCCACGTGATCGCCCACATCGGCAGCTACCTGGCCCAGGTGGCGGGGCTGCCCCTGGGCTCGCCGGTGGCCTACCTGGTGGCTCCGCCCCTGGAGGGCTGCTACGCCCTGGACGCGGCCCTCAAGGCGGCGGAAGTGCGCATCGCCGGCTACACCGCTCCGCCCTCCGAAACCAACTTCATGGGCGCCATCCTCACCGGCGAGCAGTCCGCCTGCGAGGCCGCGGCCCAGGCCTTCCAGGAGGCCGTGCTGGACGTCGCCCGGCGTCCGTTCGTGTACTAGGTGTCGCTGCCAAACAGGTTGTTCACCCGAGCCAACCTGGGATGCTTTTGTTTGCGGACAACAGCATAAGGAGGGCTCGGGTGAACCTTCATAGGAAAGCAAGGACCTGCCCTGA
>JBELAL010000077.1:0-17768 GCA_049508835.1 Holophaga sp. | reverse complement strand
CTACTTGGCCGGACTCCGTGGCGGCATCAGCCTCGGCGAGGATCTTCAGCTTGAAGTCGGTGCTGAAGATCCGGCGCTTGGGCCGGGACAAGGGCACCTCGGCATTTCCTGAATTCACGACCCTCGACATTTCCTTTCCTTCCATGCCCACCATAGCTGAAACGAGTGAAGAATTTCTGTCTCAACATTGTTGGCACGGGGGGCCTCCTGGCGCCTGGCCTGACTTTGCACGGGACCAAAGTCTCCAGGAACTTCGAAGGGGCCAGGGACTGCACCCTCACCCTCACCAGGCTGCCTTGACCTTCGTTCGTCAAGTTTTGCTGCCCAGATCCCTGGAACCTGGCGTTCACCCTGGAGCCTTCAGAGCTAAAGCCAATACGCGGTACGATGCGGCGTCCATGCCTAAGACCGATATCCGGAGATTCGTGCCATATGTTCTTCGAGCCGGCCCACTTCCCGGTCGGAGAGGGCGGATATCAAGGCGCCTTGCAGTTTACCAGCCTGGATCAGGTAGTGAAGCCTGCCCTGTTCGGTCAAATAAGCCCCGGCCTGTGAATAGGAAGGATCTCTCCAATCCAGGAAAAACGTGTGATCGAACAGGCTGACCCGTACATCCATAAGCTCGTCGTTGATTTTCTTTTCCAGCTTGTCCATCGCGGCAATGGGCAGGCCAGATTGTTTCACTTCAGGAACTAGTTCCGGTGGTTTGCAAATCTTGTCGAAACAAATCAAATCTATCCCCATTACCAAGCCGTCATTGGGGTTGATCGGGATCTCCGCAAGCGAGGTTTTGAAATTACCAAGACGATAATACGTAGGGTCGAACGGTCGGGCATACGCCTTCACGGCAAGGGGCAGATATTCATCAATTTCGACAATCACTGGGCAATTGTGTTTTCTGGTCTCAAGGATATTCAACATGGGGTTACCGGCTATGGGTTGTATTGAGTGGTCTTCCCCCAAATACGTAGACTGTCGGAAACGTTAAGTGATCGGTGTTGAACATGAAAATCTGGTAAGGTTAAAGGAAGTCTATGCAATCGTCCAGCGCTTGATGCACCCACTCGCGGGAAGTTGAATATTGCTTTTTAATCTCTCAATATTTTTCTGCGTAGTCACGCATGATCATTATGTTTCCTGGATTAACCGAATTCCAACAAACTAGACCAACTCAATCATGTCTTTCGTAAAATGGGATCAAGTCCTTCGATGAATAACGATGTTGGAGACCTTGTAATTTGGACAAAAATCGTTGGCCAGTTAAACAAACCAAAGTTTCAAAATTTGGGAAACTAATAGAATTAATTCGACTATATTATGCAATTAATTAAAAATTAATTTTATTAAATAACTTATGGATTCTCACATTTCCCATCCTGAATTTAACCGGCATGCATTTATATTCCATTGCTCATTCTGGCGAGGAACCATCCCAAAGCCAATGGATGGCACCATCCGGCGGTTTTGTCTTAAGACCAATTTAATATCAATCAATATGTTCGGAAAACAGATAGGCTTAGTACCCCCAATTGCGTCATTACCAATGATCTATGATATCATTCATTATGCTAAAATGATGGCTACTTCCACTCGCGCCGGCCTCCTGCTTACTCATTTGGATTTCAGCTCCTTCTCGAAATCAAATTGCCAATGCTCAATTATTTTATAAAATCGATCGGCATCCATTCGAACATCCACGAGTGTCTTTTCGTCATAATATTTATCAATAATACTGCGAAATCCAATTAGCCGAACTTCATCTTTAATATCAAAATGGATGATATAACTACTATCGTCAAAAGCCTCACTTCCATCCGGAGCCCATAGAAGGTTATTATTATAAACGAGTTTTGTGAAGGTCTCTGGAATTAGTCCAAAGGTTTTCTCGTTTGTATCACAACCAACATATAGTACACGCCTAAAGGCGTAGGCAAGTCCTTGAGCGCTTTCAGAATCTGCAAACGAAGCGATGTGCTGGCCTCGTCTCTTGATTCGTTCCACGATAGAATTGTATGAACAACCCAATGCTGTCGCTTCGGCGTCGAAAACTCCAAACCTGTGTCCTGCTATAATAACATTAAAATAACCTATGCCTAAAATACTTTTACTATCTACTTTTTTATTAATATATGAATCTATTGAAAGTTCCGTGTCACCAATAATCATGCCTCACCCCTTAATGTTGAGTTTCCTTTTGATATCGATGGGGATGCTCGAAACCTGGATGGGCTTTGCACCTCCGGTTGAACCATTCCAATGAGTTGCTCCATTACTCGGTGCGCTAAAACGGTGGACAATTCCATTGCTATCCATAGCCCAACGCGTTCCATTCTCGGCCTCAATTGAACGCCCAAACAATTCTGCGACATTTCCAGGCTGGGGACTGACTGAAAGCGGATGATGTTTCGGGTTTGTCTCAAGCCTAATTATATCCCCTTTTGCCGTTTCGATTGCCCTGGCAACTTCTCGGGTTTTTGATACTTCCAAATCTTTTGCAGCCTCTAGGACCTTGGTGGCGTCTTCCTCCATAGCCCTCGCGGCTCTGGCCGCCTCCAGAGCCTGTGAGGAGGATTTCTCCACCTCTGCGGATTTGGTTGCCTTCAACGCCCGAGATGCAGCGGCAGCTTTTGCAAATTCGGCTGCTTTGACGACTTCCTTGGCTGCCGCTGCCTCATGAATTGCCTGGGTAGCCGCGCGAGCACTCTTGGCGGCTTTGACCCCTCCTCCTACTGGTAGGACCGCGGAAGCGATATCACCAACCAACTCGGCTGGGGTCAATTCGAACTTCTGAACCTCAAGGTTCCTTGCGGCGCTTTTCTCGAATTCAGCAGCTTCTCTTGCGAGCGCGGCTGCATCTTTTTGTCCCATTGCTTCCATCACGGATGCAACAAAATATTCATGCAAAGCGGCTTGATTTTCAGCACCCCCTTTGCCAATCAACTCTGCAAGCTCTGCGAGGGTATTCCAACCGCCCTTCAGGGGACCCCTTAGGGTTTCCAAAGGATGTTGAATTGCAGCTTCCAGGGATTCCTTGATCTTTGAGCCAATGGTTGCAGGTGGGCTGGCCCCCTCCGCTTTCGCCGCATCAGAGGAATTTCCAAGATGTATGGATGGCGTAGGTGAACTCAACCATGTCCTCGGAACCCTCGGCCTGGACCCGTACGGCCTGGAGCGGGCTCCGGAACGCGGGTGGAATCGCCTCGGGCCCCGTGGAGGCAGGCTGGCGGTAGTCCATGGGGGATTCGGTTGGGGCAAGGTCTTCCCCACGCAGGACGATGCTAACGGTGTAACCCCAGGCTGGCGCCTCCGGTCCCTCATAGGTGATCCGCAGGCGAACCTCCACGTCACGGAACGCAGCGCTGGGGTCCTCAGGCTCCGGGCCGGAGAGGCCGGTGTCCAGGGCCGGCACGGGTGGGACCGCCTCGGCGGCTTCCAGGACCACTTGGACCCTGGCATCGGCCCAGGCGGCTGTGAAATCCACCCCGTTCGGGCCGTAGGTGAAGGTCACGTTCTCTCCAGAGGGCGCGCGAAGGGCGGTCAACCGGTACTGGGCAACCCCTGGAGCGGAGTCGGATCGCGGAACTGTGGTGTACCGGAATTCATAGGCGAGGTTGCCGCGGACCACCAGCAGGCCAGCGGGAAGGGTCCAGCGGCCTTCCTGGGTCGCCGTTGCTGGGGCCTGGAAATCGGTGGCCAGCGCGAACAGACATTCTCCGGCGGTGCCGGTCAGCGCCACCGGGGCCGGGGGAACGGAGCCCAGGTGGGGAAGGTGGTCCGGCCTGGCTGGCGGGGCATAGCCGAAGCGGCCCAGGAGTTCCTCCGGGTTCGGATCGCCCGGGCAGGGGCCGGCCGCGCATCCCCCGGTGCCGTCGGGATAGGTCCAGCGGACCCCGGACGGGGCTTCATCCGGACGCTGCGGGACCAGGGGGTACGCCAGCGCTCCCGGTGACAGTTCAAAGCCATCCAGGCCGGATCGCCCGGTCGAGGGTGGGCGGGATGCCGGCCCGACCCGGGGCGCGAACCGGCCCACCAGGGCCGGAAGGTAGCGAAGCCCCGGGTGGCCGATGCCGGGCCCAAGAGGGAGGCTTAGGCTGACGGCCCCGGAATCGGGATCCACCTCTAGGATGCCGTGGATCCCGAGACCGTCCTTGGCTGGGACGAGGGCGGTTGCCGTGGGCGGTGGGCGCGGATCAGGGGTCTGCGAGGCGACAAGCGCGGGTCCCAGGGCCAGGGAGACTAGAAGACGATTACTGCTAGGCATTGGAGTAAACCAATAAATTAATAGACGGCTATGTAGGCTGCTCTAGCCTGGGGTCTGTTTTTTTAGTTCTTCCGCCTGGCGAATGAGCTCTTGGGTTTGTTGTTCCAATTCTTGAGCCTGGCGTTTGAGTTCCTCGGTCTGTCGCCTGATTTCTTCTTCTTGTTGCTTAAGCAGACCCTCTCTTTGGCTGACCTCTGCCTGGGCCTGCCTGATGTGTTCTTCGATTTGCTTCTTTTTTTGTTCAGCCTCGATGGCAGCCATATTCGCTGCCATTAGTGCCTTGGTATGGGCTGCGGATTGCTGCCTCTGTATCTCGGCCTGCGCCAGTTGAGCCCTGATGGCCATCTGCCTAGCTTGTTGTTCAGCCATGGCCCTGGCTGCAGCCTCTCTTGCTTGGGCTGCCTGCTGTTCCATTGATCTTTTGAGTTCAGCCTGCAGTCGGGCTGCCAGTGCCTGGTTCTGTTGTTCCGCCCAGGATCCAGGGCCGCCAACACCAGGATCTCCACCCATGAGACCGCCCATAGCGGTCCTGCGGTAACCCGCCCGGTGCAGGTCGGGCGCCCTCTCCGTCCCAGGTTCCCAGTCGAGCCGCCGCGTCATTGCGCCGGACACGGGGACCAGGCCCTGCTCCGCGACGTCCCTTTCAAGGGTGGGTATCTTTTCGCGGATGGCCTTCACCCCATAGGACCATGAGGTTTCCAGGCCCGGACCACCAGCCGTCTGCTCCGGGGTGCCTGGCCCTGATTGCGCCTCCCAGTCCAATTGGAGGCTTTGCTGCGGAAGGATGATGGCCTGTAGCACAGTTGGCGAGCAATGGAGGGTCCCACCAGTTCCGGCGAAGGTCACGGCTGGTGCCTTCCCATAGGTGAATTCGACCCTGTCCTCCGAGTCCTCTGCCTGGACCCGGACGACCTGCAGCAAACTCGTGAACGCGGGCGGAATCGCCTCGCGCCCGGGGAAGGCGGGCTGACGGTGGTCGACAAAGAATTCGGCCGGCGCGAGATCCTCCGGGCACAGGAGGAAGCTGACGGTGTAGCCCGAAGCTGGCGCCTCCGGCCCCTCGTAGGCGATCCGCAGGCGAGCCTCCAAGGCCCTGAACGCAGCGCTGGGATCCTCTGGCTCCGGGCCGGGGCGGCCTGCATCCAAGGCCGGCACGGGTGGGACCGCTTCGGCGGCCTCCAGGGCCACTTGGACCTTGGCATCGGCCCATGCGGCTGCAAAATCCAACCCGTTCGGGCCATAGGTGAAGGTCACGCACTCTCCGGAGGGAGAGCGAACGGCGGTCAGACGATAATGGGCGACCCCGTGAGTTTGGTCGAGCAGCGAAGTTGTGGCGTACCGGTATTCATAGGCGAGAGGGCCGCGAGCGACCAGCAGGCTGGCAGGCAGGGTCCATTGGCTCTCGGCATGGTTTCTTGCCTCCTGGCCTGGGGCCTCGGAATCGCCGGCCAGGGCGAACAGGCATTCTCCGGCGGCGCCGGCCAGCGCAAGCGGGGCCGGGGAAATGGACCCCAGGTGGGGGAGCTGGCCCGGCCTGGCTGGCGGGGCGTAACCGAAGCGGGCGAGGAGGTCCTCCGGGTTCAGGCTGACCGGGCAGGGGCCGTCCGCGCATCCCCCGGTGCCGTCGGGATAGGTCCAGCGAACCCCAGGCTGGGTTTCATCTGGACGGTGCGAAACCAGCGGGTACGCCAGCACGCCAGGTGACAGTTCGAATCCTGCCGGGCCGGAGTGGGCCTTCCGGGGTGAGCGGGAGGGCAGCGCGACCTGGGGCGCAAACCGGCCCACCAGGGTGGGGAGGTAGCGAAGCCCCGGGCGGCCGATGCCGGGCCCCAGAGGGAAACGCAGGCTGGCGGCCCCTGATTCGGGATCCACCTCAAGGATGCCATGGACCCCGAGGCCGTCCTTGGCTGGGACGGGTGCGGTGGCCGTGGGTGATGGGCCCGGATCAAGGCCAGGCGAGGCCGCAAGCGCGGGGTTTAGGGCAAGTATGATTAGAAAGCTGTTCCCACGCATTGAATTAAACAGCCAATCAACCATATGAAAAATAGATTTAATCATTTGAACACCTCTCGTGAAGAAAAAAATTGATTTAGAAATGAATAGACAGAAAGACTTTTGGTTGCGCCTTGCGGGCAACCCGCTTGTGATTGATAAATTTATGTAAAAAAATACAAATGCAAGCAGACAAACAAAAAGACAAGAATGTTTTTTCTATTTATCAACTCGAGCTAATATGAAATTATTAATTTTATTTAAGTTGGATTCGAATCATTTTTTTGAGCAATGCCCATTGGAACACTGTTGCACCAAGCGGCATCAGCCCCATCTCCCCCTTCGATCCTGCCCCAGGTTTTGGACACCCCTCAAACCTGGGTTCAATCCAGAGGCTGTACCCGAGGACGGCTGGATGGTTGTTTCGATTGATTTGAAGTCTGAGCCCTATCCTCGGCTAGAACACGACCGCCATGACCGCGTAGGGCACCGTGACGAAGACGTTGCCGGTGCTCGGGTCCACCGCGGTGCCGGTGGGCCGGGCCAGTATGGCCGGCAGGGGGCCCGGGAAGATGGCCATCTTGCCCGCCTGGCCCGCCACCGTAGTGACCGTCCCAGTGGGCGTCACCTTGCGCACCAGGCCGTTGCCGTAGTCGGTGACCAGCAGGTTGCCTTGGGGGTCCACCGCCAGGTTCCTGGGCTGGTTGAACAGCGCCGGGCTGTCGGTGCTGCCGGCCTGGAGCGCGGTGCCCGCCAGGGTGGTGACGGTGACCGTGGGCGCGCCGCCCTTCACCGGGGTGAGGGTGATCTTGCGGATGGTGTTGTTGCCGGTGTCGGCCACGTGGATGTGGCCGGCCGCATCCAGGGCGAGCCCGATCGGCCCATTGAACAGAGGCGGGTTGTCGGTGCTTCCCGACGTGCCGACCGAACCGGCCAGGACGCTCGGGGTGCCGCCGGGCGTGAGCTGGTAGATCACCTGGTCATGGCTGTCGGGCCAGTAGAGGTTGCCGCTGCCGTCCAGGGCCACGGCGCCCGGCGCCTTCCAGCCCGCCGTCAGGGTCGTCGCGACGCCGTCGGGAGCCACCTTGAAGATGACTCCGTTGACCGTGAGGCCGCCGTAGATGTTGCCGGACGCGTCCACCGCGAGGTTGCCGAAGACGCTCCCGCTGCCCCAATCGTAGATGTTGGTTATGGTGGTCACCGTCCCGTCCGGGGCGATCCTGCGCAGGCCCCCGTCCCAGTTGCAGGCCACGTAGAGATTGCCGGAACTGTCCCGGCCCAGGCCGGTGGGGTCCGCCAAGGTCGCCCCCTTGCCGACACCGTCGTCGCCGCCCCGGTTGCCGGGGATGCCGGCCAGGGTCGACACCGTCCCGACGCCGCCGGACAAGGTCACCTTGCGGATGATATTGTCGAGGGAGTCGGACACGATGAGGTCGCCGGAGGCGTCCAGGACCAGGCCGGTCGGTGCCTCGAACCGCGCGGCGCTGCCGGTCCCGTCCACGGTCTGGTAGCCCGCGGCCAGGCCGGCCACGGTGGAGATCAGGTTGGTGGTGGTGTCGATGGCGCGGATGGTGGCGTTGCCGGTATCGGCCACGTACAGCATGCGTGAGCCATCAAAGGCCAGTCCGTAGGGAGCGTAGAACTTGGCGGTGGTGGCGCCGCCGACGGCGACGGCGCCCGCTGTGGTCTGGCCCCAGGTGGTGACCACCGCAAGGGTGGGCGGCGTGGCGGCATAGCCCACCGTCACCTTCTGGATTTGCGTGACGCTGGAGTAGAAAAGGTTGCCGGGACCGCCCGCCGGCACCAGGCAACAGGGGTCCCAGAGGCCGGTCAAGCTTGCCACCTGGCCCCCGCTGACCAGGCGGAGGTAGAACAGGTCGCCGACGTAGAGATTGCCGAGGGTGTCGTACGCCACCGTCCGGGGCTCCTCGAAAGTCGCGCTGCCCAATGGGCCATCGGTTTCGGTAGCGTTGCCCGCGATGCCGGCGTAGGTGGACACGCTGGCCGCGCCGCCGCTGAAGGTGACCTTGCGCAGCAGATTGTTGCCGAAGTCGGCCACGTAGATGTTGCCGGATTGCGGGTCCAGGGCCATGGCGGTGGGGCCGCCCAAGCGGGCCGCGGCGCCCTTGCCGTCCAGGCAGCCGAAACCCGAGGGCGTGCCGACGAACACCGAAAGCCCCTGGGGCAGCGGCTGCGGCTGTGGGCTCCCGGAACTCGAGGTGCAGCCGGCCAGGGCCAGCAAGGTCAAGCCCGCCGCGCCCACGGCAAGGGGCTTGCAGAAACCGAGATGGTGCAACCTGGTTCGGGCACAGATAGACATGGGGCTCCCACGCGGAAGGAACGCAATTGACCGTCAGTGAATCCGGGATGCGTCCATTCCCCACCCGCGGCCCGGGAAGTCCAAGCCTCAACTCCCGGCGCCGGCCATGACGGCGCTGATCTGGGCGGCCGACAGCGCTGTGGCGTAGATCCGGACATCCTGGATCGAGCCCTGGAAGGTCCTGCCGGGATCGTCGGTGGCGCCGATCCGGACCGGGCCCGGCTGGGTGTTGGGAGGGACGCCGGAGCTGAGGGCGTCGGTCTGGACCAGCTGTCCATTGATGAAGTAGTTCACGCCCGTTCGCCCATCGTAGGTCATGGCCACATGGGTCCAGGTGTTGAGGGGCACGGCGGGTCCGACCGTCTGCCAGGCGTCATTGCACCAGAAGGCCACTGAAATCTGCCCATTGTTCCTGAGGGAAAGGGTCGATCCCATGCCCGTGCAGTACCCGCCGTAGGTCAGGATCCCGTTGTAGTAAGGGTCGGGCAGACTGGACGGATTGACCCAGGCCATCATGGTCCGGGGGCAGTTGCCCATGGGCAGGCCCACCGGGTTGGCCACCCGGGCGTACTGCCTCCCACCGGCCAAGGCCAGGGCCGCTCTCCCGCCCCTCCCGGGACCCAGGATGGCTCCATGCTGAAGCTTGGCTTGGTTGCCGTTGACGGAGCGGTCCAGGAGGGTGTCGGCGCCCCCTGGATCCATGTCCCAGCAGGCAACCAGGTCCCTGGCGATGGCCTCGATCTCCGCGGAGGCAAGGGCCGTGTCGTAGATCCGGACGTCGTCGATCATGCCGTCAAAGGTCCTCCCGGGGTCGTCCGTGGACCCGATCCGCACCGGGCCGGGCCGGGTGTCGGCAGGCGTGCCGGCGCTGACGCTGGTGGCCTGGGCCAGCTGCCCGTTGATGAAGAACTTCACCCCGGTCCCCCCGTCGTAGGTCATGGCCACGTGGGACCAGGCGTTGAGCGGAATGGCCGGCCCCACCGTCTGCCAAGCGTCGTTCCACCAGAATGCCATGGAAAGCCGGCCGTCGCCCCGCACAGAGAGGAGCGACCCTTGGCTCGGAGCCATCTGCCCGTAGGCAACCACGCCGTTGTAGGTCGGGTCGGGCAGGCTGGCCGGGTTGATCCAGGCCATCAGGGTCCGCGGGCTGTGGCCCAGGGGCAGGCCAGCGCAGGTGTCCACCCGGGCGTACTGGAACCCGGCATGGCTGAGCTTCAAGGCCGGGCCCACCCTGCCCGGCGCCCAGGCCGCGCCGTTCAGGAGCCTGGCCGGGTTCCGGGTCCAGGACCGGTCCGCCACCAACGGGCCGGGTTTTCCGCCCCACTTCCAGTGCCCGACCGGGCTCGACGCCCTCAGGGGCAACGTGCCCAGGACCGGATCGACCACGTTCCGGGGCAGGCCGCTGCCGTCGGCCAGGGTGAGGAAACCTTCGCCCTTCAGACGGTCTTTCCGGGACCGCAGGTCGCGGGCGAGGGCAGGATCCACCGGCAGGGTGGCGGAGAAGACACCGTGGCGCTCGTCCCGGACCTGGACCTCGAACCAGCCATGGTCCGCGTCATAGCGTCCCAGTTCCACCGAGTAGGAAACCGGGAAGGGCTGGCTCCTCAGCTGCTCCATCCGGCTGTCCAGAGGTCCCGCCTGGACTTCCGCCAGTTCCCCGAACCGCTTCTCGATCCCCTCCCGCTCCTTCTGGACCTGGCCCTGGAGTTCCTTCGCCTGCTGGACCCGGTCCTGGTACTGGGCGGCGGTTTCGAATTCGTCCCGGGGCGCTTCAAGGCGCTTGCGCCGGGCCGCGACCCCTTCCTCGAGGGCGGCCACGGCCGTGGCCTGGTCCGCCAGGATGGGCCGGACCAAGGCGTCCCGTTTGGCCTGCAGGGTCGCCACCTCGGCCCGGGCCGCGTCCAGGCTGGGCACCCTGGGGCCGGCCTGGCTGCGCTGCGCGGCCAGCTGCTGCTTCAAGGCGGCCAGCTTGGCGGCCTCCGCCTGCCTCTGGGCCTCCTCCGCCCGGGCCCGGCCCAACTCGGCCTCGGCCGCCTTGCGTTCGGCCTCCTCCCGCTCCAGGCGTTCCTGCTCCTGCTTCTGGGCCTGGAGCTTCAGCCTGAGCAGTTCCGCCTGGCGGGCGGCGTCCTGCGCCCCGGCCGCCTCCTGCAGCTTCTGCTGCTCCGCCAGCGCCCGGGCCAGTTCCGCCTGGACCTTCGCCGTCTCCGCATCCACCGCCGCCTTCTCCGCGGCGATCTGTTCCGCCGTCCGACGGGGCCGGAAGAAGAAGTCCCCCACCGTGCTGTTGGATTCCCACGGCGTCTGCTGCCCATTGCTGTCCTCCAGCACCTTCTCCCGCACCCGCTTGAAGACCTTCTCCAGTTCCAGCCCAGGCTCGCGCAATTCCGCCAGCAGGGCTTCGGTGTACAGCCCATGGCTCCCCGACCCGTCCGCCGCCACGCTTCCCGGCGCGGTGGCATAGGCGATCAGGCTCCCCGTCGGGGCCTGGACCACGGCCAGCCCCCGGTCTCCGGCGGAGCGCCAGCTCCGGGCGAAGGGGTTGTTCCGGCAGGCGTCCAGGATCAGGATGTTCAACCGGTTCTTGGCCGACTCCATCTTGTCCAGCACCTGCCCCGCCTCCACCGCCTGGTAGGGGACCTCGTCCTCCCGGTCCATCCGCGCCCCCACCGGCACCAGGTAGTTGATCCCCTTCACCTGGACCCCGTGCCCGGCGAAATAGAACAGGCCCACGGCGCCGCCCCGGATGCGGTCGCCGAACCCCCGGATGGCGTCCTCCATCCCCCGCTTGTCCGCATCGGTCAGGAGCGTCACCTGGAACTGGCATCCCTCCAGGGCCTCCTTCATGGCCCGGGCGTCGTTCACCGGGTTCCGGAGCGGAGCTTCCCCATAGGTGGAATTGCCGATGACCAGCGCCACCCGCTGTTCGGCGGAGGCGGGCTGGACGGCGCTCCCGGCCGCGCCCTGGGCCAGCAGCGCCTGGATCCCGAGCACCCAGGCCAAACCCAGACCGCGAACAAAGGTTCCGGAACCCTGCAGCATGGAAACCTCTTCAGCTTGTAAGTGGATCAAGGCAATTTTAGGCCCCGATCTTCATCCGGTTCCACTTTGTTCGTGATGCGCGGCCGCGAGCCTTTCCAGGCGGCTCATCCGGCCACGCTCCGCGCCTTGAACTCCTGTTGCAGCAGGTCGGCCCTGCCGGTGAACAGGATCCCGTCCCAGCCGTGGGCCACCGCCGCTTCCACGTTGGCGGGACTGTCGTCGACGAAGATGATCCGAGTGGCGGCGCGGTCGAGGCGGAACTGGGCCTCCGCGCTGCGGTAGGCCTCGGGTTCCGGCTTGAGCAGCCGGTGCCGCGCCGACAGCCAGACCGGGGCGCCCGGCGTGGAGGGATCGACATCGGGGAAGAGGCTCTCCATGTGGAAGTGGTAGCGCTCCCGGTAGGCCGGATCCCGGGACACCAGGGCCCAGTATTCGAGCGAGCCATTGGTCATGCAGAACTGGGTCATCCCCCCGGCCTTGAAGGCTTGGACCAGGCGGATCACGTCCCATTGCGGCGCCAGTGAGACCAGGGCCGCCCGGGCCATGTCCATGACCCGGTCCGGGGGCAGGCCAATCTCGCGGGAGGCCGCCTCCGCCATGGCCGAGAACGACAGGTCCCCGCGGTCGTAGTCCCGCCAGGCGGGTCCCTGGAACAAGGACAGGCACTGGGGCTCGAAGCGGCCGTCCGCATACGCCCGGGCCATCTCCCGGATGTTCCAGCGCAGCAGCACCCCGCCCGAGTCCCAGATGATGACGGTGTCCTTGCGGGATGGCCCCCCGGGCGCCGGGGGCCCGCCAGCGGAGCAGGAAAGGAGGGCACCGGAGAGCAGGAAAGCGAGGGGTGGGAAGGGCATGGCTTCAGGATAGGAGCCTTGACCTCCAGGTTAGGCAAGGCGTTCATGGCTGGAACCTACTTTTTGCTCGCCGACTTCGCATTTGAGGTTGCGGCCTGGAACGCAGCGGCGCGAACGAACTCCGAAAGGCTCAGCCCCATGGCCTCGGCGGACGAGAGCACCCTTTGTGCTTCTTCAGGCGGGAAGCGCACGGTCACCGAACGGCTTCGGCCGCCAGGTTCGTTCCTGGGCGGGCGGCCGCGGCGGACCTTGACGGGGTATGCTTTCGCCACGTTCTCGGCGCATTGGATGGTTTCATCCAGGTCTTTCTCGATTTCCGCAACCGGTCGGGCTTTCAGCTTTCCTTTTTCCAAATCGTGCACGAGCGAATTCTTCTTGGTCATTGGGTTCTTTCCGTCTGATCTTCGGCGACTCCGTTTGGTGTTTTCGGCAATGATCCACGCACTTCGGAAGCCGCTTGAACGCCACTTCAGCCTCGAAATAATTGTAAGACAATTTCTGAATCCGGCAAGCCCCTCTCGTGGGCCCCATGGAACCCCCCGGAAAATCTTGCTACGCCTAAAAGCGAACCTACGGCGGCCGCTCCTTGGTCCTACCGTTTGCTCTCCAGGCCGTCCACCACGGTCCTCCACAGTTCTCTCGCGTAGGCGCGGTCCCGAAGGATCTCGATCGTGATCTGCAGCCCTTCGTATTGGTCGGGTGATAACAGGACCATCAATGGCCGGCCGCGCCGGGTGACCACCAACGGTCGCTTGCATACCACCTTCAAGAAGCCGGAAAATCTTGGGCAGACATGGCTCTGTGTCATTTCATTCATGATGTCTCCATGGGGGAAGAAGGATGGGTTGGCCTGGTTTCGTTCCAGGCCGGTCACCGCCGCCGCTCGCACTCCATCACATCCACGGCGCACGAACTGAGGTGGTAGAGGGGATAAGTCCTGACCCGGTCCGGGAGGTCCCAGAACTCCAGGATGCCTGCGTCCAGGTCCAGGACGTAGGCGAATTCGCGGTCGCCGCCGAACGTGAAGAGATGGTTCTCCCTGGCTACCCGACGTACCTCCCCTCGGACGATGCCCGCCAGAAGGTCCCTGCCCTGAAGCCGGGTGACCGCGCGATTCCGGAAGTCGTCCACCCACTCCAGCGCCTCGATCTTCCGGCCGAAGGCCTCGATGGCCGCCTCGCTCGTCAGGAACAACTCGGCGAAGCGGACCACCCACGCGCCGAGACCTTTCGGATAACTGTCGTGGTGGTTGTAGGTCACATAATCCCGGCCATGGAAACGAAAGACCAACAGGCCTCGGGTGCTCATCAAAAGCTCCTGAAAAAAGAATTGGAGCCATCCGTTTGGGCATGGATGGCTTGAGCGCGCCGCCCCCAAGCCCCAACCCGCCGAAAGAGTCATGGGAACGCGTTCCGGAAAGGATATACGAAAAAAAATCGAAGCAAATAGATTTTTTCTGACGGCCCATGACGAGCCACGGGGGACGGTGAGCCCGTCCCCCGTGACCATCCCGGCTGCTTTTTCCTTGGGCGCATCCGCCCCTACTGCACCGCCTCCACGCCCACCACCAGCCCCCCGTCCTCGATCCGCAGCACCGCCATCTCCCCGGCCTTGATCCGTCCTTCAAGAATCATCCGTGACAGCTGGTTGACCACGGTCTGCTGGATCAGGCGCTTCAGGGGGCGCGCGCCCAGCTGGGGATCGAAGCCTTCCTTGGCCAGCCAGTCCATGACCTCGTCCGGCACTTCCAGGCCCACGTGCTTCTCCTCCAGCAGGGCGGCCACGCGCTGGATCTGGATCTTGCCGATGGCCTTCATGTCGTCCTGGCCCAGGGCGCGGAAGGTGACCACCTCGTCCAGGCGGTTGAGGAACTCGGGCCGGAAATGCTGGCGCAGTTCCGCCTGGACTTCCCGCTCGGCCTTGGACACCTGGCCTCCGGCATCGAAGATGGCCTGGCTGCCCACGTTGGTGGTCATGAGCACCACCGAGTTGCGGAAGTCCACGGTGCGGCCCAGGCCGTCGGTGAGCCGGCCGTCCTCCAGCACCTGCAGGAACAGGTCGAAGATCCGCGGGTGGGCCTTCTCCATCTCGTCCAGCAGGATCACCGCGTAGGGCCGGCGGCGGACCGCCTCGGTGAGGCGGCCGCCCTCCTCGTAGCCGATGTAGCCGGGGGCTGCGCCGATCAGGCGGGTGGCGTCGGCTTCGTGGGTGAACTCGCTCATGTCGATGCGCACCAGGGCGCTCTCCTGGTCGAACAGGAACTCGGCCAGGGCCCGGGCCACCTCGGTCTTGCCCACCCCGGTGGGCCCCAGGAACATGAACGAGCCGATGGGTCGCTTGGGGTCGGCCAGCCCGGCGCGGTTGCGGCGCAGGGCGTCGGCGATGGCCACCAGGGCCGGGTCCTGGCCCACCACCCGCTGGCGCAGGCGCTCCTCCATGTGCAGCAGCTTCTCCTTCTCGCCCTCCATCAGGCGCGCCACCGGGATCCCGGTCCACTTGCTCACCACCGACGCCACGTCCTCTTCGCCCACCTCCAGCCGGAGCATGCCGCCTTCAGCGGAGACGGCCTTGGCGATCTGCTTCTCGAGGGTCGGGATCTCCCCGTACTCCAGGCGGGAGGCCGTCTCGTAGTCGCCCTTCTGCTTGGCCTGCTCCAGCTCCACCCGCAGCTCGTCCAGCTTCTTCTGGACCGTCCGGGTCCCCTCGATGGCCTTCTTCTCCGCTTCCCAGCGCACCCGCAGGCGGGCCAGCTCCTCGCCCAGCTGGGCCAGCTCCTCGTCCAGCTCCTCCAGGCGGGCCCGGCTGGCCGGGTCCTTCTCCTTGGCCAGGGCGTGGCGCTCCAGCTGCAGCTGCATCTGCCGCCGCTCGCGCAGGTCGATCTCGTACGGCCGGGTGTCGATCTGGATGCGCACCAGGGACGCGGCCTCGTCCATGAGGTCCACCGCCTTGTCGGGCAGGAACCGGTCGGTGATGTAGCGCTGGGACAGCGTCACCGCCTCCACCAGGGCGTTGTCGCGGATGCGCACCCCGTGGTGCAGCTCGTAGCGCTCCTTGAGTCCGCGCAGGATGGAGATGGTGTCCTCCACCGAGGGCTCGCCCACGAATACGGTCTGGAAGCGCCGTTCCAGGGCCGCGTCCTTCTCGATGTGCTTGCGGTACTCGTCCAGGGTGGTGGCGCCGATGCAGCGCAGGTCGCCCCGGGCTAGGGCCGGCTTGAGCAGGTTGGCGGCGTCCATGCTGCCGCCCACGGCTCCGGCGCCCACCAGCAGGTGCAGCTCGTCGATGAACAGGATGATCTCGCCCTTGCTCTGCTCGATCTCCTGGATCACGCCCTTGAGGCGCTCCTCGAACTGGCCCCGGTACTGGGTGCCAGCCACCAGGGCGCCCATGTCCAGGGACATCAGGCGCATGCCTTTGAGGTTCTCGGGCACGTCGCCCTTGGCCAGGCGCTGGGCCAGGCCCTCCACGATGGCGGTCTTGCCCACGCCGGGCTCGCCGATCAGCACCGGGTTGTTCTTGGTGCGCCGGCAGAGCACCTGCATCACCCGGCGGATCTCGTCGTCCCGCCCGATCACCGGATCCAGCTTGCCGGAGCGGGCCGCCTCGGTCAGGTCCCGGGCGTACTTCTCCAGGGCGGCGAACTTCTCCTCGGCCCGCTCGTCCTCCACCCGGCCCCCCTTGCGCAGGTCCCGGATGGCCGCCTCCAGCTTGGCCCGGTCCAGGCCGAACTTGGCCATCAGCTTCTTGACCTCGGTGGCCGCGTTGGCGAAGGCCAGGAGCATGGCGTCGGTGGCCACGAACCGGTCCCCGAGCCCGCGGCCGGTGTCGCTGGCCAGCTCCAGGAAACTGCGCAAGGCCGGCCCGGCCTGGGGCTGGCTGCCGCCGATGGCCTTGGGCAGCGCATCCAGCAGGTCCTCGGCCGCATCCGCCAGCCCCCCCACCGCCTCCTGGGCCAGCCCCGCCTTCTCCAGCACCGGGCGCAGCCCCATCTCGGGCGCCATCAGGGCCGCGAACAGGTGCTGGGGCAGCAACTCGGGGTGCTGCCCGGCCACGGCCTTGTCCCGGGCCCCCACCAGGGCCTCGTTGGCTTTCTGGGTGAAAGGAAGCATCGCCATGGGGAACCTCCAGCCGTACAGGATACGATTAACCTTGATGGCTGTCAACTAAGGTTTTTTTAGTATGTTTGCTACCAAGTGACTTTGGGCTTGGGAGATGGATGCCCCCCTTCTGCGGTCATCCCCGTGAAACCCAGGACTGCATGCGCAGCGTTGGCTGTGGTGGCGGGATTGGTCTAATTTTTTTACCAATTGGCCTGTAATGCCCAAGGACGGTTGCGAGGTGGTCCCATGGCTGACCTGATGGAACGGATCAGGGTTGATCCCGAAAAATGTGGCGGGCGACCTTGCATCCGAGGCATGCGGATCCGGGTCATCGACATCCTGCAACTCCTGGCTTCGGGACTTACCTCCGCCCAGATTCTTGAAGAAATGCCTGACCTGGAGCTTGAGGACATCAAGGCAGCATTGATCTATGCGTCCAACCGGCTTGATCACCCCATTCTGGCCGCATGATCCTTTGGCTCGATGCCCAGCTACCGCCCGCATTGGCACCATGGGCCGCTGAATCCTTCGGAGTTGCCTGTCACCCACTCCGGGACCTGGGACTTCGAGATGCGGCGGACCGACGCATTTTCGAGGAAGCGAGGATCCAGGGCGCTGTCGTCGTCACCAAAGATGCGGATTTCGTGACGCTCCAGGGGTAGTCGGGGCCACCTCCACAGATCCTCTGGCTCACGCTCGGCAATACCTCCAATGCCCGATTGAAGGAAGTCTTCTCCGCCTCATTGGGCAAGGCTCTCGCGCTTCTGCAGCAAGGCGAGAAACTGGTGGAAATTCGCTGATTCCGAGAATAACGAGGCTCGCCTTGACCGGCGGGCCTCGTTATTCTTGCGGGAGTGTCGGCGGATGGGAAGGTCCGGCTACCGCTCCGGCGCCAGACCCATGTTCTCGGGGGAGCGCCAGAAGCTGCTGAGCAGCAGTTGGCGCATGTGGAAGAACTCCTTGGGCAGGCGATCGTAGAGCTTCTCGAACAGCTCCTCCTGGAGCAGCACCTCGTGGCGCCACTCGTCCCGGTGGATGCTCATCACCTCCTGGAACTTCTCGCTGCCGAAGTTCTCCAGACCTTCCAGGTCCAGGTCCTGCTCCCGGGGCACCCAGCCCAGGGGGGTCTCGGCGGCGTAGCCGCGCCCGTGGACCCGGTCCACGATCCACTTGAGCACCCGCATGTTCTCGCTGTAGCCGGG
>JBELAL010000076.1:0-18968 GCA_049508835.1 Holophaga sp. | reverse complement strand
AGCGGAGCAAAGCCCTGGCGGTTTGGCTTCACTACTACAATAACCATCGACCGCATTCGTCCCTGGGAGGCAGGCCTCCCGCCTCAAGGGTGAACAACCTGTTTAGCCTCGACACCTAGGAGAACCCCATGAAAGCCGATCATGTCATTCTCGGGATCCACATCACCGACCGCCTGCGCTATGCCGGAGAAGTGCAGAAGGTGTTCACCGATTACGGCTGCAACATCAAGACCCGCCTGGGCCTGCACGAGGTGAGCGAAAACTATTGCGCCCCGGAGGGGGTGGTCCTGCTGGAACTCGTCGGTGCCCCGGAGGTGCACCGGGAGATGGCGGCCAAGCTCTCGGCCATCGAGGGCATCGAGGTCAAGGAGATGGTTTTCACCCACGCCTCATGACATGTCGAACCGACTGCTCGCCCTGATCCCCCCCGAAGCGTTCCAGCTGGTCCTGGTGCTGTTCCTGTCCTTCCTGATCGGGCTGGAGCGGGAGGAGCTCAAGCGCGGCGGCAAGCGGGTGTTCGGGGGGGTGCGCACCTTCCCGCTGCTGGGCCTCATGGGCTACGTGGTGGCCCTGGTGGGCCACGACAACGTGTACGGGATGATCCTGGGCCTGGTGGTGGTGGCCGCCTTCATGGTGGTGTCCTACTGGCACAAGCTCCAGGCCAGCGCCGAGGCCGGCATCACCACCGAGATCTCCGGGCTGGTGATCTACCTGGTGGGCGCCATGGTGCACCTGGGCATGATCTGGTTCGCCAGCGCCATCGTGGTGGTGAGCCTGCTGCTGCTGGAGCTGAAGAGCGGGCTGGAGGGCCTCACCGAGCGCATCGAGCCGGAGGAGGTGACCACCTTCACCAAGTTCCTGCTGCTCACCTGGGTGATCCTGCCCCTGGTCCCGGACCATGACTTCGGACCGTTCAGCATCAACCCGTTCAAGACCTGGCTGGTGGTGGTGGCGGTGAGCGGGGTCTCCTACGCCAGCTACCTGCTGCTGAAGGCGGTGAAGGGCCGGGGCGGGATCTTCCTCTCCGGAGTGCTGGGGGGCTTCTACTCCAGCACCATCACCACCGTGGTGCTGGCCCGGCGCGCCGCCGGCGGCCACCATCCCCACGACTACTCGGGCAGCATCCTCACCGCCTCGGGCCTCATGTACCTGCGCATCGTGGGGCTGGTCTGGCTGTTCAACGCCGCCCTGGCCCGGACCCTGGCGCCCACGTTCGCCGTGCTGGCCGCCCTGGCCATCGCCGCGGGCTGGTTCTGGCACCGCCTACCCGACGAGCAGGGCGACGACCCCCCCGCCCTCTCCCAGGCCCACAATCCGCTGGAACTGCGCACGGCCTTCCTGTTCGCCATCCTGTTCGTGGTCATCGTCATGGCCACCCACCTGGTCCTCACCTACCTGGGCCGGCGGG
The DNA here is from genome assembly GCA_049508835.1 of Holophaga sp. Taxonomy (GTDB): domain Bacteria; phylum Acidobacteriota; class Holophagae; order Holophagales; family Holophagaceae; genus Mesoterricola. The sequence goes on along the minus strand of JBELAL010000076.1, from coordinate 17,560 downwards.
GGTTCTACACCCTGGCCGCCATCATGGGCGTCACCGACGTGGATCCCTTCATCATGGGCATGACTCACGAGGCGGGCACCACCACCAGCCTGCAGCTGGCCGGCGTCGGCATCCTCATCGCCGCCGCCTGCAACAACCTGGTGAAGGGCTGCTACGCCTTCTCGCTGGCCCGGGGCCGGGCCGGGCGGTGGAGCCTGTACATGCTGGGCGGGCTGGCGGTGGTGGGGCTGCTGCCGTTGCTCTGGTTCTAGTCGGCCGGCGGAGGGCCCTGGTGCGGACCCTCGCACCAAGTGGGTTCCAGGAGCCCCCCATGGAAGTGGACGTGGCAGGGCTGGGCGCGGGCCGGATCCGCCAGGGCGGGGATCAGCAGGCTGGGCGCCATCAGGGCGAGGGCGAGCAGGAGGGCTAGGCTGAACATGGCGTGGCCTCGTTGGACGCGGGGAAATCCGCGGCGGAAGGGGGTCTGGTTCCTTGCAGGATGCAGGCATGCCCCGGCCAGGTTCCATCCTGCCGGGACCATCGGCGGAATCCAGCCGCACCCTTGGCCGGCTTCCGACCCGGGTGCAGAATCCTGGAGACGGCCAAGCCCGTCACCGCCCGGTCCGGGCGAAGGAGGGGATCATGGACATGGGCATCCAGCACCGCGTCGCCATGGTGGCCGCCGCCAGCAAAGGGCTGGGCCAGGCCGCCGCCCGGGCCTTGGCCCTGGAAGGATGCCGGGTCTCCATCTGCGCCCGGGACCCCGCCGCCCTGGAGACCGCCCGGGGCGACCTGGCCGCCCTGGCGCTGGACGGAGCGGTCCTGGCCGTGCGCTGCGACGTCTCCCGGGGGGCGGACCTGTCCCACTGGTTCCAGGCCACCACCGAGGCCCTCGGCGGGGTGGACATCCTGGTCACCAACACCGGCGGGCCCCCGGCCGCCACCTTCCTGGACCTGACCGAGGAGCAGTGGGATGCGGCGATCCAGGCCACCCTGATGAACGTGGTCCGGCTGTGCCGGCTGGTCCTGCCGGGGATGCGGGCCCGGCGCTGGGGCCGCATCGTCCACCTCACCTCCCTGACCGCCAAGCAGCCCCAGCCCCTGCTCACCTTGAGCGGCGCCCTGCGGGCCGGAATCTCCGCCCTCACCCGGACCATGGCCACCGAGTTCGGTCCGGACAACGTGCTGGTGAACGCCGTGCTGCCCGGCCACATCCTCACCGACCGCCAGCTGCATCTGGGCGAAGTGCGCGCCCGCAAGGAGGGCATCACCCCGGAGCGGTACCTGGAGCGCGCCGGAGCCGACGCCGCCCTGCGCCGATTCGGCCGGGCCGAAGAGGTGGGGGACGTGGTGGCCTTCCTGTGCGGGGAGCGGGCCGGGTACCTGACCGGGGTGTCCCTGCCGGTGGACGGGGGGATGGGGGCGGGGACGTTCTGATATTGAAATTTGCAAAGGATGGTTTTTAACTCAAAAACATGTAGACTGGCCGCTCACGAGGTCGACCATGAGGAAGTGGTGCGGCGACTTTCCAAATGGTCGTGAAACTGGAGTGGACCCAGGCCGCGCTGGCCCAGTTGGAGCAAGCATTGGACTTCATCGCCCAGGACGACCCCAGGGCCGCGGACAAGCTGTGGCGGAAGGTCGAGGCCGCGACGAAGACCCTTCTCCGGTTCCCCAGGAAGGGGAGGATGGTCTCGGAGTACCAGGACCCGGACGTGCTTGAACTCATCGTCGGTCCGTTCCGGATCCTCTACTTCACCTACGATCCCGAGGTCATCCAGATCAACGTGGTCTTCCGCGGCGGGCAGTCCTTTCCCGGCTGAGGCCGCCGGTCCCCGTCACTGCCCGAAGGCTTCCGCCAGCAGTCCCTCCAGTGCCTTCAGCGAAGCTTCCCCCAGCAGCCCGTGGTCGTCCTCCAGCACCGTGAGCCGGGCCTGGGGGTTGCGGGCCACGAAGGCCTCGCTCTCGGCCAGGGGCACCAGTTCGTCCTTGCGCCCGTGGAGGATCGCCACCGGCACGTCCACCGTCCACTGGTCGTCGTCCCGCCACAGGGGCAGGTCGGGCAGCATGGCCGGGCCCAGGGTGGTCCACTTGCCCTCGGCGTGGTGGTAGGTGGGCATGGTGCCCCGCCGGCGGTAGCCGGCCCAGCGCCGCCCTTCCAGGCGCCGGCGGGCGAAGCCGAAGGCCGGGGCCAGGAGGATCAGCCGGCCCACGGAAGCGCCCCGGCGGGCCACGGCGGTGGCCACCAGCCCGCCCATGCTGGAGCCCACCACCACCGGGGGTTCGTCCAGGCCCTGGAGCAGGGCGGTGACGGCCTCCACCTGGGCGGTGAGGGTCAGGTGCTCGAAGTCCGGCAGGTTCAGGTCGGGGGCGTGGAAGGGGATCCCGCGGCGCTGCGCCCAGTCCCGGCAGCGGGTGCATTTCCCGCTGCCGGGGCCGGAGGCGAAGCCGTGCAGGTAAATCAGGTCCATTCAGAGGCCGGGCACCAGCGAAAGGTCCTCGGGCCCGCCGATGGGCCAGGCCTGGACCTCGATCCCCGCCTCCTTGGCCTGGCGCTTGACCAGGCCCGACAGGACCTTGCCCGGGCCCAGTTCAAAGAAGACGGTGACCCCCTGCTCCAGGAGCAGGGCGGTGAGGGCCTCCCAGCGCACCGCGCCGGGGATCTGGCGCACCAGCCCGTCCCGCAGCAGGGCGGGATCGCAGGCCAGGGCGGCGTCCACGTTGTTCACCAGGGGGCAGGCGGGGGCGCTGAAGGCCAGGGCCTGGAGCAGGGGCTCCATGCGGGCCTTGGCGGGCTCCATGAGGGGGCTGTGGAAGGGGGCGCTCACGGGAAGCTTCATCATCTTGCGGCAGCCGCGGGCCTTGAGCAGTTCCATGGCCGCGTCCACCGCCTCGGCGTGGCCGGCGATGACGATCTGGCCGGGGCCGTTGAAGTTGGCCGGCACCACCACCTGTCCGGACTGGGCCTGGGCCTGGCGGCAGGCAGTCTCCACGTCCGCGGCCGGGACGCCCAGCACCGCGGCCATGGCGCCCACCCCCACCGGCACCGCCTCCTGCATGGCCCGGCCGCGCTCGCGCACCGTGCGCACCGCGTCCCCGAAGTTCAGGGCGCCGGCGGCCACCAGGGCGCTGTACTCGCCCAGGGAGTGCCCGGCCACGAAGTCGGGCTGGGGCAGCTTCGCCCCGTACGCCCGCACCACCATGGTGCTGTGGGTGAGGATGGCGGGCTGGGTGTGCTCGGTGAGCTTGAGGGTGTCCTCAGGTCCCTTGGCCATCAGCTGGGACAGCGGGAACCCCAGGGCCTCGTCCGCCTCCTGCAGGATGGTGCGGGCCGCGGGCTCGGCCTCGGCCAGGGCCATGCCCATGCCCACGGCCTGGGAACCCTGCCCCGGAAACAACCATGCGACTTTGTTCATGCTCGACCTCCGGACATGGAAAAGACGGCCCGGGGCCGTCTTTTCGAGAATGCGCTGCGGGCGGGAATCCTACTTCTTGGCGGCGGCGGACTGGGCGGCCACCTCGGCGGCGAAATCGTCCTTGCGCTTCTCCAGGCCCTCGCCCAGGACGTACTTGGTGAAGCGGCGGATGCTCAGCTTCTCGCCGATCTCGGCGGTCTTGGTGGAGAGGTACTGGGCCACCGTGATGTCGTCGTTCATGATGAACTTCTGCTCCAGGAGGCACACCTCCTCGAAGATCTTGTTCATCTTGCCTTCCACGATCTTCTCCACCACGTTGGCCGGCTTGCCGGTGGCCAGGGCCTGGGCGGAGGCGATCTCCTTCTCGTGGTCCAGGAAGGCCTGGGTCACTTCCTCCTTGGACACGAACTGGGGCGCCGGGTCGTGGGCCGCCACGTGCATGGCGATCTCCCGCACCAGCCGCTGGAAGTTGGCGGTGCGGGCCACGAAGTCGGTCTCGCAGTTGAGCTCGACCAGCACGCCGACCCGCCCGCCCGGGTGGATGTAGGCGTCCACGACGCCCTCGGTGGCGATCCGGCTGGCCTTGTTGGCGGAGGCCGCGAGGCCCTTCTTGCGCAGGTAGTCGATGGCCTTCTCCATGTCGCCGCCGTTCTCTTCCAGCGCCTTCTTGCAGTCCATCATGCCGAGACCGGTCTTGTCGCGGAGGGCTTTGACATCCTGGGCGGTATAAGCCATGAAATTCTCCTTAATGGTGGTTCAGGCTTCGGTGCCTTCTTCGATCTTCTCGGCCATCATGGCCTTCATCTCGTCGCTGTCGCTCTTGTCCTGGAAGGACTGGCGCCCCTCGAGGATGGAGTCGGCGACCCGCTCGGAGAACAGCAGGATGGAGCGGATGGCATCGTCGTTGGCGGGGATCACGTGGCTGATCTTGTCCGGATCGCAGTTGGTGTCCACCAGGCCCACGATCTTGATGCCCAGCTTGGCCGCCTCGGTGACGGCGATGTCCTCCCGGTGCGGGTCGATCACGAACAGCACGTCGGGCACCGCGCGCATGTCCCGGATGCCGGCGAAGGAGGCTTCCAGCTTGACCTTGGCCCGGTTCAGGTTCAGGACCTCCTTCTTGGAGAGCTGGGAGGTGCGGGCGGGGTCGTTCAGGGTGCTCTCGATCTCCTTGAGCTTGTCCAGGGATTTCTTGATGGTGGCGAAGTTGGTCAGCATGCCGCCCAGCCACCGGTTGTTCACGTAGAAGGCGCCGCAGCGCTGGGCCTGCTCGGCGATCAGCTCCTGGGCCTGGGGCTTGGTGGCGACGAACAGGAAGGTCTTGCCCTCGGTGGCGGCCTTGGTGAGGAAGTTGGCGGCCTGGTTCCAGAGCCGCAGGGTCTTCTGCAGGTCGATGATGTAGATGCTGTTGCGGGCCCCGAAGATGTACTTCTTCATCTTGGGGTTCCAGCGCTTGGTCTGGTGGCCGAAGTGGACACCCGCTTCGAGCAGTTCCTTCATCTGGATGGCAGCCATGAATGGCCTCCCTGGGAATGCGGCGGCGCCGCGTGGGATGGAAGGCGGGAGGGGAGCCCCCGCCCGATTCGATTCCCCCGGTGAGGGGAATCCGTCATACACAAAGACGGGGAGAACTGGTCTCCCCGTGTTGGAATAGGGCTGAGAAAGACTAGCGCTTCGAGAACTGGAAGCGACGGCGGGCGCCCATCTGGCCGGGCTTCTTGCGCTCCTTCATGCGCGGATCGCGGGTCAGCAGGCCGGCCTGGCGGAGCAGGCTCTTGAGCTGGTCGTTGTAGCTCAGCAGGGCGCGGGACAGGCCCATGCGGATGGCCGAGGCCTGGCCGGCCGGGCCGCCGCCGGAGACGGTGACCACCAGGTCGAACTTGTTCTCCAGGTCGGCCAGCGCCAGGGGCTGGTGGACCACCATGCGCAGCACGGCGTTGGGGAAGTAGTTCTCCAGGGTACGGCCGTTGACCTGCACCTTGCCGGTGCCGGGGCGCAGGAAGACGCGCGCGGTGCAGGACTTGCGTCGGCCGGTTCCGTAGTTCTGGGTGATCGCCATGGATTGCCTCGGTAAGGTTACTGCGTGATGGTCAGGGGTTGGGGTTGCTGGGAGGCCTGCTGGTGCTCGGGGCCGTCGTAGACCTTGAGCTTGCGGTACATCGCCCGGCCCAGGGGGCCCTTGGGCAGCATGCCCTTCACGGCCGACTCGATGATCCGGCCCGGGAAGGTCTTCCGCATGACGTCGGCGCGCACCTCGACCATGCTGCCGGGCTGGGTGGTGGTGCGGCGGTACATCTTGGTGGTTTCCTTCCTGCCCGTGAACACGGCCTTGGCGGCGTTGATCACCACGACGTGGTCGCCCATGTCCAGGAACGGCGTCCAGGTGGGCTTGTTCTTGCCCGAAAGGACGTCGGCCACCACCGTGCTCAGGCGCCCCACCGGCAGTCCGGTCGCGTCCACCACGAACCACTTGCGGGCGATCTTGTCAGCGCCTTTGGGGAAATAGGTGCTCATGGCCAAACTCCGATGCATCCGTAAGGAATAGACTCGTATGGACAAACCCGGCACGCCACCCAGCATCGGGTGCGCAGAAAGAAAACCTTATCGCCATACCAAGCCAGGGTCAAGCTCGGATTTACGGGTTTCCTACTGTCCGGCCAGGGCCCAGAGCTCCTGGGCGATGCGGTTGGCGCCCATGCCGTCCACCAGGGCCATGCCGTCCCGCACCTGCTCCTGCCTGGCCTCCTGGCCCTCGGGCCCCAGCCACTGGGCCAGGGACGCCTCGGTGGCGCCCAGGTCCGCCTCGGTGCCCAGGCCCAGGTCCAGGCAGCCGTTGTGCAGGGCGACGTCCGCCAGCATGAAGTGCTGGCGTTCGTTCTGGCCCCAGGTGGCGGCCGGGACCCCCAGGCACATGGCCTCGCAGTGGGTCATGCCCCCGGCGCACCACACGGCGTCGAACTCCGGCAGGCGCCGGGTCAGCCCGGGCAGGCCGGGCAGGATCTTCCCGCCCGGGAAGGGCGGCAGGTCCAAGCCCTGGGGCGCCAGCAGGGTGCAGCTTCCGGTCCAGTGTCCCGAGGCGATCAGGGCGTTGATCACCTGGTAGGCCCGGGGCGCCAGGCCCGGCCCGTCGGTGCCGCCGAAGGTCACCAGGAGCTTGTGCACCGCCAGGGGCTGGATGGGCTCCCGGCGGGGCCGGGCCTGGAGGGCCTGGGCGTCCACCACGATGAAGTGGGAGCCGCGCAGGACCCGGCAGCCGCCGTGCTGGGTCTCCAGCGGGCGGACCTTGCGCCCGTTCACCACCCGCATGGGGGAGACGGGCCAGCTGATGCCTTCCAGGAAGGGCTGGAACAGCAGGTCGGCCTTCTCGTGGGCGTCGCCCTCGTCCTCCATCAGCGCCACCCTGAGCGGCTTGAGCTCCTGCAGCTCGGCCTGGGTGGCCTCCCAGTGGTCCACCAGCACCACCGCGCCCCTGGCCTTGAGCTCGGCCGGCAGGGGCGCGTGCAGGTCCTCGCCCAGGTAGACGGAGGCGCAGGGCAGGGCCTGGTCGAGGATCGGGTGCTGGCCCTCCCCCACCCGCCGGGCCCGCGCGTCCCCGGACACCGCGATGCAGGCCGCGCCGCCCAGGGCGCGCCAGGTCTCCTGGAGCGCCATGGCCCGGGCGATGTGGCCGAAGCCCAGCCTTAGATCGATGTGGACGCGAAGGATCAGAAGGGGATTCATATGGGTTTGCATAATTAGAAAGAAAGTCTAGCCGCAGACCCCGTCCGGGGGGCCAGAAGAAAAAGGGGACCTTCCGGCCCCGGGACCGGCGGAATCAAGGGAATGGATGTCCGTCCGCGAACCCAGGTTCCGGGAACGGGGCCGGGGGCGCCGCCGCCACGGACCAGCCGTCCTTGAAATAGGCTTCCTTGTAGCGGACATAGCGGGGCCAAACCTCGGCCACCAGGTCCAGCTGCCCGGGGGCGAGGGGACCCTTCACCCGGGCCGGCCACCCGGCCACCAGGGTGCGGGCGGGGGCCTGGAAGCCTTCCCTCAGGAGCGATCCGGCCGCCACCAGGCAGCCCTCGCCCACGTCGGCCCCGTCCATGATGGTCGTGCTCATGCCCACCAGGGCGCCCCGGCGGATGGTGCACCCGTGCAGCATCACGTTGTGGGCGATGCTCACCTCCTCCTCCACCAGGAGGGGCCAGAGCCCGTTGGTGACGTGCAGGCAGCACATGTCCTGGATGTTGGAGCGGGCGCCGATCCGGACCCAGTTGACGTCCCCCCGCAGCACGCAGTTGAACCAGATTGAGACGTCGTCGCCGAGGGCCACGTCGCCCACCACGGTGGCGTTGGGGGCGACGAACACCCGGGCGCCGATCCGGGGGGCCATGCCTTGGAAGGGGAGGATCACGCCGCACCTCGCCTCCGGTCCGAGCAGACCGGAAGTCGACAGTCTAATCCAGGATCCCTGTTCCTATCCCTTTTGAGCCGCTATCCTAAGATTTTCCAGGGTTTGGCCGAGGTCTACCATGCTTGAACAGCTCATTCCCGCCCGCCGCGACTTTCCGGCCGACGATCCCATCTTCACCCTCAACGCCGAAGCCCAGAAGCGCGCCGCCGCCGGCGAGAGCGTGCTCAACGCCACCCTGGGAGCCCTGGCCGACGACGCCGGGAAGCTGGTGCTGCTGGAGACGACCCAGGAACTCTACCGGGAACTCACCCCCGGCGAAGTGCTGCCCTACGCCCCCATCGTCGGCGACCCGGGCTTCCTGCGGGCCCTGGTCCGGCGCCACTGGCCCAGGCTGGAAGGGTTCGGCGCGGGCTGCGCCGCCCCCGGGGGCAGCGGCGCCCTGGCCATCTCGGTGCGCAACCTGCTCGAGCCGGGCATGCGGCTGCTCACCGCCGAGCCCTTCTGGGGGCCCTACGCCACCCTGGCGGCGGAGAACGGCGCCGGGCTGGAGACGGCGCCCTTCCCGGAACCCGGGCGCGTCCTGGACGCGGACGCCTGGCTGCGGGCCGGGACGGCCCTCATGCAGCGCCAGAAGCGCCTCCTGGTCTGGCTCAACGACCCCTGCCACAACCCCACCGGGCGCAGCCTGGCCCGGGCCGACCGGGAGGCTCTCTTCGGCGTGCTGCGCCGGCTGGCCGGGCAGGGCCCGGTCACCCTCCTGCTCGACTGCGCCTACCTGGACTACACCGCCGACCCGGGGCACGTGCGGGAAGCCCTGGATCACTACGCCGAACTGGGCGAGGAAGGTCGGGTGCTGGTGGCGGCCAGCCTGTCCCTGTCCAAGGCGCTGACCCTCTACGGCGGCCGGGGCGGGGCGCTGGTGTTCCCCTGGGCCCGGGACGCGGCGCTCCAGGCCGCCCTCGCCACCTCCTGCCGGGGCGCCTTCTCCAACTGCCCCCGGGCCGCCCAGTCCCTGCTGCTGCGCCTGGAGCGGGACCCGGCGCGCCAGGAGCAGCTGCGGTCGGAACACCGCCTGTGGTCCGGCGTGCTGGAGGCGCGCGCCAAGGCTCTGGACGCCGCCCTCAAGGCGGAAGGCCTGGCGGGCTCGCCCTGGACCGGCGGGTTCTTCATCGCCCTGCGGGCGGAGGATCCGGCGGCGGTCTGCGCCTCCCTGAAGGAGCAGGGCGTGTACGTGGTGCCGCTTCCGGACGGGCTGCGGGTGGGCATCTGCGGCCTGCCCGCGGCCCAGGCGCCGCGGTTCGCCAAAGCCATGGCCCGCGCGGCGCTGGTCGGCCGGGGCCATTGAAAATTCCACGCTGGACAAGTCCTCCGGGTTTGGTATTCTAATGAGCCGCGGGCATATAACTCAGCGGTAGAGTGCTATCTTCACACGGTAGAAGTCCCTGGTTCGAATCCAGGTATGCCCACCAAGAACGCTTCAGGCGGCCCCTGGGATCCCTCGGGGGCCTTTTTGGTTGGCCGGTTCCAGCCCATCATCGAGAGACGAGGAGGCATCAATGCCGTTCATCAACGCCACCCAGGTGCGGGTCGGGATGATCATCAATTTCGAGAATGAACTCTGCCGGATCGTGAGCGTCGAGCACCAGACGCCCGGCAACCTGCCGGCCCGGATCGTGACCAAGATGAAGCGCCTGAAGGACGGCCTCAACCGGGAGAACCGGTTCGGCTCCTCGGACCGGATCGACAAAGTGAGCCTCGAGCAGCACCAGATGGAATACCTGTACGAGGACGGCGACCACTTCGTGATGATGAACAACGAGACCTACGAGCAGATCGAGCTGCCCAAGGAGTTCCTGGGCGGCGACGGCGTCTTCCTGCAGCCGAACATGCAGGTGGAGGTGGAGTTCCACGAGGGCACCCCGCTCAACATCACCCTCCCCCCCAGCGTGGTGCTGCAGATCGTGGAGACGGATCCGGTCATGAAGAACGCCAACGCCACCGGCTCCTACAAGCCCGCCAAGCTGGAGAACGGGATCACGGTGGGCGTGCCGCCCTACATCGAGGCCGGGGAGAAGATCCGGGTCAACACTGTGGACCGGACCTTCATGGAGCGGGTCAAGTAATCTCTCCCCCCTCCAGGAACAAGCCCCGGATTCCGGGGCTTGTTCCTGGAGGCAGATTCTGCCGTTTGAAAATACCCACTTTTCCTGTTTTCCCAAAAAGAGCGGTCTGTCTCAAACCCATCTCAAAGGTTCCCCGCCGCCATCCAGGTGTGATACAAATCACTTGGAGTGATGCAAATCACTGGCAACGGAAGGCGATCTCGATGGGGCAGTCTGTGGTCAACTTGCGGCGAATCGATTACTTGGCCGGACTTCCCCAACCGGAAGCGGAGGAGCTCGCGACCGTCAGCGAACTCCGGCGGTATGCGGACGGCGCGCCCGTCTTCTCCCAGGGTGAGGCCATGCCCGGGGTGTTCGTGGTGATCCAGGGGGCGCTCAAGGTGTTTCGCACGGACGGCCGGGGCAAGGTGCAGGTCATCGACATCCTGCAGCCGGGCACCTGCGTAGGCGAGGTGCAGGTGTTCGACGGCGGCCTGGCCGCCTCGGGGGCCGAGGCCCACGGGGAGACCGAGTGCTGGCTGATCCCGGCCATGCCCCTGCGGCTCATGGCCCAGCGCAACAATGCCGTGGCCATGTGCCTGATCCAGCACTTCGCCGGCAAGATCCGGCACCTGATCTCCCTGGTGGAGACATTGAGTCTTCATAGCGTTCCCGAACGGGTGGCGCAGCTGATCCTGGAGTACCAGGGGCGCAACCCGGGCCGGGCCCTGGTGGAGTTCCGGGAGACCCAGGAGGACCTGGCCCAGTGCATCGGCGCCAGCCGCGAGGCGTTCAGCCGGGCGCTGCGCCTGCTGGCGGACCTGGGGCTGATCCAGAGCACCTTCCCGGTGGTGCGCATCCTCGATATCCAGAAGCTGCAGCGCTACGCCCGCGGCTGATCAGCGCCGTCCGCGGAACCGGACGGGCGTGTGGTAGCCCGCCCCTTCGGGGGCGGCCTCGGTGAGCGGGCGCTGTCCCTGGAGCAGGGGCAGCGCCCGGTGCGCCTCGGTATCGACGTGCTGGCGCACCAGGTCCAGCAGGCGACGGGCCCGCGCGCCCTGGAGGTGGGGCTGGAGCGCCCGGCCCCGCCCGTCCGCCTGGAGGATGGCGCCCGCCAGAAGATCCATCTCCTGGTGGTCGGTGCGCAGCACCCCCTGCAGGCTCCGTCCCCCGGCCCGGGCCAGGCGCGGCAGCGGCCCCTGCTCCTCCCACCGGTTGTGGGCCTGGAAAGTCTCCCGGACCCAGCGGCAGGCCTGTTCCACCCCCTGCCAGTCCTGGCGGTCCAGGGCCCGGGACAGGTCGGCCATGGCGCTCAGAGCGTCCTGGTGGATGCGTTGCCAGTCCGCCAGCTCGGCCTCGTGGATGGCCACTGGAGGCAGGCTGGACGCTGGATTCGGCACGGACGGCTCGGGATCAGGAATGGTTGAGTATTGCATCGGGCCGGGTGGAAGCCCAGCCCCTGAAAAGGTGGGGCCCGGATCCCGCGGCGCGAAAATAGGAACAGGTCGGGCGCCTGGGCGCCCGGCCTGTTCCGAAAGATTGTAAAGTCAGGCCTTGGGCGTGCGCCCCTTGAGGTACTCGTCGATGCCCTTGGCGGCCACCTTGCCGTCGCCCATGGCCAGGATCACGGTGGCGCCGCCGCGCACGATGTCGCCGCCGGCGAACACCCCCTCCATGGTGGTGGCCTGCTTGTCGTCCACCACGATGTTCTTCCATTTGTTCAGCTTCAGGGCCGGGGTGGTGTTGGTGAGCAGCGGGTTGGCGGTGGTGCCCAGGGCCACCACCACGATGTGGCAGGGCATGATGAACTCGCTGCCGGGGATCGGCACCGGGCGGCGCCGCCCGGAGGCGTCGGGTTCGCCCAGTTCCATGCGCTGGAGCTTCACGGCCTTCACCCAGCCCTTCTCGTCGCCCAGGATCTCCAGGGGGGCGATCAGGTAGTGGAACTCGATGCCCTCCTCCTCGGCATGGGCGATCTCCTCGATCCGGGCCGGCATCTCGGCCTTGGTGCGGCGGTAGGCGCAGACGGCGTGCTTGGCGCCCAGGCGCTTGGCGGTGCGCACCGAGTCCATGGCCACGTTGCCGCCGCCGAACACCACCACGGTCTCGCCCTTGGCCACCGGGGTGCCGCCCTCCGCGTCCATCCAGGCGCCCATGAGGTTGACCCGGGTGAGGTACTCGTTGGCGGAGTAGACGCCCTTGTAGTTCTCGCCGGGGATGTTCAGGAACATGGGCAGCCCGGCGCCGTTGGCGACGAACACGGCGTCGAACTCCTGGGCCACCTCGTCCACGGTGAGGGTGCGGCCGACCACCACGTTGCACTCGATGGTCACGCCCAGGTTCTTCAGGTTCTCCACCTCCCGGTCGACGATGGCCTTGGGCAGGCGGAACTCGGGGATGCCGTAGCGCAGCACCCCGCCGGTGTCATGCAGGGCCTCGAACACGTGCACCTTGTGGCCCATGCGGGCCAGCTCGCCGGCGGCGGTGAGGCCTCCAGGGCCGGAACCCACCACGGCCACCTTGAACCCGGTCTGGGACGCCGGGGCGCCTTCCGCCGGCAGGCGCTCGGCGGCCCAGTCGGCCACGAACCGCTCCAGCCAGCCCACGGCCACCGGCTGGCCCTTCTTGCCGCGCAGGCAGACGCCCTCGCACTGGGTCTCCTGGGGGCACACCCGGCCGGTGGTGGCGGGCAGGGCGTTGTCCACCCGCAGGATCTTGGCGGCCGCCTCGAAGTCGCCCTCGGCCACGGCCTTGAGGAACTCGGGGATGCGCACGCCCACGGGGCAGCCGTCCACGCAGGGACGGTTCTTGCAGTCGAGGCAGCGCTGGGCTTCCCGCATCGCCAGTTCAGGGGTGAGCCCTTGGTTCACTTCGAGGAAGTTGCAGGCCCGGGCCTGGGGATCCTGCTCGAGCATGTGGACCCGGTCGATGGCCATGCGCTCTTTGGGGGTCGGTAGGGTCATGGGTCAGTCCTTTTTCATCGCGGCGAGTTGGGATTCCAGCCGGCAGCCGTGGGGGTCCAGCTCCTGGTAGGTGGCCTGGCGGCCGGCAAGCTCGTTGAAGTCCACCTGGTGCCCGTCGAACTCCGGGCCGTCCACGCAGGCGAACTTGAGCTGCCCGCCCACCGTCACCCGGCAGCCCCCGCACATGCCGGTGCCGTCCACCATGATCGGGTTGAGCGAGACGGTGGTGCGCACGCCGTACTGCTTGGTGAGATTGCACACCGCCTTCATCATCGGCACCGGGCCCACCGCGTACACCGCCGCGGGGCGCTGGTCCGGATCCTCCAGGATGCGCTTGAGGGGCAGGGTGACGAAGCCGGTCTCCCCGGCCGAGCCGTCCTCGGTGGTGGTGAACACCCGCTTCGAGAAGGCGCCCAGCTCCGCTTCCAGGATCACGTACTTGGCGCTGCGCCCGCCGATGATAGTGGTCAGCTCGTTGCCGGCCTGGGCCAGGCCCTTGGCCAGGGGGAACAGCACCGCGGTGCCGGCCCCGCCGCCCACGCACACCACCTTGCCCAGGTTCTCGATCTCCGTAGGCTGGCCCAGGGGCCCGGCGATGTCGGCCAGGAAGCCCCCGGCCGGGACCGCCACGATGTCCCGGGTGGAGATGCCCACCGCCTGGATGATCAGGGTGATGGTGCCGGCGGCCACGTCGTCGTCGGCGATGGTGAGGGGGATGCGCTCCGCGCCCTTGGCCCGGTGCACGATGACGAACTGGCCCGGCTTGCGCGCCTTGGCCACCCGCGGCGCCTCGATCACCATGCGGTGCAGGAGTGGAGCTATTTCCTCGTTGCTGACGACTCGAAACATGCGGTTCCCACCTTTCGCAACAGGTCCCCGCAGGTACGCTGAGCCACCTCCAGGCGGGCAGGTCGCGGGGAGCGTCAAAGAATGTGCATCACGGTCGGGCTGGAGTGCTGGGGCTTGCGGCGGTGCGTCTGGTCCGTCGCCTGCATCCACCCGATTTGGCCTCACCCCAGACGCGGGGGATGGTCAAGTATGTCATTGGGAAAATGCAAATAATAGTCTGCCCGCTCGGTAACGACTTGCAACCCTTTTGTTTGCAATTCCAGTTCCAGGAAAATGTGCCCCAAGTCCCTGGGAAAATGCTGGGCCTGTGCAGGCCGTAACGGGGGCGGGCCGGACCGCCCGCAGGATCGGGGGAAACAAATTATTAATTTCAGCAGGCCCCGGCGCGCCGCTCGGCCTTCCTGCGGTCGTTCTCGGACAGGATCCGCTTGCGCATGCGGATGAAGTTGGGGGTCACCTCCACCAGCTCGTCGTCCTCGATGTACTCCAGGGCCTGCTCCAGGGTGTGCTCCCGGGGCGGGGTGAGCCGGGTGGCCTCGTCGCTGCCCGAGGCGCGCATGTTGGAGAGCTTCTTGCCCTTGGCGATGTTCACCACCAGGTCGTTCTCCCGGGCGTGCTCGCCCACGATCATGCCTTCGTAGCAGCGGGTGTTGGGGTGGATGAAGATGATCCCCCGGTCCTCCAGGTTCATGAGGGCGTAGCCCACCGACTCGCTCTGCTCCATGGACACCAGCACCCCGCACTTGCGCCGGGGCAGCTCCCCCCGATAGGGGCCATAGTGGCTGAACAGGCTGTGGATGATGCCCTCGCCCCGGGTGTCGGTCATGAACTCGGAGCGGTAGCCGATCAGGCCCCGGCTGGGGATCTTGAAGTGCAGGCGCATCCGGCCCAGCTCGTTGGCCATGTCCTGCATCTCCGCCTTGCGGGCGCCCAGCTTCTCCATGACCACCCCCATGCAGGCCTCCGGGATGTCCACGGTGAGGTCCTCGTAGGGCTCCAGCGTCTCCCCGGTCTCGGGGTCGGTGTGCAGGATCACCTCCGGGCGGCTCACGCACAGTTCGTAGCTCTCCCGGCGCATGGTCTCGATCAGCACCGACAGGTGCAGCTCGCCCCGCCCGGAGACCTTGAAGGAGTCGGGGCTGTCGGTGTCCTCCACCCGCAGGGCCACGTTGTGCTGGATCTCCTTCATCAGGCGCTCGCGGATGCGGCGGCTCTGGGTGTGCTTGCCGTCCTGGCCGGCGAAGGGGCCGTTGTTGACCATGAACATCATCGAGATGGTCGGCTCGTCGATGTCCACGTAGGGCAGGGCCTCGGGGCGGTCGAGGTTGGCGATGGTTTCGCCCACCCGGATGTCGGGGATCCCCGCCAGGGCCACGATCTCCCCGGCTCCCGCCTGGGTCAGGTTCACCCGGGTCAGGCCCTCGAACCCGTAGAGCATGGTCACCCGGTGGCTCTGCACTGTGCCGTCCCGCTTCACCAGGGCCACCTGCTCGCCCACCTTGATCTGTCCGTCGACGATCCGGCCGATCCCGATCTGCCCCACGAAGTCGTTGTAGTCCATGAGGGTCACCAGCATCCGCAGGGGCGCCTCCGGGTCGCCCACCGGGGGCGGGCAGTGCTTGACGATGGCGTCGAACAGGGGGTCCATGGTCTCGGAAGCATCGTTGATGTCCAGCATGGCATAGCCCTGCTTGGCGCTGGTGAACACGCAGCAGAAGTCCAGCTGCGCCTCGGCGGCGCCCAGCTCGATGAGCAGGTCGAACACCGCGTCCTGGGTCCAGAGGGGCCGGGCGCCGGGGCGGTCCACCTTGTTGACCACCACGATGGGGCGCAGGCCCAGGGCCAGGGCCTTGCGGGTGACGAACTTGGTCTGGGGCATGGGGCCGTCGAAGGCGTCCACCACCAGCAGCACCGAATCCACCATGCTCAGCACCCGCTCCACCTCCCCGCCGAAGTCGGCGTGGCCCGGGGTGTCCACGATGTTGAACCGGAAACCGCCCCAGTGCAGGGCCGTGGTCTTGGCCAGGATGGTGATGCCCCGCTCCCGTTCCTGGTCGTTGCTGTCCATGGCCCGCTCCTGGACCCGCTGGTTGTCCCGGAACATGTGGGCGCCCTTGAACATGGCGTCCACCAGCGTGGTCTTGCCGTGATCCACGTGGGCGATGATGGCGATGTTGCGGATCTTCTCGATGGCGGTCATTCGGGTCCTTGGAAAGAACAAGGTGGTCCAGGCCGGGGCGGCGGCCGGGGCAGAACCGTAGATTTTAACAGGCGCGTGGGAAATCCCGTAGATCCGTTTGTTCCGAAGCGACGATTGTGGACGAGGGGGACCGCCCGTCTAGCGGTGCGCTCTGATCGCACGCATGCGTGCGATCCTCGTGCTCCCCGCAACATGCCCGTGCGGAGCACGGGCATGTTGTCTACACTAATGGAGCATCCATCTCTGGCAATACTGGCAATACTTGTGATTCATGGGGGCCAGCCATGCACATCAACGAGCTGCTCACGACCATCGTGGACCTGGGCGGTTCCGACCTGCACCTGAAGGTGGGCAACTACCCCATCGGCCGGGTCAAGGGCCGGCTCACGCCCCTGACCCAGTTCAAGAAGCTGGTGCAGGAAGACACCATCGCCATGGCCTACTCGATCATGGCCTCCGACCGGCAGAAGGCCAAGTTCAAGGAGAACATGGACATCGACCTGGCCTACTCGGTGCCGGCGCTGGGGCGGTTCCGCTGCAACATCTTCAACCAGCGTGGCACGGTGGGCATGGTCCTGCGAGTGATTCCCAGGCGCATCTTCTCCATCGAGGACCTGATGCTGCCCCGGGTGCTCACCAAGATCTGCGACGAGCAGCGCGGGCTGGTGCTGGTCACCGGCACCACCGGCTCGGGCAAGTCCACCACCCTGGCGGCCATGATCGACCTGATCAACGCCACCCGCACCGAGCACATCCTCACCATCGAGGATCCCATCGAGTACCTGCACCGGGACAACCTCTCCATCATCAACCAGCGGGAGGTGGAGGCCGACTGCCGCTCCTTCTCCACCGCCCTGCGGGCGGCCCTGCGCCAGGACCCGGACGTGATCCTGGTGGGCGAGATGCGCGACTACGAGACCATCGAGACCGCCATCCACGCCGCCGAGACCGGGCACCTGGTGTTCTCCACCCTGCACACCCTGGACGCCGCCGAGACCGTCAACCGGGTGATCTCGGTGTTCCCGCCCCACCACCAGAAGCAGATCCGGCTCCAGCTGGCGCAGGTGCTGCGGGCGGTCATCAGCCAGCGCCTGGTGCCCCGGGCCGACGGCCAGGGGCGGGTGCCCGCGGTGGAGGTGATGGTCTCCACCGAGACCGTGCGGGGCTGCATCGAGGACAAGGAGAAGACCAAGGGGCTGCGGGACGTGATCGCCCAGGGCACTTCCGAGTACGGCATGCAGACCTTCGACCAGAGCCTCTACTTCCTGCTCCAGGAAGGCCTGATCACGGTGGAGGAGGCCCTGAAGCGGGCCACCAACGTGGGCGAGTTCCGCCTGCGCCTGGAGGGCATCCACAGCACCGCCGAAGCGGCCCGATCCAACATGAGCCGGGGCATGGCCATCAGCTCCGGGGTGGGCCGGGAAGCGGGGGCCGCGCCCCCGCCCCCGCCCAAACCCATCCCGCCGCCTCCGGCCCTGCCCGGGCGCAAGCCCGAGGCGCCGCCGCCGGGGGACTTCAAGATCACCCTGGCTCGCTAGGTGTCGAGGCTAAACAGGTTGTTCACCCTTGAGGCGGGAGGCCTGCCTCCCAGGGACGAATGCGGTCGATGGTTATTGTAGTAGTGAAGCCAAACCGCCAGGGCTTTGCTCCGCTCC
>JBELAL010000075.1:0-19265 GCA_049508835.1 Holophaga sp. | reverse complement strand
ATCCTCCGCATGGAGGATCTCACCCACATCCGGGCCCGGATCAAGGCGGGCAACCGAGTGCGGGCGCGGCTGCACCGCTGGGCCTTCCGTCAGCTTCAGGACTTGGTCCGCTACAAGGTCGACATCCTGGAGTTCACCCAGGGCATGTCGAGGGAGCGAGACCGGTTGATCCACCAGTACTTCGGGATCGATGACGATATCGTTTGGGAATCGGTGGAACTCGATGTCAGACCAATCCTGGCATCCATTCGCCTGCTCCTTGTCAAACTCCCGCCAACGCCCCCGGCATAGGTTCCTCCCCGTTCAATCCGATCGGCAAGGCGCCTTGGCTGCCTCCCAGGCGGCCACGGGCCCCGGCATCCGGCGGAACATCGGATGCGGTTCCGGGGAATCGACCGGACCCAGCCCCCGCAACCATTCCGGTGCCCGCAGCGCGAACTTGGCCTCCAGGTGGCGCCATTCGTATTCAAGCTGCCCCTCCGTGACTGCCAGCCGTGTCTCCCCGCTGGCCGGGCCCAGTCGGCCCGCATCGAACCGGTAGCCCCGGCGCACGGCCTCCTCCTGCACGACCACCAAGTAAGCGGCGACGGCCCCGGCTGGATCGGGGGCTTCCCGGAACCGGATCAACTGGGGATGGTTCCGGTATCCCCGCGTCCGCCCCGCCAGCACCGCCTGGGCCAGCAGGCCCTCCCGCCACAGGGCCACCAGGCCCTTGGGGTCCAGGTAGCGGGGATGCAGGGACCACAGACGCATTCTCCAGGCATACCACCGGTTCCTGGGGGCGCAAAGGGCCGCCGGCCGTCCGGATTGTGACCTGGGTCAACCTCCAGCCCGCCCCGGCCGCGGAAGCCTTGACGCTGCGCGCCGCCCGCGCCCAAGATGCCCTCGAATCCCCGGCTGCCAAAAGGATCAAGATGCTCGTTCCTCTGGACTACGCATCGGTCGGCCTGATTTCCGGACTGGAGGTGCACCAGCAGCTGCTCACTTCGCACAAGCTGTTCTGCCGCTGCCCGGCCGGGCTGTACACCGAGACTCACGACGGCGAGGTGCTGCGCCACATGCGCCCGACCCTGAGCGAGCTGGGCGAGTACGACGGCACCGCCCTGATGGAGTTCAAGACCCGCAAGGAGATCATCTACCTGCTCAACCACCTGAACGTGTGCACCTACGAGATGGACGACACGCCGCCGTTCCTGGTCAACCAGGAGGCGGTGGACGTGGCCATCGAGCTGTGCCTGGCCATGGGCATGGACATCATCGACGAGGTGCACATCGCGCGGAAACAATACCTGGACGGCAGCATCCCCACCGGGTTCCAGCGCACCGCCATCGTCGGGGTCGACGGGCGGCTGCCGTTCCGGGGCCGGGACCTCACCATCACCCACCTGTCGGTGGAGGAGGACTCCTGCCGGGAAGTGCGGGACAAGGGGCACCAGATCGTGTGGCGCACCGACCGCCTGGGCATGCCCCTGACCGAGACGGTCACCGGCCCGGAGCTGGTGACGCCCGAGGAGGTCCGGGACGCCATCCTGCTGTGCGGACTGGTGGCCCGCTCCACCGGGCGGGTGCGCACCGGGCTGGGCGCCAGCCGCCAGGACGTGAACGTGAGCGTGCGCGGCGGCAGCCGGGTGGAGATCAAGGGGGTGCCCAAGGCGGGGTACGCGGTGAAGCTGGTGCACAACGAGGCGGTGCGCCAGGTGAACCTGCTGCGCCTGCGGGACGAGCTGCACGCCCGGGGGATGCGCGCTCCCGAGGACGTCCGGACTGCCGTATCAGACGTCACCGACGTGTTCCGGGGGGCCGACCTGGGCTTCATCCGCCGGGCCATCCAGGGCGGAGGGCGGGTCCTGGCGGTGAAGGTGGAGGGCGCCGCCGGGCTGGCCCAGTTCCCCACCCAGCCGGACACCACCTTCCTGGACGAGCTGTCCGGACGGATCCGGGTCATCGCCTGCCTGGACGAGGCGCCCATCGTGCTGAGCGGCGCGGTCCTGCCCGAGTTCCCGGGCAAGCACCGGGTCTCGGAGCGCCTGCGCAAGCGGGTGCGGCTGGGGCCCAACGACGACTGCTTCGTGGTGTTCGGCCCGGAGCAGGACTGCCGCACCGCCGCCGAGGAGATCCGCCTGCGCTTCGTGGACGCCCTCAAGGGGGTGCCCCTGGAGACCCGCCAGGCGCTGGTCGGGGGCTTCACCACCTTCGAGCGCATCCTGCCCGGTCCCGACCGCATGTATCCCGACACCGACTCGCCCCCCACCCGGGTCACCGCCGAACGGGTGGCCGCGGCCCGGGCCCGGCTGGGCCCGGCGCCCTGGGAGCGGCTGGAGACCTACGGCGCCTGGGGGGTGCCCCGGGAGACCACCGAGTACCTCATCCGCCGGGGCGGGGCCCGGATCGTGGACGCCGTGGTCCGGCGCACCGGGGTGGACGGAAAGCTGGCCGCCCTCGAACTGGGCCAGCGGGCCAAGGCGCTCAGGCGCGCCGGCCTGCCCATGCAGCGCCTGGGCGAGGCCGAGTGGGTCCAGGTGTTCGACCTGTATACCGGGGGCCGCATCCCCCGGGAGGCCATCCCGAGGGTGGCCGGGTACCTGGCCTGCAACCCGGGACTGAAGGCCGAGGAGGCCTGCCGGTCCCTGGGCTACGGTCTCCAGGACCGGGAGGCCTGGACCCGGGAGCTGGCGGGGCTCTCCATGGAGGGCTACCGCCTGGACCGGAGCGACTCGGACGCCAAGCGCCTGCGCTTCCTGGCCGGCAAGGCCATGGCCCGGCTGCAGGGCCGGGCCCCGGGGCGGGAGGTGGCGGAGCACCTGGCATCCATGCTGCAGTCGGAGGTGGCCCCATGACCGTCCCCATGAGCGAGCGCGCCGACCGTTTCCAGGGCTACCGGGGCCTGGCCCGGGAGGCCCTGGACCGGTTCGGGATCGGTGTCTGGAGCGAGGTGGAGCTGGTCAACGACCGGGGCTCGAGGTTCAAGGGGGTGATCCTGCCCCGCAACGAGACCTGCGACGACCTGCACGTGGTCATCAAGCTGTTCAACGGCTACAACGTGGGGATCCACGCGGAGCGCATCGCCCGGGCCCGGGAGACCGGCTACCGCAAGGCAGTGTACAAGATCCCCGAGAAGGCCTTCCCGGTGGATCCGGCCAAGCGCAACGTGACCCTGCTGGGCACCGGGGGCACCATCGCCTCCCGGCTGGACTACCGCACCGGCGCGGTGATCCCGGCCTTCACCCCGGGCGAGCTGTACGGCGCCGTGCCGGAGCTGGCGGACATCGCCAACCTGGACACCCAGAAGCTGTTCGGAGTGTTCAGCGAGAACATGGGCCCCGAGCAGTACATCGCCCTGGCCAAGGCCATCGGGGCGGAGATCGCCAAGGGCGTGGACGGCATCGTCATCGGCCACGGCACCGACACCATGGCCCACACCGGGGCCATCCTCAGCTTCATGGTGCAGGACTCCCCGGTGCCCATCGTGCTGGTGGGCAGCCAGCGCTCCTCGGACCGGCCCTCCTCGGACGCCGCCCTGAACCTCATGGACGGGGTGCGCACCGCCGCCGAGTGCGACATCGCCGAGGTGATGCTGTGCATGTTCGGCCCCACCTCGGACAACTACGACCTGCTGCACCGGGGCACCCGCTGCCGCAAGATGCACTCCAGCTACCGCAGCACCTTCCGCACCATCGGCGCCACCCCCCTGGCCATGGTGTTCCGGGAGAAGAACGACAAGGGCAGCCACTTCACCTACCTCACCGACGACTACCTGAAGCGGGACAAGGCGAGGGTCCCGGTCATCACCCCGGTGTTCGAGGAGAAGGTGACCATCCAGTACTACTACCCCAACTTCAACCCCGACATCATCGACGGCCTCTCCAGCATGGGCTACCGGGGCCTGGTGATCGCCGGCACCGGGCTGGGCCACGTGAACAAGCCCATCTACCCTGCGGTGAAGCGCGCCATCCAGAAGGGCATGACCGTGGTGATGACCGTCCAGACCATCTGGGGCTACGCCCAGATGTACGTCTACGACACCGGGCGGGACCTGCTCAACCTGGGCATCATCCCCATGGACAACATGCTGCCCGAGACCGCCTACATGAAGCTGGCCTGAGTCCTGGGCCAGACCGACGGTCCGGCGCGGATCCGGGAGATGCTGCTGACGCCCGTGAACCACGAGATCACGCCGCGGGAGCCGCACAACGGGTACCTGGTCCTGCAGGGGGGGCTGCCGGAGGTGGAGAGCTTCGTGGTCCAGCACTGGAAGTGAGGTCAGACTCCAGGCACCTCACGACCCGGACGTCTTGAACCCCATATCCTGCTTCAGCAGCCGCGCCGCTTCCCGGACCGTGTAGACGTAGCCCGGGTTCATCTGCCCCACGTGGATGCCGGTGCCGGAGGTGTCCGCCGACCAGGCCCGAGTTGGACAGCTTCAGTTCCTGGATCACGGCGCCCAGCCGGCTGCGCTCGACAAATAGGTGAAACAATGACCTTGGTCCGAAGTCCATGCCTCGGTTCGGTTCCTTGATCGGAGCGAGGAACGAGCAGAGGTCAAGGAACCGAACCGGATCACGGACGATCTGGGGGGATCCGGATCAATTCCTTCGGCGGGCTCCCTAGGGCATCTGGTTAGGGCGGTAGTCCGGATCGAACACCACCGGGTAGCGCTGGTTCAGCTGGGCCAGCAGGGACTCCCGGGCGATCTGGGCCTGCCTGCGCTTCCAGGCGGCGGGGAGCTGGGCCTTGACCTGGTCGTAGGAGGGAACCTGGGCGCCCTGGCCGGCCGCCTTGGCCTGGAGCGCGTAGTCGTCGTAGAAGGCCTCCAGCTCGGCGTCGGTGGGCTCGGCCTTGGTGACCAGGCGGTCGGCCAGGATCTGGAAGTAGGCGCCGGCCAGGGCGGAGGTGATCTCGATCTGGACCTTGGGGTCCCTGTCCAGGCCCTCGGCCTTGACCCACTGCATCAGGGCCTTCTGGTTCACCAGGGTGCCCAGGATCTGGTTGCGCTGCTCCCGCAGGGCGGCGTTGGTGAGAATGTCCTTGGCCTTGGCCTCGTCGCCCAGGTAGAGCCGCACCGTCTCGGCGAAGGCCTGCTCGGTGATCTTCTCCCCGCCCACGCTGGCCAGCACCCGGGTGTTGTCCTTGGATACCTTGCCACAGCCCATGAGGCCGAAGGCCAGCAGGATGCCGATTCCGATCGTCCGCGCCTTGCCAACTTCCATGCTTCTCTCCCGAAGAGCAAGGCTTCAGAATGACAGCGACCGGCCGTCATTCCCAGCGGAGATCCCGATGCCCGCCCCTTCCGACCTCAAGTCTCTGGATCTGCAGGTGTTCGGCGCCCCGTGGTGCCCGGACTGCCGGCGCCTGGAGCGCTGGCTCCAGGAGAACGGGGTGGCCCACACCCTGGTGGACATCGAGGCCGTGCCCGGCGCCGCCGAGCGCCTGGAGGCCGAGACCGGGAAACGGGCCATCCCGTTCCTCCTGGTCAACGGCAGGACCTGGGTCCGGGGCTACCACCGGGAACTCCCCCAGCGGCTCGACCCGGCTATCCTGGTCCAGGAACTTCTGGCGGCGGGGGGCGCATGAGCGCCCGCCATGGCCGAGCGGCAGGGATGCGGGGCGCGCCCGGGCCAACCTCCGGCCTGTCCTCGAAGGCAAGCCCATGCCAGACTTAATGGTTCCCTTGGAGTAAAAGGTGCCCCACCCATTCTCGAGTCAATTCTGGTCCAACCTGTTCACCTCCGACCTGGCCATCGACCTGGGCACCGCTTCGGTGCTGGTGTATACCCGCCAGGCCGGGCGCATTGTAGTTTATGAACCATCAATCGTAGCCTTGAACACCCAGACCCACGAAGTGGAGGCGGTGGGCGACGAGGCCAAGCAGCTCCTGGGCCGGACCCCCCAGGGGGTCCAGACCATCCGGCCCATGAAGGACGGGATGATCTACGAGGTGGACGCGGCCGAGAAGATGCTGGCCTCCTTCATCCGCAAGGCCCGGCCCAACCGGGGCTTCGCCCGCACCCGGATCGTGGTGAGCGTCCCCCCCCGGGCCCACCAGGTGGCACGCCGGGCGGTGAAGCAGGTCTGCTACGATGCCAAGGCCGGGGAGGTGTTCCTGGTTGACCAGACCATGGTGGCCGCCATCGGTGCCGGCCTCGCCATCAACGAGAAGCGGGGCTGCATGATCGTCGACATCGGCGGGGGCACCACCGACGTGGCGGTCATCTCCTACAACGGCAAAGTGTTCGCCGATTCCATCCTGATCGCCGGGGACGAGATGGATGAGGCGATCATCAAATACATCCGCGAGAAGTACAACGTCCTGATCTCCGAGGCCGCGGCCGAGGAGGTGAAGTGGAGCCTGGGCTCGGCCTACTCCTCGGACAAGACCCGGACCATGAGCATCTCCGGCCGGGACCAGTTCGAAGGCCTGCCCAAGACCCTCACCCTCAACGACATGGAAATCCGGGAAGCCCTGGCCGAACCCATCAGCGCCATCATCGACCTGGTGCGCAAGGCCCTCAACGAGACCCCGCCCCAGCTGGCCGCCGACCTGATCGACCGGGGCATCTGCCTCACCGGGGGCGGCTCCAAGATCCAGGGCCTGGACATCCGGCTCAGCAAGGAGACCCACCTCCCCTGCTACCGGGCGGAGAACCCCGAGACCGCCGTGGTCCGGGGCACCGCCATGCTGCTGGAGGACATCCCCTTCCTGCGGCGGATCCAGATCATGGACTAGGAGTACCCCTTAAGAGCGCCCCATGGCCGGGAACCTGACCGATCGAGAACGCCCCGAGGCCCGCCCATGAGGGAGCGTCCCTGGGGCCTGGGCCCCGCGGGCCGGCGCCGGTGGGCCATCGCCGCCCTCCTCCTGGGCCACCTCGGCTGGATGGCCCTGGGCCGGGGGTCCTCCGGGCGCTGGCGGCACCTGCTGGACCTGCTGGCCACCCCGCCCCGGGCCGCCTCGGCGCGGTGGGAGACCTGGAAGGCTTCCCGCCGGGAGCGGATCGGCAGCCTGCGCCAGGCCCAGACCGAGATCCTGAACCTGCGGGCCCAGGTCACCGCCCTGCAGACGGCCCGGGCCGCCGAGGCTCCCCGCCTGGCGGAGGCGGACGAGGCGGTCCGCGTGCTGGGGCTGAAGAAGCTCCTGCCCCTGGACTTCAAGGCCGCCCGGGTGGTGGTCAACGTGCGCAAGGCCCCGTTCGGGGGGATGATCCTGGACCGGGGCGAGGACGCCGGCCTGGTCCCGGACCAGGGGGTCATCTGCCCCGACGGCGTGGTCGGGCGGATCTGGGACGTGGGCCTGAAGGAGGCCAGCCTGCTGCCCCTGGATTCCTACAACGCCTCCACCGGCGTGATGCTGGCCCGCTCCCGGGCCACCGGGGTGCTGCAGGGGCTGGGCCCGGGCAAGGCCGCCATCCGCTACATCGGCGCCCAGGAAGTGGTCCAGGTGGGCGAGCCGGTGTTCACCTCGGGGCTGGACCGGATCTTCCCCCGGGGGCTGCTGGTGGGGTACGTGAGCAGCGTGCAGCCCCACGACGTGGAGCTGCACGTGGAGGTGGTCCTGGCCGCGCCCCTGGACCGGGTCGGACTGGTGCTGATCCTGCCGCCCCACCCCCAGATGGAGATCCAGCCGCCCTCCGGACCGCCCCAGCCGGCCGCCGTCCACCCGCAGGCCAGCCGATGACCGCCCCCTCCGCAGCCCCCGTGGTGCGCCGCTTCCTGCTGGCCCTGCTGTGCCTCGGAGGCATCCATTACGCCGCGCCCTGGCCCGGCCCCCAGGCGGTGCTGCACACCTTCCTGGTGCTGGGGCTGGGCCCGGGGTTCGGCTCCGCCCTGGCCGGGATGGCCTGGTCCGCGGCCGGCGGCTGGGTGCTGGAAGGCACCTTGAAGCTCTATCCCCACCTGGGCGGCACCGCCTTCGGCGACATGCTGGCCTGCGTCCTGGCCTACAGCCTGGCCCTGCGCTGGCCCCCCCACGCCCTCAAGCCCTACTGGGGGCGCCAGGCGGCGCTGGTGGTGGTCCACACCCTGCTGGTCCAGTTCTCCGTGTCCTTCGCCGCCGGCGCCCACACCTGGGGCACCGGCTGGCTCTGGTCCCTGCTCTTCATCCCGGCCTGGGCCACCCTTGCCCTGCGCCTCCACCCGCCCCTGCACCGGAAGTAGAATCCCTTGATCCCGTCCCGCAATCTCATCCAGAAACGCATCGGCATCATGAAGACCGTGGCCTGGTTCATGGTCCTGTGGCTGCTGCTGGCCTACGGCTACGTCCAGCTATGGAAGGGACGGGAGATGCAGAAGCTGGCCTTGGCCCAGGCGGTGAAGACCCGCACCACCCCGGCGCCCAGGGGCATCATCTTCGACCGCAACGGCAACAAGCTGGTGGACAACCGGCGGGCCCTGCACCTGGTGATCCAGTACGAGGACCTGCCCAAGGACCCCGGCCAGATCGAGGCCCTGGCCCAGGCGCTGCAGGCCGACCCGGACCAGCTCAAGCGCCGGGTGACGGCCATCCGCCTGGCGGCGGGCAACCGGATGCTGGTGCTCCAGGACAACCTGGACGACAGCGGCCTGGCCCGGGCCGAGGTGATGCGGGCCCGGTTCCCCTTCCTCAGCATCGAGGTGGCGCCCCGCCGGGTCTACCTGGGCGATGACCTGGCGGGCCACGCCCTGGGCTACGTGGGAGAGGTGACCCCGGAGGAGATGCAGCGCGAGCCCAGCCACTTCCAGCTGGGCGAGATCATCGGCCGCACCGGGTTCGAAGCTTCCCGCAACGACCAGCTGAAGGGGGTGGACGGCCAGCGCCGGATCCTGGTGGACTACCTGGGCCGCGAGGTGGCCACCTACGGCATCCAGGAGGCCAAGCCCGGGCGCAGCGTCTACCTGACCCTGGACGCGGGGCTGCAGACGGTGCTGCAGGAAGCCTTCGGGGAGACCCAGGGGGCGGGGGTGGTGCTGGACCTGCGGGACGGAGGCATCCTGGCCCTCTACTCCAGCCCCTCCTACGACCCCAACGTGTTCCTGAACCGGCTCACCCAGGAGCAGGTGAAGCGCTACTGGGACAACCCGGACCGGCCCATGCTCAACCGGGTCACCCAGGGCCGCTATCCCCCGGGCTCCACCTTCAAGCTGCTGATGGCCCTGGCCGCCCTGGAGAAGGGCATCATCACCCCCGCCACCACGTTCACCTGCAACGGACACAAGAGCTTCTACGGCCGCGACTTCCGCTGCGACAAGGTGCACGGCACCCTGAACCTGGTCCAGGCCATCGCCAAGAGCTGCGACATCTACTTCTACGAGGTGGGCGCGCGCCTGGACATTGACGACATCTACAACACCGCCATGAAGTACGGCCTGATCGACCTGACCGGCGTGGACCTGCCCCACGAAGTCCAGTCCCGGGTGCCCAGCCGGGAGTGGAAGCGCCGGGTCAAGCACGAGAAGTGGTACGCCGGCGAGACCATCAGCGTCGCCATCGGCCAGGGGGCCAACGCCATCACCCCCATCTCCCTGGCCCGGTTCTACGCCATGATCGCCACCCGGGGCAAGCTGCTGACCCCGCACCTGTTCTACGGGGTCCGCCCGGACAACGGCGGGGACGTCGAGCTGTACCAGCCGCCCGCGCCCAAGGACACCGGGCTCGATCCCAAGATCTGGGCGGTGCTGGACGAAGGCTGCTACGAGGTGGTCCATGAGGGCACCGCCAGGGGCATAGCCCTGCCCGGGGTGACCATCGCCGGCAAGACCGGCACCAGCCAGGTGGTCACCTTCGTGGACCGGGCGCACTACGCCGCCCTGGCCAAGAACCTCAAGGACAACGCCCTGTTCGCCGGCTACGCGCCCCGGGAGAATCCCCAGGTCGCCTTCGCGGTCGTGGCCGCCAACGCCGGGTTCGGCGCCGACGCGGCCGCCCCCATCGTCAAGAAGCTCTGCCAGTACTGGTTCATCGACCGCGTCCGCAAGCCTCTGCCGCCGCCCGGCGCCACGCTGCCCGACGCCTACCGCCTCGAGCCCGAGCAGGGCACCGAGGAGGAGCCGGCGCGGTGAGGGAGCGCCTGCGCTTCCTGGACTCCCGGCTGCTGTTGCCGATGGTGGTCCTGGTCATCATGGGCACCCTCACGGTGTACTCCGCCGGGCGCGGCACCAGCCAGTCCACCCTCTGGCTCAAGCAGACGGTCTGGAACCTGCTGGGGTTCCTGGGCCTGGCCGGGGTGGCCGCGGTCAACCCCGCGCGGACCTTCCGCAGCGCCCTGCCCCTCTACGTCCTGGGCATCCTCAGCCTGGTGGCGGTGCTGGTGGCGGGGCACCGCATCGGCGGAGCCCAGCGCTGGCTGATCATCGGGCACATGACCTGGCAGCCCTCGGAGCTGATGAAGTGGCTCACCCTGCTGTTCGTCACCCACCGCCTGGGCACCCGGCCCCTGCAGGAGATATCGGCCCGGGACCTGGCGGCAGCCATGGCCCTGGTGCTGTTCCCCATGCTCCTCGTGCTCAAGCAGCCGGACCTGGGCATGGCCATCAGCTTCCTGCCCATCCTGGTGCTGATCCCGCTCCTGAAGGGGCTCAGGGCCAAGTGGGTGTTCGCCGCCCTGCTGGGGATCTCCCTGCTGGGCGTGTTCTCCTGGAACAAGGTGCTCAAGCCCTACCAGAAGCAGCGGGTGATGACCTACCTGGACCCGGGCGCCGACCTGCAGGGCAAGGGCTACCAGATCAACCAGAGCCGGATCGCCATCGGCTCCGGCGGCCTGTTCGGCCAGGGCTTCACCAGCGGCAGCCAGACCCAGCTCAACTTCCTGCCGGTGAAGACCACCGACTTCGTGTTCTCGGTCTGGGCCGAGGAGCGCGGGTTCCTGGGCGTGACCCTGGCCCTGGGCCTGTTCCTGGCCGTCATCCTGCGCATCCTGGACACCGCGCGGGTGGCCAAGACCCCATCCGAGACCTACTTCTGCGTGGGCGCGGCCGGGATCTTCGCCCTGCACCTGCTGGTGAACGTGGGCATGGTGGTGGGCCTGCTGCCCAACAAGGGGATCGTGCTGCCGTTCTTCAGCGCCGGAGGCAGCAGCACCCTGAGCTACTTCCTGGGCCTGGGGGCGGTGATGGCGGTGAGCTACCGGGCCAAGGTGAAGTAGGATTGGGGATTATCGGCAAAGTGCAGCCGATTGAATGAGATAGTGAGAATGCTCTGATCCCCCGAATCCCCTTTATCCCCGGCGATATGCGCATGGCCATGGCGGATATGGGCCAGCCCGAGCCCACTGTGGCGGCCTTGCTGACCGAACTGGATCAGGAGGACGAGGAAGAGGAAGGATGAAAATCCTTGTCTTTGCTAAGCTTAACCAGGGCCCTGGCCAGGCCGGGCAGGAATGCTATACCCGTATAGCAAGGAGCAACCCCATGCTCGCCATCCGCCTTCCCGCCGACATCGAACGCCGCCTGGACGCCCTGGCCGCCGCCACCGGGCGCACCAAGACCTTCTATGCCCGGGAAGCCATCCTGGAGCACCTGGAGAACCTGGAGGACATCTACCTGGCCGAGCGTGCCCTGGAGGAGATCCGCGCCGGGAAGGTCAAGACCATCCCCCTCGACGACGTGATGCGTGAATATGGCCTGGAGGATTGAGCTCTCTCCGGTCGCACACAATAAGCCCGACGGGGGTCCCTCCAGTCCGTTTCGGTGACGATGGTCCGCCCTTCACGCCGGTCGGCCGTCGGCGCGAAGGGCTATTGGCTCCGAGCAAGGCCCGACCAAATGGGAAGACGTTGGGCCAATAGCGGCAGCTGTTGTGGAAGGCTCGATCGCGCCGGCACATGTGGCTCGGCGTGCGAACCCCGAAGCCGGCGTGGATCGGCTCGAGCAGGCAGGGGACGAACGTCGCGGCAGAAGCCGTCGGCAGACACGGCCGGGTCCGGACCCGTACGCCGCCATGGAACCAGGCGGCTTGACAGGGCGTGTGGGGGACTTAATTTGTATTAATTATTAATATGGAGGGAAACCCGGTGCGCCTCAGGACCCTGACCACTGGATTGTCGGCAACTGCCCTGATCCTAGCGGTTTCCTGCGGACGCGGGGGAGCCGGCAAGCTCCCACCGGCCAGTTCCTCCTCCGCGGCCCCGGTCCAGGGCACGGACATCGAGTCCGCCCTGAACCGGATTTTCGCCTCCGACGGGCGGTTCCGGGGCGAGGCCATCCGGACCCTGCTGCGGACCGCGTTCCAGGACCCGGGGCCGGGCCAGGAGCTGTGGCGGGCGGCCCTGGATCCGGCGGGCAAGCCCGACCCGGACCGGATCCTCAAGGCCCTGGCCCGGCCCTGGAGCCGGGCCCTGCTGACGTTCGCCGTGGACAAGGATTTCCAGGACCGGTCCGCGGCCCTGAAGGCCGGGCTGAAGGCCCGCCCCGCCGATCCGGCCTACCGCTACGACGTGGTGGTGGTGGGCAGCGGGCCCAACGGGGCGGTGGCGGCCCTGAACCTCCGGGAGGCGCGGCCTGACCTGCGGGTGGCGGTGGTGGAGGAGAAGGCGCTGCCCGGGGACGTGTTCCGCAACATGGACAGCTTCATCTGGATCAACAGCCCCGAGACGACGCAGTTCTCCACCAACGAGTTCACGGGCCTGGCCCTGGCCGCCCAGGACCTGCTGGACCCGGGCGCGGTGGCGCCGGGCACCCCCACCTTCGTGGAGGCCAAGCTGGTCTGCGACCTGAACGACCTGGCCCTGTTCATCAGCGGCGCCGACCTGTGGCTCGAGAGCGAGGTGACCGGGATCCGCAGGAACGCTGCTTCCGGGCGGCTGGAGCTGAGCATCGGCGACCCCGCGGCGACCTTGACCGCGAACCGGGTCCTGATCACCACCGGCCTGGGCCGCAAGCCCTACTACGGCACCCCCGGCGAGGCGCCCGCCGAGCCCGGGGACCTGGCGGTGGTTCCCGGCCAGGAGCACTTCGACCACCTGGTGGCGCGCGGTGCCCGGCGGGTCGCCCTGAACCGCATGGATCCGGCCGGGGGGCGGGTCTCCTTCATGGCCCCGTACGCGGGCAAGCGGATCGCCATCATCGGCGCCGGCGATTCCGGCAACAACATGGCCGAACTGGCCGCCGGCCTCGCCCCGCCGGAGGTCTACGGCCTGCCCCGTCCCCCCGGCCCGGTCCAGCCGGGACCCAGGTACGGGCCCGGCATCGGCGCGGCCGGGGGCCCCGCCCAGGTGCTGTGGGTGAACCAGAAGAGCCGGGACGCCACCGAGTTCAAGACCGCCAACAAGCCCAGGTACTCGAACACCATTCCCGCCGTGTTCGGGTCCTTCACCCGGATCGAGGACCGCCTGGGCGGGGTGCGCCGGGAGCCCGACGGCCGGTTCACCCTCCAGCTGGTGGACACCACCGGCGCGCCCACCCGGGAGGAGCGCGGGGTGGACTACGTCTGGTACGGGACCGGGTACCGGGTCTCCTCTTCAGCGGTCATCCGCGACCTGACCCGCCCCGGGGACGATACTGAAATCAGCGGGGAGGAGGCCAAGCGTTTCATCGAGAGCCTGGAGCCGGTGCGGAGCACCATCCGGGTGACCCGTCCGGGCCCGCACCACGGGCGGGAAGTGACCACCATCGTGGGCCGGAAACTGCCCGACCCCGGCCCGCTGGCGGGGGTCTTCCTGGGCGGCACGGTGGCCCTGCCCCTGGCCACCAGGGAGGAGCTGGAGGCCTACACCATCACGAAGAACGAAGCGTCCCTGAACGCCAACCTGCCCCGGGCCGCGGCCCTGGGCGCCTGGATCGCGCGCCTCCCGGGCTACGCCCCGGTCGCCCCGCCCCGGGAGCGGGACCGTGCCTCCCGGAACCCCCTGCAGGCCGAACCTGGCGCGGCGGCGCACCTGGACCTGGATTTCGCCCGGGACGGCGGCGGCCAGCCCTTCCCGCCCATCCTCACCGAACGGCCGCCGGAGGACGGCGCCAGGCGCCTGGCTTACGAGGATGTGGCGCTGCGCCTCCTGGCCGGCCTCCACCTGCGCCGGTACGCCGCCTCCAAGGGCTTCTCGGTGAAGGTGGAGGATTCCGGCCCGGGCGGCGAACCCGGGCACCATTGGGTGCGGCTGCACGTCCGCGGCCTGGCCCACGGCTCCGCCACCACGCTGCTCAACGAGCTCAAGGACGACCGGGCCTTCCTGCGCCTGGCCCTGGACTGCGCCGACCGGCGCCCCCCCGAAGGCGCGCCCAGGACCCTGTGCCTGGAGGTGGCTCCATCCCTGGCCGCATTCCGGCCCCTCTCCGCCCAGCGGATCCGCATCTCCGCGGGATGCGCGCCCTGATCTGAGCATTTCCCAAGGGCGCCCCCGGCCGGATACAGTTGCACGAAGGGACGGATTCGAGATGCCTGGACGCCTTGCACACCCGGTGGTCAAGAGCCTGCTGGAGAACGATCTGTACAAGTTCACCATGTGGCAGGCCCTCCTGCACAGCCACCCCGGGGCGCAGGCCGAGTACGCCTTCATCTGCCGCAACCGGCCCCTGTTCCCCCTGGCCGAGCTCAAGGACGAGGTGGAGGAGCAGGTGGATCACCTGTGCTCCCTGGCCTTCACCCAGGAGGAGCTGGACTACCTGCGCGGGCTGCGGTTCATCAAGAGCGACTTCGTGGACTTCCTGTCCATCTTCCGGTTCCAGCGCCATTTCCTGAAGGTCGAGGCCCGGGGGGACGGGCTGGCCATCACCGCCGCGGGTCCCATCGCCCACGTCATGGGCTTCGAGGTGTTCGTCCTGTACATCGTGAACGAGCTCTACTGCCGGAGGCTGCCGGCGGGCCCGGAGATCCTGGAGGACGCCCGGCGCCGGCTGCGGGAGAAGATCCGGCTGATCCAGGAGCATTCAGCGCAACCGGCTCTGCCGGGAGCCCACCCCTTCCGGCTCCTGGACTTCGGCCTGCGCCGGCGCTACTCGGGCCCGTGGCACGAGGAACTGGTGGCCACCCTGGCCCGGGAACTGCCGGAGCACTTCACCGGCACCTCCAACGTGCACCTGTCCCGCAAGCTCGGGCTGGTGCCGGCCGGGACCATGGCCCACGAGTACCTCCAGGCCTACCAGGCCTTCGGCTTCCGGCTGCGGGACTTCCAGAAGGCCGCCCTGGAAGGGTGGGTCCAGGAGTACCGGGGCGACCTGGGCACGGCCCTCACCGACACGGTGGGCATGGACGCCTTCCTGGCGGACTTCGACCTGTACTTCGCCAAGCTGTTCGACGGCCTGCGCCACGATTCGGGCGACCCCATCGAGTGGGGCGAGAAGGCCATCGCCCACTACCGCAAGCTGCGCATCGACCCCGCCGCCAAGCAGCTGGTGTTCTCCGACTCCCTCACGGTGCCCAGGGCCCTGGAGATCCACCTGCATTTCCGGGACCGGATCCGCACCCGGTTCGGCATCGGCACCGACCTCACCAACGACACCCCGAACCCGGCCCTGAACATCGTGATGAAGATGCTCTCCTGCGCCGGCCAGCCGGTGGCCAAGCTGTCCGACTCGCCCGGCAAGACCCTGTGCGACGATCCCACCTTCCTGGCCTACCTGCGCAAGGTCTTCAACCACCCTTGAGGTTTCTGGCGACGTACGCCGCGATGGCGCGCGCCGCCCGGTCCGGGCTCCCGGTGAACTCGACGCCCGCCAGGCAGTAGCGTTCCGGCCTGCCGGGGTCCGGCCTACCGGTCTCCAGGGCGCCAGGGTTCCGCCCCAGCACCCAGCTCACCCGGGCCGGGAGGACGCCCTTGGGCAGGTCCGGATGCAGCAGGTGGAACTCTTCCAGGTCCACCCCCCGCCGGATCTCCCGGCAGCGCTCCAGGGGCAGCCTCAGGCAGCAGCCGCCGGCGCTGAGGTCCAGCAGGTCGGCCTCGGGCACCAGGAGGTCGCCGGCCATGAACCTGGCCTGGAAGCCCGGTCCCAGGGACAGCCGGGGATGGTGCCGGCGCTCGGCGGAGTCGGCCGCCGGCCAAGCCGTGAGCGGCTGCGTGCCGTCCTCGGCGCCGGTCCCGCCTTGCTCCGGACCGGGTCCGGCCTCCTCCGGCGCGGGCCCGGGACGGCGCCGGATCCGGGCCGGCAGCCTGGCGGGGATGGGCTTGCAGCGCTGGGCCACGAACGTGCGCAGGGCGGCCGCCACCGCCGGGGCCGGAGGGTCGAACCGGAGGCCCATCATCAGCCCGCCGGGTTCGTGGACGAGATACACCGCCTGGCCCCGCGGCTCCATGGCCGCCGGGCAGCGGGGCACCTTGTTCAGCTTGAGCATCAGGAACTTCTGCCCGGACCGCACCAGGCTGGTGCCCAGCACCAGCCGCTTCTCGGTGCCGACGGCCATGGCCTTCTCCACCCGGACCTTGGCCCCGCCCCCGGAGAGGTTCTCCACCACGCCCGTGATCCCCACGCCCTGGAGCAGGTCCTGGAGCGCCGTCAGGGTCGCCCCCTCCTTGGGGTTCAGCCGCGCCCGGGGCGCCGCGCGGCGTTCCATGACCCCCAGGGCGTCCGGGAGCTGCAGGGTGAGCACCCCCGGGATGGCCCCGACGGTGCGCCCGCTGCCGCCCACGCGCAGCCCGTCCAGGATGAAGGCCAGCCGAACTTGGACAGTTTCATGCGCTGGCCCGCCTCGTCCACCTCGAACTGCTTGCCATCCGGGAAGTGGAAGCTGTCCTTCTGGAACTTCTTCCGGAAGACCCGGTAGGCGGTGCGGCCGGCGAAGAAATGCTGGAATGCCTGCTCCAGGTCTCTCAGGGTCTGCTGAAGGCAGTGGTGGGGAGCCTCGGCCACCCAGGGGAAGGCGGCCTTCAGGTCGCCCAGTTCCCCGGCCTGGGCTTGGCAACCCACGGCATGCCGCCCGTGGCTCCAGGCCAGGGAAAGTTGCTCCAGCGCCAAGTTCCAAATGCAGCGGCAGATCCCGGCCGTCCTGGAAGCCAACTGAACCTGGGCCTCGTCGAAGTCCAGCTTGAACCGATGCCCCTTGAGAATTTTCATCCCTGGGACAATACATTTCCTCGAAGTCAAGCGCAAGCCATGGGGAGAGCATTTCCGGGGCTTCAGCAACTGCGCGGTTTCCTTTGGCGGCACCGCCCTTGAAAGGGTGAAAGCCTATATCCAGGACCAGCGGAAACAAGCAGGCAAGCCTGGCTTGACCCTTCCCTGGAGGAAAGGGTTTGCGCCACAATTCTGATCAATGGATACTCCCGAGCGCATGAAGGAATTGGCCGACCAGGTGCTGGAGCACCGGCGCCGGTATTTCGTCCTGGACCAGCCGGTCCTGTCCGACACCGAGTACGACGCCCTGGAACGGGAGCTGCGGGAGCTGGAAGATCGCCATCCCGAATGGGCGGACCCCAACAGCCCCACCCAGCGGGTGGGGGCGGAACCCGTGGAGGCCTTCCGCAAGGCCCGGCACCGGACGCCCATGCTCAGCCTGGACAACACCTATTCCGAAGCCGAGTTGCGGGAGTGGGACGCCCGGGTGGCCAAAGGGCTGCCCGGAATCGCTCTCCGGTTCTCGGGGGAACTCAAGGTGGACGGCCTGTCCCTGTCCCTGATCTACCAGGACCGGGCCCTGGTCCAGGCCATCACCCGGGGCGACGGGGAGACCGGCGAGGACGTCACCGAGAACGCCCGGACCGTCGCCGACATCCCCCTGCGCTTGCCGGACTCCGCGCCGTCCGTCCTGGAGGTGCGGGGCGAGGTGTTCCTGTCCCGGCGCCGGTGGGAGGAGCTGAACCGGGAACGGCTCAAGCGGAACGAAGCGCCCTTCGCCAACCCGCGCAACGCCGCGGCCGGCACCATGAAGCAGCTGGACAGCCGGATCACCGCCCAGCGCCGGCTCTCCTTCCTGCCCTGGCAGCTGGTGGGGGCGCCGGAGCACGGGCGGGCCATGGACCAGTTGGCGGCGTGGGGCTTCAACCGCATGCCGGCCCGCGCCGAGGGAAGCTTCCAGGCCATGCTGGACTTCATCGAGGCCCAGCGGGAGCGCCGCCTCCAGCTGCCGTTCGACACCGACGGGGTGGTGCTGAAGGTGGACGAGCTGGCCCTCCAGGAGCGCCTGGGCTTCACCGACCGGGTCCCGCGCTGGGCCATCGCCTTCAAGTATCCCGGGCTGCAGGCCACCACCACCCTGCTGGGCATCACCTGGCAGGTGAGCCGCGCCGGCAAGCTGACCCCGGTGGCGGAGCTGGAGGCGGTGGAAGTGGCCGGCTCCACCGTGCGCCGGGCCACCCTGCACAACGCCGACGAGCTGGAGCGGCTGGGCGTGCGCATCGGCTGCCGGGTGTTCGTGGAGAAGGGGGGCGAGGTGATCCCCAAGGTGGTGGCGGTGGTGCCCGGTTCGGTGCCGGCGGACGCGCCTGCGGCCACCGTGCCCCAGGCCTGCCCGGTGTGCGGCGGGACGGTGGGCAAGGATTCGGACGAGGAAGTGGCCTGGCGCTGCCAGAACCCCGAGTGCCCGGCCAAGCTGGAGGCGCGGCTGCAGCACCTGGGCAGCCGGTCCGCCCTGGACGTGGAGGGTCTTGGCGACGCCCTGGTGGAGCAGCTGGTGGCGGGCCAGCGGTTCGCCCAGCCCTGGGACATCTTCCGCCTGCTGGCCGACCCGGCCCAGGGCCTGGCCTACCTGGCCGGGCTGGAGCGCATGGCCGAGAAGAGCGCACGGAACGTCCTGGACGCCCTGGACGCGGCCCGGACCCGGCCCCTGTCCCACTGGATCCACGCCCTGGGCATCCCCATGGTCGGGGCCCGCACCGCCGAGCTCCTGGCCGAGGCCTTCCGGGACCTGCGCCGGCTGTGGGACGCGGAGGAGGGCCAGCTGCTCACGGTGGAGGAGGTGGGTCCCAAGGTGGCCGCCGCCGTCAAGGCCTTCGCCCAACTGCACCCGGACCTGCCCGGACAGCTCGCCGCCATGGGCGTCGCGCCCCAGGCTCCCCAGCCCCGGGACCGCTCCGGGCTGCCCCTGGCCGGAGAGGTGGCGGTGGTCACCGGCACCCTCCCCACCCTGGGCCGGGAGGAGGCCGAGGCCCTGCTGAAGGAGCTGGGCGCCAAGGTGACCGGCGCCGTCTCCCCCAAGACCACGGTCCTGGTCGCCGGGGAGAAGGCCGGCTCCAAGCTGGCCAAGGCCGAAGCCCTGGGCATCCCGGTGCGGGACGAGGCCTGGCTGCTGGCCCAGCGGCCGACCGCCTAGACATCATGTATCGGCCCCGCATTGATTAAGGGGCTCGGAGCATGAGGCATCCGGGGGCTCCGCCCCCGGGCCCCCGGGATTTATCGCCTGTAGCCCAGAAATAGGGGCAAGGGGGCCG
>JBELAL010000074.1:0-19520 GCA_049508835.1 Holophaga sp. | reverse complement strand
GTTTTCCAAGGGACTGTGGCAATCGCGTCAGCGATTTCCATGGTCCTGGCGGCTCTCCGCAGCCGGTGGGTCGGCGCCTGAAATCAGGCCGCGATCTGTCTCATTGGCGTTGACACGTTCCGCCCACCCCGCCCGCGGCGATGCGAGCGCCGAAGGCGCGGATGGCTTCCCGCATCTGGGGGCGGGAGGCGTTTTCCAGCTCGGTGACGGCGAACCCGCAGGCCCGCACGGCGGCGGCCATGGCCCGGGCATCGTTCACCGGGTTGCGCAGGGGCGCCTCCCGGTAGCTGCCGTTGCCGATCACCAGGGCCACCCGCTGCTCGACGGCCGCCGCAGGGCGCACCACCACCGCCCAGGGGCCCGGCGGCTGCCCGGGCAGGGGCAAGGCCATGATCAGGCTCAAGCACCAAAGCGCCAGGCGGACCATCGCGGCCTCCTTCAGACTGGGAAGGTGGCAACCATTATCTCCGGCGCTGCCACCTGATCAAAGGGCCAGGAGCGCCTCCACCTGCTTCAGCCGGGCCTGCTTCTCCCCGGCCGAGGCCCGCAGCTTGGCCACGGCGGCCTCGGGGGCCTTGGTGGTGAAGGACTCGTCCGCCAGCCTTGCGGTGGCCGACTCCAGCTCCTTGACCAGCTTGTCCCGCTCCTTCTCCAGCTTGGCCCGCTCCGCGGCCGGGTCCTTGAGCCCGGCCAGCTCCAGGGCCGCGGTGCCGCCGCCCACCACCGCCACCGCCCGGGTGGGGGAGGCCAGGTCGGCGTCGGTGAAGGTGATGGAGGACAGGCGGGCGATGCCCTTGAAGCCCTCGGCGAACGGCTCAAGGGCTCGCACGGTGCAGAAGGCCTCCACCTTGCGGCCGGCGTCCACGCCGTTCTCGGCCTTGAGCCGCAGCAGGGCGGAGAGCACCTCCTGGAACCGGGGTACCAGGGTGGGGTCGCCGCCCTCGACCTTCAGGAGCGGGTCGTCCAGGGGCCAGGCCCGGGCCGCCAGCAGCTCGGGCTCACCGGCCTTGAGCCGCCCGGCCAGGACGCCGTCGTGGATCTCCTCAGTGACGAAGGGCACCAGGGGGTGCAGGCCGCGCAGGAGGATGTCCAGGAAGTGCAGGATGGCCGCCTTCTGGCCCCGGGTGCCCTGCTGCAGGCTGACCTTGGCCAGTTCGATGTAGGTGGCGCAGAAGTCGTCCCACACCAGGTGGTACATCACCTCGGCGGCCTCGTGGAAGCGGAACTCTTCGATGGCCTTGGTGGCCTTGCCCAGTTCCTCGCGCAGGCGGCCGATCATCCAGTACTCGGCCTCGCCCAGTTCCGGCTTGACCTCCAGGGTCACCTCGGGGGTCAGGTTCATCTGCACGAACCGGGCGGCGTTCCAGAGCTTGTTGCAGAAGTTGCGGCTGGCCTCCAGGCGGCTGCGGGACAGGGAGATGTCGGTGCCGGGGGCGGCCATGGCGGCCAGGGAGTAGCGCAGGGCATCGGTGCCGAACTCGTCCATGGTCTCCAGCGGATCGATGACGTTGCCCTTGGACTTGGACATCTTGGCGCCGTGCTCGTCGCGCACCAGGGAGTTGAAGTACACGTCCCGGAACGGCACGTCGCCCATGCAGGTGAGCCCGGCCATGGCCATGCGCGCCACCCAGAAGAACAGGATGTCGTAGCCGGTGATGAGCACGCTGGTGGGGTAGTAGCGCTTCAGGTCGGGGGTCTGGTCGGGCCAGCCGAACACGCTGAACGGCCACAGGGCCGAGGAGAACCAGGTGTCCAGGGTGTCCGGGTCCTGCTCCAGCTTGGCGCTGCCGCACTTCTCGCAGGAGGCGGGGTCTTCCTCGGCCACGGTGATGTGCCCGCAGGCCCCGCAGGTCCAGGCGGGGATCCGGTGGCCCCACCACAGCTGGCGGGAGATGCACCAGTCCTGGATGTTGGTGAGCCAGTGCTCCCAAACCCCGGCCCAGCGCTCGGGGGTGAACTTGATGCGCCCGTCCCGCACCGCCTCCAGGGAGGCCTGGGCGGCGTCCTTGACATCCATGAACCACTGCTCCGAAACCAAGGGCTCCAGCACCGCGCCGCTGCGGCTGCTCACCGAGACCTGGTTGGTGTAGGGCTCGATCTTCTCCATCAGGCCCTGGTCCTCCAGGTCCCGCACCACCTCCTTGCGGCACTCGAACCGGTCCAGCCCGGCGTAGGGTTCGCCGGCCTCCTTGGTCATCTTGGCGTCGAAGCCGATCACGGTGATGCTGGGCAGGCCCAGACGCAGCCCGGCGGCGTGGTCGTTGGGGTCGTGGGCCGGGGTGAGCTTCACGCACCCGGTGCCGAACTTGGGGTCCACGAAGGCGTCGGCCACCACCGGGATCAGCCGGTCGGTGAGGGGCAGCTTGACCATCTTGCCCAGCAGATGCTTGAACCGCTCGTCCTCAGGGTGCACCGCCACGCCGGTGTCCCCCAGCATGGTCTCGGGGCGGGTGGTGGCCACCACGATGTAGCCCTCGCCCTCGGCGAAGGGGTACCGGACGTACCACAGCTTGCCCTGGCGCTCCACGTGGTTCACTTCCAGGTCGCTCAGGGCGGTCTGGCTGGCCGGGTCCCACTGGATCATCCGCGGGCCCTTGTAGATCCTGCCCCGCTTGTAGGCGGTGACGAACACCTTGCGCACCGCCCGGCTCAGGTCCGGGTCCAGGGTGAAGCGCTTGCGGGTCCAGTCCACCGAAGCGCCCAGGCGGCGCAGCTGGTTCTCGATGGCCCCCTGGTTCTGGTCCTTCCAGTCCCACAGCCGCTTCATGAAGGCCTCCCGGCCCACCTGCTGGCGGGTCTTGCCTTCGGTCTCCTTGAGCTGTCGCTCCACCACGATCTGGGTGGCGATGCCGGCGTGGTCCACCCCCGGCACCCACAGGGCGTCGAAGCCGTTGGCGCGCTTGAACCGGGTGAGGATGTCGTGCAGGGTGAACACCAGGGCGTGGCCCATGTGCAGGTTGCCGGTGATGTTCGGGGGCGGGATGACGATGGACCAGGGGGCCTTGCCGCTCTCCGGCTGCGCCTCGAATACCCGGGACGCCTCCCAGCGGGCGTACCACCGCTCCTGGGCGGTCTTGAAGTCGAAGGCCTTGTCCATTTCGTGCATCGGGGTGTCCTGGAGAAATCGCCGCGCGGCGGAATCGGTTGGGGAGGTCAGACGGCGACGCCCTCCACCCGCATGCCCAGGGCGGCCACCAGCCGGTGGTCGTGGGACTCGCCCGGGTTGGGGGTGGTGAGCAGCTTGTCGCCGGTGAACAGGCTGTTGGCCCCGGCGAAGAAGGCCAGCGCCTGCAGCTCGTCGCTCATGGCGGTGCGCCCGGCGCTGAGGCGGATCCGGCTGTTCGGGAACAGGATCCTCGCGGTCGCGATCATGCGGACGAATTCCATGGGCGGCGGAGGCTCCACCCCGGCCAGGGGGGTGCCGGGCACCGGGACCAGCTGGTTGATGGGGATGCTCTCCGGGGGCGGATCCAGGAGGGTCAGCTCGTGCAGGAAATGGATCCGGTCCTCGACCTTTTCCCCCATGCCCACGATCCCTCCGGAGCAGACCTCCAGC
The DNA here is from genome assembly GCA_049508835.1 of Holophaga sp. Lineage (GTDB taxonomy): Bacteria > Acidobacteriota > Holophagae > Holophagales > Holophagaceae > Mesoterricola. The sequence goes on along the minus strand of JBELAL010000074.1, from coordinate 15,964 downwards.
CCGGCTTCCCGCACCGCCCGGATGGTGGCCAGGCGGTCGTCGAAGGTCCGGGTGGAGATGATGGTCTCATAAAATGCCCGGCTGGAGTCGATGTTGTGGTTGTAGACCGTGGCTCCGGCGGCCTTCAGGCGCCGGGCCTGGCCGGCGTTGACCATGCCCAGGGTGACGCACACCTCCAGCCCCAGGGCGGCCACCTCCGAGACGATCTCCAGCACCTGTTCGAAGGCCTCCCCGTCGCGCACCTCCCGCCAGGAGGCGCCCATGCAGTAGCGGGTAGACCCGTTGGCCAGGGCCGCCCGGGCCCCCTCCAGCACCCGGGCCTTCTCCTTGAGGGGTTCCGGCTTGACCCCGGTGGCGTAGCGGGCCGCCTGGGGACAGTAGGCGCAATCCTCGGGACAGGCCCCGGTCTTGATGGAATCGAGGGTGCAGAACTGGATTTCCTGGGGGTTCCAGTGGGCGCGGTGGACCTGGGCGGCCCGGAACAGCAGCTCGGGGATCGGCAGGTCGTGGATCGCCCGGATTTCGGCGGTGGAAGGCATCTGAATCCTTTGCTACTAAGCCGTTGTGAAGAAATACCCCTGCCCATTTCGTGCGGCCCCGGCATAAGGTCCTTAGATCCCTGGCAACGCATGCGTTACCAGGGGGGCCGTAACGGAATATCGATGAGGTGGAAAGGTTATTCCGTAACGGCCCCTAAAAGATCCAGACTAGCACCCGGGGCCGCGCTAATCGAGCCCGCGCTTCCGGAGGAGGGGCACCACGCTGGGGTCCCGCCCCCGGAACCGCCGGTACAGCTCCAGGGGATCCTCGCTGCCCCCGCGTTCCAGGATGTTGGCCCGGAAGGACCTCGCGGTGGCCGGATCGAACGGGTCGCCCCGCTCCTTGAAGGCCTGGAAGGCGTCCGCGTCCAGGACCGCGGACCAGAGGTAGCCATAGTAGCCCGCCGCGTACTCCCCGCCCATGCTGTGGGCGAAGTACGGGGTCCGGTGCCGGACCGGCACCTGGGGCAGCAGCCCGATCCGGTCCATGGAGGCCCGCTCGAAGGCCGCCGCATCCACCGGTTCCGAATCGGTGAGGGTGTGCCAGTCCAGGTCCAGGAAGGCCGCGGCCAGGCACTCGGTGGTGCCGAACCCCTGGTTGAAGGCCTGGGACGCCTGGATCCGCTCCACCAGGTCGCCCGGCAGGGGCGTGCCGGTCTTGTGGTGGCGGGCGTACATGGCCAGGACCTCCGGCTCCGTGGCCCAGTTCTCCATGATCTGGCTGGGGAGCTCTGAGAAGTCCAGGGCGGTGGCGGTGCCCGAGAGGCTCCGGTAGCGGCAGCGGCTCAGCAGCCCGTGCACCGCGTGGCCGAACTCGTGGAACAGGGTCCGCACCTCCTCCAGGTTCAGCAGGGCCGGGGTCTCCCCCAGCGGGCGGGGGAAATTGGTGACGTTGTAGACCAGCGGCCGGACATCCCGTCCGTTGCGGACCCACTGGCGGCGGAAGCATTCCATCCACGCGCCGCCCCGCTTGCCCGGGCGGGGATGGTAGTCGGCGTAGTAGATGCCCAGGAAGCCCCCGTCCCGGTCCTGCACCAGGTAGGCGCGCACCTCCGGGTGGTAGACGGGCAGGTCCCGGCGCTCGTTGAAGGTGATGCCGAACAGGCGGTTGGCGGTGCGGAAGGCCCCCTCCCGCACCTGCTCCAGCGGGAAGTACGGGAGCAGCTCCTGGTCGTCCAGGCCGAACCTGGCCTTCTTCACCTGCTCGGTGTAGTAGCGCCAGTCCCAGGGCTCCAGGCGGGCCCCCGGGAGGTCCCGGTCCATGAAGGCCTGGAGTTCGGCCTTTTCCTCCGCGGCGCGCCGCAGGGCCGGCGCCCACACCTGCTCCAGCAGCCGGTAGGCGTTGGCCGGGGACTTGGCCATGCTCTCCTCCAGGGCGTAGTCCGCGTAGGTGGAGAACCCCAGGAGGCGGGCCTTCTCCCCCCTCAGGGCGGTGATGCGCGCCGCCAGCCCGTTGTTGTCCTGGGCGTTGCCTCGGTCGCAGCGGGAGATGTAGGCCTTGAGCATCCGCCGGCGCAGGTCCCGGTTGCGGGCGTGCTCCAGGAACGGCCACAGGGAAGGGGCGTGCAGGTTGAACACCCACCGGCCCTCCAGGTCGCACATCTTGGCGGCCTCGGTGGCGGCTTCCAGGTCTCCGCCGGAAAGCCCTTCCAGGTCCTCGGTGCGCTCCACCACCAGCTTGAAGGCGTTGGTCTCCGCCAGCAGGTTCTGCTCGAACTTCAGGCTGAGCAGGGACAGCTCCGCGTTCAGCTCCCGCAGCCGGGCCTGCCTGGCGCCGGGGAGGCCGGCTCCGCCCCGGATGAAGCTGCGGCGGGTCTTCTCCAGGAGGGTGCGGGCCTCGGGGGGCAGGTCCTCGCCCCGCTCGTGGACCGCCTGCACCCGCTGGAACAGCGCCTCGTTCTGGTAGATGTCGTCCAGGTGCCCGGACAGCAGGGGCCCCACCGCCAGGGCCACCGCCTGCAGTTCGCTGTTGGAGTCGGCCTCCACCATGGCGGAGAAGATCCCGTTCACCAGGTCCAGGAACTCCCCCGAGTCCTCCAGGGCCTCCACCGTGTTGCGGAAGGTCGGCGCCGAGCGCGACTTCAGGATGGCGCGGACCTCCTCGTTGTGCCGCCGGATCCCGGTCTGGAACGCCGGCAGGTAATGTTCGGGCCGGATGCAGTCGAAAGGCGGCGTCTCGAACGGGGTTTCCCACTTCTGGAAGAAGGGGTTCCGGGGGTTGAGGTTTTCTGGCGCGGGGACGGCCATGGGCGCACCGTCGGGAATCAGTGGTAGAAGATTGCACAAAAACGCTGCCGGATCCGGGTCGGGCGGCTTTTTTTTTGCTCTAAGAATTAATCAGCCGGATTGGAGCGTTGATAATCAGCGCTCAGGTCCTCCGGAATTCATGAGCATCGCAAGAAACGGGTCGCCACCGCGCCGGCCAGACCTGATCCTGTAAGCATCCACCCTGGAGACCCTCGCCATGGCCCAAGCCTTCGCGCCCGGATGCGCCCTCATGATCTACAAGCCCGAACTGGGGAAACGTCTGCTGGAATTCCTGAACCGCGGCCCCGAACCCATCCCCGAGCACCTCACCTGCTGCCACCACGAGCCCGGCCTGCCGGCCGGGACCCGGATCATCAACACCTGCCCCGGCTGCGACCGGCGCTACCGGGAGCTGTACCCCGGGGTCAGCACCATCTCCCTGTGGGAATTGCTGGCGGAGAGCGACAGCTTCCCCTTCCCGGACTACCACGGCGTGGAGATGACAGTCCTGGACGCCTGCCCGACCCGCACCGAGACCCGGGTCCACGACGCCGTGCGCGCCCTGCTGGCGCGGATGAACATCACCGTGGTGGAGCCGGCCAACACCCGCACCCGGGGTACCTGCTGCGGCGACAGCTTCCACGGCACCCTCCCGGTGGAGGAGGTGAAGGCCCAGATGCGCAAGCGCGGCGCGGAAATGCCCCGCCACGACGTGGTCGTCTACTGCGTGTCCTGCACCAAGGCCATGCACATCGGCGGACGCCGGCCGCACTACCTGGTGGACCTGCTGTTCGGGGAGGAGACGACCATCGGCACTTTCGAGCCGGATGAGTGGCACCGGCAGGTTGACGAATTCATCGAGGCCCATTGATCGGGAGAGGCTTGGCAAAGGCAACCTAGAAACCGCTTCTCAATTCATAATAAATTAATTATACTCCCCTCGAACCTCGAGGGGAGTATGCGTCCATTTGCACCGGTCATCCTGCTCTTGCTCCTGACCGCCTGCGGCGGCGGAGGCGGTGCCCACCTCCCGGTCGCCAAGGGGGGCGGCAACCAGTCCCCAGTCCGCACCGGCTCCCCGGCCAACCTCGCGGTCAAGCCCTACCTGCAGCTGGGCGATGCCCCCGCATCCTACGACCGGCTCGACCTGCTCTGGCACGCCCCGGACGGGCAGGACGGCTGGGCGGTGGAGGTGCGCACCGATCCCCAGGGCGCCTGGCGGCGCATGGCGGCCCCCACCTCCACCCTAGTGACGGTGCAAGGCGCCCACCCGGTCCCGCCCCACCGGGTGTGGCGGGCGGCGCTGGCCCCCCTGGCGCCCGGCGGCACCTTCGACTACCGGGTCCTGCAGCACGGCACCGAGGTGTTCCTCCAGACCGGCGCCCGGGCCCGCAAGGCCCCGGAGCAGCCCCAGAGGATCGTGGTGGTGGGCGACCTGGCCGAAGGCACGCCCATGAGCCGGGCCATCGCTTTCCGCATCCAGGCCCAGAAGGCGGACCTCATGGTCGGGGCCGGCGACCTGGTCTACCAGAACGGCACGGTGGCCGAGTACCGCTCCCGGTTCTTCCCCACCTACAACGCCGACCAGGACGACCCGAACGTGGGGGCGCCGATCATGCGCGGCACACTGATGGTGGGGGTCCTGGGCAACCACGACGTGGCCCAGGCCGACCGGGACAACGTCCTGCCGCGGGACACCCTGGCCTACTACTACTATTGGGACCAGCCCCTGGACGGCCCGGACCTCCTGCCCGGGGGGCACATCCCCAACCTCGTCCCCCAGCAGGATTGGGCCCCGTTCCGGGCCGCGGCCGGCAAACGCTTCCCCCGCATGGGCAACTTCACCTTCCGCTCCGGGGACGTGCACTGGACCGTCCTGGATTCGAACCTGTACGTCCACTGGCAGGACAAGGACGTGCGCCGCTGGCTGAAGAAGGAACTGCAGAAGGCCCAGGACGCCACCTGGCGGTTCGTGGTCTTCCACCACGCCGCCTTCAGCCTCGCCAGCTTCCGCCACACTCGCCAGTGGCACATGCGCCAGCTGTGGCCGATCTTCCAGAAATACAACGTGGACCTGGTGTTCGCCGCCCACCTGCACACCTACCAGCGCACCGCCCCGTTCCGGTTCACCCCGACCCCCCGGGGCGTCACCGACGCCCAGCACTGCGCCCAGGAGGCGAACATCGTCCCGGAACCGCCTTCAACGGCAGCACGGCCACCGTGGCCCACGGCCCCATCCACATCCTCACCGGCGCCGGCGGCGGGTTCATGCATCCCTCGCCGCCTCCGCCGGTGCGGAAGGCCTACTACGGGAGCGTGGTGGGCAGCACCTTCTGCTTCTCGCTGCTGGAGGTCGACGGCAGGCGGGTGGACTTCCGGCAGGTGGATGAACAGGGGAACACGGTGGATTCGTTCACCCTGACCAAGTGAGACCCTACAGCTCCGCCCACGCCGCCAGCACCTCCTGGGCCTGCCGCACCGCCCCCGCCCCGCCGGTCGGGGCCGGCACCAGCACCGTCCCGTCCGGACTGAGTTGGGCGTTGGGCCGCTGCCGCACCCAGGCCATGAGCTTCATGGGATCCAGCGGCGTCTGGGGGCTCACCCGCAGCTTGAGCCGGCCTTTGTCCACCGAGACTTCGCTCACCGCCAGGGCCTGGGCCCGGATGCGCACCTTCAGCAGCTCGAAGAACCGCGCGCTCTCCTGGTCGTCCGCCCGCACCTTCCCAAAGCGGTCCTCCAGTTCCAGGCGGTACAGCTCCAGCTCCCGCTCCGAGCGCAGCCGCGAGGCCCGCTTGTACGCCACCAGGCGCTCGCTGGCCTGGTCGATCCAGCCCTTGGACAGCTGGCCCGGGCCCAGGTCGATCTTCACCTCGAAGGTCCCGGTGGGCTGGCCCTGCAGCTCCTGCAGGGTCTCCTCCAGCAGCTTCACGTACAGCTCGAAGCCGATGTCGTGGATGTGCCCGGACTGCTCGCCCCCCAGCAGGTTGCCGGCGCCCCGCAGTTCCAGGTCCATGGCCGCCACCCGGAACCCGGCCCCCAGTTCAGAGAAGTCCTCCAGGGCCTGGAGCCGCTTGCGGGCCTCCTCGGTGATCTCCCCCTTGCCGGGGATCAGCAGGTAGGCGTAGGCGGGCACGTCGCTGCGCCCCACCCGCCCGCGCAGCTGGTACAGCTGGCTGAGGCCGAAAGTGTCGGCCCGGTGCACGATCAGGGTGTTGGCGTTGGGCACGTCCAGCCCGTTCTCCACGATGGTGGTGGCCACCAGCACGTCGATCCGGCCTTCCATGAAGCCCAGCATCACCGACTCCAGGGCCTGGTCCGAAAGCTGGGCATGGCCCACCCCCACCCGGGCGTCGGGCACCAGGGCGCGGATCCGCTCCGCCACCGACACGATCGACTCCACCCGGTTGTGCACTACGTACACCTGCCCGCCCCGGCGCAGCTCGAACTGGATGGCGGCGGCGATCAGCTCGTCGCTCCAGGGGGCCACCACCGTCTCGATGGCCAGGCGGTTCTTGGGCGGGGTCTCGATCAGGCTGATCTCCCGCAGGCCGGTGAGGCTCATGTGCAGGGTGCGCGGGATCGGGGTGGCGCTCATGGCCAGCACGTCCACGTTGGCTCTCAGCTTCTTGAGGCGCTCCTTGTGCCCCACGCCGAAACGCTGCTCCTCGTCGATGACCACCAGCCCCAGCTCGGCGAACTGCACCCGGGCGCCCAACAACTGGTGGGTGCCGATGACGATCTCGATCTTCCCTTCGGCCAGGTCCTGGAGGATGGCCTTGGCCTCCGGCGGCTCCACGAACCGGTTCAGCATCTCCACCCGCAGGGGGAAGGCGGAAAAGCGCTCCTTGAAGGTGCGAAAGTGCTGGAAGCACAGGACGGTGGTGGGGCAGAGCACCGCCACCTGGTAGCCGTCCAGGGCCACCTTGGCCGCGGCCCGCATGGCCACCTCGGTCTTGCCGAAGCCCACGTCGCCGCACAGCAGGCGGTCCATGGGGCGGTCGCCCTCCAGGTCCGCCTTGATGGCTTCGCTGGCCTCGATCTGGTCCAGCGTGGGCTCGAACGCAAAGGTGGCCTCGAACTCCGCCATCTCCGGGCCGTCCTTGGCGTAGGCGTGGCCCTTCTCCAGCTTGCGCTGGGCGTACAGCTTGAGCAGCTCCTCGGCCATGTCCCGGATGGCCTTCTTGGCCCGGCGCTTGACCTTGGCCCAGGAGGCGCCGCCCAGCTTGTCGAGGGGCGCCGGGGCGGCCCCGTCCGGGGTCACGTAGCGCTGGATCAGGTCGGCCCGCTCCAGGCTGACGTTGAGCCGGCCCCCGTCGGCGTAGCGCAGCTGGATCACCTCCTGCTCCTCGCCGCCCACGGTCAGGGCGCCGAAGCCCTCGAACTGGCCGATGCCGTGGTCCAGGTGCACCACCCGGTCCCCGGGCTTGAGGTCCCGCAGGTCGGACAGGAACGCGGCGCTGTGGCTTCGTTTCGGCGGCGGGGCCAGGGCCTTGCGCCCGAACACCTCCCGCTCGGTGAGCACCAGGACCTTGGGCTCCTTCAGGAAGATGCCGCTGGCGAGTGGCAGGTGGGTGCCCCGGCACCCGGCCTGGGTGCCGTACGCCACCGGCAGTTCGTACTCCCGCAGGATCTCCCCCAGTCGGTCGCGCATGCCCGGGGTGGAGCCGGCCAGGAACACCCGGTGCCCGGTGAGGGCCAGGTCCTTCAGGTGTTCGGCCAGCTCCCCCAGGCGCCCCTGGAACTCCCTGGCCGGCTGGGCCTGGAGCGGCACCGTGGCTTCGGCCTGCCACTCGGTGAGCACCAGGGTGGTCCGGCTGGGATCCTGGGCCAGGAAGCGGTCCTCGAACTCCGGGCAGACCACGCCGCCCCGGCGCAGCACCGCCACCCCGTCCGCGATCCGTTCCCGTTCACGCTCCGCCACCGCCTCGGCCCACTGGGGCTCCAGGCGCACCCGCAGGCAGGGGGGCACCCAGTGGGCCAGCTGGCCCTTGGGCTGGTCCAGCAGGGGGTAGAACAGCTCCTCGCCCGGGAAGTGCCCGTGGGTGGCCAGGCGGGAGCGCCGGAAGGCCAGGTCGTCCTCGGGCTCCGGAGTGGCCCCGGCCCGGGACGCCACCGCCTTGAGCAGCGGCGAGCCGTCGCCCCGGGCGCCCTCGAACCGCGGGTACAGGGTGACTCCCGCCACCGCCTCGCCGGTGCGCCGCTGGGTGTCCGGATCGAAGGGGCTGATGCGCTCCAGGTCGTCGCCGAAGAATTCCAGCCGCAGCGGGTTCTCCAGGTGGTCCGGCCACAGGTCCACCACCAGGCCCCGGGCGCTGAACTCCCCGGGGCTGCCCGCCAGGTCCACCCGGCGGTAGCCCAGGGCCGCCAGGGTCTCCAGCAGCAGGTCCCGGGGCACCTCCGAGCCCTGGGCCAGGGTCAGCTTCTGCTTGTCGAACCAGGAAGGGTGGGGCAGCCGTTCCCGGGCGGCCAGGGGACCGGTCACCAGCACCTGCACCCGGTGCTCCAGCAGGCCCACCAGGGTGGCCAGGCGGTCCTTGAGGACCATGCCCGGCGGACTGGACTCCCCGCCGGCGAAGGGCGCGAACCCGGGGAAATGGGCCACCCGCGCCTCGGGCAGCAGCACCCCCAGTTCGTGGGCCAGGGTCTGGGCGTCCAGCTCAGTGGGGGCGTCCACCCACAGGGAGCGCTGGTGTCCCTCCAGGGTGGTCCACCGGGCCAGGATCAGGGCCAGGGCGGTGGGCGAGGTCCAGCGCAGGCGGGCTCCCTCCGCCGCCAGGGTCCCGGCGGGGGCGTCCAGCAGACGGAGGAGATCATTCAGGTCGGCCCGGTCTTGACTGCTCATGGGTCCATCTTAAGGCCAGCGGCGACCGTGCTTCGAAACGGGCGCTTGGTGTCCGGGCGGTCCGGCCGGAGAATGGAGGATTCTAGGAGTGTGACTATGTATTATTCGGCCCCGCGACGACGTCCAGACCCCCGGATATCGAGCGCAAGGCCCGCAGGAGGTAGTGGTGCTACCTACAAGGGCCTTGCACACGAGAGACGGGGGTCTGGGCGCCGTCCCTTCGGGCTGGTGGCAGCGGGCCCATCAATCCCGCGTCACGCTCGTCGGCCGATGTCCCGCATCGGCTCTCCTCGCGTTCCTTGCCTTGACGGGCCCGCTGCCACCAGCGCGGGGCCGAATAATACATAGTCACACTCCTAGGAAGCTCGATGCCACTTGACCATGAAATCCAGACCCTCCGCGCACTGCTTGACTCCGGGGAGCGGGACGGCTGCGCCCGGGCGCTGGCGGACCTGCGGGACCGCTACCGCCTCCAGCCGACGGCCTTCGACCCCCGGGCCATCCAGGCCCTGCGGGACATCGCCGAAGCGCTGAATAGGAACGAGGAGGACCGCCCGCTCGCAAAGCTCGCTCTACGTCCCCCCCGTGCCCCCGACAACATGCCCGAGCGGAGCCCGGGCATGTTGTCGGACCTGCAGGCCCGGCTGAAGGAGGTGTTCGGCTACGACGCCTTCCGTCCGGGCCAGGAGGAGGTCATCCGCGCGGTCTTGGCGGGGCGGGACTGCCTGGCGGTGATGCCCACCGGCGCCGGCAAGTCGCTCACCTACCAGCTGCCGGCGCGGCTGCTGGGGGGAACCACCCTGGTCATCTCGCCCCTCATCGCCCTCATGAAGGACCAGGTGGACGGCCTGCAGGAGGCCGGACTGCGGGCCACCTTCCTGAACTCCTCCCTGGAGCCCGGGGAGCGCCTGGAGCGGATCCGCCAGCTGCACCGGGGGGAGTTCGAGCTGGTCTACGCCGCTCCCGAAGGCATCGAGCAGAGCGTGGGGCCGCTCCTGGACCGCCTGGAGCTGCGCCTCATCGCGGTGGACGAGGCCCACTGCATCAGCCAGTGGGGCCACGATTTCCGCCCCGCGTACCGGAACCTGGCGGGCCTCAAGGCACGCTTCGGCGGCCTGCCGGTGCTGGCCCTCACCGCCACCGCCACCGGGGAGGTGCGCCGGGACATCGTGGCCCAGCTGGGCATGGAGGCGCCGTTCGAGTTCCTGGGCTCGTTCTTCCGGCCCAACCTCAAGCTGCACGCCGTCAAGAAGGGCGGCGAGGGGCCGTCGGTGCGCGAGGCGATCCTGCGCCTGGTGGCCGCCCGGCCCGGGCAGAGCGGCATCGTCTACTGCCTGTCCCGCAAGTCCGCGGAGGCCACCGCCGAGTTCCTGGTCTCCCAGGGGGTGCGGGCCCGGGCCTACCACGCCGGGCTCGAGCCAAGGGAGCGGGAGGCGGCCCAGGAGGCCTTCCGCCGGGACGACGTGGAGGTGATCACCGCCACCATCGCCTTCGGCATGGGCATCGACAAGAGCAACATCCGCTACGTGATCCACCGGGACATGCCCAAGAGCATCGAAGGCTACTACCAGGAGATCGGCCGGGCCGGGCGGGACGGTGCCGACGCCGACTGCGTGCTGTTCTATTCCTGGGCCGACGTGATGAGCCTTGAGCGGTTCCTGGACGGCCTGGAGCCGGCGGTGGCCAACCCCCAGCGCCGGCAGATCCGGGCCATGTTCGATTTCGCCGAAAGCATGGTCTGCCGCCACCGGGCCCTGGTGGGCCACTTCGGGGAGCGCATCGGCGCCTGCGGCTCCGCCTGCGACCTGTGCTCGGGCCGGGACGTGATGGAGGAGGCGCCCAAAGCGGCGCGCCGCGGCCGCCGCAAGCCGGGAGCCCCGGTGGTCCCGGCGGCGCAGCCCATCCCCCAGGACCAGGAACAGGCCCTGTTCCTGGAGCTCAAGGCCCTGCGCAGGCACCTGGCCGACGAGCGCAACCTGCCCGCCTACCTGGTGTTCAGCGACGCCACCCTGCAGCACATGGCCCGCTTCCGGCCCACCACCGCCGAGCACTTCCTGGCCATCAGCGGCGTGGGGCCAAAGAAGCTGGAGACCTACGGCGAGGTGTTCCTGGACCTGCTGCGCCGGCACCGGGACGACTGACCGGCCCACAAAACCGGGGCGTGCGGCCGCGTCCCTGGCCTACAATCATTGGGGAGACTGCCGATGGCCAACCTGAACCCGAGAACCCTGGCACCGGCCGCGGCGGCCGGCTTGGCCCTGGCGGCGCTGCTGGGCTGCGGCGGGAAGACCCTGTACTCGGTCCCCTCCGTCCTCGCCTTCAGCCCGCCCGCGGCCCCGGCGGGCACCAACGTGATCATCGCCGGCGCCGGCTTCAAGGGCATCGGGGTGGTGAGCTTCGGCGGCGCCCCCGCGCCCTGGTTCCAGGTGAACACCCCCCAGCAGATCACCGCCACCGTCCCCATGACCGCCATCACCGGCGCCGTGGTGGTGGAGAACTCGGCCGGGCTGGGCACCTCCTATAATTCTTTCGTGGTCATGCCGACCATCACCGGCATCAACCTCGCCTCCGGGCCCGCGGGCACCGCCGTCACCCTCACCGGGTCCGGCTTCTACGGCACTTCCGCCGTGGCCATCGGGAGCGAGACCCCGGGCCAGCCCGGATCCTCCACCTTCACCTATGTGAATCCCAACCAGGTCACCGTGATGGTGGGCGCCAACGCCACCACCGGGCCGGTGCTGCTGACCGCCTCGGAACAACAGGCCACGGGGCCGACCTTCACCGTCACTCCGTAGCCCTGACGGGCGATCCATGGTATCTCTGGATCCAGGAGTGCGCCCATGCTGGTCTATCTGTTCGTCTACGTGCTGGCGGCGGTCATGCTGTTCCAGGGGGTGAACCTCCTGGTCGAGTCCGGTTCCGAGGACAAGGTGTTTCCTCCGGAAGTGAGCCCGCCCCCCGCGTCCGCTTCCCGCTGGGGCGGGTTCCTGGTCGCCTGCGGCGCCGTCCTGGCCGTGGCCGGCATCCTCAGCCACCTCGTCCCCGCCCTGGAGAGCGTGCTGGTGCCCCTGCGCAACCTCGGCTTCGTGGCCCTGGCCGTCTACGGCCTGCGGCTGGTGTTCGGGGGCAAGGTGAACTACACCCCGGCCCCGCCCGCCGAGGAGGCCCACGGGCACGGCCACTGAGCCGACGATCAGGCCCGGCGCCGGCTCCGGGACGGAGCCTCGCCGTAAGCGCGGCTCATGAACTTTGCAGTTCGCGCACCAGCTGCGCGGTCTCCACGATCCTCGCAAACCGGTCGCGCAGGACGAAGCAGGTTCTCTGCTCGACCTCGGCCACCCCCAGCTCGTCCACCACCCGGCCCTCCACCCGGTGGGGGATGGGGAAGGTGAGGGTGGCGTCCAGCACGAAGTCCACCTGGAAGCCCAGGTCCGCCGCCATCCGGGCGGTGGTCTCGCAGCACTGCTCCATCTGGATCCCGGTGATGGCCAGGCGGCGCACGCCCAGCTGGGTGAGAAGGCGCTGCAGGGAGGTGCCGGTGAAGCAGTTGCGGGTGATCTTGTGCAGCACCGGCTCGTCCGGGCGGGGCTGGATGAAGTCCATCAGCTTGTAGTGGGGGCTGGTGGTCTGGAACCCTTCGTCCTCGTCCGAGTGCAGGATGAAGAACACCGGCAGCTCCGCGGTCCGGAAGGCCTGGATGAGGCGGTCCACGTTGGCCTCGAAGGCGGGGTTGCTGCACCGCTCCCAGCGGGGCGAGACCTTGAAGGAGTCCTGGGCGTCGATGACCAGGAGGGCGGAATCGGCGAGGGTGGGGGGCTTGGTGGGCATCGGGGCTCCGGGGCGGGATCCTTCCCACCACCATCCTGGCCGGTCTGGGACTGACGGGCTACGCGGCCGAAGGCCAAAGACCGGTCAAATGGGGCCAGGGGGGTGCGGCAGGCCAGGGCTGGGCAGCCGGTCGCAGGTCCGGCCCGTCCTTTGTGACCCGGCTCACTTTGGCCTTGACTTACTCAATCGCTTGATTAAGATGAACTCGAGCCTTAATCAATCGATTGATTCAGGCCCCCGGGGGATTCCATGAACCCATCCGATCCGGAACGCCCCTCCAGGGAACGCCTGCTGGAAGCCGCCATCCTCTGCTTCGCGGAGAAGGGCTTCGACGGTACGGGCATCCGCGAGATCGCCGCCCGGGCCAAGGCCAACTCGGCCCTGGTGCAGTACCACTTCGGCGGCAAGGACGGCCTCTACGCCGCGGCCCTGCACCACATCTTCAACCGCCGCCCGGTGCGGGTGCCCCGCCCGCCCGAGCGGCTCGACGAGCCCGGCGCCAGGGCCGCCGCCATCCGCATCCTGGGGGAACTGGTGGAGACTCTGCTCAACGAGTTCATGGCCGCCAGCGAAGGGGGCGAACTGGACCAGGCCAGCCTGCTCCTGGTGACCCGGGAGCTGCAGTCGCCCCGGGCGGACGTGGCCGGCCTGATCCTGGAGCACCTGCGCCCCTATACCGAGATCCTGCTGGGCTGCGTCCGGATCCTGCGCCCGGAGCTGGACCGCCTCCATGCCCTGGACTACACCAGCAGCGTGTTCGGGCAGGTGATCCACCTGGTCTACAACCTTCCCATCCTGCGCCTGATCCGCGAGGAACCGGACTACCCCAGGGACCTGGGGGCGGTGGCGCGGCACATCACGGCCTTCAGCCTGCGGGGCATGGGCGTCCCCGAAGCGTTCCCCGGAGCTTGACCATGCTGCCCTTCCTGCTCGCGGCCGTGGCCGCGCCCGCGCCCCAGCCCCCGGCGGCGGCCTTCGACCTGGCCGGGGCCCTGGCCCGGGCCAGGGCCGAGAACGCCCTGCTCAAGGCCGCCAAGGCCCGGGTGGAGGAGCGCACCGGGCTGATCACCGCCACCCGCGCCGACGCGCTGCCCCAGCTCACCTTCACCGGCGACTTCACCCGGATCCGGGACGTGAGCTTCCTGGTCGGCGACGTCGGCCCGACCTTCGCCCAGCAGTTCGGCATCAGCCCCAGTCAGCTGGTCTCCCCCTACAACGTCTACACCGCCCAGGCCACCGTCTCCCAGCCGCTGTTCTACTGGGGCAAGCTGGGCACGGCCCTCAAGGTCGCGCAGATGGGCGAACAGGAGGCCAGCCTCGCCTACACCACCGTGGAGCTGGACACCCTGCACGGGGTGGCCAGGGCCTACATCGGGGTCCTGGCCGCCCAGGCCGAGCTGGAGGTGGTCCAGGCCCGGCTGGCCACCGCCGAGACCTTCGTGGCCGACATCAAGGCCAAGCTGGACGTCCAGGCCGCCACCGAGCTGGACCTGCTCCGGGCCGAGAGCGAGCGGCTGGGGGTGGTGCCCGAGAACCTCCAGGCCCGGGCCGATTACCAGCGCGCGATGGAGGTGCTGGACGGGCAGCTGGCCCTGGATCCCCGCACGCCCCTGGCCCTGCACGATCCCGGCACCCCCGACCTCCTCCTGCCGGCGCCCCCCGCCGAGCGCAGCGAGGTCGCCCAGTACAAGCAGCAGGAGGAGATGCTGCGGGCCAACGACCGCATCCTCACCGCCGACCTGCGGCCCAAGTTCGACTTCAATGCCGGCTACGGCTACCAGGCCGGGCAGACCTCCAACCTGTTCCAGGAGCCCTACGACACCTGGAAGGTGAACGTCACCATGCGCCTGCCCCTGTTCGACGGCCTGCGCACCTCCGGCAAGCGCGCCCAGAACCGGGCCCAGCTGGAGCAGGTGACCCAGGCCCGCATCGACCTGGAGCGCAACATCACCGTGGAGACCCGCACCGCCGAGCGGGAGCTGGGCAAGGCGGTGGCCTTCCGGGACGCCGCCCGGGCGGCATACGGCGCCGCCCTGGAGGCCCTGCGCACCAGCCGGGAATCCTTCGACCAGGGGCTGATCACGTCCCTGGACCTGCTCCAGGCGGAGCGGTCCGAACGCCAGGCCGAGAGCCAGCGCCGCCGGGCCGAACTGGCGGTCTGGACCGCTCTGTTCGACTACCGCCGCGCCAGCGGCCTGCCCCCCATTTAGCAGCCGTTGCAGGCTCTGCCCGCTACGGCTGCTTATGCTCTCGAGTACTGAGGTACCCCATGACCCGACGGAACCTGATCGTCTGCACCGCGCTCGCGGCCGTCCTCCTGGTGGGCGCCATCGGCATGCACCGCTACCGGCGCGGCCAGGAACTGGCCCACCAGCGGGCCCTGAAACAGGCCGGGCTGGTCCCGGTCACCCTGGCCACGGTGGAGAACCACCCCTTCCAGGGCACCATTCCCTTCACCGGCACCCTGCTGGCGGTCAACCGCGCCGAGCTCAAGGCCGAGGAGCCGGGCCGGGTCACCCGGGTGACGGTGCAGGAGGGCGACCGGGTCCCGGCGGGCGCGGTGCTGTGCGCCCAGGAGGAGGAGGACCTGTTCCTGGCGGTGCAGGGCGCCGAGGCCCAGCTGGCCCAGGCCCGGGTCCAGGCCGACCAGGCCGGACACGACAATGACCGCGCCCAGGCGCTGCTCCAGAAGCGCAGCGTGACCCGCCAGGCCGCCCAGCAGGCCGAGACCGCCTTCGCCGCCGCCCAGGCCGCGATGCGCGCCGCCGAAAGCAGCCTGGGCCTGGCCCGCAGCCACCTGCGCAAGTCCTGCATCACCGCGCCGTTCGCCGGCGAAGTGGCCACCCGCCTGGTCCAGCCGGGGGAGGTCCTGGCCCCCGGCAGCCCCGCGTTCACCCTGGTGGACAACCGCAGGCTGGAGATCCAGGCCGACCTGCCGGCCGCGGTCCTGGCCCGGATCCATCCCGGCATGCCGGCCACGTTCCGGGTGGCGGGCTTCGACCGGCCCTTCCAGGCCACCCTCACCCAGATCAGCGCTTCGGTCCAGCAGGACGGCCGAACGCTGAGGGTCCGCCTGGTGGCCCCCAACCCCGAGGGCCGCCTCAAGAGCGGCCTGTTCGCCGAAGGCGAGATCCTGGCCGCGGGCGAGACGACCCAGGCGGCGCTGCCCTCCGCCATCCTCACCGCCGTGGGCCGGGAGGCGGACGTGTACCTGGCCGTCGAGGGCGTGGCCCGGCGCCGGCGCATCCTGGTCGGCCCGGAACAGGGCGGCTGGCGCCCGGTGGAGGGGATCGCGCCCGGGGCCCAGGTGGTGGCCCAGGGCCGGGACCTGGTGGTGGACGGCACCCGGCTGCAGTCGGCCGACCCCGTCCCGCCGATAGCGGAGAACTAGGTGTCGAGGCTAAACAGGTTGTTCACCCTTGAGGCGGGAGGCCTGCCTCCCAGGGACGAATGCGGTCGATGGTTATTGTAGTAGTGAAGCCAAACCGCCAGGGCTTTGCTCCGCTCC
>JBELAL010000073.1:0-20000 GCA_049508835.1 Holophaga sp. | reverse complement strand
GCCGCCAGCGTTCATTCTGAGCCAGGATCAAACTCTCATGTTCAATCTCTATAGCTCTCCCGGATCCCCTCCCGACGGGGATGGTCGGACCCGGGCTACGCTTGCTTCTGCTTCGCCCCTCCGCCTCGCGGCGGAGGAACGCTGTCTCTCCGTTCTCTTTATCCGGCTGTCAAAGACGCCCGGACGACCGCGGCCGGATCCCTCACGGAACCCTCCCGCTCCCTTCCGATCCGCCCCGACCTCGATCGCGGCAGACATCCAGGCTACCCTACCGCCCGGGGTATGCAAGCCCTTTTTTCGTCCAAGTGCGCGGGATGCGGGTTTCGCAAGGACCTGACCTTGCTTCACCTGGAGAACCCCACGCAGGCGGGCAGCTGGCCATCGGCCTCCGCGGCCTGGGCCGGGGCGTGGAGCACAGGGATCGCCGGGTCCAGGCCGGGGGACCGGTAGGGCCCCCACGCCCAGGCCTTCCATTCGCTGGCGGGAAGCACCGAGGGCGCGGCCTCCGCGTCGGCCGTCTCCAGGGCCAGGTCCCGGACGATCCGCACCACGTTGGCGAGTCCCTTGAAGTTGATCTTGTCCGGGGTGTCCGTGGGCTGGTGGTAGTCGGCGTGGAGGCCCGTGTTGAAGCAGACCGAGGGGATGCGGCGGCGGGCGAAGCTGTAGTGGTCCGAGTCCCGCCAATGGTCCTCGATCCCGGCGGAAAGGGTCACCCCATGGGCGGCGGCGCGGACCCGCGCCTCCCGGGTGAGGGTGGTGACGTAGCCTTCCCGCTTGGCGGGCATGATGTGCAGTTCGCCTTTGCGGCCCCGACCGACCATGTCCAGGTTGATGTCGGCCTTGATGGCCTCGAGGGGGACCGGCGGGTGGGCGAGGAACTGTTCGGACCCCAGCAGCCCCTCCTCCTCCCCGCACACGGCCAGGAAAGCGAGGGTCCGCCGGGGGCTGGAATGCCTGAGCAGGCGCATGACCTCCAGCATCCCGGCCGTGCCCGAGGCGTTGTCGTCGGCGCCCGGGAACCAGGTTCCATAGTGGACGCCCAGGTGGTCGAAATGGGCGGTGACGAAGACGTACTCGCCCCTCAGGACGGGATCGCGCCCAGGGATGACTCCCACCACATTGCAGACGGTGTCGCCCTGGAGCGGCCGGATGGCGCTCGCCGCCGCGAAGTCCGGGCCCCAGGACCCGAACCCGCCCCAGTAGGTCCACGGCCAGTGGAAGGGGGTCACGGCGCCGAATCCCCCGTCCTGGATGGGGGTCAAGGCGAGGTCCTGCATCTCCGCGGAAAGGAAGGCCGCGGCCAGCTCCGCGCCCGGGGTGCCCGTCTCCCGCCCGGCCAATCCGGGACTGGCGAGGTAGGCGAGATCGGCCTCCAGCCGCTTCGGATCCGGCTCCGGCAGCAGGGCGGCCGCGCCGGCCAGGCCGCGCCCGGACAGAAGGATCGTGGTGAGGGCAGACTTGACCCAGAAGTTCATGAAAACTCCCTATGAAATAGATGAATAAATTCAGGCCGGAACGGACGGGAGCCCACCACACCCGTGGCTCCATGGGTCTTACGACCAGCCCCCAACCATACCTGTCACGTTCCGCAAAAGCAACCGCGCCGGCCCTGGGCCGGCGCGGAAGCGGAGGTGGACCGGTCCCTCAGCCGCGGCTGCCGGCCCACAGGGTGTAGCGGCGATAGCCTCCCGAGAGGTTCCGGACCCGGAACCCGTGCTGGGCCAGCAGGCGCGCCGCCACGTAGCCGCGCAGGCCCACTTGGCAGAACACCAGCAGTTCCTTGTCCCGGGGCAGGTCCTCCAGCCGGTCCCGCAGTTCGTCCACCGGCGCGCAGACCGCGCCGGGGATGGATCCCTGGGCATGTTCCTGGAAGGTGCGCACATCCACCAGCAGCTGGTCGCCGGCGAGCCCGGCCAGTTCCTCGGGCTCCCACAGCTCCATGTCGCCCCGCGCCACGTTGGCGGCCACGAAGCCGGCCATGTTCACCGCGTCCTTGGCGCTTCCGTAGGGCGGCGCGTAGCACAGCTCCAGGTGCTCCAGGTCGAACACCGTGAGCCCGGCCCGCTGGGCCACGGCGATCACGTCGATGCGCTTGTCCACCCCCGCCCGGCCCACCGCCTGGGCCCCCAGGATGCGTCCGGTCCCGGGTTCGAACAGCAGCTTCAGGGTGATGGGCTGGGCGCCGGGATAGTAGGTCGCGTGGTCCGCGGGCTGCACGTAGATGCGCCGGTAGGGCATCTCCTTGCGCCGCAGGGCCGTCTCGGTGAGCCCGGTCATGGCGAAGCTCAAGTCGAACACCTTGCAGATGGCGGTGCCCTGGGTGCCCCGGTAGCGGCTGGGCCGGCCCAGGATGACCTCGGCGGCGATCCGCCCCTGGCGGTTGGCGGGGCCGGCCAGGGGGATGAGGGCCGAGTCCCCGCTGACGAACTCCCGCACCTCCACCGCGTCGCCCACCGCGTAGATGTCGGGGCGGCTGGTGCGCATCTGGTCGTCCACCAGGATCCCCCCGGTGGGCCCGAGGGCCAGTCCGGCTTCCTTGGCCAGGCGCGTCTCCGGCCGCACCCCGACCCCCAGGACGGCCAGGGCGCAGAAGATCCGGGTACCGTCGTCCAGGACGGCGGCCAGGGTCTGGCCGTCCCGTTCGAAGGCGGCAACCGAGCGCCCCAGGCGCAGGTCCACGCCCTGCCGGACCAGTTCCTCCTGGAGCGGCAGGGCCATCTCCGGATCCGCCAGGCCCATCACGTGGCCCAGCTTTTCCACCAGGGTCACCGGCAGTCTCCGGTGGCGCAGCTGCTCCGCCACCTCCAGGCCGATGTACCCCGCGCCCACCACCATGGCCCGGCCGCCGCCCACCTTGGCCACGGCCGCCAGGATGGCGTCCATGTCCTCCAGGTTGCGCAGCGTGAGGACCCGCGGGTCCGCGACGCCGGGAATGGCCGGCCGGATGGGCGCGGCCCCGGGGCTGAGGACCAGCGCGTCGTACGGCTCGCGGGTCTCCTTGCCGGTCCTGAGGTTGCGGGCCGTCACCACCTTGGCGTCCGGATCGATGGCCACCACTTCGGTGTTCACCCGCACGTCGAGGTCGAACCGGGCGTTGAGGCTCTGGGGGGTCTGCACCAGCAGGCGGGAGCGTTCGGCGATGACGCCGCCCAGGTGGTAGGGGAGACCGCAGTTGGCGAACGAGACGTCGGGTCCCCGCTCGAACAGGATGATGGTTGCGTCCTCGGAAAGCCGGCGGGCGCGGGCGGCGGCGCTGGCGCCGCCGGCGACCCCGCCGACGATGACGATGCGGAGTGCAGGGTTCATGGCCATCCTATGGAAAATGTGCTATCGAGAGGCGCGCTGAGCCTGATACCAGCACCCACCGATCCTGGGGCCGCTCTTGCCGGCCAGGAGTTCGTCCACTTCGCCCGCCAATTCCTCGGGCAGGACCTGGGTGCATTCGTCGAAGTCACAGCAGACTGCGCAGGACCGCTTGTAGGCGTGGAATCCTTTCAATTCGATGTGGGGACTCAGGAACCCGTCCTTCGCCGGCTCCTCCTTCATCAGGTCCGTGCTCAGGTATTTCTTGTTGTCGTCGGGAAAGACCGTGGCCACGACCGCATCCCGGCTCATGCGCTCCTGGACCGTAAGTGCGCCCAGCAGGTTGGCCCCGCTGGAGATGCCGACGCCCAATCCGAGCTGGGCGGCGAGTTTCTGGGCCATCAAGATGGCGTCGCCGTCATCGATCGAAATGACCGCGTCCAGCTCGTCCAGCTTCATGATGGCGGGAATGAACTCGTCCGAAATACCCTGGATCCTGTGCTTGCCTACTTTGCAACCGGTGGAGAGGGTGGGCGAGTTGGCCGGCTCCAGGGGATGGATCTTGACCGGGGCATGCATCCGCTTCAGGTAGGCGCCCACGCCCATGATGGTCCCTCCGGTCCCCACTCCGGCGATGAAGGCGTCCGGCTTGAGCCCCTGGTAGCGGAGCTGCCACCAGATCTCCGGCCCGGTGGTGGTGGCGTGGGCCTCGGGGTTGTCTTCGTTGTGGAACTGCTCGGGCAGGAAGCAGCCGGGATTCCGGGCAGCGAATTCCTCAGCGAGGCGTATGCTGCCCAGGAAGCCGCCCTCTTCCTTGCTCACTAGGCGGATGTCGGTCCCCAGGCTGCGGATCAGGTCCTTGCGCTCCTTGCTCATCCAGTCAGGCATGAAGATCGTGACCGGATGCCCCAGGGCCCGCCCAAGGGCGGCGAATGAGATCCCGGTGTTCCCGCTGGTGGCTTCGGCGATGGGAGCTCCGGAAACCAGTGTTCCGCGCTGGTAACCCTTGCGCAGAATGTGCAAGGCCATCCGGTCCTTGATGCTGCCGGTCATGTTCAGGTTCTCGGCCTTGGCGTAAAGCCGCCGGGGCTGGCCCTTGTACTCAAGGTCGATGGCCAGGAGCGGGGTGTTGCCGACGAGGTTGCGAAGTTCGCGGATGCGCTCGGTTTCAGCGTTACCCATGGTTCGTCTCCTCATAATTTCGTTGTGGGTTCTTGACACCGTCTCCGGCCGTGCCTCGTTCGCGCTGCCGGAACGCTACTTCCTCTTCTTTTTCTGCAGACTCGCGATTTCCGCAACCCCGTGGATGGCCGCGTCGATGTGGGCCTCGGTGTTGAAGGGGCCGATGCCGAAGCGGACCGCGCCGTGGATCTTGTCGGTGCCCAGGTGCTCGTGGACCATGGGCGTGCAGTGCAGCCCGGTCCGGCAGGCGATGTTGTGGTCCACGTCCAGCATGGTGCCGGTGTCCATGGCCTCCAGGCCGTCCACGTTGAAGGAGAGGACGCTGATCCGCTCCCTGCCCGGGACGTCATCGGCACAGTAGAGGGTGACTCCCTCGATGGTCCGCAGCCCGTCGCGCAGGCGCTTCCAGAGCGCCATCTCGTGACGGTGGATGGCATCGATCCCGTGCTTTTCCACCCACTTCACGCCGGCGTTCAGACCGGCGATGCCGGGCAGGTTGGGGGTGCCGTATTCCATGCGGTACGGGTACTCCTCCAGGTGCCCGCGCTGGGCGCTCTTCACGCCGGTGCCGCCGGCCCGGGTGAGGGCGATCTCGCACCCTTCCCGCACATACATGCCGCCGATACCCATGGGCCCCATCAGGCTCTTGTGCCCGGTGAAGGCGATGACGTCCGCGCCCAGATCGTCCAGCTTCACCGGCACCATCCCGGCGGTCTGGCTGGTGTCCACGATCAGGCGAATGCCCCGCTCGCGGCAGGCCTTGCCGACGGCCGCCACGTCCTGCACGGTGCCGATGACGTTGGACCCATGGTTCATGACCACCGTGGTGGTGTTCTTCTTGAAGCGCTTGATGATCTCCTGGGGATCCACCCAGCCCTGGGCGTCGAAGTCCACCCAGTCCACGTCGACCCCTTCCTGGCCCAGCTTCCACAAGGGGCGCAGGGTGGAATTGTGCTCCACGTGGGTAGTGACCACATGGTCGCCGGCCTTGATCAGCCCGGAGATGGCCAGGTTCAGGGCGTCGGTGGAGTTGTAGCCGAACACCAGGTGGTTGGAATCGGTGCCGCCGAAGAACCGGCAGAGCAGCTTGCGGGTCTGGTCCACGAGGCTGCCGGCCTCCAGGCACAGGTCGAACCCGCTGCGGCCGGGATTCACCCCATAGTGCCGGTAGAAGCTGTCCATGAAGGCATAGACCGCCTCCGGCTTCGGGAAGGAGGTGGCGCCGTTGTCCAGGTAGATGATCTTGGTTTCCGGGACGTGGTCCATCTGCAGGTAGGGAGAGGGGTTCTCGACAAGGGTCATGTCTCACCTCGGGGGGTCAAGGGTTTGGGACCAGGGCTTCCGCCACCATTTCGGCGACGGTCTTGATCTGGACGTTGAGCTTGTATTCCTTGTTCAGTTCCATCAGCTGGTCGATGCAGTTGTGGCATGGGGCCACCACGATCCGGGCCCGGGTCCTGCGGATCTGTTCCGCCTTCATGCCGCCGGACTGGATCCGCCGCTGCTTGTAGCGCGCCATGGACAGCTGCCCGCCGCCGCCGCCGCAGCAGAAATTGTGCTCCCGGTTGGGGGTCATCTCGACGAAGGTGGTCACCGCCTGGCGCAGCACCCGGCGCTGGGCTTCGCAGATGCCGCCGTGGCGGACCAGGTTGCAGGGGTCATGCAGGGTGACGGGAACGGTGTTCCGGGACGGGTCGACCTTGATCCGGCCCTCGCGCAGGTAGTCGTCCATCAGTTCAAGGACGCTCTTGATCTCGAACGGATAGCTTTTCTGGAGCCATTCCGGGCCTTCCCACCGGGCCGCGCCGAAGCCGTGGCCGCATTCGCCGATCACCAGGGTCCGGCAGCCCAGCCGCGCCATGGCGTCCACCAGGTTCTGGGTGATGCACCCGGCCTGTTCGTCATTGCAGTTGAACAGCCCGTAGTTGGTCAAGTCCCACCCGTGGTCGGACGCCAGGGTCCAGTCCGCCTTGGCGGCCCAGAATACTTTGGCGCTGGCCTGCAGGGACAGGGGGAAGAACTTGGGCTCCCGGGGATTGACCGTGAACAGGAGGTCCGCGCCCTGCTTGTCCAGGGGCAGCCGGGCTTCGGGATCGCCGGTCTCGCCCTGCAGTTCCTCCTCGATCCACTGCACCGTCTCCACCCAGTCTTCCCGGGTCACGGCCATGTTGTTCCCGTACCGCAGGGAATTGTCCACCGTCGCCTGGAGGTCGGAAGGCACCAGACCCATGGACCCCAGGGCCGCCCGGGCCGCCCGGAAGATCCGGGGCAGGGCGATGCCGATGGTGCAGTTGACCGAACAGCGCCCACACAGCGAGCACCGGCCGAACACCGCATCCACCCAGGCCCGGGTCATCTCCCGGTCCAGCGGCCTGGCGCCCACCAGTCCCGGCGCGAGGCGCCCCATGGCGGTGAAGTTGCGCTTGAACACCGAGGCGATCAGGTCCAGCTTGCGCGCGGGGATGTTCTCCAGGTCCGGGTCCATCCGGTAGTAGTGGCAGGACTCGGCGCACAGCCCGCAATGCACGCAGCTGTTCAGGTACGAGGCTTCGGCCTCCCGCAGCTTGCCGCGGAAGACTTCCAGGCCGCGCTGGAAGTCCGCTTCGCCCAGGCCCGCCAGGCGGGATTCGAGTTCGTCCAGTTCAGGCATGGAAGCTCCCGCCGGGAGGGAAGGTGCCCCGCCGGCCGAAGAAGGCGCCCAGGTGGTAGCGGGTGGTGAAGAAGAACAGGCAGTGGCGGATCTTGCCCAGGGGGACGTAGATCAGGAGGACCATGGCCTCGCCCAGCCAGACTCCTTCGAAGGCGGGACTGAAGGTCCGGCCGCACGCCAGCAGGATGAACAGGGTGCTCAGGAGGTTGGCCACGAAGTCATCCGGGCAGGAAAGCCCCCTGAGCCGCGGGGCCAGGATCCGCTTGGCGAACAGCGCCAGGCCCCCGGCGGCGCCCGCCAGGGTCAGCACCTGGACCAGGAGGCCCCAGAAGGGGGTGGGCTCCGCGCCGAGCAGGGCGGCCGCCAGCAGCCCGGCCGCCGCCGCCATTCCCGCATGGAAGGCCACGCCCGCCGCATAGGACGGCAGGTTCATCATCACGCTCTCCTTGGCCCAGGGCGCCATGCCTCCGGTGAAGGCGTAGAGCGCGCCCCGGACCGGGTCCCCCGCGGGCTTCGCGTACAGCCGGCGCTTGCCGAAGGCCTTCGCCCGCCGCTGGAGGCCGACCAGGGCCAGCGCGGCCCAGGCCAGGCAGATCAGGACTCCCGCGTGCAGGGGCGGCATGGGGTCACACGCAGCCGTCGGGCTTGGGCAGGCCGGCCAGCTTGCAGGCGCCCTTGGCCGGGCCGCTGGGGAAGAGCTCGTAGATGCGCTTCAGCGCCACCCCGGTGCCCTTGCACATGGCCCGCACCATCGGAGCGCTGTCGTGCTCCAGGTAATGGCTGCGGATGAACCGGATCACGGACCAGTGCTCATCGGTGAGCTGGTCCAGGCCCTCCTCGGCCTTGGCCAGGAGCACGGCCAGGTCGTCGTTCCAGAGGCTGGGATCGACGAGGAAGCCTTCCTCGTTCAGCGCCACCGGCTGGCCATTGAGCACGATCGCGGACATGGAACCTCCAGGGGGGGGATTTCAGGGCATGGGATTGTCAAGCGATGTGCTATTTTGTCCGTAGATTTCGGGAGATTGTGTGCATGACAATCTGGGTTCCGGACCTCTCGAAAACGGCCCAGCCGACCTACCTGGCCATCGCCGAAGCCATCGGGGAGGCCGTGCGCCTGGGTCAGCTCCGCCCCGGGGACGCCCTGCCCACCCACCGCCTGCTGGCCGACCTGGTGGGGGTGAACGTGAGCACCATCACCCGCGCCTACCGGGAGGCCGCCCGCCGGCGCCTGGTGGGGGGGGAGGTGGGCCGGGGCACGTTCGTGCTGGGCATCGCCTCGGAAGCGGCGCTGTTCGCCCTCCAGCACCGGCCCGAAGGGGGCGTGATCGACCTCTCCCTCAACATGCCGCCCATGCCGGCCCGGGACCGGGACCTGGCGGCGGCCGTGGGCCGGATGGACCCGGTCCAGGCCGCCCGGAGCCTGCACTACCCCAGCCCGGACGAGGTGCTGGTGCACAAGCAGGCCGCGGCCGGGTGGCTGCGCCGGCGGGGGGTGGAGACCGATCCGGAGGGCATCGTGGTCTGCGCCGGCGCCCAGCACGCCATGGATACCGCCCTCAGCCTGTTTCCCGGGCAGGAGGAGGTGGCCTGCGAGGCGCTGGTGTACCCCGGGCTGAAGGCGGCGGCCCGCCACCGCCAGCGCCGGATGCATCCCATGGCCATCGACGAGGAGGGCCTCCGGCCCGAGGCCCTGGAAGCCGCCTGCAGGAGCGGCCTGCGCCTGGCGGTGGTCTCCCCCACCCTGCACAATCCCACCACCGCCTCCATGGGACTGGACCGGCGGCGCAGGCTGGTGGACATCGCCCGCGCCTGGGACGCCACCCTGGTGGAGGAGGATGTCTACGGCCTGCTCAAGGAGGACGCGGCCCCTTCCCTGGTCTCCCTGGCCCCCGAACGGGTCCTGTACCTGACCGGCCTGTCCAAGACGGTGGCTCCAGGCCTGCGGATCGGCTACCTGGTGGTGCCGCCCAGGCTGCGCACCGTCCTGCGTGAAGACGAGCACCACACCACCTGGTACGTCTCGGCCCTGGCCATGGCCGTGGCCACCCGCTGGCTGAACGACGGTACCGCCTGGCGGCGCCTGCAGGCCCAGCGCCGGGAGCTGGCCGCCCGGCACCGGCTCTGCCAGGAGCATCTGCAGGGCTTCCGTTGGCGCGGGGCCCCCTGCTGTCCCCACGTGTGGCTGGTGGCCCCCCCAGGGGGCTCCGCCGCCTTCGCCAGACGGGCCCTGGCCGCCGGGGTCGTGGTGGTGCCCTCCAGCGTCCTGGCCGCCGGCCGCCTGGCCATGGTCGACGGCGTCCGCATCTCCCTGGGCTCCGCCTCCGACCGGAAGACCCTGGCCGAAGGGCTCTCCAGGCTCGCCGGGCTGGCGGCGGACCCGGACCGCCCGGCCGGACCCGGGTCCCGCTGACCACCCGTTCCGGGGCCGGAGCTACTGCACGCCGCGCTTGACCAGCCGCACTTCGGCCAGGTTGTGATCAGGGGGGAAACCCGGTGAGGATCAACAGTAAAAATTTTTAATTCATTACCATCGGATTCACCTCGTTCCAGGATGGGGCAAGAGAGATGTTTGATGCGTTCCCAGAACCCCCCGCCCTTGTCTCCGCTCTATTAAGCTGGCATATTTGCGCCATTCACCACACAGCGTTCCTAGGCAGGTTCCAGTCACATCCAGCCTGGAGGGAGCCATGATCCGAGCATCCCGATTCGTGCTTTCCGTTCTCGCGGCGGGCCTTGTGCTGGGCGGGCCCGCCCAGGCCCAGATCTTCAAGCAGGGAATGGTCAAGCCCATCTGGGTGACCGTCCTGCCCGAGCAGCCGGGGCGGGTCTACGCCATGGGGGTCGCCACGCTCGTCGGCGCCAGCGAGGCGGATGCCATCACCCAGGCGTCCCAGAACGCCCGGGCCGAGGTGCTCTCTCGGCTCCGGGCCAGCGTCAAGTCCGAGACCCAGGTGACCACCAAGGCCACGGTCACCCGCCAGGTGGGCGGCGCCACCACCGGTACCGCCGAGCAGCAGGTGGGCCAGAGCACCCGGATCCAGACCCAGGCGACCGAACTCCCGGGGCTGGCGGTGGAGGAGACCTGGGTGGACAAGAAGGGCGGCTCGGCTTACGCCCTGGGCTACCTGGACGTGCCCACCGCCGAGCGGGAGATCAGGACCCGGTTCGATGCCCAGAAGAACGACCTGGCCCAGGAGGCCGGAGGCCAGACCGGGCCCCGGGAGCGGATGCGGCTGCTGGCGCGGCTGAAGAAGGCCCAGGACGAACTGGTCAAGCTGGACGACATGGCCGCCCTGATCGCCGCCGGAGGCGGGAGCGAGCAGCTGCGGGGCCAGATCCGGTCCGAAAAGCTGGCCGTGGACCGGCGCGCGGACCAGCTGCGGGGCTCCCTGACCCTCTCCCTGGAAGGCGCCCAGGGCGCCACCGCCATCGCCAACATCCTGCGCAACGCCGCGCTCAAGGCCGGCCTGGGCTGGGCCGAGAAGGGCGGCGAGTTCCAGATGGTCATGAACTACCAGGGCGACGCCAAGGCCGCCAAGGTCGACGTGACCCACCGGCAGTGGAACGGCTGGTGGTGGGGCGGCTGGGTCCAGCACACGGTCAGCAAGGACACCGGCATCATCGTCGCCCGCGGGGTCCTGACCATCACCCTCAAGGACCGGGCGGGCACCGAGTACGAGTCCATGGAAGTGGAAGCCAAGGGCCTGGGCGTCACCGAGTTCCAGGCCGAGCAGAGGCTGAAGGACGACTTCAAGGACAAGATCGAGAAGACCTACTCCAAGTGGCTGGAGAGCCTGTTGGAATAGATCAGGGGTGCGCCCCCGCCAGGGCCCAGAGGCTGCCCATGAAGGCTCCGTACAGGACGGCGCGGACGGGGGTGGCCGTGAGGGGGCAGGTGCCGGTGCCGCACCCGACCACCTTCTGGTAGGCGAACCCCAGGCCGCCGCCGATCAGGATGCCCAGCACCAGGCGCTTGGCGATCAGGACGCCCATTTCAGGCCCGCCTGACGCCGCAGGCGCCCTCGGTGCTCAGCCCCAGCCTGGCGAGGATGGAGGACAGCAGGCACCGGTTGGTCAGTCCGCTCTGCAGCAGGTTGGCGCCCACGAAGGCCGTGACCCAGAGCCAGTAGGGGCTGTGCCAGTGGGCCAGGGCCAGGCTGGCCAGGATCACGGTGCCGGCGAAGGTGTGGACGATGCGGTCGACGTTCATGGATTTCTCCTCAGGGGAAGGGACTGGATCAGGAGGCGGCCTGGAGGGCCTGGACCAGCGCGGGCGCCTGCTGCACGCCCACGAAGCGCTGGACCAGCCGGCCCTGCTTGAGGACCACCAGGGTGGGGATGGCCTGCACGCCGAACTGGGCGGCCAGCTGCCGCTCTTCGTCGACGTTCACCTTGGCCACGATGGCGCGGTCTCCCACCTGGTCCGCGACCTGGTCCAGGATGGGGCCCTGGACCCGGCAGGGGCCGCACCAGGCGGCCCAGAAATCGATCAGGACCGGCTTCTCCTGGGCGGCCAGGGCGGGGAAGGCGGGGGTGGTGAGGTGGATGACGTTGGACACGGACGACTCCTCGGAAGGGGAAGTGCTCGGGGATTGGGCCGGACCGGACAGGGCCCAGGCGGCCGCGAGGGCCGCCGCCCCGAGGGCGGCGGCCAGGGAGATGCGGGAAAGGGGCATGTCAGGCCTCCCGGAGGAAAGGATGATCGGAAGCCTGCCGCTGCAGTTGGGCCGCGCGGCCGTGCCGGGCGGCCAGGTAGTAGAGCACCGGCACCGCGAAGCGCGAGAGCAGGGTGGCCACCACCTCCCCGGCCATCAGGCTGATGGCCAGGCCCTGGAAGATGGGATCCGCCAGCATCACGCTGGAGCCCACCATGACCGCCGCGGCGGTGAGCAGCATGGGCCGGAAGCGGACCACGCCGGCCTCCTCCACCGCGCTTTCCAGGCTCATTCCCTCCTTCAGCTTCAGCTCGATGAAGTCCACCAGGATGATGCTGTTGCGCACGATGATGCCGGCCCCCGCGATGAACCCGATCATGCTGGTGGCGGTGAAGAAGGCGCCCAGCAGGCGGTGCGCCGGGATGATGCCGATGAGGGAGAGCGGGATGGGCGCCAGGATCACGAAGGGCACCAGGAAGCTCTCGAACCAGCCCACCACCAGCACGAAGATCAGCACCAGGACGGCCGCGAAGGCCAGGCCCAGGTCCCGGAACACCTCCAGGGTGATGTGCCACTCGCCGTCCCACTTCATGACCAGGTTCTCGGTGTTTTCCGGATGGGCCAGGCCCAGGCGGACCATCTTCGCTCCGCGGGTGCCGGGGATGGCGTCGACCTTCTTGTTCAGGGCCGCCAGGGCGTAGACCGGGCTCTCGATGGCCCCGGCCAGGTCCCCGAACACGTAAGACACCGGCATGACGTTCTCGTGGTAGATGGCCGGATCCTCCCGGGTGGCCTGGACGGTGACCAGTTCGGACAGGGGCACCGGGCCCTTCATGCCTGGGACCGTGAGCTGCAGGATCTGCTCGGGCCGGATGCGCTGGGCGGAGGCCAGCTGGACCACCACCGGCACCTGGATGTCGCCCCGCAGCACGTGGAAGGATCCGGCGGTGAGCCCTTGGCCCGCCATGGACAGCGTCTGCATGACGCTGGCCGGCGCCAGCCCGTGCAGGGCCGCCTTCTCCCGGTCCAGGACCAGCTGCAGCTTGGGGGCGGTGGGGTTGAGGGTGCTGTCCACGTCCACCACCCCGTCCACCGAGCGGAAGGCCTTGAGGATCTCCCCGGCCATGCGGGTGCGTTCCGCTTCGCTGGGCCCGTAGACTTCCGCCACCAGGGTGTCCAGCACCGGCGGTCCGGGCGGGATCTCGGTCAGCCTGACCCGGGTGCCTTCCGGCATGGGGATCTTCAGCACTTCGGGCCGCAGCCGCACCACCAGGTCGTGGCTCTGCTCGGACCGCTCATGCTTGCCCACCAGGTTCACCTGGATGTCCACCATGTTCGCCTGGGTGCGCAGGAACGAATGGCGGACCATGCCCACGAAGGTGAACGGCGCGGCCTCGCCGGAATACACCTGGACGTTGCGCACGGTGGGCTCCTGCAGGAGCCTGCGGGCCACGGCCTCCCCCACCACGAGGGCGTCCTCCTTCGGGGTGCCCTCGGGCAGGTCCAGCTGCACCATGAACTCGGACTTGTTGTCGAAGGGCAGCATCTTGACCTTGACCACCCCCAGGCCCACCAGGGACATGGCGCCCAGGAACAGCACCGCGATGGCGGCGAAGAACCCGATCCGGACCCCGGGGCGGCCGAGCAGCGCCCGGATGACCACGCGGTACAGCCGGGTGAACCAGGTCTCTGGGGTGTCTTCGGGACTGTCCCCGCGGTGGCCGGGAAGTTCCGGCGCGGCGGACTCCGGACGGCCCGGGTGCAGGCCGGTGGTGTCCATCTCCGGGAGGTGGGCCACCTTCTTGAACGCGTGCAGGCTGGCCCAGGGGCTGATGACGAAGGCGATGACCAGGCTGAACAGCATGGCCACGCTGGCGCCCACCGGGATGGGCCGCATGAACGGGCCCATCAGCCCGCGCACGAAGGCCATGGGCAGGATGGCGGCGATGACCGCGAAGGTGGCCAGGATGGTGGGATTGCCCACCTCGTCCACCGCCTCCACCACCACCGTGGTGAACGGCTTGCGTGGGCCCGGCAGATGCATGTGCCGGTGGATGTTCTCCACCACCACGATGGCGTCGTCCACCAGGATGCCGATGGAGAAGATCAGGGCGAACAGGGTCACCCGGTTGAGGGTGTAGCCGAGCAGGTAGGTGATGAACAGGGTCAGGGCCAGGGTCACCGGAATGGCCACCCCCACCACCACGGCACTGCGCCAGCCCATGGCCAGGAGGATCAGGGCGGTGACGCTGAGGGTGGCGATCAGCAGGTGCTCGATCAGCTCGTTGCTCTTGTCGCCGGCGGTCTCGCCGTAGTTGCGGGTGACGTCCAGCCGGGCGCCGCGGGGGAGCAGGGTGCCCCGCAGGGCTTCCACCTTGCCCAGCACCTGGTCAGCCAGATGGGTGGCGTTGGCGCCCTTGCGCTTGGAGAGGGCGATGGTGACGGCCAGGTCGAACCGGCCCTCTTTGGTCCCATACAGGACGATGGGCGACTCGGGCTCGGGCCCGTCGGTGATCGTGGCCACGTCTCCCAGGTAGATGGGGCGCTGGTTCTTCACCGCCACCACCAGCCGCTGGATCTCCCTGGCCTCCAGGACGAACCCGCTGGCCTCGAGGGTGGTGCGCTGGTTGTGGTCCACCAGGTACCCGGCCGGCAGCTGGGCCTCCGCCGTCTGCAGGGCCGGCTGCAGCTCGCCCAGGGACAAGCCCAGGCTGCGCAGCTTCTCGGGATCGGGTTCGATCCGCACCACCCGGCGGGCCCCGCCCACCACCTTCACCTGGGCGGTGTCGGGCACCTCGCTCAGCTGCCGGGCCAGGGCCTCGCCCATGGCCCGCAGCTGGCCCGGGGTCTGCTGGGGATCGTGGAGGGTCAGGGTCAGGAACGGCACGTCGTCGATGGTCAGCAGCTTGACCACCGGCTTCAGCGCCCCGGAAGGCAGGAGATCGGCGTTGGCCATCAGCTCCTGGTGCACCTTCACCAGGCTGGGCTCCTGGGGCTCGTTGACCTTGAACCGCACGGTAATGAGCGACATCCCGGGCTGGCTGATGCTGTAGAGGTATTCCACGCCGGAGATGCCCCACAGGCGCTTCTCCAGGGGCGTGGTGACCTGGCTTTCCACCTCCCGGGGACTGGCGCCGGGCAGCGGGACGTAGACGTCGACCATGGGCACCACGATCTGGGGTTCCTCCTCCCGGGGCGTCAGCACCACGGCCAGGATGCCCAGCAGCAGCGAGGCCAGGACGATGAGCGGAGTGAGCTTGCTGCGCAGGAAGCCCTTGGCGAGCCGCCCGGCCAGGCCCAGACGGGGATCGTCGCTCATCGGACCACCTCCACCGGCTGTCCGTCCACCAGCCCATCGGGCTTGTCGATGACCAGGTCGCCGGGCTGGATCCCGGCCCGGACCGCCACCACGCCGGCCTCAGGCTCGCCGACGGACAGCCAGTGCAGTTCAGCCCTGCCGTCCCTGGCCACGAACACCCCGGTCAGCTCGCCCCGCAGCACCAGGGCGGAAGCGGGGACCCGGAGGCCGGAGGTGGGCGCGGCGGTCCGGGGCAGTTTCAAGCGGGCGAAGGCCCCAGTGCGAAGGGACGCCCCACCCTGGACGACCCGGGCCCGGAGCATGCCGCGTCGGGAGATGGGGTCTCCGCCAGTGGATAGCGCCGTGATTTCGGCCACCCCGGAACGCCCCTCGGCCTCGAAGGGCAGACGGGTGCCGATCTGCAGGCCCTTGGCTTCTTCGTCGGAGACCGTCCCGTCCAGTTCCAGGGCCCCCTGGCCCTCAATGTCCACCAGGGGCGTGCCGGGACTCACGAAGCCGCCGTCGTTCACCATCCGGTTCTGGACCACGCCGGCGAAGGGCGCGCGGATCTGGGTGTAGCTGAGGTTGGCCTGAACCTGGGCCACGGCCGCCTGGGCCTGGGCCAGCTGGGTGTTGGCCTGGTCCAGCTCCGCCGGGATGGCGGCACTCTGCTTCATCAGCGCTTCGATCCGGCGGTGGTAGGCGGATGCGGCCTCCAGGGCGGCCTGGGCGGCCTTGAGGCTGCCCTGCAGGTCCTCGTCCGAGAGGCTGACCAGCAGTTCCCCGGCCGCCACCCGCTGGCCCTCGTTCACATGCATCTTCTTCACGGATGCGGCCAGGCGGGTGGACAACGTGGCGCGCCGGACCGCGGTGAGGGTGGCGGCGACCCAGTCGGCCTCCAGGCCGGAGGCGCCCTTGGCCAGCTGCACCTTGGCGGTGGGCAGGGGCGGCGGATCAGCGGCCTGGCGTTGGCCGCAGGCCAGCCCAGCCACCAGGACGAGGACGGAGGACAGGGTGAGCGTCCGATGCATGGTCTACTCCTTGATTCCTTCGACGGGTTGGCCGAGGGCCAGGGCCAGCTGGGCCCGGCTGATGCGCCATTCCAGCTGGCTGTTCAGCAGCAGGGTGCGGGCCCCGGACAGGGCCGCCTCGGCGTCCAGGACCTCCACCAGCGGCAGCAGGCCCTCCCGGTGGCGGGCCTGGCGCATGGTCCGCACGCTCTCGGAAGCCTCCAGCGCCACTTTGGCGGAGGCCATCTTGGCCTGGGCCGCCTCCAGGCTGCGCCGGGCTTCGTCCGCGTCCCGGCCGGCCTGCCGCTCCTGCCATTTCCGGCCCAGGTCCGCGGCCCGGACCGCGGCCTTGGCGGCCTCGACCCTGGGCGAATCGGAAAAGCTGAAGGTCCAGCGCACGCCCACCGAGGCCGTGGTCCAGTTGCCGCCGTCGGCCAGGGAATACCGCGCCGTCCCCACGGCGACATTCAAGGCCACGTCCGGCTTGAACGCCCCCTGGGCGGTCGCGACCCCGGCCCGGGCCGCCTCGCCCTGGGCCTTCAGCGCCTCGATGTCGCCGCGGCTGCCCGGTCCCTGGGGCAGGTCCGCAGGGCCGGCGTCCACCGCGGTGGCCAGCTGCCCGGGGGGATCGGTTCCCATGAGCAGGGCCAGGGCGGACCGTGTCGAGGCCAGGCGCTGGCGGGCCTCAGCGACGCCCGCCTCGCTCTGGGCCCGGAAGGCCTTGGCCCGCTCCCCCTCGGACTTGAGCATCAGGCCCTGGTCCACCCGGGCCTGGACGAACCGTTCCAGCTCCTGGGCCTGGCGCAGGGTGTCCTCGGCCCAGCGCAGGCCCTGCCGGGCCACCTGGGCGCCGAAATAGGCCTGGTCCACCGCCAGGGCCACCTGCTGGCGGCGGAACGCCTGGTTCCGGGTTTCGGCTTCGGCCATGGCGACCCCGGCGCGCCGGGCGGCATCCAGGCGCCCGCCCGCGTAGAGCGGCTGGGTGACGCTCAGGGCGGCCCCGAAACCGGTGATGGGATCGGGATGGTTCAGGCTGGAAGGCAGGAAGTCCGCCTGGGCGATGCGCGCCTGGTCCAGTCGGGTGCCGAACGCCTGCATCGGCTCGTCGGTGCGGGTGAGGCCGGCCCCCAGGGCAACGGTGGGCAGCCTGAGATTCTCCATGGCCTCGGCCTCCGCCTGGGCCTTGTCGACCATGGCCTGGCCCACCTGGAGGCCGCCCATGCCGGTCCAGGCATTGCGGATGGCCTCCTGGATGGAGAGGGATTCCTCGGCGTGGAGACCGGCCAGGGACAGGGCCGGAATCAGGAGGCTGGGCAGGATTCGCATGGGACTCGCTTTCGGTGGAACGGTCAGACGATGGCTTGATAGGTGCAGGTGATGCGCCTGGCGACGAAAGTGCAGACCAGGTCGCAGACCTCCGTCACCAGGGGCAGCACCGGCCGGAACAGGACCAGGTTGCCCCGGGGCTCCCGGGTGACCAGGCCGGCGTTGACCAGCTGGATGAGGTGCTTGCTGGCGTTGGCCTGGGACAGCCCGCAGGCCTCGGCCAGCGCCTTCTGGGGCATGGGCTCCCCCGCCTCCAGGAGGGCGCGCAGGATCCGCAGCCGCGGCTCCTCCCCGAGGGCCAGGAAGAGCCGGCTGACTTCGGAGATCGTGGGTTCGGGGAGCAATCGCTTCATCAGTTTTTTGCTCATACAACCATATAGTAATACAGATGATCACGCCTTCAAGGATTTTTTTATTTGTTGTAA
Organism: Holophaga sp.; assembly: GCA_049508835.1. GTDB lineage: Bacteria > Acidobacteriota > Holophagae > Holophagales > Holophagaceae > Mesoterricola. The sequence continues at coordinate 2,151 of JBELAL010000073.1, read as the reverse complement.
TATAAATACTTGCATTTCTACCTGAAAAGGCCATCCCCTTCCCCAAGCCGGTCCTTCCGCCACGGCGGAATCCGGCCGGGAGCAGGCTCTATGCTTCGGACCTCAGGCTCCCGCCGGCGGGAGGCCTCCCTTGGCGCGCCCGAACCGCTCCTTGAGGGCCGGAGCCGTGCCCCGGCTCACCTCCAGGGTGGCATCCGTCTGCATGCGCACCATGAGCCGGCCGAATGCCCCGGCCTTGAGCCCCGTCACCGCCTCCGGGCGGAGCAGCGGGTGGCGAAGGCCCGGCGAGGCGTCAGTTGTTGCCCTCCTGGGCCCGTATATCCGCGATCTTCTTGATCAGCTGGGCTGCGATCTTGTCGGTGACGGGCTCGAAGATCTTGTTCACCAGTTCCTCATCGTACTGCACGTCGTTGCCGGTTCCGGCGACCTTCACGCTGGTGTCCTTGGTGGTGCCTTCATCCTTGATGGCGATGAGGATCTCGCCGGTCTGGACGTCGAACAGCCGCACGTCGAGCCGCCCGGTGAAGGAGGCCTTGGCAACGTGGACATCGCCGGCGATGCTGTTGGCCGCACCAGCGTTGGGATTGACCTTGTTCAGCAGGGCCGAGACGCCCCAGCCGGTGCCGAACCCGCTCTTCTTGTAGGCGAACCGGGTCACCTTCCCGGTGATCATGTAGCGGGCGCCGACCAGTTTGCCCATCTGCACAGCGGTGGACTCGTCCACCAGGCCGCTGGAGCCCAGCTTCTGCTCGCCGAGGACCTTCTCCAGCTCTTTGCGCTCGAACAGGCGAATCTGGCCGGCCCCCTTGTCCAGGAGGGCGGTGATCATCAGTTCCTGGAGCACGCTGCTGATGTGGTGCTCGCCGCCAGTGTAGCCCCACCCGTGCCACCCCTCATAGGCGCCTTCGGCCACGGGGAATTCCAGCACCACCACGCGGGGACGGTCGTTCTTGGGCACCGGAGCTGCGGGCGCAGCGGCCACCGCCATGGTCGAGATCAGGCAAGGCAGGGACACGGCGAACAAGGCTCGCTTGAACATGGTGGACCTCCATGTCGAAGAATGTGGAAGGAGTATACCCCCCACATAATATGAAATTTTTTTTTGGTTTTCAACGATTGGACTACGCAAGACCTTACAATTTCAGATTTTCAAGAAAACTAAAACCTTTTTTTCATTATTCCCCTGAGAGCCAAAGTGGATTCGGGCCGGGTTCCTGCCTAAGCTGGTGCGAAGCCACTTGACGGGAGGCATCCATGAATAGGCGTTTGGGCTTGGCCGTGGCGGCGACCCTGTTGTTCGTCTACGTCTCCGCGACCGATCTCACCATCACCTTCAACATGAAGGCCAAGGGCATGCTTGGATCGGGCACCAGCGGGACCGAGATTCACTACTACACGTCCGCCTACCAGCTGACCCGGGGGGTGGAATCCAAGCAGGACCAGCTGGTCGATTTCGACAAGGGAATCACCTATTCCATCGACCACAAGAAGAAGACCATCGCCAAGCTTTCCTTCGACGACGCCATGGCCGCCCTGGATTCCCTGAACCAGGCCCAGTCCGGAGGCGCCAGCACCATGATGGCGTCTTTGTTCGGCGACCCCAACGACGTCCATGTGGAGAAGATGGGCATGGTGAAGGTGGCCGACCACAATTGCCAGGGATGGCACATCGCCGTCGGCAAGATGGTCATGGACCTGGCCGCCGATCCGTCCCTCAAGTTGCCGATGCCGGATGCCGCCTACGTCAAGATGACCCAGGCCCGTGCCGCCCAGTTCGCCAAGGCCGGCCCCATGGGCCAGACCTTCAAGCGGTTCTACGAGGAGTTGTCCAAGATCAAGGGCATCCCCCTCAAGACCCACTTGACCGCGTTCATGGGCTCGGACGTGACCTCCGAGGCCACCAAGGTCGAGACCACCCCCATTCCTGCCGCCACCTTCACCCTGCCGGATGGCTACAAGGTGACCGACATGGGCGAGACCCTGAAGAAGCAGCTGGCCAAGGGCCAATAGCGTTCCGCCACGATCCGCGCGTACACGAGAAAGCCCCCGCGTTGGAGCGGGGGCTTTGGATCTGACGTCGCGGCGACCTACTTTTCCACCCATGTGGCGGGCAGTATCATCGGCCCTCCGGAGCTTAACGGCCGTGTTCGG
>JBELAL010000072.1:0-20605 GCA_049508835.1 Holophaga sp. | reverse complement strand
CTTTCAGGGCAGGTCCTTGCTTTCCTATGAAGGTTCACCCGAGCCCTCCTTATGCTGTTGTCCGCAAACAAAAGCATCCCAGGTTGGCTCGGGTGAACAACCTGTTTGGCAGCGACACCTAGATCAGCTCTTGAGCCAGTCCACGATCCGGTGCACGTCCGCCGCCTCGTGCCAGCCGTGGAACGCCACCCGCAGGTAGCCCTCCCGCAGGGAGCCGTACACGCCCCTGCGGCAGCCCCGCTCAAGCAGGTCCTGCATCTCCTCCGGAGTCCGGTCCCCGTGGTGGAAGGCCAGGATGGACCCCAGCCGGTCCCGTTCCAGCAGCCCGCGCAGGCGCCGGACTTCGCCGGCCCAGGCGGGCACGCCGTCCAGGTGGTCCAGCAGCGAGACCTGGAGCGAGCGCACGTGCTCCGCGATGGTCCCGATCCCGGCCTGGTGCAGGGTCCGAATGGCCTCTAGCAGTCCCACGCAAGCCATCACGTTGGGGCCCCCGGGCTCCAGGCGCCGGCCGTCCTCCAGCCAGGGACGATAGTCCGTGCCGGGGCGCTGGGGATCGGTGGCGTCCTGCACCGACAGCCAGGTCCCGGTGGGGGCCAGCTGCCGGCGGAATTCCGGCTCGGTCCACAGGAAGCCCTGGCCCTGGGGGGCCAGCAGGCCCTTGTGCCCGCCGGTGGCGAAGGCGCTGACGCCGTACAGGTCGGGCACGGCCGTGCCGGCCCCCTGGATGCCGTCCACCACCAGGTGGATGCCCCGCCGGCGGCAGGCCGACCCCAGCCGGGCCAGGTCCAGCTTCAGGCCGTCCTGGAACCGCACCCACGAGGTCGCCAGCACCCGGGTCCTGGAGCCGAGGGCGTCGATGAGCCGGGCTTCCGGTTCGTCCCCCTGGGAGGGCGGGGTGGTGTCCCAGCCGGAGGCGCCGGCCTTGTGCCCTTCCCAGAGGGGCACTTCCCGGAGCTGGACCAGGCGGCTCTCCAGGCCCTTCCAGGGATAGACGTTGCTGGGGAACTCGCCCAGGGGCGCCAGCACCTCGTCCCCGGCCCGCCAGGGGAAGCCCTGGGCCACGGTGGCCAGCCCGGTGGACGTGTTGGGCGTCAGGCTGATGTCCGCGGAGTCCCCGCCCACCAGCTTGGCGGCCTCCTGGCGCAAGGCTTCGGGGACGCCCAGGAACTCGCCCTGGAAGTCCAGTTCCCAGGGCCAGAGTTCCTTGTGCAGGAACCCGCGCACCATGCGCACCACCGACCTCGGCACCGGACCGTCCACGCAGTGCATGAGCCAGAGGTGGTCGGAATCCAGGTGCAGCAGGGCCGGGTTCAAGGGCGGAAGGATCATGCCGGGCCCTCGATCAACAAGGCCCGGAGGCTCACCGGGAAGACCTCCTCCACGATCCGGCGCACGGCCTGGGCGTACTGCTGGATCTCCCACTGGGCGTGGCTGTCCGTGCGCAGGCGGATGAAATGGGCCGCCGCCTGCAGGCTGGCGGTCCAGTAGACCTCGGAATAGAGGCCCAGGGGCAGGACGCAGCGGGCCTGCTCCCGGCACACGCCGAGCGCGAGAAGGGCCTTGTACTGCTTCACCGAATCCCGGCAGGCGGCCAGGAACCGCTCCATGGCCTGGGCGCCCTCGGGGCCGTCCACCTCCCCCTCGGACCCCTGCTTGTTGACCTTCGCCTGGCGCCGGAAGCTCCCGGGAACGTAGAACTCGTCCTCGGGAAATTCCACGTAGCGTCCGGAGATCTCGTTGAACTCGCTGGCGATGCGGTGCTTCATCCACTGCCGGAAGACGAAGATCGGCGCCTTCACGTGGAAGGTCAGGGCGGTGTGGCGGAACGGGGAGGTGTGGTCGTGCCGGGCCAGGTATTCCACCAGCTTGCCGTCCGCCTCGTCGAACGTCTCCTTGCGCTTGCCGAAGGAGACCCGGGCCGCGTTCACCACACTCAGGTCGGACCCCATGTGGTCGATGAGCCGGACAAAACCGCGATCCAGGACGGAAAATTCGGGTTGCGCCATGTAAAGCTCCAATCCTTTCCAGTGTAACCCCACACCCGGGGCCCCGGCCCTCTGGCGGTCGGGCGTACTGCCAGGAATTTCATGCTTATTTCAAATCCTGGGCGACCAGACCTGCGATAATGTCAGGGCTTGGCAGGCACCCCGACGCTCCGGCCCTCCCATGGGGGCGGTTGGAGCGCCGGCTTGAGTGCACGCCACCCGGAGAAACCATGAAATTCTTCATCGATACCGCCAACATCGCCGAGATCAAGCGCATCAACGAGTGGGGCATCCTGGACGGGGTGACCACCAATCCCAGCCTGATCGCCAAGGAATCCGGCCGGCCTTTCGAGGCCATCATCGAAGAGATCTGCGGCATCGTGAACGGCCCCATCTCCGCCGAAGTGATCGCCCTGGACGCCCCGACCATGCTCAAGGAGGGCCGGCTGCTGGCCAAGATCCACCCCAACGTGGTGATCAAGGTGCCCCTCACCGCGGAGGGGCTCAAGGCCACCCACGTCTTCAAGGCCGAGGGCGTCCGCACCAACGTCACCCTCTGCTTCAGCGCCACCCAGGGGCTCATGGCGGCCAAGGCCGGGGCCACCTACGTCTCCCCGTTCATCGGCCGCCTGGACGACATCAACCTGGTGGGCATGGACCTCATCCATGAACTGGTGGAGATCTTCGACAACTACGAGCTGAGCACCCAGGTGCTGGCCGCCTCCATCCGCAGTCCCCGGCATGTCACCGAGGCCGCCCTGGCGGGCGCCGACGTGGCCACCATCCCCACCAAGGTGTTCGACCAGATGCTGGCCCATCCCCTCACCGACAAGGGGATTGAAACATTCCTGGCCGACTGGAAGAAAAGCGGACGGTAATTGCTCTGGTGTTTCAGGTTTCCGGGGCGTATAAAGGCCCCGAGGTGAATCATGAACCCAGCGGCTCGTAGCGAATTATTAATAAAATACGCCAAGGGACCCGCTGCCCTGCGGACCACCGTGGAACGGTATTCCAAGGGCAGTCACGATTTCAAGCCCGGTCCGGGCAAGTGGAGCATCCAGGACATCGTGCTGCACCTGGCGGAGACCGAGGTGCATTTCTACCTGCGGGGGAGGACGATCATCGCCGAGCCGGGGGCGGGGATCAACGCCTTCGACCAGGATCTGTGGGCCCAGAGCCTGGACGTGGGCGCCCAGCCCATGGGCGAGGCGCTGGAACTGGTCCGGCTGCTGCGCGAGATGATGGCGCGCCAGCTCCGGTCCCTGCCGGAAAAGGCCTGGGAGCAGTACGCGGTGCATTCGGCGCGGGGCAAGGTCACCCTCGAGCAGTGGCTGGAGGGCGCCGTGGGCCATCTGGACACCCATCTGGCCCAGCTGGAGCGGACCCACAAGGCATTCCTGGCGGCTAAATAGGTTTTTTACGCCGGAATAATGCAAGTTATTACGGCGTTATTTTCCAATGAATTTCAGGGCTATGCAAAAACGATATAATGTCGTTTTTGCGCCCAGGAGTGCCGATGCCCCTTCAAGAGAAGATGGAGACGTTGAGGTCGCGCTACGCTGCCGCCATCAAGGGGGGTGGCCAGGCGCGGATCGACAAACAGCACCAGGGCAACAAGCTGACCGCACGGGAACGGGTCGCGGCGTTCCTGGATGAAGGCTCCTTCGAGGAAGTGGACGCCCTGGCCATGAACCCCTTCGACGGGGGCGAGCGGATCCCGGGGGACGGCGTGGTCACGGGATTCGGGCGGGTCGACGGCAGGCCGGTGGCCATCTTCGCCCAGGATTTCACCGTCATCGGCGGCAGCCTGTCCCTGACCCATGCCCGGAAGATCTGCAAGATCATGGACATGGCCATGAAGGTGGGCTGCCCGGTGATCGGCTTCAACGACTCCGGCGGCGCCCGCATCCAGGAGGGGGTCAATTCCCTGGCCGGATACGCGGAGATCTTCCTGCGCAACACCATGGCCTCGGGCGTGCTGCCCCAGATCTCCCTGATCATGGGCCCCTGCGCCGGAGGCGCGGTGTACAGCCCGGCCATCACCGACTTCATCACCATGGTGCGCAACACCAGCTACATGTTCGTCACCGGACCCGAGGTGATCCGCGCGGTCACCCACGAGGACGTGACCAAGGAGGACCTGGGCGGGGCCAGCGCCCACGCCTACAAGTCCGGGGTGGCCCACTTCGTGGTGCCCTCGGACCTGGCCGCCCTGGCCCACACTCGGGAACTGCTGTCGTTCCTGCCGTCCAACAACCTGGGGCAGGCGCCGCGCCGGGCGTCCCTGATGGAGATGCCCCTGGAGAACCCCGAACTGGACACCATCATCCCCGAAGACCCCACCAAGCCCTATGATGTGCGCCTCCTCCTCAAGGGCATCGTGGACGATTCCCACTTCTTCGAGGTGATGGAGGCCTACGCCGGCAACATCGTGATCGGCTTCGCCCGCATGGACGGCCGCAGCGTGGGCATCATCACCAATCAGCCCGCGCACCTGGCCGGGGTGCTGGACATCGCCGCCAGCGAGAAGGGCGCCCGCTTCGTCCGGTTCTGCGACGCCTTCAACATCCCGCTGCTGGTGTTCGAGGACGTCCCGGGCTTCCTCCCGGGGGTCAACCAGGAACACGGGGGCCTCATCAAGAACGGCGCCAAGCTGCTCTACGCGTTCTGCGAAGCCACCGTGCCCAAGCTCACCGTCATCACCCGCAAGGCCTACGGCGGCGCCTACATCGTGATGGCCTCCAAGCACATCCGGGCCGACTTCAACTTCGCCTACCCCACGGCCGAGATCGCCGTGATGGGCGCAGAGGGGGCCGCCAACGTGCTGTACGCCAAGGAGATCGGCAAGGCCCCCGATCCCGCCGCCAAGCGCGCCGAGATCATCACCGAGTACAACGAGAAGTTCGCCAACCCTTACGTGGCGGCCGGACTGGGGTACGTGGACGAGGTCATCATGCCGCGGGAAACCCGCAAGAAGCTCCTGCGCGCCCTCAACCTGCTGGAGAGCAAGCGGGAGTCCATGCCGCCCAAGAAGCACGGCAACATCCCCTTGTAGGAAGATCCCGCAGGATCCCCTTTGAGCACCCTCTTCTACGGACCCGACGGCACCCTGCGCGACGGCTGGAGGGCCTTGGCGTTCGCCCTGGGGGCATGGGTCTTCGACGGGGTGTCCGGGGCCTTCCGGCAGGCCCTGGCCCTGCCGGCGGCCCTCGGCCCCTGCCTGCCAGCAGCCTGGTTTCCGTTCCTGGGCTGCCTGTTCCTCACCTGGGCGTTCCTGCAGCTGGAGCGGCGGCCCCTGGTTTCGGTGGGCCTGCGGCTGGGCCGGCGCTGGGGCGTGGAGTTCGTCCTGGGGCTCCTGGCCGGGGCCGGGCTCATGGCCCTCATGGCGTTGATGGCGTACCTGGGTGGAGGGGTCCAGTGGGCGCGCGACCCCCAGGCCGGGCTCGGCCGGCTCACCGCCGGCGGGTGGCTGTACCTGGCGGTGGCGGCCAGGGAGGAACTGCTGTTCCGGGGCTACCTGTTCCAGCGGCTGGAGCGCGCCCTGGGCGCCCGGTCGACCCTGGTCCTGACCGCGGTCCTGTTCGCGGGGGTCCACTGGGGCAATCCGGGCATGGCCGGAGCGACCCGGATCTGGGCCAGCCTGAACATCGGTCTGGCCGCCGTGCTCCTGGGGCTCTGCTACCTCCGGACCCGGAGCCTGGCCCTGCCCATGGGCCTGCACCTGGGCTGGAACTGGGTGCAGGGGACGCTGCTGGGCTTCGGGGTCAGCGGATACCCCGCGGCCGGGTGGTGGATCCCGGCCACCGACCGCCAGGTGGCCTGGCTCTCCGGCGGGACCTTCGGCCTGGAGGCCAGCCTGCCGTGCACCCTGGTCGCCGCGGCGGCGTGCCTGCTTCTGGCCTGGGACATGGGGGGCCGAAAGGCCCAGGTGGACCCCCTCCATGCGGGTGGCCGTTGAGATGGTTGACTGATTAGGTAAAGTATTTTTTATGAAGAAAAAATTTTACTCATAGAGAAAATTTCTTGACCATCACCTTTGCTTGAATCTAGAATCATTCCTGTATTGTTAGGTCTTTTTATAACAATTTTTTCGGATGCCGCCGGGTCCGGGCGCAGGGGCGCCCCGGGCCTTTTCCCCGCGTGCGGCCGGCTCCGATGCTCAGGGAGGCGATTGCGCGACCCGGTACGGCTCCGCCGGAGGGCGCCTCCGGACCAGCCGAGACGTCCCCCCCCATCCCGCCGACCGGGTCAGCGCCGGCCAGCACCTAGAATGTTCCCCACGAGGACCCCATGGAGTTCACCCTCAACGGCCAGGCCTCCCAGTACCACGGTGATCCGGCCCGGACCCTGCTCGCCTACCTGCGGGAGGAGGCTGCCCTCCTGAGCCCGAAGGACGGCTGTTCGGGCGAAGGCGTGTGCGGCTGCTGCGCCGTACTGGTGGACGGCAAGCCCCGGCTGAGCTGCCGCATGGCCGTGAAGGAGGTGGCCGGGAAGGCCGTCACCACCCTGGAAGGGCTCTCCCCGGCAGAGCGGGACGCCTTCGCCGACGGGTTCGTGCTCAAGGGCGGCGTCCAGTGCGGGTTCTGCACCCCGGGCATCGTGGTGCGCTCGGCGGCGCTCCTGCGGGGGAACCCGTCCCCCACCCGGCAGCAGATCACCGACAGCCTGCAAGGGCATCTGTGCCGCTGCACCGGCTACAAGAAGATCGTCGATTCGGTGGAATGCGCCGCCGAGGCCCTGCGCACCGGCGAGGCGGTGGCGTTCCCGGGCGGCACCGGGGCGGTGGGGACCCGCCACCCCAAGTACTCCGCCCGGGAGGCGGTGCTGGGCGAGCGCGTCTTCGTCGGCGACATGCGGGAACCGGGCATGGCCCACGGGGCCCTGCGGTTCTCCGACCATCCCCGGGCCCGGGTGCTGCGGATCGACCCCGCCGAGGCGCTCCAGGTGCCGGGGGTCCTGCGCATCCTCACCGCCCGGGACATCAAGGGCACGCGGGTCAACGGCATGATCGCCCGGGACTGGCCGGTGATGGTGCTGGAAGGGGAGGAGACCCGCTGCATCGGCGACGTGCTGGCCTGCGTCGCGGCCGAGACCGAGGCCGCCGCGCTGGAGGCGGCCGGCCGGATCAGGGTGGACTACGAGGCGCTGCCGCCGGTGACGGACATCTTCGAGGCGCTGGAGCCCGGCGCCCCCAGGCTCACGGAGCAGGGCAACGTCCTTTCGGTCACCGAAGTGAAGCTGGGCGATGCCGAGGCGGCCATGAAGACCGCCGCCTTCGTCACCTGCAGGCGCTACGCCACCCAGCGCATCGAGCACGGCTTCCTGGAGCCCGAGGCGGCCCTGGCGGTGCCCTGGAGCAAGGACGGGGAGGCCGGGGTGAAGGTCTACGACGGCGGCCAGGGGGGCTACGAGGACCGGCGCCAGATCGCCGAGCTGCTGGACCTGCCCGAGCGCCTGGTGAACGTGGTGCTGGTCCAGAACGGCGGCGCGTTCGGCGGCAAGGAGGACCTCACGGCCCAGCACCACGCGGCCCTGCTCTGCGTCGCCACCGGCCGCCCGGTCATGGTCCGGTTCGACCGCAGGACCTCCCTGCGCATGCACGCCAAGCGGCACCCCATCGTCATGGACTACGAGCTGGGCTGCGACCGCAGCGGCAGGCTGGTGGCCCTGGTGGCGAAGATGCATTCGGACACCGGCGCCTACGCCAGCGTCGGCATGAAGGTGATCGAGCGGGCCGTGGCCCACTCGGCCGGGGCCTACCACATCCCCAACGTGCACGTGGTCGGCAAGGCCGTCATCACCAACAACGCCCCCTGCGGCGCCATGCGCGGCTTCGGCGCCAACCAGGCCTGCTTCGGCATCGAGTCCAGCGTGGACGAGCTGTGCGCCCTGGGCGGCTTCGACCGCTGGCAGTTCCGCTGGGACAACGCCCTGGTGGAGGGCAAGGCCACCGCCACCGGGCAGGTGCTCCGCGCCGGGGTGGGGGTGCGCGCCTGCCTGGAGGCGCTCAGGGACCGGTTCCGGGCCGCCAAGTACGCCGGTCTCGCGGCCGGCATCAAGAACACCGGCATCGGCTGCGGCATGCCGGACTTCGGCCGGGCCAAGATCTCGATCGTCGGACCGGACCGGGTGGTCCTCCACCACGGCTGGTGCGAGATGGGCCAGGGGGCCCACAACATGGCCCTGCAGACCCTGGTGACCGAGACCGGGCTGGATCCCGCCATCGTGGAGGTGCGGGCGGAGACCGACGCCGAGACCTACTGCGGCATGACCACCGCGTCCCGGGGCACCTCGCTGGTGGGCAACTCGGTGCGCGAGGCCTGCCGGGAGCTCAAGCGGGACCTGGCCGCGGGTTGGACCCTGGCGGAGCTGGCGGGGCGGGAGTACCGGGGCGAGTGGGTGTGCGACTGGACCACCAAGGTCGGCCATGAACCACCGCCGGGGCAGGAGATCGTCACCCACTATTCGTACGGCTACGCCGCGCAGCTGGTGGAGCTGGACGAGACCGGGCGCATCACCCGGGTCACCGCCGCCCACGATGCCGGACGGATCCTGAATCCCACCCTGTTCGAGGGCCAGATCGAGGGGTCCCTGCACATGGGCCTGGGCTACGCAATCACCGAGGAGTACCCGTACCAGGACGGCTGGCCGGTGTCCTGGAAGATGGGCGACCTGGGCATCCTGAGGGCCAAGGACATGCCTCCGGTGGACGTGATCGGGGTGGAGGTCCCGGACCCTCACGGCCCGTACGGCGCCAAGGGGGTGGGCGAGATCGGCCTGGTCCCCACCGCGCCGGCGGTGGCCAACGCGCTGTGCCAGCTGGACGGCATCCGGCGCACCACCCTGCCCCTCAAGGACATGCGACTGCTGGGAAAGAAGAACAAGAACTGAATCCGCTCGCCAACCCCTTAGCTCGAGACCGACGAAACCATGGAAAAACCCTTCCGCCCCGCCCCGCTTGAGCTGCTGGCAGCCTGGATCTTCAACGAGCTGGCCGCCCGGGACACCGTCCTGGGCATCCCCAGGCAGAATTTCCAGGTCCCTTCGTCCCGGATGGCCGCGACCATGTCCGGCCGCACCGTGGCGGCCCCCCTGGGGGTGGCGGCCGGGCCCCATACCCAGCTGGCCCAGAACATCGTCGCCAGCTGGCTGTGCGGGGCCCGGTTCATCGAGCTGAAGACGGTGCAGATCCTGGACGAGATCCAGGTGAGCAGGCCCTGCATCGACTCGGCTGACGAGACCTACAACTGCGAATGGTCCCAGGAGCTCAAGCTGGAGGACTCGTTCCGGGAGTATCTCAACGCCTGGGTGCTGGTGCACGCCCTGGCCCGCGTGATGGGACTGCCGGATCCCGGCACCCACTTCAACATGAGCGTCGGCTACAACCTGGAGGGCATCCAGAACCCCCGGGTGCAGGCCTTCATCGCCTCCATGCGCGACGCCGGGCCGGCCCTGGCGGACGCCGTGGACCAGGTGGCCAAGGTCTGCCCGGCGGTGCGCGACCTCCCCATCCCGGCCCGGATCTCCAACCACATCACCCTCTCCACCATGCACGGGTGCCCGCCGGCGGAGATCGAGCGGATCGCCTCCTACCTGCTCACGGACCTCGGGGTGGATACCTGGGTCAAGCTCAACCCGACCCTGCTGGGGCCGGAGCGGCTGCGCGGCCTGCTCAACCAGACCCAGGGCTTCGACATCGAGGTGCCCGACGAGGCCTTCGGCCACGACCCCAAGTTCGCCGACGCCATGGTCATGGTCCGGAACCTGGCCCGACTGGCCCAGGGCCGGCCCAACCGGTTCGGGCTCAAGCTCTCCAATACCCTGGAGGTGGTCAACCACCGCCCGGTGTTCCCCGCCAACGAGAAGATGATGTACCTGTCCGGGCGGGCCCTGCACCCTCTGACCCTGACCCTGGCCCAGCTGGTGACCGAGGAGCTCGACGGCCAGGTGCCCATCAGTTTCTGCGGCGGTGCCGACGCCCGGAACTTCCCCGACCTGGTGGCGGACGGGCTGGGCCCGGTGACGGTCTGCACCGACCTGCTCAAGCCCGGGGGCTATGCCCGCCTGCAGCAGTACCTGGTCAACCTGGACGCGGCCATGGCCAAGGCCGGGGCCGCGAGCCTGGAGGAATTCATCCTCAAGAGCTCCGGCGGCCACGGCGCCCGCTTCAACCTGGCCAGGCACGCGGTGAAGGTGGTGGGCGACGATGCCTACGCCAAGCGGGTCCGTCCCCTGGTGTTCAAGGGGGAGCGCCCGCTGGGCCACTTCGACTGCATCGCCGCCCCCTGCACCGAGGGCTGCCCGTCCCACCAGAACATCCCCGACTACCTGTGGCTGGTGGCCCACGGCAAGCCCCGGGAGGCCATGGAGGTCATCCTCAGGACCAACCCCCTGCCCGGGATCACCGGCAGCGTCTGCGACCATCCGTGCACCGAGCGCTGTGTGCGGAACTTCTACGATTCGCCCCTGGCCATCCGGGAGATCAAGCGGTTCGCCTTCGAGTACGGCGGCGCCCATCCGGAGACTCCCGGGACGGCCCGGAACATCAAGGTGGCCATCGTCGGCGCCGGCCCCGCGGGGCTGTCCGCGGCCTACTACCTGGCCAAGCAGGGCTTCGAACCCCGGGTGTTCGAGGCCAGGGACCAGCTGGGCGGCATGGTGAGCGGCGTCATCCCGGGCTACCGGCTCAGCTGCGAGACCCTGGAAGCCGACCTGGACCGCCTGCGGCAGCTGGGCGTCCGGTTCCACTTCGGCCGGGCCCTGGGCCCCGACCTGACCCTGGGCCAGCTGCGCCGGGAGTTCCCCTACGTGTTCCTGGCGGTCGGCGCCAAGCAGGGCAAGCGCCTGGGCATTTCGGGCGAAGACGCCGAGGGGGTGATGGACGCCCTGGAGTTCCTGGACAAGGTGCAGGCGGGCGTGCCCATGGACCTGGGCCGGCAGGTGCTGGTCATCGGCGGCGGCAACTCGGCCATGGACGCGGCCCGTTCCGCCCGGAGGCTGGTCAAGGACGGGGACGTCACCCTCGTCTACCGCCGCACCCGGGCCCAGATGCCCGCCGATCCCGCCGAGGTGGAGGACTGCGCCGAGGAGGGCATCGGCCTGCGCGACCTGCTGGCCCCCGCGTCGGTCCTGGTCGCGGACGGCAAGGTCGCCGGCCTTGCCTGCACCCGGATGAAGCTGGGCGAGCGGGACGCCTCGGGCCGGCCCAGGCCGGTCCCGGTGCCCGGCGGCGAGGAGGTCCTCCGGGCCGACACCATCATCCCGGCCATCAGCCAGGAGCCCGTGCTGGACTTCCTGGAGGGCCTCCAGGTCCGGTGCAAGCGCGACGGCACCCTGGAGGTGGACCCGGTCACCCGGGAGACCAGCGTGCCCGGGCTGTTCGCCGGCGGCGACGTGGTGCACGGCCCGGCCTCGATCATCAAGGCCATCGCGGACGGCCGCGCCGTGGCGGAAGCCATCGCCTTGCGGCACGGAGTCCAGCCCGAACCCGAGCCCTGGCTGGACAAGGGCACCGCGGCCACCGCCCTGATGGAGAAGAAGGCCTTCCTGAGCGCCGGCCAGAGGGTGCCGGTGCTGCCCCTCGCCGAGCGGGAAGGGTTCCGGGAAGTCAACCAGTCCTTCACGCCCGAGACCGCCGCCCTGGAAGCCGGCCGCTGCCTGGACTGCGACGACCTGTGCAGCCTGTGCGTCACGGTCTGCCCCAACCGGGCCAACCATGCCTACACCATGGAGCCGCTGCGCCTGGACCTCCCGGTCCTGGTCCAGCGGGGCGGCCGGCTGGTGCAGGAAGGCACCCGGCCGTTCGTGGTCGACCAGACCGTCCAGACCTTGAACGTGGGCGACTTCTGCAACGAGTGCGGCAACTGCACCACCTTCTGCCCCACCGCCGGAGCCCCCTACCGGGACAAGCCCCGGTTCTGGATCGACCGGGAGGGCTTCCGGGAAGCCAAGGGCGACGCCTTCCGCATGGAGCGCAAGGCCGGCGGGCTGGTGATCGAGGCCCGGCTGGACGGCCGGGAGCATCGCCTGGAGGTGGGCGCGCATGAGACCCACTACCAGGGGGGACAAATCCGAGCCCGCCTGAGCACGGGGTCCTGGCGCTTCATCGACTGGGAAGCCCTGGGCGATCTGGAGGAGGGGAGCACCGTCGACCTGGCCCCCTGCGCCACCTTGCTGGTGCTCCTGAACGCCGAATCCGCCCTGCGGGAGCTGGTCATGGCGGAACAGTAAAAAATTTTCAGTCTTTGTCAAATTTTTTGTTGACGGCCGGGTCCTCTATCCTAAGCTAGAAAAATCAAGGAAGGCGGACACGGCAGGCATGGGGGACTTGGTCCTCCACGGGCTTTTTGTGTCCGTGGGGAGACCCCTCCCAGGCTTTTCCCAGTCAGTCTCCAGGAACGTCGTCCCAACCCCAGCCATGGGCCGGTCCCCCGGCTTTCGAACGGAGCTTATATGAGCAACCAGACAGGTACCCATCCCGTGGATGAAGTGCTGCCCATCGGCAAGCTCGGTCTCCTGGGCATCCAGCACGTGCTGGTGATGTACGCGGGGGCCGTGGCGGTTCCCCTCATCATCGGCGGCGCCCTGAAGCTGCCCAAGGAGCAGCTGGCCCTCCTGATCAACGCCGACCTGTTCGCCTGCGGCCTGGTGACCCTGATCCAGTCCCTGGGCATCTGGCGCTTCGGCGTCCGCCTCCCGGTGATGATGGGCGTCACCTTCGCCGCGGTCAGCCCGATGGTGGTCATGGCCACCACTCCCGACCTGGGCCTCCTGGGCATCTACGGGGCGGTGATCGGCGCCGGCGTCTTCGGCATCCTGGTGGCGCCGCTCATCAGCCGGATGCTGCCGGCCTTCCCGCCGGTGGTCACCGGCAGCATCATCACCGTCATCGGCATCTCGCTCATGCGCATCGGCATCAACTGGGCCGCCGGGGCCCCGGTCCCGTCCGCCCCGGACTACGGCGCGCCCCTGAACCTGGGAGTGGCCGCCATCGTGCTGGTGTTCATCCTGCTGGTCACCAAGTTCGTCAAGGGCTTCTTCGCCAACATCGCGGTGCTGCTGGGGCTCATCCTGGGCATGCTCATCGCCATCCCCCTGGGCAAGGTGAACTTCAGCAACATCGGCCAGGTGCCCTGGTTCGCCCTGGTGCGCCCGTTCCAGTTCGGGATGCCCGTCTTCAAGTTCTCCGCGGTGCTCACCATGTGCCTGGTGATGGTGGTGGTGATGATCGAGTCCCTGGGCATGTTCCTGGCGGTGGGCGACATCACCGGCAAGCCCCTCAGCCAGCGCGACATCTCCGACGGCCTGCGGGTGGACGGGCTGGGCACCCTGATCGGCGGCGTGTTCAACACCTTCCCCTACACCTCCTTCTCCCAGAACGTCGGCCTGGTGGGCGTGACCGGGGTGCGCAGCCGCTTCGTCTGCGTCACCGGCGGGATCATCCTGATGCTGCTGGGCCTGATCCCCAAGCTGGCCTTCGTGGTGGCCTCGATTCCCCTGTTCGTGCTGGGCGGCGCCGGCATCGTGATGTTCGGCATGGTCGCCGCCACCGGCATCCGCATCCTCAGCGGCGTCGATTTCCAGAAGACCCGCACCAACCTCTACATCGTGGCCATCAGCATCGGCTTCGGCATGATCCCCCTGGTGGCGGACAAGTTCTTCTCCCAGATGCCCAAGTTCCTGGGCCCCCTGCTCGGCAGCGGGATCCTGCTGGCCTCCATCGTGGCCGTGGTGCTGAACCTGTTCTTCAACCGCCTGCACGGCGCCGACCAGGCCGCCGCCCAGACCAAGGGCGCCAGCATGGCCAGCGAACATTGATAGGTTCAATATGATTGTATTTCTCATGGAAAAATTAACGGGTTACCAACCCTAACCGAGGCCCCGGCCGAGGTCGGGACCCCTTATCGGAGCCATACCATGAAGACCCTCACCCTCGCCGCCCTGGGCATCGCAACCCTGGCCGCCCTCCCCGCCAGCGCCGCCAACTGGAGCGACACCTACCTCGGGTACCAGTACAGCAACAAGTTCCGGGATCCGGGCATCGTCAGCCCTGAAGTCAAGAACCGCACCGAACTGAGCGGCGTCTACGGCTGGGACTACGGCACGAACTTCTTCGACGTGAACATGCTGTGGGCCTCCCACCGGGATCCCGCCAACGATTCCGTCGCCAGCGGCAGCGTCACCGCTCCCGGCCAGGATGCCCCCGGCGTCCCGGGCGACACCGAGGTCTACATCGTCTACCGCAGCAACTTCGACCTGGGCAAGATCTTCAAGACCGACCTGAGCTTCGGCCCGGTGCGGGAAGTGGACTTCACCGTCGGGTTCGACTTCGACTCCACCGACAACCAGTTCGCCTCCAACAAGAAGTACATGGTGGCCGGCCCCCAGTTCGGTCTCAAGGTCAACAACGGCTTCTGGAACCTGGGCGCCGGCGCCTGCCGCGAGCAGAACTACAACGGCATCGTCCAGCATGAAGTGGACTTCCGGACCACCTACGTGGTCTGGACCGCCTGGGAGAAGAACTTCAACCTGGGCGTCCCGGTCAGCTTCCACGGCTGGGCCAACTACATCGGCGCCAAGGGCAAGGATGGCTTCGGCGCCAACACCGTACCCGAAACCGTCAGCGACATGTACCTGATGTTCGACATCAGCAAGCTTTTCGGCCGCAAGAAGGGCGCCATCTACATCGGCCCCGGCTTCGAGTACTGGAACAACAAGTTCGGCGATCGGAACTACACCGACCTGCATAACACCAACCTGAACACCCTCCACTTCAACGCCAACAACGAACAGGTTACGGCCCCGATGCTCTGCGCCGAATTCCACTTCTAATTAGTGCTGGAATTTGAAATTTTGTAGGAAAATACCTTCATCCAGGGTCCGGGCGGCCCTGGGCCCCCCAGGGCCTTGGATGAAGGCGACGACCGGATGCCGCCCCACCCCCAAACGGTTCTTAGGAGGACCAACGTGTCAGACCTTTACCAGCAGATCTCCAAGCGCGCCAAGGAACTGGAGCAGGAGACCGCCCGCTTCCTGATGGACATGATCCGCGTGCCCTCGTTCTCCGGCAAGGAGAAGGAGGTCATCCAGGTGATCAAGAAGGAGATGGAAGCGGTCGGTTTCGACGAAGTGCGGATCGACGGGCTGGGCAGCGTCATCGGCCGCATCGGCAGCGGGCCCCGGGTCATCGCCTTCGACGCCCACATCGATACCGTCTACCCCGGCGACCAGAGCCTGTGGAGCTTCGATCCCTTCTCACCCAAGATCGAGGACGGCAAGCTCTACGGCCGCGGCGCCTCCGACCAGGAGGCCGGCATGGCCAGCATGGTCACCGCCGGCAAGCTCATCAAGGAGATGGGCCTGAACAAGGACTTCACCATCTACTTCACCGGCACCGTCATGGAGGAGGACTGCGACGGCCTGTGCTGGAAGTACATCATCAACGAGGAGAAGATCCGGCCCGAGCTGGTCGTGATCACGGAGCCCACCAGCCTGAACATCTACCGCGGCCACCGGGGCCGGATGGAGATGCAGGTCAAGGTCGGCGGCCTCAGCTGCCACGGCAGCGCCCCCGAGCGCGGGGACAACGCCATCTACAAGATCAGCCGGATCGCCCTGGAGATCGAGAAGCTGCACCCCCGCCTGATGACCGACCCCTTCCTGGGCAAGGGCAGCGTGTGCGTGAGCCAGGTGTTCTTCACCGGGCCCAGCCAGTGCGCGGTGCCGGACGGCGCCTGGATCAACCTGGACCGCCGCCTCACCTGGGGCGAGACCAAGGAATCGGCGGTGGCCGAGGTCAAGGACGCCTGCGCGCGCGCCGGCTACCCCGACGCCGAGGTGATCGTGCTGAACTACGCCGAGCCCGCCTACACCGGGCTGGTCTACCCCATGGAGAAGTACTACCCCACCTGGGTGACCCCCGAGGACAGCCCCTACGTCAAGACTGCCATGGACGCCTATGAGGCCACCCTGGGCCGCAAGCCCCTGGTGGACAAGTGGACCTTCAGCACCAACGCCGTCTCCATCGCCGGGATGGAGAAAATCCCCTGCATCGGCATGGGCCCCGGCCACGAGAACCAGGCCCACGCCCCCAACGAACACTGCCCGGTGGACCACCTCTCCGCCGCGTCCGGGTTCTACGCCGCCTTCGTGGCGCGCCTGAACGGCAAGGCTTAGGCTGACCCCGGCCCGGGCCGGCGGGACGCGCCGCCCGCCCGGGCCTTTCCCTGGATGTTTCCCATGGCTTCCTTCCGCTACCGCTGCACCGACTGCGGCCGAACCTACTCCCGGGACGAGGTGCGCTACCTCTGCCCGGCTTGCGGGGCGGCCTACCGCCCGGGCATCCCCCTCACCGGGGTCCTGGAGGCGGTGTTCGACTATGACGGCATCCATGCCGCCTTCGACCGCCAGCGGCCGGACTGGAACCTGTTCTGCGCGGTGGAGGCCCAGTACCACCCCTCCCTGCCGGTGGGGAACACCCCCCTGGCCCCGGCCGGGCGGCTGGGCCGCGACCTGGGCCTGGAGCGGCTCTGGGTCAAGAACGACGGCCTCAACCCCAGCGGCAGCCTGAAGGACCGGGCCTCCTTCCTGGTGGCGGCCGAGGCCCGCCGCCTGGGCATCGACCTGATCGTGGCGGCCTCCACCGGCAACGCCGCCTCGGCGCTGGCTTCGGTCTGCGCCTCCACCGGCCAGCAGGCCCTGATCTTCGTGCCTTCGACCGCGCCCAAGGCCAAGCTGGTGCAGATGGTGCTCTACGGAGCCAAGGTGGTGCCGGTGAAGGGCACCTACGATGACGCCTTCCGCCTGTCCCTGGACTTCACCGGCAAGCGCGGCGGGCTCAACCGCAACACCGCCTACCACCCCCTCACCATCGAAGGCAAGAAGACCGCCGCCCTGGAGATCTGGGCCCAGCTGGACTTCCAGGTCCCCGACGCGGTGGTGGTCTCGGTGGGGGACGGCGTGATCCTCGGCGGGCTGCACAAGGGCTTCCTGGACCTGCGCCGGGCCGGGCTCATCGACCGCCTGCCGAGGCTGATCGGGGTCCAGGCCGAGAGTTCCGATGCCATCCACCGCTATGTCCAGACCGGCCAGTATTCCGACGCCGCCAACCCCACGACCCGGGCCGACTCCATCTCGGTCACCTGCCCCAGCAACGCCCACGGCGCCCGGCGGGCCATCCTGGACAGCGCCGGGTCGACCCTGACCGTCACCGACGAGGAGATCCTCTCGGCCCAGGCCCGCCTGGCCGCGGCCACGGGCATCTTCACCGAACCGGCCGGCGCCGCCGCCCTGGCCGGCCTGGCCAAGGTCCAGGCCGGGGCCAAGCCCCTGTCCCGGTCCGCCCAGGTGGTGGTCCTGGCCACCGGACACGGGCTGAAGGACGTGGAAGCCCCCCTTTCCCGCATCAGCATCCCCCCCGCCATCGAGCCCCGGCTGGAGGCCGTGCCGGTATGAGAACCCTGATCCACAACGGCCGCGCGGCCCTGCCCGACCGGCTCCTGGATGCCGACGTCCTGGTGGAGGACGGGCGCATCGCCGCCGTCGGGCGGCTGGGGGACGCCGCCGCCGAGCGGGTCATCGACGCCTCGGGCTGCTACGTCCTGCCCGGGCTCATGGACTTCCACACCCACGTGGACGACCAGATCGGCCGGTTCTACCTGGCCGACACCTACGAGTCCGGCACCCGGGTGGCGCTCCAGAACGGCATCACCACCCTCTGCACCTTCGTCACCCAGGGCCCGGGGGAATCCCTGGTCCAGGCCATGGCCCGCGCCCGGGCCAAGGCCGAGGGGCACTGCCGCTGCGATGTGCTGTGGCACCTGACCCCGACCACGTTCGAGCCCCGGGATCTGCGCGCCATGGAGACCTTGCTGGCGGCCGGCTACCGGACTTTCAAGCTCTACACCACCTACAAGGCCGCGGGGATCTACGCCAGCTACGGCCGGATCGAGGAGCTGTTCAAGCGCCTGGCCCCACTGGGCGCCCATTTCATGGTCCACTGCGAGGACGACGAGGTCATCGCCGGCGTGGACCCCGGGGTCATGGACCTGGCCCAGGCCCACAATCACACCCTGCTCCGGCCGGAACTGGCGGAGGTGGTCGCCATCCGGCGGGTGGTGGACCTGGCCCTCCAGCACCAGGCGGCCCTGCACGTGGTGCACGTGTCCACCGCCGAAGGCGCCTGGATCCTGGTTTCCAGCCGCCACCTGGGCGACCTGAGCTTCGAGACCTGCCCCCAGTACTTCCTGCTGGACGACGCCTGGCTGCGGCGCCCGGACGGGCACCACTGGCTGTGCTCGCCGCCCCTGCGTCCGGGCCCGGAACGGCTGCGGCAGATGGTCCGGGCCGGCGCCGCCGACATCATCGCCACCGACCACTGCGCCTTCCGGCCCCAGGACAAGGATGACTGGGACCACGCCGACCTCAGGACCGTTCCCAACGGCCTGCCGGGGCTGGGCTCGCTGCCCCACGCCACCTGGAAGATCTGGGAGGACGACCCGGACCGGGCGGCCCTGGGCCTGTCCACCCACCTGGCCTTGAACCCGGCCCGCTGGGCCGGGGTCCAGGACCGCAAGGGAGCGCTGCTCCCGGGCCTGGACGGGGACATCGTGGTGCTGGATCCCTCCGGCCCCGAACGTCCCCTGCACTCCACCCTGGAGCCCGCCTTCGAGGCGTTCCCCGGTTTCAGCTCCAGGCTCGCGTTCCGTCATGTCCTGCTCCGGGGGGAACCCCGGGTCGAGGACGGGCTCCTGGTGGAACCCGGCCGGCTGGACGGCGTTCCCCTGCAACCCTCCACCGCAACCCTAGGAGTGTGACTATGTATTATTCGGCCCCGCGATGGTGGCACCGAATTATACATAGTCACACTGCTCCCTTCCCCTGACCTCGAGTTTCCACCGGAGCGAACCATGCCGACCGTCGCTGAAAACCTCAAGTCCTTCCAGTCCCTGAAGACGGACATGTTCCGACAGGATTTCCTCCTGACCTGGGAACACCCCGAGGAGGAGCTCCAGGCCATCCTGACCCTGGCCGACACCTTCAAGGGCCTGCACAAGCAGGGCAAGTCCTACAAGTCCTTCGACACCGGACTGGCCATCTCCATCTTCCGGGACAACTCCACCCGCACCCGGTTCAGCTTCGCCAGCGCCGCCAACGCCCTGGGCCTGGGCCTGGCCGACCTGGACGAGCAGAAGAGCCAGATCGCCCACGGCGAGACCGGGCGCGAGACCGCCAACATGATCAGCTTCCTCACCGAGGCCATCGGCATACGCGACGACATGTTCCTGGGCGAGGGCAACAAGTACATGCGCGAGTTCGGCGCCGCCCTCACCGACGGGGCCGAGCAGGGCGTGCTCCACCGCCGTCCCAGCATCGTCAACCTGCAGTGCGACATCGACCACCCGACCCAGGCCCTGGCCGACCTGTGCTGGCTGAGGTCGCACTTCGGCAGCCTGGAGAACCTCAAGGGCAAGAAGATCGCCATGACCTGGGCCTACTCTCCCAGCTATGGCAAGCCCCTGTCCGTGCCCCAGGGCATTATCGGGCTCATGACCCGGTTCGGCATGGACGTGCGCCTGGCGCACCCGGAAGGCTACGACCTGATCCCCGACGTGGTGGAAATGGCCGGCAAGCAGGCCGCCAAGACCGGCGGCAAGTTCAAGAAGACCACCAGCATGGAAGAGGCCTTCGACGGCGCCGACATCGTCTACCCCAAGTCCTGGGCCCCCTACCACGTGATGGAGCGGCGCACCCAGCTGCTCAAGGTCTCGGACAAGGACGGTCTCAAGCAGCTGGAGCAGGAGTGCCTGGCCAACAACGCCAGGTTCACCAGCTGGGAATGCGACCGGGCCAAGATGAACCTGACCGCAGGGAAGCAGGCGCTCTACATGCACTGCCTGCCCGCCGACATCACCGACGTGAGCTGCAAGGCCGGCGAGGTCTCCGCCGAGGTGTTCGAGCAGTACCGCATCCCCACCTACCATGAGGCCAGCTACAAGCCGTTCGTGATCAGCGCCCTCATCTTCCTGGCCCGGATGCAGGATCCCAAGGCCAAGCTGGAAGCCATCGTCAACCGCGCCCAGAACCTCTACCTGTAACGGTCCGGGAGGCACCCCATGTCCAGGATCATCAAGACTTTCAACGAGGAAGTGGTCAAGCGCACGGCGAAGCGCTGCAAGGCCCGGGGGATCGTGATCCCCACCTTCCAGCAGATGCGCCACCCGGAACTGGCTCCCGAGGGCGTCAAGGCCCGGCTCAAGACCGTCGGGCTGTGGGACGTGGACCCGGCCAACCTGTTCCGCATCACCTGGAAGAACGACCCCAAGAGCGGGCTGTTCGCCGGGCCCAACTACCTGGAGATCCCCCAGGCCATCACCGGGGTCAAGGTGCGGATCATCGGCCTGGTCGGGAAGTTCTTCCCCACCGGGGCGCACAAGGTAGGGGCGGCCTTCGCCTGCCTGGTGCCGCGGCTGGTGAGCGGCGAGTTCGACCCGGACCACCACAAGGCGGTCTGGCCCTCCACCGGGAACTACTGCCGGGGCGGGGCGTTCGACTCGGCGGTGCTGGGCTGCACGGCCATCGCCATCCTGCCCGAGAACATGAGCCAGGAGCGCTTCACCTGG
>JBELAL010000071.1:0-21587 GCA_049508835.1 Holophaga sp. | reverse complement strand
GTTTTCCAAGGGACTGTGGCAATCGCGTCAGCGATTTCCATGGTCCTGGCGGCTCTCCGCAGCCGGTGGGTCGGCGCCTGAAATCAGGCCGCGATCTGTCTCATTGGCGTTGACACGTTCCGTCCCCGATGGTCCTGGCCTATCCGCGAGCTATCGGGACCTTCACCTCATGCTGGAAACCCTTGGATGGCTTCCCACCTCATCAGCCGAAAGCTGACGATTATTCCCGCGACTGCCAGGTACGGGCCAGGAAGGAGCGCACAAAGTCTGTAGCAGGTTTTCCGCACAGTTCTTGGGGGGTGCCATCCTGTTCGATCCGTCCCTGGTTCAGCAGCACGATCCGGTCGGCCATCATAATAGCTTCATCATGGTCCTGGGTGACGAGCACTGAGGTCAGTCCCTCGCACATGTGGAGTTGCCGCAGCCAATGGCGCAGGTTGGTGCGCAACGAGGGATCGAGGGCCCCGAAGGGCTCATCGAGTAGCAGCACCTGCGGATTGACGGCCAGGGTTCGGGCCAGGGCGACCCGTTGCCGCTGCCCCCCGGAGAGTTGATCGGGCATGCGCCCCCCGGCCCAACCCAGTTGGACCGTATCCAAGAGGTCTTGCACCCGGCACCGGATTTCAGCCTTGGAAGGCCGTTTCCGCCAGGGTCGAACCTTCAGCCCGAAAGCCACGTTCTCGAACACCGAGAGGTGCTGGAACAGAGCGTAATGCTGGAAGACGAAGCCGACCCGGGTCCAGGGAAGTCCGTGGAAATGGGCGGCGCCCTGGTCGGGCACCTCAAGGCCGGCCAGGATGCGCAGCAGGGTGGTCTTGCCGGAACCCGAGGGACCCAACAGGGCCACAAACTGGCCATCGGGGATGTGCAGGGTGATCCGGTCCAGGGCGGTGGAGGTGCCGAACTGTTTGCTGACTTCCAGCATGTGGGCGCTCATGGACCGATCCCGAAGCTCCAACGGCTTCTGGGTCCCCGCCGCCCGGCCCAGGTCTTGAGCCCGACCGCTAACAGGGCTGTCAGGCACAGAAGAGACGCGCAGGCGAAGGCAGCTTCGTACTGGTACTCGTTGTACAGGGCTTCAACCTGAAGGGGTAGGGTAATGGTTTGTCTGCGAATGTGTCCGGATACCACCGAGACCGCGCCGAATTCCCCCATGGCCCGGGCACCGCAAAGGATGGCGCCATAGACCAGGGCCCATTTGGCGGTGGGCAGGCTGACTCGCCAAAAGGTCTGCCAGCCTGAGGCGCCCAGGATCCTGGCCGCTTCCTCCTGCTCCCGGCCCTGGGCCCGGAACGCGGGAGCCAGTTCCCGGACCACGAATGGGAAGGTAACGAAACTGGTGGCCAGGAGGAGCCCTGGCCAGGCGAAGGCCACCTGGATGCCCCGCTGCATCAGCCAAGGACCGGCCCAGCCATGAGCCCCGAACACCAACATCAGCATCAGACCGGCCACCACCGGGGAAACCGTGAAGGGAAGCTCGATGAGGACCACCAGGACCCGGCGCCCGGGGAAATCGAACTTGCCCAGGAGCCAAGCCGCTGCGAGGCCGAACCCGACGTTCAGCGCCACGGTGCCCAGGGTAAGGCCCAGGGTGAGCCGGCCGGCGTCCCAGAGTTCCGGGTCCCGGAGGGCGGATAGGTAGACCCGCCAGCCCTGGTGCAGTGCCTCGGCGAACACCGTCACCAGGGGCAGGACCAGGAACAAGCACATGAAGGCTAAGGCCAGCGCCAGCAGGCATGCTGGGGCCCGTGCCTGACTGGTGCCAACGGTTGCTCTGCGGGACTCAGGCACGGCGGCCTCCACCGACCCTGCGGTGGCTCAGCTGCAGGACGGAAAGCAAGGCGAACGCCACCACCAGCAGGAGGCAGGCAATCACCGAGGCCCCCTGGTAGTCATACTCCTCCAGCCGGCTGACGATGAGGATGGGCAGGATCTCGGTGCGAAACGGCAGGTTCGCGCTGATGAAAACGACGCTCCCGTATTCCCCCAGGCCCCGGGCAAATGCCAGGGCAAATCCTGTAATGAGAGCCGGCCTCAGATGGGGCAGGACCACCCGAACCAGGACCTGGAGTCTGGACCCACCCAGCATCGCAGCGGCCTCTTCCTCCTCGGGAGGCAGCTCCAACAGGGCCGGCTGCACTGTGCGGACGACCAATGGCAGGCCGATGAACACTAGAGCCAACAGGATCCCCAATGGGGCGAAGGCGACCTGGAAAGGCAGGTACCGACCGATCCAGCCTTCCGGCAGGTAGAGTTGGGTCAATGTGATCCCGGCCACCGCCGTTGGCAGGGCAAGGGGCAGATCCATAAGGGCATCGAGCAGGCCACGGCTCGGGAAGCGATAACGCACCAGTACCCATGCCACCAGAGATCCGAACACCAAGTTCACCCCTGCGGCTGCCAGCGCGGTCAACAGGCTGAGCCTCAGGGCCGCCAGGACCCGCGGATCCCGGACCACCGCTCCGAAGTGGGCCGTACCCGCGCCCGCAGCCTTGGCGACCAGGGCAGCCAGCGGCAGTAGGACCAGAAGTCCGGCCCAGGCCAGTGTCAGGCCGAGGCTCAGGCCAAAACCGGGCAGCCTTGAGCGGGCCATGGCCTACCGCTCCGCAATGATTTGGTCGAACAGGCCGCCGTCCCTGAAGTGCGTTTCGTGAGCCTTGGCCCACCCACTGAACAGGCTGTCCACCGTGAACAACTCCAGCTTGGGAAACGGATGCCCGGCGGCAGGAAGGGCGTTGGCGGACCGGGGCCGAAAGTGGTGCTTGGCTGCCAGGCGCTGCCCTTCGTCGCTGTAAAGGTATTCCAGGTAGGCCTTAGCCAGGGATTCCGTGCCGCGCTTTTGGACGACCTGATCCACCACGGCCACCGGCGGCTCGGCTTGGATACTGACGTTGGGTACCACTACCTGGAACGAATCCCGGAACCGGCCGTTCAGGACCAAGTAGACCTCGTTCTCCCAGGCTACCAGCACGTCGCCGACTCCCCGCCGCACGAAGGTCGTGGTGGCACTGCGAGCCCCTGAATCCAGCACGGGGACGTTGCGATAGCTGGCGGCTAAGTCGGCCCTGGCCTTGGCCGGATCCCCTCCATGGCGACGGAGGGCGGAGCCATACAAGGCCAGGTAGTTCCAGCGGGCCCCACCGCTGGTCTTGGGATTGGGCAGCACCACCTTGATCCCGGGTCGTGCCAGGTCGGCCCAGTCCTGGATCCCCTTGGGGTTGTCCTTGCGCACCAGGAACAGGATCGTGGAGGTGTAGGGACAACTGTTGAACGGCAGGCGCCGCTGCCAATCCATGGCCAACAGTCCACCTTGGGCTGCCAGGGCGTCGATGTCATAGGCAAGGGCCAAGGTCACCACGTCGGCGGGCAGGCCATCCAATACCGCGCGAGCCTGTTTTCCGCTGCCACCGTGTGACTGGCGCACGGTGACATCCTGACCGGTACGGATTTTCCAGGTCTTGGCAAAGGCCGCGTTGAATTCTTGGTAGAACTCCCGGGTCGGGTCGTACGATACGTTCAGGATCTGTGGCGGTGCGCCGGCCCATGCCACCCATGCCAGAAGCCCGCCCAGGGTGGTCCGGAGCAGATTGACGGAGCGGGCGCTCATGGCAGGCACGCCTCCTGCACCATGCCGGCGGCGACGGTGGCATGGGTAGCTTCATCCATCAGAATGAACGCGCCCCCGTTACGTACCCGACGGTAGGGATCGGGGCAGATGGGCTGCCGCAGGTTCAGGATCACCGTGCCGATGTCATTCATTTCCATGGCCTCCGCGGGCCGCTGACAAAGGTCCTGGAGGTCCAGCCGCCCGCGAATCTCAGCAACCTCCGCGCTGACGGTGCGGGTGCCATGCTGCAGGAGCAGGCGTGCGCCGGAGGCCAAGGGTTTGCCTTCAAACCAGCACACGACTGCTTCCAGCCGGCGGCTGGGGCAGGGGGCCACGGTGGCCTCCGCCAAGAGATCGCCTCGGGCTAGGTTGGCCGGTGGTTCCAACCTAAGGGTCACGCTCTGGCCTGCCAAAGCCTCGGCCACCATCCGCTGGTGCAGATCGATGGTTGCGATCCGGCTCGGCCTTCCGGCCGGCAGGACCAAAATCGTGTCGCCAACCGCCACCCGTCCACTCTCCACCCGGCCCAGGCAAGCCAGTGGACCTCCCGGCAGGTCCGGGTACGGCCAGGCCAGTTGGACCGGGAAACGGAAGGGGGCGTCCCGGCAGGGCTCGGCCGGGGATGCCGCCTCGAGCAGTTCAAGCAGGGTCGGACCCTGATACCAGGCCAAGCGCCGACCCCGGCTCACCACCATGTCTCCGGCCAGGGCACAGAGGGGCAGGCAATCTGGGCAGCGCAGTCCGGTGTGGGCGGCAAAGGCGCCCAGGTCGCGGCGGATTTCTCTGAATACCGGTTCGGACCAGCCAGCCAAGTCCATCTTGTTGACAGCGACCACCACGCGGGGAAGCCCCATGAGACCTGCCAGGAGGAGGTGCCGCCTGGTCTGGGGCCGGAAACCCCTGGTCGCGTCGATGAGCACAACAGCCATGTCGGCGGTGGAGGCGGCGGTCACCATGTTACGGGTGTACTGCTCGTGGCCGGGAGCGTCAGCCAGGAGGTAGCGCCGGGTTCCCGCCATGAACGGGCGGTAGGCGACGTCGATGGTGATCCTCCGTTCACGTTCGGCTTGGAGGCCATCCGTGCACAGGCTGAAATCCAGGTCTGAACGTCCGTAGTTCCGGCTACTGGTTTCCAAGGCGGCCAGGGCATCATCCTGAATAGCCCGGCTGTCGAAGAGCAATCGGCCGATGAGCGTGCTCTTACCGTCGTCCACACTGCCGCAGGTCAGGAACCGCAGGATGCCGGGGGCAGGCGCGGTGGCCATTAGAAATAACCCTCGCGTTTGCGCCATTCCATGGACGCCTCCCCGGTTCGATCGTCCAATCTGGTGGCACCTCGTTCGCTCAGTCGCGAGGCCGACGTCTCCTGGATGACCCCAGCCGGGGTGGTCGCCTCGCTCGGCACCGCCGCGGTGCAGGGGATGTCACCCACGGTGCGGAATCGCACCCGGCGCGTCACCACTTGTTCCCCCGGGCGGGGTGGGGTCAGCGGGGTGACGGGCACCAGCATGCCGTTGGCTTGGACCACCACGTCCCGCTCATGGGCGAAATAGAGTTCCGGCAGGTCCAGCTGTTCCTGGGCGATGTAGCACCACACGTCCAATTCGGTCCAGTTGGAGAGGGGAAAGACGCGGGTGTGCTCACCGGGGCGGACCCTGGCGTTGTAGAGGTTCCAGAGTTCCGGTCGCTGTACCTCGGGATCCCACCGCCCAGCGGAATCCCGGAAACTGAAGACGCGCTCCTTGGCCCGTGCATTCTTCTCCTCCCGACGGGCGCCGCCGACGAGGCAGTCGAATCCGAGCTCCGCCACGGCATCGAGCAGGGTCACGCTCTGGTGCCGGTTGCGGCTCTCCCCTGGATGGCCCAGGACCACTCTGCCCTTGGCGATGCTATCCTCCACTGACCGCACGATGAGCCTTTCCCCCAGTTCCGCCGCCCTCCGGTCGCGGAAGGCGATCACCTCGGGGTAGTTGTGGCCGGTGTCGATATGGAGCAACGGGAAAGGGAAGCGCCAAGGCCGGAAGGCGATCTCGGCCAAGCGCAGGAGCGTGGCGCTGTCCTTGCCGCCGCTGAAAAGGAGGGCTGGCCGGCTGCATTGCCCCGCGACTTCCCGGAGGATATGGATCGCCTCGGATTCCAGAGCTTCCAGGTGGTTCGAGGGTAGGGGATACAAGGGCGCTCTCCTGCGGGCCCGGGCTCTCAGCTACGGACATGCTTGCCGGTTCCGGGAGCACCATTTGGTGTGGGGTGCCCATTCCAGGCCGCAGGTTCCGGCCGGCTGGAACCTTGGGCCACTCGGCGGCAACCAAAGGCCATGAGGAAGGAAATTCCCAGATGATGCCAACACCCATCGACCTCTCCAACTTGGCGAGGACCACCGACGAGATTTATTCGCTGGACGAGTTGCGCGCCCGGTTGGCGCTGAATCGGCCGCTGCGGATCAAGTATGGAGTGGACGTCACTGCGCCGGACCTCCACCTGGGCCATGCTGTCAACGTGTGGATGATGCGGCGGTTCCAGGAGCACGGACACAAGGTCGTATTCCTGATCGGAGATTTCACCACCCGGATCGGGGATCCGACCGGCAGGTCGCTGACACGGCGCCTGGTTGCCCCGGAGGAGATTGAACGGAACTTGGATCGCTTCTTGGCCCAGGTGGGATTGGTCCTGCTGACCGACCCCTCGGTGTTCGAGGTCAGGCGGAACTCAGAATGGTTCGGCACCATGGAACTGGGCGATTTCCTGGCCATTGCTTCGCTGGTGACCCATTCCCAGCTGATCAAGCGGGACATGTTCCAGAAGCGGATCCAGGACCAGGCCGAGATCTACATCCACGAGATGCTCTACCCGCTGCTGCAGGGGTATGACTCCTACATGCTAGACTCCGACCTGACCATCGTGGGCAGCGATCAGCTCTTCAACGAACTGATGGGGCGGATCATGCAGGAAAAGCACCGGCGCCCGCCCCAGGTGGTCCTGACCACCAGGATCACCCCCGGCACCGACGGTCGGGAAAAGCAGAGCAAGAGCCTGGGGAACTACATCGCCCTGGCGGATCCGCCCCGGGAGAAGTTCGGCAAATTGATGAGCATCCCCGATTCGCTGATCGTCCCCTACCTGGAAGTCTATTCGGATGTGCCAATGGCGGAGGTGGATGGGATCGGCCGCGCCATGGCCTGTGGCCAGTTGCATCCCATGGTCGCAAAAAAGCGGCTCGCGACCGCCGTGGTGGCGAGGTACCACGGGGAGGAAGAGGCGAGC
Source organism: Holophaga sp. (assembly GCA_049508835.1). Lineage (GTDB taxonomy): Bacteria > Acidobacteriota > Holophagae > Holophagales > Holophagaceae > Mesoterricola. The sequence continues at coordinate 14,719 of JBELAL010000071.1, read as the reverse complement.
AGGGAGGAGGCCTGGTTCACGGCTGCATTCTCGGTGAGGGACATTCCCGACGACATCCCCCAGGTACGGGTCCAGGGTTATGGTGGCGTCTTGGACCTGCTCTCCGCCTGTCTGCCCGACCATTCCAAGGCCGCCCTGAAGCGCTTGGTCGACCAAGGCGGGGTCCGGTTGAATCAGCGGAAAATCGTTTCCATCTCCGACCGCCTTGAGGTCATCGACGGTGACACTCTGAAGGTCGGAAAGACCCGTTGGTTCAAGCTGGTCAAGGGGCAGGAGGAATGCTCGGCGCCGGTGCCCCCGTCGCTTTGAACCGGGAGAGACTGACGGTACTGATGCAGCCAAGGAGGAACGAGCCGGCCCAGAGCGCCTGGGTGTCCCCACAGGCATAAGCCGTCATGCCGAGCCAGGGGCCACCTGCCACGGCCACGGCGAAGGCCAGGGCATGCAGACCCATGTATTCGCCTCGGCGGTGCTCGGGCGCGAGGGTGGCGACCGCGTCGGCGACTGCGGGGAACAGGATCATTTCCCCGATTGTCCAAAGTGCCAACGTCAGCAGCACGGCGCCGCGGGTGCGCACCAGTCCGGTAAGGCCGAAGCCTGTGCCGACCAACCAGGCACCCAGAGCGAGCTGCCGCCGGTGCGGCCACCGGGCCATGGCCAGATTGAGGGGGACTTCAAGCAGCACGATCATCAGCGTGTTCAGAGCGAGGGCCAGGCCGAAGAACCGTTCGCTGAAGCCCAGGTTCTGCACCAACCAAAGGGGCAGAGTACCGGATATCTGCCAGAACACCAGCAGGACTGGCAGGGTGGATGCCAGCAGCCATGCCAGCTTGGGGTCGTTCCAGGCGGTCGTCCCAGTGTGGGGCTGTCGCAGGTGGCTGGTGGTTCCGGGCGGTTCGTGAGGCCATCGGCCCAAAATACCCAGCGGAAGCTTACCATGGCGATAAACCCGCCCGCCGCCGGCCCAACGGCCATGCCGAGGTTGGTTACCACCCGATGCAGCGCGAATACCGCCCGGCGCCGTCCAGGCGGAGCCAAACCGGCCAGGAGGGCCATGACACTGGGCGAGAAGGCCTGGGTGAACACCGCCCAGAGGAATACGAGGCCGATCAGGGCCACGGAGGATCTGGCCAAGGGCAAGAGAAGGAGCATTAGGCCTGAACCCCACAGGCTCGCTCGTAGAACCCGGCTGGGCCCAAGCCGATCCGCCAGCCAGCCGGCAAGGGTCGCAGATAGCAGGCTGCCAGCGCCGTAGATCAACATGACCGTCCCCGCGGATCGGGGAGTCCAGTGCCGGCCCTGAACCAGGTAGAGAGCCAGGAACGGATAGGCCATGGTACCCATGCGGTTCACCAGGGTGCAGGCGCACAGCACCCAGACCGGCAGGGGCATGCCTCGGAGGCCGCTCCAGGGGTTCACCGACCGCACTTCGCAGCCAAGCCAGGAATCATTCTGATAGTTGGCATAGTCTCCTTCATGTGCGGGAAGGATCCGGCATCAGGATGGATCGGGCAAGGCGGTGCAACCAGATGGCGGCCCCGGCGCACGATGAAGGGGCGGGCATACCCAGGGTGGTCCCAATGGAAGATCGAGTGGTCCTTCGCCGACGAATGAGCGGGCACGGATCGTTCCTCATCTGGCTCACCGGGTTGCCCGGTTCGGGCAAGACAACTCTGGCCTATATGCTGGAAGACCATCTGCTGACATCCGGCATGCGTGCCTTCTGCCTTGATGGTGACCACCTCCGTCTCGGGCTCTCGGCAGGGCTGGACTTCAGTGTCGAGGGGAGGCGCGAGAACCTGCGGCGGGCCGCCGAGGTTGCCCGGATTCTGGTGGACGCTGGGTGCATTGTCATAGGGGCCTTCCTTTCACCTTTCCGGGCGGACCGGCAGCGGCTCAGGGCGAGGTTCGCCCCCAGCGAATTCGCGGAAGTCCATTTGAGATGCCCTATGGAGGTCTGCGAGCGGCGCGATCCCAAAGGTCTCTACCGCCTGGCTCGGGCCGGCTTGATTGCCGAGTTCACTGGCGTTTCGGCACCATACGAGGAGCCGAGTGCACCGGAACTCGCCGTGGACACGCACCAGGATTCCCCAAAGGCCTGCCTACTTAAGCTCATGGCTTTGGTCCGGGAGTTGGACGGGCGCCAGGGTCGGGAAGGTTTATAGCCAATCGCTACGCTCCGGTGCCCCGCGCTCGGTCCAGGTCCACCCAGGCGCAGGAATCAGAGGTCATGGTTGCCTGGATGGCTTCCAGGCGCCGCCAGAGTTGGTGTTCCAAGACCGGCTTGCAGGCGGCGGGGTGCAGAAGGCCTTGGCAGTAGTCGCGTTCAAAGGTGTCGTAATTCCCATAGGTCCGATCACGGTGGTTTTGGTCAGTGATGACAACCTCACCGGGACTCCAGGGAAAGACTGAATGACGGAAAAACTCCAGCAAGGCATTTGGTCGACCGTCATCAGCACATTGCGATCCAGGCGGCGCGTACATCTTCCGCACCTTCCAGCGCAACGACTCCTTCGACTCATGGATGCTGATCCGGGTTACGGCCGAACTCTGGGCGATCGGGTGGCCCAGGATGTCATGGGAACCGGGAACATAGATGAACTGACTTGGACTTCTGGCCAGTTCACTGTTTGGCTTGGAGAGGGCTCCGGCTTCCTTTTCCGGGGGGACGAGCCAGCCTAGCAGGTCGTATATCTTTTTCTGGCCCTGTTCGGCCAGGACGATATCAGCCTCCAAGTAGCAGCAGTCAAGGCACTGCATAAGGCCATACAGGCAGGCGGACAATGTCAGGGGATCGTCCCGTCCCCTCCTTGCCGCCTGGGGCAAGGCGTCCTTGACTTTGGAAAGGAGCAGGGCGCGCGAGGACAAGTAGAGCGCTTCCACGTAGGCGGGTTGGATCTGATAGCTGGAGCCGAGGACATAGGTGGCTGGCAATCTGCAGCACTGGTGCAGGTACTTGGCATAGTAAGCCGAGCGGCGGCCGGCTTCCAAACCGCAGAGCCCGTGGGACATTCTGGCGTGGTAGTCCGCGATCAACACGGTGTGGCAGGTGCCGGACGCCACCAAGCCCTGCTGGCGGAGGATCATGGCGTCTAATACCACTTCTCAATCAAAAGGAAATGGTTATACTGGACCGTAGGGAGGTCCAGAATGCGCAAGCCCGGCCCAATTCCCAGCAAGCGCCTTCGAGAGCTTGAAGCCTTTCAGAGAGAGAAATGGCCCGGCGATGTTTTTCGGCGCTACCTCTGCGTGTGGCTTCGCGCAGAAAACCAGATGAACGCTGTCGACGTCGGCAAGGTGGTCGGTTGGCATCCCACCACCGTGCGAATCACCCAGGCCGACTTCATCCGGCAGGGGGTTGCGGCACTTACTGAGAGACCACGTGGTGGTCGCCACCGTGCCCTCATGACCCCAGACGAGGAGGCGGCTTTCCTGGGCCAATTCTGCGAACAAGCCGGCGCAGGTGCCGTTCTGGTGGCTGGTCGGCTTCACCAGGCCCTTGAGGAATTCCTGGGCCGACCGGTTTCAACCGCCACGGTCTATCGGATCCTGGCACGAAACGGGTGGCGGAAAATTGTTCCTAGGCCAGCCCATCCGAAGAAGGAACCGAAGGACGCCGAGGCCTTCAAAAAGGGGGCTACCAAGCGCAAGTCCGAAAGGCCAAGGCCATCGCCAAAGCCAAAGGGCTCCTCCTGAGGGTGATGTTCCAGGATGAGGCCAGGATCGGGCGCATTGACTACCCCAAAGCCTGCTGGGCCCCCGCCCCCATTCGCCCGGTTGTAGGGGCCCAGCTGGTTCGGGAGTATGCCTATCTGTTCGGGGCCGTGAGTCCCAAGGATGGGAAACATGACACCGCGATTTTCGAAAAGGCCAACGCCGGCACCATGTCTTCATACCTTGCCCAGGTCGAGGCATCGCACCCCGGGGAATTCATCCTGATGGTCCTGGATGGTGCGGGATGGCACAAAGCTAGGGACCTTGAGGTCCCAAAACGCATGCGCCTGGCTTTTCTCCCACCATACTCGCCAGAGTTGAATCCAGAGGAACAGGTATGGGATGAATTGAGAGAAAAATCCCTGGCTAACCGGGTCTTTGCCACTCTGGACGCCGCTCTTGATGCGGCAAGGGAGGGGCTTGCAGCGATGGCCAGCCTTCCGGAAGCCCTCATGAGGCTAGCCGGTAGGAACTGGATATTAGATCCCCTTTGATTGAGAAGTGGCATAAGCCGAGGTGCAAGGGCGCGATCGGTGCCACGCCCCAGAGGGACTGCAGCCCTCGACCCGAGTCCAGCCCTTGGGTAGCGCCGGGTTCCGCCCCGGCGGGAAAGGCCTCGCCGCTCTCCGGCATGCCTGGTCTCACCCGCTCCGGGGCCAGGGTAGGGCCTGATGCAGGCGCCAATCCTGGCCGGTCCGAAATTCGTCGCACACTCGACCGCTGCGGTCCACCAGCAGGACCCGAGCACCGGTGCTGTCCAGAGCCAAGTAGGCGTCAGCTTCCGGCCACCACTGGACACTCTGCAACCACTTGGTATGGTCCCCAAGGTCCAGATGATGCACTTGGCCATTCCGGAGTTCGACTATGCGGGCACCGGCAGAATCAGCTGCATACAACCCCCGGGCTCCATCCAGGTGAACCGAATGGGGGGCACGAAGGCCGCGGACCAGCGTCCGGTTGCCGCGCTTCCCCGCTTCCAGCACGACCCCTTGGTGGAACAAGGTCATCACAATGCCCTCGCGCACGGGGTCCCAAACGGCGCTGTTGACGTGGGTCGTCTGAGTTTCGGTGGGGTAGAAGAAGCAGCTGTGATCCGAACTCAGATCGAGCCGGCGCGCGGTGCCGTCCGGGGTGGTGAGAAAGCCCTGGTCGGGGCCGTGCCAGGCCACTCCGGCCTCGCCGTCTCCGGGCACTCGCAGCACGGTGTCGATTCCGCTTGAAGTGACCAGGAATCCGCCGCCTGCCATGGGAGATATCGAGTGTAGGTTGCAGAAGAGCGGATGGCGCCAGACCTCGAGTTCCATCAAGTCGGGGCTGAACACGTGTATGCTGCGGTAGGAACACACGTAAATCCGGCCCCGGTGCTCAGCCAAGCCAGTGGCCAGGGGCAGGTCCACGATTCCGGCTACGACCTTGGCAGCCCAGTCGATGAGCAGGACCTTGCCACCCCAACGCTCATCTTCCTCGCGGCTGGTACCCAGTACTTTGGAGCCGACCTTGGCATTCTCGGTCCAGAAGGTCCGCAAGTGACTGAAGTGCTCGTGCGAAACGGTGACTAGGATCCACCTTGGATCTGGCCCATCCAGGAGTCGGGTTTGGTTCATGGATGCCCTCCGGGGCCGGGAAGGCCGGTGCCGGCTTCTACCAGCACCGGTCTGAACACCTTAGTCGCGATCTCCTCCAACGGACTGTAGCCGCTCTTGCCGTAATTCCCCCAGGGAAGGCGGAGATCCTGGTCCACAGGAAACATGTTCCAGCAATAACGGGCATGCCGAGTACCGGCCAGGATGCTTTCAAACAGGGCGGCTTCCCGGGTCATCACGGTGAGCTGAAGGTTGAAGCGGTGCTGGGCAATTTGAGTGACCAGGCGTTGGGGGTCGGAGTAGGGCAGCAGGAACGCCGCCGGGGCAAATAACTCATGGTCCATGGCTACCTCCGCCGAAGTGACCGACACGAACATCGGGCCTGTTCCCTCCTCCCCCGGGGGCACGGCCAGGGATCCGGCGCCTTCGGCCAAGACCCGGTCCAGGATCGCGGCCGCACGGTGGGGTATCGATGGACGCCGGTCCAGTGCCGCAACCGCCTCCACAATGGCCGTTTGGTAGTCGGCTAGGCAGGCTTCCGGCACAGCCAGGACATTGGGAGAGGAGCACATTTCCCCGTTGCAGAAGACCTTGGATTCCACCACCAAGGATGCCACCCGATGGATGTCGGTGGATCCGGTCAGGTCGTAGCCTGCGATCAGGACGCCGTTGCCCTGCCCCTCGTAGAAAAGGGTGACGCCGGACCGGGCAGCCGCGGCCGAGATGCTCTCGAACGGACCGGAACTGCCAAGGAAGTAGAGCAGGTCCAGGGTCCCGGCCTGGAGCAGGGCCTGGATGACGGCGCGCACGCTGCCTCCCCAGAGCGTGATCCGCTCGGGAAATTGGGTCTGGACCAGGTTGGCCAAGCGGAGTGCAACGGCCCGGGTCCGAGCCGAGGCCGCGATGACGACCGTGTTCCCCGCCGCAGCGAATAGGAGCGGCAGCACGACCGCCAAGGGGACCGGCGCATTCGCCGGGAGGCAGATCAGACAGCGACCCCATGGCTCCCGTCGGAGGGTCGCCGACCACCGCAGTTGCCCGGACGCCGGAATCACTCTACTGGCGCGAATGGGAGCCAATGCGGGAGCGTGGCCCAGGAAATCCATCATGTCCGTCCACAGTCGCTGGACGTCAGCCATGGGAAAGCCGGAGGCCGCCGCAAAGGACTCAAGCAGGTCCTGGCGGGCGGCCCTAAGCCTGGGCAGTAATCGTGATACCGGAATCTTCGCCGGCGGAAGGGCCACCGCCTGGTCGCGGATTTTGCTGCTGAGGCTTTCCAGGTCATCCGCCCAGCCTTCAGTCATGGATCCCCCTCCCCTGGAGCATTTCCTGTGCTGCCCCGATGGCATCCACCACTGGATCGACCGTGCTGGGCGGGGACCCACACTCGACCCTGACACTGGCTCCAAGCGCCACGGCGAGCGGGCATAGGACCGTTCGGGAGTACTCCGAAAGCCGGAGAAACTGCCCGGGCGCCAAAGCCGCCACCTGTTCGAGCCTGCCACGGACTTGATCCAGCGGCAGGAACAGGTCCATCCGGTTGGCCGGGGGATCAGAGGCGTGCATATCCGCCGAGATCAGTCCGGGGCACATGGGCAGGAACACTCCTTTGCAGTGGAACTGCCATTCCCGGGCGAGCAGTTCCAGCCCGAAATCGTAAATTGGGCGCTCGTCCGCCCCGCATAGGACCGCGTCACAGCCGAAGAACCAGGGGTCGATCACCTGGGTGGCTACGTACAGCGCTTCGCTAAGCGAGGAGGCACTTCTGCCAAAACCCAGGGTGGTGGCTCCGGTCCGGAGCGCTTTGTCCAGTCCAACCGCGGGGCTCAGGCGGAATAACGCTTCTAGGTATCCTGGCCGGGCGTAAGCCTCTCGAGTGAACACTAGTGAGTCGCCGAGCCCAGCCCGCGTCACTGTGCGTGCATATTCATTCGATAATGCGGCCAACCTGGGCCAAGCGGCCTTCCCGGCGTCGAGGTAGCCGTGATAGTCGGCGATCAGGACCACCGGCACCGAGCCGCGGGCGCGTAGCCAGCGCAACAGGAGCAGATACGCCGCATACCCCAGGTGGATCGGGCCCGTTGGTGCGATACCCCAGAGTGTGCGCCAGGGCGTGCGCGAGAAATAGTGTTCAGGGCAGCTGGGCAGGTTGGTGGCCATGGCTGGGAAAGGACAGGGCCGTGCGGACGGCGATTGAAAAGAGGTCAGCTCCAACTCTTGCTTGCTCCCGCGGCCCGGGAGGTTTCGGGGCATCTCTTCCCCCATGAAGGTCCCGGTGGGAAACTGGTAACCGTGCCAGTTGTGCTATCCGCCAAGCCCGGCTTCCAGGATTCTCAGCAGTTCCTCAGGTTCGGCTCGGCTAGCCATGGTCGTGCACCCAGCAACCTCGATCGAACGGCTAAAGGCGTTCGTTGATCCAGGCCTTGATGTTCTCGCTGGCTTCGGCAAGGGTTAAACGCCCGCCCCAGAACATAGGTGCGATGGCTTCGTGGGAGCGGCGAATGGATTCCCAGGCGGAATCCGGCGAAGGCGTAAAGGCATGATTCATCGCTGAAGGGATCTTGCGGATCTGCCTTGCATTGAACATGTCCTGGGCCAGGGTGGTGGGGGTTGCCTCAGGGGGCGGCAGATCGGTTTCCGAGCGGATGATATGGGCCGCATCCTCGTAATGGCGGACGAACTGGGCAGGGTCCGTGCCCGCCTGGAACCGGCGGCTGATCGCATCCAGTTTCTCCAGCAGGGTCACCAAGGGATGAATGCATCTGACCGTTGGCCGGTTCAAGGTGAAGCCAGAGGCCATTCCCTGGGCATCCAGCTGTTCCTGAACCCATGAGCTGATGGGGCGCTCCACGAAGGGGCGGACCCTGGCGTCCCCGACCTCCAGCAGGACAAAGGGCCGCAGGCCACCGGGCATCTGGGCCAGATGATGGCCTGGGTAGCGTGCTTCGATCCCTGCATTGGTGCATCTCTCTCCCATAGAAGCGAGATCGAGGCGGAGATCGAGATCGACCAGAGGCAACCCGGCCAACGCCTCGAAGAACGCCCGCCGTTCCGCACGAGGACCGCGCTCCTTGGATTTCCAGTTGCGCACGGAGGGCAGGCTCCGTGCACCGCCTTCCACCTTCAGGTCCAGATCCTCGGAAAACCGTTGGATCAGGCCGAACCCTTTGGACAGGCTGGTGCCGCCCTTGAACCAGATCTCCAGGCCGGCATCCTGGAGGGCCCAAAGGGTATGGGTGACCCAGTAGTCCTTCTCGATCAGGGGCGCAACAATCCCGCGCTCCTCGGCGACGATCTTCAACAGGTCCGGGAATTCGGGGTCGTAGTGGATGAAGGTCAAAGGGCCTCCTTGATTGCCTCATCCACCAATCTGCGGTTGGGCGCGACGGCGTAGGCGTCCGCCATGGCTTTCAGGCGTTCCGGATCCAGACGCCGGCTCTTGAGTGCCTCGACCAGCCTCGGACGGAGTTCCTCCTTCGAGAGGCCCGAAGCCTTCGTGGATTCGAGCAGATCAACCGCGAACCATTCGGGGGTCGGATCTTCAGGGAAGCGGATACGCCGGAGCAGGACCTTCTGGTTGCCCAGCTTGAACTCGCCGGATCGTTTGGTGTTGTAGACCAGGGCCTGGGCCCACAGGGCCGTGGAGCCCAACCCCAGGCTGTTCCAGACGGGGGGCCCGGTGACAACGTACGGGGCACCCTCCAGGAAGGCGGTGAGCAGGGTGGGAAGATCGGGCGGAACCATGCCGAACCGGCTGGTCCTGGGGACCGCGAAAAGCCCCTGGCCCAGCTTCTGGAGACGCCCCTCCCTGACCAGACGCTGGGCCAGCCGGACCGGGTTGGCCGACCAAGCGGCGAGGGCTTTGGTGCGGAGCACTTGGCCAGGATGAAGTTCGGGGTTGGATGGACGAGACACGGTATTGTAATTCCCGAAAAAATAATACGGTAATGGGACCAAGGGCGCAACCCATTGGGGATTTCAAGATCTCCTTTTTGTTCTTTTTGCTGTGATCGTGGTACTTCTATCGGCCGAATCAAAGTCCTCTTCTCCCGAGACCTTGCCATAAAGGGCCCTGGCGATCGGCTCTGCCACCTTGGCGGCAGCCTCCCGGGTCTTCCGGGCCCGGGTGTAGTGCTTCAGGGTGGTCCGGATGTCCTTGTGGCCGAGGATTGCCGCGCCGGTCTTGGGGCCGAGACCCTGCGCCTCGGCCTCGCTGGCTGCCAGGGACCGGAAGTCGTGGATGTTCAGATCCTCCACCCCGGCCCGGATGCAGACCTCCGCCCAGACCTTGTAGAGCCCGTCACGGCTGATGGGGCGGTTCCGGACCCGGCCGGGGAAGTAGTAGGGGTTGTTGCCGTCCTGGGACAGCTTGCGCAGGATCGCGGCTGCCGGCGGGGGAATCTCCAGGCGCTTGTCGCCGGCTTTCTTCTTGCCCTTGTGCTCCTTGATGGTGGCGTAGCCGTCCTCCAGGTACGTCCCCCGGTCCCGGCGCAGCCCCAGGACCTCGGAGACACGGCCCCAGCAGAGGGCAGCGACCCGTATGGCGGCAAACATCCAAAGGCTGTGGGACCCTTCGGCCTCCATTTCCCCGAGGATCTTGCCGACCGCGCGCAGTTCCTCCATTCGGACGTCCCTGGCCCGGGGAGGCTCTGGATTCCGTTCCACGCGGGTGCAGGGATTCAGGCCATCGGGACGCATCCCCCAGACTTCGACGGCCAGGGTCATCATGGCCGAAAGGGTCGCCAGAGCCCGGTTGGCGGCGATGGGGAAGGAGATCGCGTCATGCCAGACCTGGACCTGGTTGGTGGTCAACTCCCGGACGGGGAACCGGCCCAGCTTCGGAAGGATGTAGATATCCAGGGCGCTCCCGTAGCTTCCCTGAGTGCTGGCGCCCAGTTTCGGCATGACCTCCACCCGGTACTTCCTGGCAAGACTGGCGACGGTCTCGCCTTCCGTGGTCTCCTCCTTGATCTTCTTGGCGGGGTCCACCCCGGTATCCACTTGGGCGCGATAGATCCGGGCCTGCTTCTGGGCCCGGTTGAGGGGCAGGGCGTCGAATTCGCCGAACTTGAGCCAACGCTTCGGGGAGGATCGGCCGCCCATGCGGTAGACGAACCACCAGGACTTCGCGCCATTGGGGGTGACCCGCAGCACCAGGCCGGCTGTCTTGGGGTCGGAGTAGTTCTTCCGCACAGGCTGGGGCTCGATCTTCTCGATCTCTTCTTGAGTGAATCGCATTCTGAATAGGCCTCAGTGAAAACGCCCAGCATACCACCTCTCCGGGCTACCACCGGGCTACCACGAACGCCGGAATCGAGGCGGAAAGGCCAGCAAAGGAACGGCACAAGATGCCTGAAAAACAAGGGAAACGCGAAATGGTGCGGACAGGTTGACGAGCGTCGGCGCATGTCTGGTCGAGGGCCGCCGAGGCGTGAACCAGGTACCTTGAGGCCCCCACTGTCCCCTGGGGTCATGAGGGCTGATCCGGGTGGGTGTGAAGGGAGATGACGGCTTTGGCGTCGAAGCAGTGGGCAGGTCCTTCCGGTCGGGTACCACCTGGAATCGGTACACGGTGATCTACCCATCTGACCCAACTTCCGGCAATAAATGAATTGCATCGTTTGAGATAAAGCGGAAAAAAGACGAACATGACGGCGTGCCTAAACATCAAGTGGCTCCAGCCGTTGGCATTGCCCGGATTCCGGCCAGGGCGCTTTGCGCCGGGGCTGGCGTGCTGGCTGCGCCGGCACCAGCCCACCGAACCGGTCCGGGAATCTCCCTGAAGGAAGGGGATTCCCACGGCTCGCGCCGCAGGTTCCTGCTTCGACGCCCGCCTGACGGCATGGCTTCACAGGCTGCCACTGAGGGCCCCTCGGCGGTTCCTCTTGCGAGGATTTAGTGATGGCGAAAGTATGGCGAAATCCAAAATCCACGCAAGGGGAAAAATCACGGCTTGACTCCGCTCTTAAGGACGGGGCTTGCGCCGCATCCGGGGTCAATGGGCATGTCCATGCCCAGGATCCGGCAGCGCCGGAGCCACGGCCGTCGTCGTCCGGGACGGGCGCTTCCCGGCCGCGGGCCGCGACGCCGGGGGGCGCGGGCCGGCCGGGCCGGCTGCACGCTATCCCCCCCGGGGATGCGGTCAAGGCGGCCTACGATGCCCTGGCGGCCGGGATCACCGCCCTGCTGGAGGATCCGGCTCCCCTGCGCCACGAAGCCCTGGTGGTGGCCATCTATCGGGACCTGGTGCCCGCCGGCCGGTTGCCCTTGGCCGTGCCCGGCGTGCTGGCCCGCCTGAACGATCTGGGTTCCCTGGAGCGGATGGGGGTGGCGGTGGACCCGGAACTGGCCAGGGGGGTCCTTGAGGAGGTCAGCGACTGGGTCCACCGGCTTTGACCTGGCCCTGGATGCTCTTTTTTGGGGAACAATAAATAGTTTAACGTCACGTATCTCCTGAGCCTCGAACCGAGCCTCGGAGGATTTGATGATGCCAATGTGGAAACAATGGACCACCCTCGGCTTCGCCTTGGCCGCGGGGACCCTGGGGTACGCCCACGTGGGTTTCAAGGTCAGCAGCCTGTCAACCAGGCCCTGGAGCCTGGTCCCGACCCGGACCTTCCCCGATGCGACCCTGCGCTCCGCCAGCGCCGCCTGCCCGGTGAAACTCGACCTGGAGCACGAGGTGGTGGCGCCACCCGGGGTGGCCATGACCCTGGAATGGGACGACAAGGCCTACCCCGCGGGCACGATAGAACTCCTGGTGCTGGATGCCGATGGGAAAAACCCCCATGGAACGAGGTTGGTCTTCCGGTGGGACAAGGGGGGCAACGCCCAACTGCCGCCCATGAAATCCCTCGAACTGCTCAATCCCACCACCCTGGTGAATGGGACGGCCATCGTCCACCCCGGGATCTGTGCGGGCGACACCCTGTGGCTCAACCGGGATTCCTATGCCGCTCCCGGTCCTTCGCCCCTCGAGGCCTACCGGGCCGAATTCGCCCGGGGGTTGGACCATCTGCCGGCCGCGCTTCCGTTCGTGGTCCTGCAAACCGGGATCCAGGCCCTGGACACCGGGGCCCAGGCCCTGCGGTCAATGCTCACGCCGGCCTCGGCCCCGCCCCCGTTCGAGTCCAAGCTGACTGCCGGCGCCCTGCCTGTTTCGGGGAATCCCGGCCTTTCCACGGGAACCGGGTTCCAGGCCCAGCAGAGGACGGCCCTTCCGGTGGCGCTCCCTTCCAAGCCCGCTCCCGGGGACCAGGCCCAGCAGAGGGCGGCCCTTCCGGCAGCGCTCCCCTTCAAGCCGGCCCCCGGGGTCCCGGCCCAGAACCGCAAACCAGCCATTCCGGGCAACCCTTCCATGGGGTCGGCTCCAGGGCCCCGGACGCCCATGGACACCGGGGGGAACCTCCAGACCAGCGGGAAACGCTCCAGGGGCCGCTTCGAGGAAGCTGCCCCGGGGGATCAGGGCAAAGGCCCACGGCCCGCCAAACGGCTCGCCGGGGAAACCCGGAAACCCGAGGCCCCGGCACCGGCCCCCGTTCCCCCGCTGGTGGTCCGCAACGAATCCAACCAGTCGTGGTGGTTCGGCACCCATTGCCCGGGTTCCCGGGTGAACTACCAGACGGAAGGCATGGATTCCAAAGCCGCCACGGCCGGAAGCCTGGAACATGGGAACGAAAAGTTGTTGGTCGGCCCCAGGACGGTGGCGGCCATCGTTCCGGAGGACCCGAAAGGTTCGTTCGTGGGTGGCTGCAGCCTGGCTTCCGAGGCCCAGGGTTTCCTTCCGGCGTCCACCGCTTTCTTCGACTGGCGGTTCTGCGGGAGCGCCGGAGCCGATGGCAAGGGCCTCGCGTCCTGGGCCGTGCCCGGCCAGGATTTCCTGGGCTTCGATCGGATCCTGCCGGCCGAGGTCAGGGTGGACCCGGATGGTTCCGTCACCATCCTGGAACGGAAGCCCTGGGACCCGCTCGACCTGGATGCGGCCGGCTTCGGTGAGGAAGGCCTCACCGACCTGGAGTCGCTCGGCCTGTTAGGCTGACGCCGCGGAAGGACCGGGCTCAGGGCGCAGCCAAGGCATCCGCCGCCTCGGGCGAGGAGCGGCGGATCTTCTGGTCCATGGCGTGGAGCGCGATGCGGGCGCGGATGGCTTGGCCGCAATGGTCCTGGGCCAGGTAGCCGCAGATGAGGCGTTCCAGGTCCCGGGACAGGCCCTTTTTCAGCCCGCCCCGGGCCAGGGCGCCCAGGCGGAGGTCGCGCACGGGATCGGCGCCGGGTGGCCAGCCCCGGGCCCACCGGTCCAGGGACGCCCGGATGGCGCCGGCCTTTTCGAGCTTGCCTCCATGAACCTGAAATTGTTATGCGGTGCACTGCATAACAATTTTGCATGCACCCTGGAGACCCCGTGGTCGCTGTGGGGGCCCGACCTTGTCTGCGCCTTGGGTCCATGTCCTGGTGGTCCCGGGCAGTTTGGGGCCCTTGAAATTCCTATCCCCTTCAATGCCCGTTTCGGTAAGGAATGCCCTGAGCAGTTGGGCTGTCTGGGGCCACAGGGGGTAGGTGCGCTCCTTTCGCCCTTTTCCGAACAAGCGCACCTGGAAGGGCCGCTCCAACTGGAGATCACAGGGCCGGAGATCGAGGATTTCCTGGACCCTGGCTCCGGTGTTGAACATCATTGCCAGGAGGACGAAATCCCGCCGGCAGGGCCGGCACACTATTTTAAGGCGGTGGTGTATCGGACTTCCGTGAAATCCACGGCATTGGGGAGCAGTGCCTGGCGGGCTTCCAGGTCGCCTTTGAGCGTTTCCAGGAGGAAGGCCGTCGTGAAATGGTTGATGAGGTCGGCTCGGCGGGGCGCGCGGAGATCCATCCGCAGGATTGTCGAGTAGGGCGAGTAGGGAAAATAGTTAATGTTCGTGTTCAAAAAAACAATGAGAAATTTATTCATCGTGGAGGTCTCACGGTATGCTCTCGTGCCATCCTCCAGAGTGAAACCAGGGTCGCTGTCGGCTTGCAACAGCAACAGCGGCACCTTGACGGCGCTGTAATCACAGGTGGCCACGCGATACAGGGATGGCGCGCTGATGACCACGGCCTTCACGCGTTTGTCCTTCACCCGCATATCCGACCGAATGCCGGGTTGGACGGTGCGAACTCCGGCCATCTGCGCCGCGACCCTCCCGCCCATGTCATGTCCCGCCACCGCCGTACGACTTGGATCGATCAGGCCGGCGAGAGGTGCGTTCGCTGCATTCAGCCTGGCGGCGAAATCGATGGTCTGCTGGACGAAGGAAGGCAGATAGGTACTGCCATGAGAACATGCGGTAACTATTGCATATTAACCTAGTTATGGAACATCTTCGAGAGGCTCCAGTACGACCCTGTAACCAAGGCGCTCCAGGTCCTTGATTCGGGTGTGAACCATT